>CAWHMQ010000004.1:0-232115 GCA_963830595.1 uncultured Solirubrobacteraceae bacterium
CTTCACCAGCCTTGACCATCGATGGCTGGAGCGGTTCTTGAGCACCGGATCGCGGACAAGAGGGTCCTGCGGCTGATCCAGAAATGGCTGGCCGCGGGGGTCATCGAGGACGGGAGTGGACGGACGAGCAGGGGGCGTTCCGCAAGGAGCGTCAGCTTCGCCGCTGCTTGCGAACGTCTACCTGCACGTGTGTCCTGAAAGGAAAGCGAGGCGATGTAGAAGGTCGTTTTGTGATCCGTGCTGTGCCAGTGATGGAGGGAGGTCCTCCGGGCTCGCCGTGCAGGCGGGGAGCCCAAACCGCCGTGATGTCATGTCGGTCAAAAGCCGGGGTGGGAAGCGATCACGGAAACGGCTCGCTAACAGCGGGTCAGGTGTGCGACGAGAAGACGAACATGGTTGAACCACTGCTGACGCATCGTAAAACAATGACAGCATCGCAACCGGGGTTGGTGCATATCCCTGGGAGAGCATCACGCCGTGGGCGTGGTGTAGCCAGGGGACGGCCTGCGTGTCGCTCTGGCGGTGCTCGGTGTTAAGGTGGCGTGAGCTCGTCGTGGGCGCTGGCATGGAAGAGGAGAACCTGTGTCTCGATACCGTCGGCCAGTCGAATCGGGGCTGGTGGCCCTTGGCCGCGAGAGGGAGAACCCTGGGCGGCGGAAACCGTCTGGGGCAGAGTACCGCGAGGCGCAGGGGCGGACCGGCTCGTAGTAGCGTTGAAGGTCCTGTAATGGGGCTGGAGCCAAGGGGCCGGGCAGGTCAGCTCACCCAGACGCCAACCCGCTGTCGGGGAGGAGCTGATGGGCCGAGCAAACCCGACGGTGAAGTCGTTTGAGATCCCCAAACGCCTCGTGTATCGAGGCGTGGAAGAAGGTCCGGGCCAATGACGGAGCGCCGGGCGTGGACGCCGTGAGCATCAGCAGTTCGAGAGCCGCGAGGGGGACAGCCTCTACAAGCTCTGGAATAGGATGAGCGCGGGCAGTTACATGCCCTCGCCGGTGCGCGCGGTGGAGATACCGAAGGATCACGGGACGGGGGTCAGGGTGCTCGGAGTGCCGACGGTGGCCGACCGAGTAGCCCAGACCGCAGCAGCGATGCTGCTGGAAGAGAAGCTAGAGCCGATCTTTCACCCCGACAGCTACGGTTATCGTCCCGGGCGCAGTGCCCATGACGCGCTGGCTGTGACGCGCAGACGCTGCTGGAAGAAGGCTTGGGTGTTAGATCTTGACATTCGCGCCTTTTTCGACAGCGTCCCGCATGATCTGCTGCTCAAAGCGGTAGCTCACCACACTCGCGAGCGGTGGGTTCTGTTGTACATCGAGCGGTGGCTGAAAGCGCCGATGCAGATGCCCGACGGGACCCTCGTCGCTCGGGAGAGAGGCACCCCGCAGGGGTCGCCGATCTCGCCTCTGCTGGCCAACCTGTTCATGACGTACGCGTTTGATATGTGGATGACCCGGGAGCACCCGGGCTGCTCCGTTTGAGCGCTATGCGGATGACATTGTGGCGCACTGCGACACCGAGGAGCAAGCCCGACGGCTATGGGTTGAGATCGCCAAGAGACTCAAGACCTTAGGTCTTGAGTTGCACCCCGAGAAGACGAAGGTCGTGTACTGCAAAGACGCGAACCGCCGAGGAGAGGCGGAGCACACCAGCTTCGACTTCCTCGGCTATGCCTTCCGGGGACGTCTGGCCCGAGGCCGCGAGGCTATTTCATGAGCTTCGCGCCGGCCATCGCGCCGACGGCACGAAGGCGATCAGCCAGACGATCAGGGCATGGCATCTACGGAGCCGCAGCGCGAGGACCTGTCCAGCCTCGCCGGGGAGATAAACCCGCAAGTGCGCGGCTGGATCGGCTATTACGGAGCCTTCTATCGCTCCGAGCTGCACTTCCTCGCCTTCCGCATCGACCAGCATCTCATTCGATGGGCAAGGCACAAGTTCAAACGACTCAGGTACAGCCCTGTCCGGGCATGGGCCTGGCTCGCCGCCGTCAAGCGGCGGGAGCCGGGACTATTCGCGCACTGGCAGGCAAGCCGCCACCGCAGGGTCGGCCTGCAAGAGCCGTATGACGGGAGACTGTCACGTACGGTTCTGTGAGCGCCGGGGGGTGAGATTCCCCCCGGCTACTCGACTACGTCTTCGACCTGTGGGCCCACCAGTGGCGGCGGCGGCACGCGCGCGGTGACGTGGTCATCGTGCGGTTCGCTGACGACTTCGTGGTGGGTTTCGAGCACCGGGAGGACGCCGAGCGGTTCTGGGCTGATCTGCGCGAAAGACTCGCGAAGTTCTCGCCTGGAGCTGAACCCCGAGAAGACGCGGCTGATCGAGTTCGGGCGGTTCGCCGCCCGGAATCGGGCGGGCGGGGTCTCGGTAAGCCTGAGACGTTCCAGTTCCTCGGCTTCACGCACGTGTGCGCGAAGACGAAGAACGGGCGGTTCAAGCTCAAGCGGATCACCGATTCGAAACGGATGCGCGCGAAGCTCAGCAAGGTCAAGGCCGAGCTGATCGACGATGCGATCTGCCCATCCCCGACCAAGGACGCTGGCTGGCCAGCGTCGTGCGCGGGCACTTCAACTACTACGCGGTGCCCGACAACGGCAAGGCGATCACCACCTTCCGCTACCGCGTCATCCGTCACTGGCTCTGGGCGCTTCGGCGCCGCAGCCAGCGACACCGATGACCTGGAAGCGGATGTTCGCCTCGCTGAGCGATGGCTACCTCCAGCCCGGATCGTGCATCCCTGGCCCGACCGTCGCTTCGCCGCCATCACCCAAGGCAGGAGCCCAGTGCGTTAGAAGCGCCCGCTGGGATCTGTGCGGGGGGCGGGCCGAGCCCGCAGAGGCGAAGGCCCGTCCCTACCGCGATGACGGCGTTGAGGAAGAAAGGCGGCGTACCTTCCCGGTTGATTCAAGACCGACCGCCGGAAGGCGGAGAAGGAAGGCACGCCATGACGAATGTTCGCATGCTCCCCGTCGGGGAGGGCAACGAGGAGATCACGCTCGCGTTGGACGAGCTGGCGCGGGAGGGCGCGCGGCGGATGATCGCCGCGGCGCTCCGGGCCGAGGCCGATGAGTACGTCGAGCGGTTCAGCGATGAGGTCGACGAGGACGGGCACCGGCTGGTCGTCCGCAACGGTCGCGCGCGGGAGCGGAGGGTGACGGTCGGGTCGGGGACGATCCCGGTCCGCGCGCCGCGCGTGAACGACAAGCGCGTGACGAGGAGACCGGGGAGCGGCAGCGGTTCAGCTCGCGGATCCTGCCGGCGTACGCGCGCCGGTCGCCGAAGGTCGGCGAGGTGATCCCGATCCTGTACCTCCGCGGGCTGTCGACCGGGCGACTTCCGTCCGGCGCTGGAGGGCCTGTTGGGCGAGGACGCCGCGGGCCTGTCGGCGACGACGGTCAGCCGGCTGTGCAAGGAGTGGGAGGCCCACCACGACCGCTTCCGCCGGCGGCTGCTCAGCTTCAGCCGCTACGCCTACCTGTTCATGGACGGGATCCACGTCTCGGTCCGGCTCGGCGAGGACCCGAAGGTGTGCCTGCTGATCGTGATCGGCGTCCGGGAGGACGGCGTCAAGGAGCTGCTGGCGGTCGAGGATGGCTATCGCGAGTCGACCGAGAGCTGGGCGGGCGTGTTCCGCGATCTCAAGCGCCGCGGCCTGAACGAGCCCAAGCTCGTCGTCGGCGACGGCGCCCTGGGTGCATGGGCGGCGCTGCGCGACGTGTTCCCGGGCGCGGGCGAGCAGCGCTGCTGGTTTCACGCCGCCGGGAACGTCATCGACTGCCTGCCCAAGCGGCTGCAATCACGCGCGAAGGGGCTGCTGTCAGAGATCATCGAGGCGCCGACCCGCAAGGACGCCAGCCGGCGCTGGAGGTGTTCCGCGAGGAGTACGGCGCCAAGTACCCCAAGGCGCTTCCGAAGCTCGACCGCGACTGGACGCCGCTGACCGCGTTCTATGACTACCCCGCCGAGCACTGGCGCCACCTGCGGACCACGAATCCGATCGAGAGCAGCTTCGCCACCGTCCGGCTCCGGACGCGGGTCACGAAGGGCGCCGGCTCGAAGGCCGCCGCCCTGGCGATGGCCTACAAGCTGCTGGAGTCAGCCCAGGAACGCTGGCGACGGTTCAACGGCCACGAGCTCGTCGCCGACGTGCTCGCCGGCGCGAAGTTCAAGGACGGCATCAAGGTCACCGACGACGACACCAACGACGACAATGACGGACGAGAGGGTCGCCGCCTGATCATTCTTCATTGCCAGATCCACAACATTTGACAATTCCCCGCGCATCTGGGAGCGCCGCCGAACTTCGGGGTCTCCTCGTGGTTGGGTGGTGACCGACATGTGGCTTTGGCCGGGTGAGCGGGGGTTTCGTCGCTGAGGTTTCGGCCGGAGGTTGCGCAGACTGCGGAGACGCGCCGCCGCCCTCGGCGGCAGGCTGCTGGCTGTTCGAAGGTCAAGCGGCCCGCAAGGAGGGCGACGTGCGCGTCACCACGGCATTCAACCGGCTTCTGCGCCTGCCCGGCGCGTCGGTCATCGACGTCAGCTTCACCGGCGAGGGGGTGATCGTGACGGTCCGGTTGCGGCGCCGGCGGCGCGTGTGCTGGCCGATGCGGGCAGCTCGGCGGCCACGTCCATGACCACCGGGTCAAGCGCTGGCGCCACCTCGATCTTGGTGCCCAGCGATGCGTGATCGAGTGCGAGCTGCGGCGCCTGTGGTGTCGAGACTGCGGCGCCCAGTTGAGGCGGTGCCGTGGGCCGCGCCGGCTCGCGCTACACCCGCGACTTCGAGGACACGGTGGCGTGGCTGGCGCAGCAGATGGCCAAGACCCCGATCGCCGGGCTGCTGCGGATCGCCTGGGACACGGTCGGGCGGATCGTGGCGCGCGTGGTCGCCGATCACCTCGACGAGCGACGGCTCGAGGGGCTGGTCGCGATCGGGGTGGATGAGATCTCCTACCGCCGCGGGCACCGGTACCTCACCACCGTCGTCGATCACGCCAAGGGTCCGATCGTGTGGTGCGCTCCCGGCCGCAACGCCGCCACCCTGCAGGCGTTCTTTGACCTGCTCGGCGAGCGCAAGGACACGATCAAGGCGGTCTCGATCGACATGTCCGGCGGCTATCAGCAAGCCATCCGCGACAACCTCCCTGACGCCGAGATCTGCTTTGACCCCTTCCACGTCGTGCGGCTCGCCCAGCGTGCCGTCGACCAGGTCCGTCGCGATGAGTGGAACGCCCACGAGCGCTCCAAGACACCGGCCGGCAAGTGGATCAAGGGCACCCGCTGGTCGCTGCTCAAAGCGCCCGACAAGCAGACCATCGAGCAGCTCGCCAAGCTCGGCGAAGTCCAGCAAGCCAACAAGCCGCTCTACCGCGCCTTCCTGCTCAAAGAAGAGCTCCGCCTGCTCTACCAGCTCGAGGACGCCCAGCTCGCGCCCGAGCACCTCGACGCCTGGCTCACCTGGGCGTCCAGATCTCGGCTCGAGCCGTTCATCAAGCTCGCCCGCACCATCCGCCGCCACCGCGACGGGATCCTCAACGCCATCCGTCTCGGCCTCAACAACGGCCGCCTCGAAGGCCTCAACAGCCGCATCCGGCTGATCAGCCACCGCAGCTTCGGCTTTCACTCCGCCAGCCCCCTGATCGCCCTCGTCTACCTCTGCTGCACCGGCATCGTCATCCCCCTCCCCCGATGACTTTCACCACCGAACGGACCGGAGCACCCGAACTTCGATAGGGCCGGCTTTGCCGGCCTGCCGCTGACACCACGACCGGGGGGGAGGCGGAGGGCCTACCCCCTCCCGCTAATAGTAGTTACAATGATGGCCAAGAGGGATGTTGAGACAGCTGGCGAGTGACGACGCACAAACTGCCGGGCGTGCGGGCTCTGTGCAGGCACTAGTCGACGCCGCGGCGAGTGACCTGCACGCTCCCGTAGGAGTCGATGACGAGCGTCTTCTGACGGTGGCGTACAGCGCCCAGCCGGACGACGTCGACGACGTTCGCAGGCATTCGATCCTCCAGCGCACAACATCTCCGCCTGTTGCTCGGTGGCTTCGGTCTCAGGGCATCTGGCAGTCGGCAGGGCCGGTTCGGCTCGCAGCCAACGCGGATCTGGGGATGCGGCCACCGTCTGCGTGCCGCTCGCTGCGAGCGGGATCTCGTGGGCTTCCTCTGGCTAATGGACGATCCCCGTGCTGTTGGTCCTGTTGAGCTTGAGGTTGCCGTCGGTTACGCCATGCAGATTTCAACCTCCTTGCATCGGGAGCG
The DNA here is from genome assembly GCA_963830595.1 of uncultured Solirubrobacteraceae bacterium. Lineage (GTDB taxonomy): Bacteria > Actinomycetota > Thermoleophilia > Solirubrobacterales > Solirubrobacteraceae > Palsa-465. Next base: position 6,270 of record CAWHMQ010000004.1, read on the forward strand.
TGTTCTCGCGACGGTCGAAAAGAGCGTGAGCACGACGTCGTACGTGCGCTGATCAAGGGCGAAGGGCCAACAGCGGGGGATGAGGCCTACCTCTCCGCGGCATCCACCTTCGTGGTCATTCTCGCGGCGGCTGCGGAGCGCGGTGGGTCCACTTGTTTGGCGCGCTCCGAGACCAGGTTGACAGCATTCGGCAGGCTCTGCCTCCTCGCCGATGATGGCGCTCCAGGAGGGAGCGCGGACCGTTCTGGTCCTTGCGACAGATGAGGCCGAACGTGAAGCAGTCGAACTGGCCCTTGGGCTCGGTCGAGCTCTCGAACAGACCGGTGTGGCCGAGCGGGCCACGGTCCGGGTTGGGGTTAGCGGAGCTCATTCGAACCTCGCTGAGCTTTCTGACGCCTATTGCGAGGCGCTGTCAGCCAGCCGCATCGCCCACACGTTGAGCAGGTTCGGCTCCGTGGTGCAGTGGAGCACGCCGGTGCCTACCCGGACATTACTGCGGCTACTCGACTCGGCGGATCCGCTGCCAATCCTGCCCGACGCTTTCGAGAAACTGCTCAATGCAAAGGACTCCCCCGGTGCTGGTTACGACGCTCGAGATCTATCTCTACACTCCTGCGACGCTACCGCTACAGCCGCCGCATTAGCGGTGCACAGGAGCAGCCTGTACCAGCGAATACATCGAATTGAGCAGGTAGCTGGCGCAGATCTGAGGAGCGGTGACGACCGGCTCAATATGCACCTGGCGCTTCGTCTCTGGCGGGTCCGCGGAGCTGTAGGTGATTTTTCCGAGACTTTTGAAGAGCGGATGGGCGAGGACGAGCCATGAACGAGCTACAAGCGCGTGTCGATGCTCTCTCTGCCCGGTCAAAGCCGCTGGCCGTCGACGACTCGCAGTTCCGGCTGGTCGTCTGCAGTGTCCACGATGGTGTCATCGACAGCGTCCGCTTGGCCAAGCTGCTCCATCGAGAAGCGAACGCAGAGGTGCGGTCTTGGATAGAGGCCTGCGACGTCCGCGCGAACAGATCATTCGTTCGCGTCCCGGCGAATCCAGAACTCGACATGGCCGAGCGGATTATCGTGCCGCTCCGGTTCGACGACTCGCTAGTGGATTCCTGTCGTTGATCGACCAACCGGTTCGGCTTACGGACGCAGCAATCGACGATGTCCTGCGTCAGTCGCAGGACATCGCGCAAGCGCTATTCCGTGAGCAGCGGCTTCGTCACGATGACCGAGAACCGGCGCTTGCTCTACTGCGATCCGTTCTGAGGCCGGGCCACGAGGACGATCCGGATGCGGCTCAAGAGCGGCTCCTATCCCTGCGCCACTTGACTGCCCCCCTTTGCGCAGCCCTCGTCGTGCAGGCCGTGCATCAGGAGCAGAAGCCGATTTCCGAGGGCGCCAGGCTCCGGATCGAGGCGTCTGTTGAGCGAATGCGAACTTCCGTGCCGTCTGGATATCTGATGGCCGTGAGCGAGGCAGAGCAAGTCATCGGGGTCTTTGCTGTGGAATCGCGGAAGGAGCTCTCTACGTTTGGCAAGTCTCTCGTGTCCCGATTGCACGAGCGGTTTGCTAGTATTCCGGATGGTCAGCCGTGGTCGAGTGAGTGGGATCCCATGTCTCGTTGATCCGAGATCTACCGCGCTCGCTGCTTGACGCCGAGCTCGCGGCGAGGTTGAGCAAATCAGTGGAAGGGCTCGGTCCGCTCGTCGAATGGACATCGTTAGGGGCTTATGCAACGGTGTCTGCTTGGTAGGGGCCCGCGATCGCTCAGACGTTCGACTTCCGGAGTCCCTTCGCCGCCTGGAGCAGAGCCATGACGCCAGCGTCCTGATCCCGACCCTCGAGACTTTTTTCAGCAGGCTGGCGACGTGCGCAGCACCGCCAATGCTCTGTTCGTCCACCGCAGCACCTTGTATCACCGACTCCAGCGGATCGAGCGCGTTTCGGGAGTTGATCTGTCCTCTGGCGACGGTCGGCTAGAGCTCCACCTTGGTCTGCGGCTGCGAAACATCGCCGGGGCTCAGCCGCTGTTCGTCGGCTGACGGCCTACTGTGTGCGCTTCGACGAGCGAGACAAGTGCGCGCATCTAGGAGGTAGACGACAGTCGTCGCATCGCACCACGTGCTATTCGCGACGATCGTGCGGCGTCGACCCGGCCGGGTTCGCCTAGCCTTCCGTATGCTCGCGGCGTTCCGTGTCGAACAGATGCCACGATCGGCGTCTCGCGGATGACGAGGGGAGGGATGGTGGACGGAAAGACCTACAGCGTTGGCACTGACATCGGTGGGACATTCACCGACTGCGTGATCGTCGACCAGGATGGCGGGATCACTACAGGCAAGGCTCCATCAACGCCGCCAAACTTCGCACGCGGATTCTTCGCTGCGATTGCTGACGCCGCCGAACAGCTTGGCCGTTCACTGGAGGAACTACTGCCACAGAGTCGCCTCGTCGTACATGCGACCACTGCCGCAACGAATGCGCTGGTTGAGCAGCGCGGCGCAAGGGTCGGGTTGATCACGACCGTCGGTCATCGCGAGGTCTGGCCAATTATGCGCGGCGGCGGCCACTCCAAAGGACTGGAGGTTGACGACCTTCTTTCTTTGCCGGACATGTATAAGCCAGAGCCGATTGTCCCCCAGGGGATGATTAGGGAGGTACTGGAACGAGTTGATTCGACAGGCGAGGTCGTGATTCGACTCGATGAGGATGCGGTGCGCGCGCTGTGGCCGACCTCCTGCAGGACGGCGCTGAAGGCACTGGCAGTTGGCTTTCTGTGGAAGTTTTCGACGCCCGCAGCACGAACTACGCGTTCGGGAAATCATTGAAGGGTTCGCGCCGGGAACGTTCGTGCTCTCTTCGATGAGATTGCTCCCCAAATGGGGGAGTACTACAGAATGGTGGCGACCGTCTTCAACTCCTACGTCGGTCCATTGATGTCCGTCTATGTGGCCGACATCGTTCGCGCTAGCTTCACTACGAGAGGGTTCTCGAGAGATCCGCTCTTTGAGCAGTGCACCGGCGGCATGGCCTCCGGCGTCTCGAAGTCCTGCGGCGACCCCTTAAACGTTAGACAGCGGACCGGTCGGAGGCGTGGTGGCCCCGATCTACGACGTTGAACCCGATCTCGACTGGGTGTTGGAGCGGACATGAGCACGAAGACGAAGGATTCTGGGATCCGGGGGCGGCCCGCCCATCGTGCAGCGTTGATCGACCAGTACCGGTTGATGCGCCTCATCCGCGACTTCGAAGATCGTGCAACGGAGCTCTTCATTGATGGTCAGATAGTGGGAACTGCCCACAGCTGCGCCGGGCAAGAGGCAATCGCTGTCGGAACCGCTGCAGTGATGAAGAAGAGCGATTTCCTCATCGGGCACCACCGCTCGCACGGACACTTGATCGCTCGCGGGGCCGATATTCGTCGAGATGGCTGAGATGTTTGGTAAACGAACGGGCTACTGCAGAGGACTCGGCGGATCGATGCACATCGCCGACCTCGAAATGAACATATTGGGGTGCAATGGCATCGTCGGAGCGGGCCGCCGCACGCGACCGGCGCGGGTCTTGACGGCCCGGCTCTCCGGGTCTGATCAGGCGGCCGTAGCTTTTTTTGGAGACGGCGCGGCCGGCCAGGGGGCTACGCACGAGGCCATGAACCTAGCCGCGACCTGGGGCCTTCCGGTAGTCTTCATCTGTGAGAACAATCAGTTCGCCCTTTCCGCGGGATGGAGGACAACCCGAGCCGTAGCTGACATCGCAGACCGTGCCGCGGGTTACGGGCTACACGGAGTAGTCATCGACGGAAACGACGTGGTCGCCGTAGAAGACGCGGTAGCGCATGCCCTGGAGCTGGCTCAGGGCGGCCACGGTCCGTCACTTCTGGAGATGAAAACCTTCAGGCGGATGCCGCACTCCATGCGGGCGAACCCTTCCACGTTCCCGTATGTCGGCGGTGGTTGACGAGTGGGAACAGAATGATCCCATCGTCCGGCTGGAGAACTTGCTGCGTCAGGTGGGGCAACTGGACGACCAGGCCATCGCGGAGATCGAACGCGAGGTAAAGGTCCAGGTCGATGAGGCGATCGAAGTCGCCGAAGCCGAGGACGACGCTTCGGCGCACGATCTCCTGACATCGGTGTATTCGCCGAAGAAGAGCCAACCTGAGCCTCCGCCGACTGGGAATCGGGCCCTAGGATTCATTGGGGCGATTAACGAGGCTCTTGACCTCGAGCTTGCCGCCGACGAGAAGGTGATCGTCATGGGCGAGGACATAGGCAAGGTCGGTGGCATCTTTCGGGCGACGGTTGATCTGTACGCCCGATATGGAGAAGACCGTATCCGCGACACGCCACTGAGCGAAAGCGCATTTGTTGGCTGTGGCGTTGGGGCGGCCCTCACAGGCCTCCGTCCGGTGGTGGAACTCCAGTTTTCCGACTTCTCGGCGGTTGCGTTTGACCAACTGGTAAATCAGGCAGCAAAGCTTCGATTCATGATGGGGGGGGCGCCGACCATCCCGCTGACCATCCGAATGGTGTCCGGTGCGGGCGTCCGCTTGGGAGCGCAGCACTCCCAAAGTCTGGAGGGCGTCTTCGCACACTTCCCGGGTCTCATTGCCGTGATGCCCTCGAACCCCTACGACGCAAAGGGACTACTCGCCGCCGCGATTCAGGACGATAACCCGGTGATATTCCTAGAGCAAAAGCTGCTCTTCTTTGGTAAGGAGGAGCCGGTCCCTGACCAACGCTTTGCCCTCGAACTGGCAAAGGCGAACATTGTGCTCCAGGGCACCGACGCCACCGTGATCGCGCTGGGAGCGATGGTTCCGGCAGCTGTGCGTGCCGCGCGGGAGTTGGAAAAGGAAGGCATCAGCATCGAGATAGTCGATCCGCGGACGCTTGTCCCACTGGACAGCGACACGATCATGGAATCCGTCGGAAGGACCAACCGTGCCCTAGTCGTCCACGAAGCGGTCGCTTTTGGCGGACTTGGCGGAGAGATTGCCGCGCAGATCGGCGAAAAGGCCTTTTGGAATCTGGACGCTCCAGTAGCTCGGATCGGAGCCCCGTTTCACCCGATCCCTTACCAGAAGGATCTGAGCGACAAACCCTTCCCGATGTGCAGCAGATCATCGCGGCTGTCCAGTCCTTGCTCAATGTCTAAGCTAACAACTCAGCAGTGTTCTCCTGGCTCCGGTGTCGGATCCCGACTATGAAGCGCTAGTCATGCCGGCACTTCTCATGCCACGACTTGCGCAGCACATGGAGGATGGAATCGTCGTCCGTTGGCTGCATGTGGAAGGCGACCTAGTCTCGAAGTGGGGACGAGCTCGTGGAAATTGAAACCGATAAGGCCACGATGATCCTCGAGGCTGACGCCGATGGTGTCCTTCATATCTTGGTGGGGAGGGTGCGGTCGCTACGGTCGGCGCAGCCATCGCTACGATCGGCGAGCCTGTCGCGGCGGCCAGCAAGTTCGCTACCGCCGCCGCCTCCGGCGCCACCCGGGAAGCCGGGTTATCAGCCGCCACGCGTGAGGTGGAAGCTGCTGCGCAGGGTCTTGATCCGGGTGTAATCTCCAGCGGGCAGCCAGCGTCGCCAATCGGGGTCCGGGACGAGCAAGAGGAGGTGTCGCGCGAACCGCGCGTGTCGAACTCGAACGGCGCCGGTCGCTCGAATCGGTTACAAGCTACCCCGATCGCGCGTCGGATCGCACGGGAGCATCAACTGGATCTCGGCACGATGCAAGGATCCGGTCGTGGCGGCCGGATCCGTCGAGACGATGTGCTTCGTGCTCTCGCAAACCCGAGCGCCGTTCCAGAGTACTTCGCGAGGCCAGATATGGTTACGTCGTCCGCTCGTCTGTCCACGAGGATTCTTCATGACCAGGCGGATTCGAGAGGTCGTGTCAGTGTAGAGGAGCTCACACGCCTTCAGGCTGCGGTAACGCAGCGAACGAGCGAGGCAAAGCGTAATGTGCCCGAGTTTTATCTGACCGTCCGAGTAGATATGACCGAATGTCTCGCCTTGCGGGCCAGGGTCAAGCAACTCGTCGATCCGGCGCCGTCGATCAACGACATGATGATCAAGGCGAGCGGGTTGGCGTTACGCGAGCAGCCCCGCGCCAACGGTGCGTATCAGGATGGCCATTGGGAAATCTATGAGGGCGTCAATGTGGGGGTCGCCGTGGCGGCGCCCGGATCTCTCGTAGTGCCCACAATATTCGATGCCGACCGCAAATCGCTCGGCGTCATCGCGGGCGAAACGCGCGCGCTCGCATCCAAAGTGCGCGACGGAACGATCACGCCCGGTGAGCTCGACGGCGCCGACGTTTACCCGTTTCGAATCTCGGGATGTTTGGAAATCGAAAGCTTCTCTGCGATAATCAACCCCCCCCAGGCGGCGATTCTGGCGGTAGGGGCGGTCACGAAGGAGCCGATCGTCACCGAACTCGACGAAGTCGTCGCGCGGCATATGATGCGGCTCACGCTCGTTTGTGACCACCGCATCCTCTACGGGCATGATGGCGCAGTTCTCCTTGCGCGCATCAGGAAGCTTCTAGAGCAGCCGCTGCTCCTCTCTCTCTGAGTGGAGTGAGCTCTACGGGCCGCTTTCCCGACGCCCGCGGGCCGATCAGGCTGAGCGCGGGTCAGCCCATCTTGAAGGTCCCGAACCGTCTGATTGCTCACGAAGAAGGCGATCCCTCCCAACGTCACGTTCGCCGGACACCTGGATGGCAGGACGGACAGAATCCCGCCGGTCAGGCGAGTTGGTGCTTGACCTTCCTTCACGTACCAAGTCCCAGACGGACGACATGCTCCCGAGGCGGATCAGGTTCGCCGGCGCTTCAAAGGGGACGAGTCGGCGGCGCCCAAAACCGTTAGGTAGATGGCTTCGGGCATGTGCGACATCGGTTGCGGCGTGCCTGGCGAATTTCCTACAGACGGCTGATTCTCAAGAGTCGTACGGGCCGTAGCATCGGAGAAGCAATGAGGGATCAGTCACAGACGACTGTGGCGGGTCTAGGAGAGGAGGAATTTTGACACGGCTGGGCGTCGACATCGGCGGCACCCATACTGACGCGATCCTCGTCGACGGCGAGGGAGTTGTCTGGCGCGGTAAGGCTCTGACAACTCCACCAGGATTACTCACAGGGAATTTTGGGTTTCCGTTGAGCACATCGCACAGCGCATGGACAGCTCCCTTGCTGACGTGCTCGCTTCGGTGACCCATTTCGTCAAGGGACCGACAGTCGCGACCAATGTGGTCGCCGAGTTGCATGGTGCGATTGTCGGCTTGATCACCACTAAGGGCTTCGAATACACACTGTTCATTGCCCGCATGCCCCGTGGAAAGACGCTCGATCTTCACAAGCAGCTTCCTCTGCCCGAGTTGGTTCCGGTTGTTCGCATCCGAGGTGTCGCTGACCGATTGGACCGGACCGGCGAGGTCGTCGTGCCGCTCGACGCGGCGGCAATGCGCGCAGCCGTCACTGATCTAGTCGCCAATCACGCAGTGACCGAAATTGCGGTCTGCTTCTTCTGGTCCTTTCTGAATCCGATTCACGAGCTGCGGGTGCGAGAGATCACCGACGACCTCGATCTCGGCGTTCAGCCGACGTTGTCGGCTGAACGCATTCCAGTGATACGGGAGTACGAGCGCCTCGTACCGGCCGTGCTCAAGAGCTATGTCGGCCCTCGGACAGAACCTACCTTGACACCATTACCAGTCGAACGAGCGACGCGAAGCTTGATGCCGATCTACTAGTCATGAATGCGCGAGGCGGATTTACAGGAGCCGAGGAAGCAAGAGAGCGCCCAGTGAACCTCATCAGGTCCGGGCCGGCTGCCGGCGTGATGGTAGCGCGTTTGTTTTGGGAGGCTATCGAGCTCGAGAATGTCGTGTGTGCCGACGTCAAAGGAACGAGCTTCGACGTGGCGACCTTGGCTGGGCTGAAGGCGCCTGTCGTTCACCGCATAAACATCGGTCCATTCGCGACGGCAATGTCCGCGATCGGTGTCGATTCCATTGGGACCGGGGGCGGGTCGATCGCCTGGGTCGATGCTCGTGGAGTTCTCAACGTTGGACCTCCGAGCGCGGGGTCCGAGCCCGGTGCCGCCTGCTACGGGCGTGGCGGGGACCAGCCTACCGTCACCGATGCGTTGGTGACGCTCGGGTTGATTAAGCCCGAGCGTTATCTCGGCGGCCGAGTCACGATCGACAAGAGCCGAGCGGGGGACAGCATCCGACGTAACCTAACGGAGGTAGTCGGCGGAACGGCCGTACAAAGGGACGCCGACGTCGGCCGGATCGCGCTAACTCAGTGCGCTGGGCGGCTTGCACTGAGTACTGTCGAGCGTTGGCTACGACCGGTGTTCCGGTTCAGATGGCAAACACGCGCGTGAGGGAAAGAGTGTTAGTGGCCAAGCCTCGGCTGAAGACGGTGCCGCTTGAGGCCCAAGACTTTGACTTCACGGGCACCGACCCGGCGGCAGTGGGCTTCAGCAACGGCGGACCCGGAGCGGTGTGGGGATTCCTAATGACGCCGGTGATGCATCAACTCGGATGGGCTCTTTCGATCAACCACGGCTTGATTCGACCGGTCAGCGTTGTGCTTCCTGAAGGGTCGCTGGTAAACCCCGCGTTACCCTACAGTGCGTCGAAGCCAGCTCTCTACTCACTAACGCAAACGTGGGCAGCAGAGCTTGGGCCGCCCGGCATAAACGTCACCGCAGTCGCACCAGGACCGATCCCGACGCCTATGACGGCTGAGGATACAAGAGGCCCAGGATGAGTTCGCTAAGATTATGCCCGCGCAGAAAGGGTCGTGCAGACGAAATCGCATCGGCGGTGTTGTTCTTGTCTAGTGATGACGCGGACTACATCCACGGCGTACACCTGATGGTCGATGGCGGCTTTGTGGTCGTCTGAGTGGGGTCGAATCATGACAGACTCAATGCGGGATAAGGTCGTGTATGTAACGGGCGCGGGTAGCGGCCTTGGCTTTGCGACCGCTAGCGCGTTCGCTGAAGCCGGTTCACGTATGGCCCTGCTCGAGCAGATGAGGACAGTGGCAGGCGCGCAGCCAGCGAACTATCGCAGACCCCGGCTACCGCAGTTTTCGTCGCGTGTGATGTCTCGTCCGTAGAGAGCGTCCGCGCCGCATTTGCCGAGGCTGGTTCGACGATCGGTGAGCCAGATGTCTTAGTCAACAACGCCGGAATCCGCGAGATCAACGATGTCATCGACATCGAGCCAAGTGACTGGGACCGGGTGATCCAGATCAATCTCAACGGTGTTTTTTACTGCTCTCAGGCTGCTGCTCAGACTATGGCAGCTCGAGGGGGGGGAACGATCGTGAACATCGCGTCGTGTGCCGGCTTAGCTGCCGTCCCACGCCGACCGGCCTACACGGCGGCGAAGCATGGGGTTATCGGGCTGACCCGCTCCATGGCTACGGACCTGGGGCACTTTGGAATCAGAACGAACGTAGTGTGTCCGTCCATAATCGTGACTCCACTCACGGCCTCATATTTTGACGATGCCGGTTTCGCCGAGGGCATGCAGGAACTGATTCCACTGGGAAGGCCGGGCGAACCACGAGATGTCGCGGACGTGGTGGTCTTCCTTGCCAGTGATGCGGCGCGCTACGTCAACGGTGCCGTCATCTCCATCGACGGAGGATTCATCGCTGGAAAGGGCTTCGAGGTCGGTCAGCGCCAACCGGACTCCAACTTCGCCGCTCGGAAAAGCGTCGAATGACGAGCCGCCGAAGTTACCGCCTGGCGAAGAGAGGAAGCGTAAATGGCTGTGCTTAAGGCGGGACGCGGCGTCCGAGTGATGCAGAACTACATTGCTGGAAGTTGGGTCGATGCGACTGGCTCCCAGGAGCTCGAGGTGGTGGATCCAGCCGACGGTATTGCGCTCGCGCGAGTTCCTCTGTCCAGCACAAAGGATGTGGAAGCAGCGGTGTCCGCGGCTCGCGGCGCTTTGGCGGATTGGACAGCGAAGCCTGTCCTTCAGCGTGCCCGGCTTTTGTTCCACCTGCGAGATCGGATCGAGGCGCGCCTCGACGAATTTGCTGGGCTTCTCACTCGCGATACGGGAAAGGCTTTGACTGACGCTCGCCTTGAGATGCAGCGGGCGCTTGAGACGATCGAGTGCGCAGCGGCCATACCGCACACGCTTCAGGGTCGCACGCTCGGCCAGGTCGCCAGGGGAGTCGACGTTGAGAGCTTTCGACAGCCAGTGGGTGTTTGTGCCGCAATTACGCCGTTCAACTTCCCCGCAATGCTGACAATGTGGTTTCTCCCGTTTGCGTTTGGGTGCGGCAACACCTTTGTTCTAAAGCCGTCGGAGCAGACGCCGCTTGTGCCAGAGCTGATATTTCAGCTGATCGAAGAGCTGGACCTGCCGCCGGGCGTTGTAAACCTCGTTCACGGCGGAGCTGACTCTGTGAACGCACTGCTTGAGTCATCCGGCGTGGACGCCATTTCGTTCGTGGGGTCCGCGAGTACAGCGCGACATGTGTATCAGCGTTCAGCGGCGAGTGGCAAGCGCGTACAAGCCTTTGGTGGCGCCAAGAATTACATGGTGGTAATGCCCGACGCGGTGATTGAACGAGTGGCTGACAACATCGTCACGAGCGCCTTCGGAGGCGCCGGGCAACGGTGCATGGCCGGCGCAGTAATCGTTGCGGTAAATGGTGTATGGGAGCGGCTGCGGGGGCCGCTGCTTGAGGGCGCGGGCCGGATGACGCTCGGCAACGGGATGCAGGCTGGGGTCGATCTTGGTCCCGTTGTTTCGCAGGAAGCACGAGCGAGAATCTGCGAGATGGTCGAGCAGGGTGTAGGCGACGGTGCCCACCTTGCACTTGACGGCCGCGGCAATGGCAATCCTGACGGAGCGTTCGTGGGACCGACCGTGCTCGAAGGCGTCAATCGCACTATGGCGGTCGCTCGCGAGGAGATCTTCGGGCCCGTCCTGACGGTGATCGAGGTCGGGTCCTACGAGGAGGCTTTGGCAATCGTAAACGCCAGCAATTACGGCAACGGCACGTCGATCTTCACCGAGTCGGGCGCAGCAGTCCGGCGGTACCGAGAAGAGGTGCAAGTGGGCATGGTCGGCGTCAACGTGGGTGTGGCAGCTCCTGTCGCATTTATGCCGTTCGGGGGGTGGAACGACTCGTTTCTTGGAGATGTCGGCGCATGTGCGGACGAGGCAATCCGGTTCTACACCAGGAACAAGGTGATCACGTCGCGGTGGTTCATGGGCGCCGAGAGCGACAAGTACTTCGTCGAGAACTAGGAAGCACCGTCAACCGCCCATGTCGTCAGCAACCTCCAACACAGACGCCTTCGTCTCAGGCAAGTTCGGTGAGAGCTGCGGGTCTCGACGTTGAGTTCGGCGGCATTAGGGCCTTAGATGGCATCGATTTGACGCTGCGTCAGGCAGGGACGGTCGAGCTCATTGGTCCGGATGCGCAGGGAAGTCAACACGTGTAAATTTACGCCGGGGTAGCGGTCGTGCCTCCGCTGCTGGGCGTGGTAAAAGACCTGGCGGATTCATGGTCGGCGGTGTGGGCGGTGGCGATCGCTGCCTTCACGCTGGGCGCCGCAACGCTCGCGGTGAGCCCCGGAGCCACGTCGGAGTCGCCGGCGAGGAGCCATCGTGAAGGACGTCGGTGCGGATGCCGGTGCATGAGCCACGGCCCTGGGCGAGTCGGGTCCCCATCCCGAAGTGACCGATGTCGCGCCGTCGCGCATTATGCTCTCGCCCCATGGTTGAACGGTCGGAGGCCAGGTTCGGGTACAGCAGAACCGCCGACGCTGCACCTCGATCGTGAAGAAACTCATCTTGCCGGGGAAGTAGCCGACATCTTGCTTGCGTACGCTGCGAGTCACGCCGGCGCCAAGCTCACGTCCAAACTGGTCGAGTTGCGCGAAGCTGTGCACGATCGGGGGCGGCTTCCCGGCGGGGGGTGGTCTAGTGGGTATTCCCTCACTGCCGCCGGGCGGGGTTCCTTCGGGGGTTTCGGTTGGTGAATAGTCGGCGTCGCCTCGCCTGGCTTCGGCGCTTCTAGTGACTCGGGCATCGAGACGCTGGCGTGGCGTCGAACAGCGGCTCGTCGGACAAAATTACCTGGCTTCTGAGGCCTTTCTGGCGGCCGTTGCGGACGTGGACGGCCTTGAGCTGGCCGCGCTTGACACGTTGCAAGACGGTTTGGCGGGACACGCCGAGCGCGTGTCGTGCCTCGGCGACAGTGAGCCATCCTTCGCGTGGCTGCTCGACGATGCGAGCGCGGAGCTCGTCGTTGACGCGGATCCGCCACGGCGCGCCGGGCGTGTCCTGCTCCCCGGCGATGAACCCTTCGGTGAGCCAGCGGTGGACGGTCGAGGGGACCACGCCGAGCAGCTCGGCGGCCTTGGCGACCGTGACTGGCTCGCCGTCGGCATGCTCGGCCAGCTCCTGATGGCGGGGGATGCGGCGGTAGCGGCGCACCCCGCCCACGATCTGGGCGGTGAACCGCTCGCCGGTCGCTGATAGGCGGCCTTGGCGGTTGAGGATCCCGGCGATCGTCGCGTCGTCGTAGTGGGCAGCGAGCCGGTGCAGCAGCGCGATGGTGTCCTCATCGGTACGGATCTTCGGCTGGTAGCGGCGCAGCTCAACGACCAGCTCAGACAGTCCCGCCGCGCCAGCGGACGGTGAGCGTCACGCGGCGCTCCTCGCCGCGAGTGTCGAGGATGACCTCCTCGATTAGGCAGCGCAGCAGCTGCTTGCGGTCTCGGTCGGTGGTGCTCGGTGCTGACCACACGCGGCCGAGATCAGAGCCGAGTGACAGCAGCTGCTCGCGCGCGGCGTCTGTCAGTGTCCGCGGACGGGCGCGCTCGCGCCGCTCAAGCTCGGCCTCGGCGGTCTGCAGCGCGGCGAGCGCCTGCTCCCAGTCGCGCTCCAGGCCGCGGGCGACGAGTCGATGCTCGGGCTCGACCTGGCGGTAGCGACGCTCGGCGCGCTGGGCCTCATAGCGGGCGCGCTCGACCTGCAGCCGCCACTGCTCAAGCGCCGGGTCGTGGTCTTGCTCGAGCGATTCGGCGGCGATCAGCGGTGCCTTGACGCCGGCGGGGGTGAGCGCGCCCAGCAGCGCACCCGAGACGGCCTCGTCGATCTGCGCGCCGCCGACCCGCAGACACCAGCCACCGCGCCCTTGGCGACGACGCTGCCGGGGCAGTGATAGCCGGGGCGGCTGTGGCCGCGGTGACCGTCGTAGTGGACCTTCAGCTTGCGACCGCAGCGCCCTCACACGGCGACCCCCTGAAGCAGCGCCTGCCCCTCGCGCGCAGCACCGACGGGCTCGTCGCTGCGCCACGTGTTCTCACCGATCCGCGCCTGGTTGGCCTCGAATGTCGGCCAGTTGATGAAACCGGGATGATGCTCCTCGATCAACACCTCCCAGTCTGCCCGGGCGAGGCGACGGACCCGCTTGCGCGGACGGCCGTCCTCGCCGACATAGCGCTCGATCTGGGTCCGGCCATACGCGTAGGCGCCGGCATACATCGGGTTGGCAAGCTCGACAGGACCTGGTGGTATGTCGGCTGCACCCACCGCGCCTCAAACCGGCGCTGGCGCTGGCGCACGATCTGGGGCTCGAAGCTGCCGTCGCGGTCGCGCGGCGCGTCGATATCAACCTTGCCGTGCTCGCAGATCAGCGTCTTCGGGGGTCCGTTGCGTGTTGCCCGCGCCGCCCGGCGGCTCGGCGTGCGACTCAATAGCCGAGATGGTCGGTCAGCTCGACCTCCATCGCGCGCTCCACCAGCCGCTTGGTCAACCGGCCAACAGCCCGCCAATCCGGCGATCTCCTGCTCGGTGCTCGCGCCCGCCAGCAGCTGATCGATCACCTCATCAGGGGGATCCGCTCGCCATCGCCTCGCTTGACCACGCTCGCAGTGTCGCGCGATCCACGGCGTCGACGCCGCGCTGAGCCGCGAGTCGCTGCTCTCGTTCCCGGGGTCGCCGGCGCGCCGCCGGCTCGCCCCCGGCTCCCCCCAGTTCAAGACCCTCGCTCCAATCCGATCTATCTGTTAGTTAAAGGCATGAACGTTCTCCTTTCGTTTCGATGCCTACACAATTCCTCGGAGTGCGCCCAGCGTTGGAGGTGGTCGTTTGGTTTGACCTGATCTGACATAAGCTCGTCGTCGCCTGCGGGTGTGAGTCCCGTCCGGGTAGCTGCCAGGAGGCCCGGTAGCAGGCTGGCGGCTCGGTCTGGAAACGGGTCGGGTCGAAGCCCAGCGTCAAGAGCCCCTTTGGGGGGAGCGACTGAGCGGTCCGTAGCGTCAAGCGAAGCCTGCCGCGCCGTTAGTGTGCCCGCCCTCGGGTGGGAGGAAGGGAGAGCCGAGCCGCGTCTTTCACGGCGAAGGCCACGGAAGGGGTGAAGAGCCTGGAATGCAGCCCCGAAGAACTCCTCGGCGTAGAGGGCGCGGAACGTTCAGATGGTGGCGGCGGGAACTGGGGAGGCCCTCCCCGGCCCGGCAGCCTGCGGCTTGGTGCTGTCGGAGCGTCGCGTCCTATAACCGGTGATGAGCCGGGAAGTGGATCGCGTGCCGGGTGGGCGTCGGAGGCGGCCGTAGTACCGCTTGAGCCGACGGGACAACAGAACCCGCGGTGAGGGAAGGGCCGCTGCTTCGTTCATGCGTCACGTGCACGGAAGGGCCGGTGAGTGCCATATGGCTAGGACCACCAGGCAGGACAAAGTCCGAGAACTGCAACGAACGCTCTACCGGGCGGCCAAGGCCGATCCCGGACGACGGTTCCACGCGCTCTACGACAAGATCTACCGCAGAGACGTTCTGGAGCGTGCGTGGGAGCTGGTGCGCGCCAATCGTGGCGCGGCCGGCATCGACCGACAGACCATCGCCGACGTCGAGCAGTACGGCGTGAGCCGACTGCTCGATGAGCTGGCCGCGGACCTCAAGGACGGGCGCTGGCGTCCGCTTCCTGCCCGCCGGGTGTTCATCCCGAAGCCCGGCAGACCGCAGGAGCGGCGTCCGCTCTCGATTCCCGCTGTCCGCGATCGCGTCGTTCAGGCGGCCACGAAGACGGTGATTGAGCCGATCTTCGAGGCCGACATGCTCGAGTGCTCGTTCGGGTTCCGGCCCAGGCGCTCGGCGCACGACGCGCTCCAGGTCCTCGTTGACGAGGCATGGAGAGGCAGGCGATGGGTTGCCGAGTCGGACATCGCCAACTGTTTTGAGGCGATCCCGCACTCGGGGTTGATGGCGGCGGTCGAGGAGCGGATCACCGATCGTCACGTCCTGAAGCTCCTGCGCGTGATGCTGCGCGCCGGGGTGATGCAGGACGGCGCGGTCACGCGCAGCGACACCGGTACACCGCAGGGCGGGGTGCTCTCACCCTGCCTCGCCAACGTCTATCTGCACCGGCTCGACCGGCAGTGGGCAGACGCGTGGCTGCGGGGTGCTGGTCCGCTACGCGGATGATCTGCTGGCGCTCTGCCACAGCCGGCAGGAAGCCGAACGGGCGCTTGTGGCGCTCGCGGCGATCCTCGCCGAGCTGGGGCTTGAGCTCAAGCAAGCCAAGACGCGGATCGTGCACCTCGAAGAAGGCGGGGAGGGGCTGGATTTTCTCGGCTTCCACCACCGCTGGGTGCGCGGCAACACGCCGCGCTCGCGGCACTTGTGCTTCCTCGCTCGCTGGCCCTCACGGCAGGCGACCCAGCACGCCCGCGACCGGGTCCGTGAGATCACGGACCGGCGCAGGCTGCTGGTCCCCGTTGACGACGTCGTGCAGGACGTCAACCGCTTCCTGCGCGGCTGGTCGGGCTACTTCCGTTACGGAAACTCCGCCCGACAGTTCAACACGATCAACCTCTACGCGCTGAACCGCCTCGCGCGGTTCGTCGCCAAGCGCCACAAGCGCAGCTGGCGGTACGGCTGGAAGGCAGTCGCCTACCAATCCCCGGACCGCCTCGGGTTGATCAACCTCAACGGAACCATCGTCGCGCCACGACCCAACCGGCCGTGGCGACCGGGACGCTGAATGCCGACGGTGAAGAACGTCGGAGAGCCGTGTGCGGGAAAATCGCATGCACGGTTCGATGCGGCGGCGGGAGGAAACCAAGCCAGTCGGCTCAGCCGCGCGGCCCAGGCGCCTCCCGCCGACCCTACCACTCCCATGATCGTGGGTGAAGTCACAGGGTGGATCGGTCGTGTGGGAGTGTCGGTGTGACCGGGCCGCACGCGAGGTGAATGAGCGCCAGCGCGGCGCGGGCGGAGTGGAATCCGTAGTGCGCGTCGGACGATCAGTTTCATGCGGTTGTTGAGCGACTCGGCGCGGGCGTTGGACCGACTCGTCGAATGCGCCTGATAGCTCAGATCTGAGCGCTCCGTCGCGGGTGCGGGTGACGCATCCGTTCCATCCGTGGGCCGGCCGGGAGCTGGAGTGAGCTGGACCGGGATTCACGGAAGGTTCGAATTGAGGACGATCCGTCCTCGGGACAGGAGAACCTCCTCGGATGCCACGACGACAGAAGTACCCAGAGGAGCTTTATCAGCGAGGTGTTCGCCTCGTGTTGGAGTCCGGCCGCCCGATCTCGCACATCGCCCGGGACATCGGCTTGCCGGCGGAGACGCTGCGCAAGCGTGTGCGACGGGTGGAGGCTGATGAGGGCCTGCGACCGGATCTGCCCTTCTTCCAGCCAGGAGCGTGAGCAGATCAAGCAACGGAAGCGTGAGAACTTCTAGACCATGCCGTGAGGCCATCGGCGATCTCGCAGACCGCAGCGCCCGGCTCTGCTGCTGTCATCGCCGAGCGGATGAGGCGGAAGCCTCGCTCTCGTGGCCGTATCGGCGACAAAGCGGCGCGTCTGGATAGGGTCGGATGGGCGTGATGGTCAGTTCAGGCCGAGCGCGTGCTCGCACTGCGCGAGCAGCCAGGATTCGGTGTCGGCATAGCTCCAACCCTGGTCGTCGTGCAGTGGAAGGTAAGAGCGGGGCCCGAAGTAGAACCAGAGGATCGCGGCTGCTCGCTCGCGGTCGAATGTTGGTCCCTCAAGGGTCGCGAGCCGGTCCGCGACCGCGCTCAGCGCTGACCGGTAGCGCTCGATCCGGTGAGCCTGCACGACGGCGGCTGCCTGGTCGTGGGGAGCGGTTTCGGTGATGACCCGCATGACGTCGGCCCACTCCTCGCGGGTGGTTCGGGTTCCGCGAGCCAGCGCGGCCAGGACCCCACGGCTCGTTCGCGCGTGACCGATCCGATCGAAAGTCTCGGTTCGAGGCTGCCATGTCGCCAACTGTTCCATGAGCACGGCCAGGACCGCGTGCTTGCCGCCGACTGACGTGTACACAGTCGCCGGGGCAACGCGGGCGCGGACGGCGATGTCCTCGACCGTGGTGGCGATAAACCCGTGTTGCGCGAACAGCTCGCGCGCGGCTTGAATGATCGCGGTGCGGGTCGCGGCGGCGTACTCCTGACGTCGGCTCGGAGCCGAGGAGGATGAAGAGGCCGCGCTCATGCGCTCATCGTAGTTGTTAGAGTCTGCCTCTATCCAGCAGGGCTTGCCCTTGCATCGATGTTGACGCACGCCAATGGTCCCGTTACCCCACAACCCTGGTGAGGTCGATGAACGCCGCCGATACCCCCCTACCATCCGTGACCACCTATCAGGACGCGCCTGCGTACTGGTCCATCGGGATCCTGTGGAACGTGCTGATCTCGGGCGACCAGAGCTTTGGGAATCTCACCCTGATGGACCAGACGATGCCCGAAGGCGCCGGCCCGCCGTCACATATGCACGAGCGGATGCACGAGGGCTTTTACGTCTTGGAGGGCGAGATCACCTATACCGTTGGCCCCGACGAGCAGCAGATCGTCGCCGGTCCTGGTGCCGCGGTCTGGATCCCGCCCGCCACCCCGCACGCGTTCACGGTGACTTCAGGCCCGGCTCGGGCTCTGAACTTCTACACCCCAGGCGGCTTCGACGACCAGTTCTCCTACCTCGCCACCCCCGCCACACAGAAGACCCTCCCGCCTGACGACCTCCCGCCGGTGAACCCAGGCCAGAAAGAGACCTACCTCAACCGGCTCCGCGACCTCCATCAAGAGACCCTGCTCGCTGACCAGCAGATCTGGTGACGCCAGAGTACACAGATCCCGGCATGTCCAGAACGCCCTGCCTCGAACGAGAGTGCGCCAACCCACAGTGACACGACGGATGATTGCGCTGCTCCCGTCCTGCGAGCACCGTCAACGGCTCGCCGCCCATCAACAGGCGCAAGCCGGTCGCGGCTATCCAGCGCTGCAAGGCTTCTCCTTCAGCCCAGCGGGCCCATGAAAGCGGCAGCGCCGCCGAGACTGCTCAGCCGGCGCGCCGTCCTCGCCGAGCTCGAACCCCGGGTTGTGTGCGACCTCCCACGCGTGCTCATCGGGGTCTAGGAAGACCCCCGCGTAACCCCCGTAGAAGGTGCGCGCTGCCGCGCGAGTGATCCTCGCTCCGGCTCGCTCGGCGGCCGCCAGGACGTCATCTACCTCGGCCGTTGATCGCACGTTATGGGCAAGCGCGACCCCGCCGAACCCGCCGCTCGCGTCGTCAATGATTCCGCAGTCGGCGGCGAGCTTCTCGCGCGACCACAGGACGACCGCGCTGCCGCCGGCCTGGAAGAACACGGTCTCGTCGACCTCCTGACCACGCCAGCCCAGCTGCTCATAAAAGGAGCGAGACCGTTCCAGATCCTCGACGCCGAGGGTGATGAGACTGACACGCTGATCCATCTGGCCAGGCTACCGGCCAACCCGATCAAATCCAGCTCGGAACCGAGCACCCCGCTACCGCATCCACGAACCAGGGGGCCACGTCATCGTCGGGCCCGGCCCGAATGCCCACTTCTGCTCCGCACCACCGACCAGCTGAAGCGGCAGCGGCGACACCGTGGCCGCGCCGGCGACAATGGGGAAGTCTGGCCTGGACCGGGTCCTGGCCCCAGGAAACGCTGCGTTCGGCCCTGGCCCTGAGGATCGAGAGGTTCGAGTCGGGGGCTGCTAGGTCTACTTGCTCATCCCGGTGGTCGTCCAGCGCTGGAATGTCTTGACCTTTTCGGGCGGCCAGGCGCCGTCGCAGGGCATGGTGCCGTTGCTCAGGCGTTCGAGGATCGCGTCTGCGTGGGTGCTGACGTCCTGGTAGGCCCAGAGGTCGAAGGCGAACTTCATCGATTGGCGGTCGCGCTGGCGAAACAGCAGCTTGATGTGTTTCTCAAAGCGGACGGGTTCGTCATCGGCCGGGAGCACAACCGGCGGCTCGTCTTCTGCGCTGGGCGAGGCTAGCGCTGAGATCCGGCCGCCGGGCGGTCCCGCGCCGGTGCTCCAGTCCCAGTGCGGCATCGGCATGTGTTGGGGGGGTGGGAGGTGGTTTGAGAGTTCTCGACCGCCAGCCGGGAGCCCCATTCGATGTAGGACTGAAACGCGGCGGCGAACTCAGGGTCGTTGGGCATCCCGACCGCGCGCGCGGATTGCAGCAGCAGCGCTACCCAGCGGGCGCGCCATTGCTCGGTCAGACCCTTGCCGACGTGCTGGGAGATCATCCGCGGGTAGCCGCCGTACTTCTCGCTGTAGCGCGACGGGCCGCCGAATACCTCGCCCAGCCATTTCGCCACCCGTTGCGGGTGATCGGCGGACATGTTGGAAAACAGGGGTGCGAGCATTGGATCCTCGGGCACGTATTTCTCATAGAACAGTCGCGTCATCCGGGTCAGCGCCGGCAGGCCGCCGCACCACTCAAACATCGTTGGTGTCCGTTGGGGGTCAGAGACGGGATCTTTGAACTCGACATACCAGTGCATCCCCGAGCAGAACGGCTTGTTCTGGGAGCGCCCGCACCGGCACAGCGCGTAGTGCTCAAGCGAAGCGCCCTGGTTGCCCGGCTCGGCCTCGCCCGCGGCGTCGATGAGTGGGATCTGGCCGGTGATCCGGTACGGACCGTCCTTGGAGACTTCGATCGTCGGTTCGCGCTGCTGGTGATAGTCGACCTCGTTGCGAGCCTCGAGTCCGTCGATCCCATAGGACAGGGCGCCTGACGGGCAGTCGCGGACCGCCCGGATGATCTCGTCCATGCGACCGCCGGAGGGCATCACAAACGGCTCTTTGCCCAGCCCAAACGCGGTGGCGAGACGGTCGGTGCAGAATCCCGAGTGCTGGCAGGTTCCGCGGTTATCGAGGATCGTCACCTGCTGGCCGACATACGTGGCCTGTCGATCTGCCACGCGCTCAGGGTCCTTGTCGGCGTGAAAGCCGATCTCGGCATGGGTGCCGTCGCACAACGGCTTGAGCTTTGACTGCCCGCAGCGACACAGCGCCATCTGCGGGGTTCCGCGTAGCCTTAAGAAGGTGTCTCAATCTAAAGCCAAACTACCTGAGCTTGAAGATACATCACCCGCCGCCGCGATCGAGACTGATCACGTCGATCGTGTGCTTGCTGAGTGGGCCAGGGTCCGCGGCGATCAGGACCTGACCCCGGTCAGCGTCATCGCCCGGCTCGGCCGAACCACCGCCTACATCGACGCGGCCATCAATGCCCGCCTGGCCGAGTTCGGCCTCAGCCGCAGCTCATGGGACGTCCTCGCCAGCCTCAGACGCAGCGGAATGCCCTACCAGCTCTCGCCCACCCAGCTCTACCAGGCGCTGATGCGCACCTCCGGCGCGATGACCCACCGCCTCTACCGCCTCGAGCGCGACGGTCTCATCACCCGCCTGCCCGATCCCGAAGACGGCCGCGGGCTCCTCGTCCAACTCACCGCCCACGGTGTCCAGCTCGTCGACCAGGTCGCCCCCGCCCACCTGGACAACGAACGATCCCTACTCGCAGCACTCAACGTCGAAGAACAGGCCAAGCTCGCCAACCTGCTACGAAAAATGCTCGCAGCGTTCGAGCGCGAACAACCCACACCACCGCCCAGCCGGCGGCGCAGACGACGCTGCCGCAGCACCGAGCGCGACCCCGCAACGCCGGGGTAAACCCCCGCGCCACGATGTTCCAACAGGCGGCACGCTGCGCCGCGATCGGCGACTCCTCCTTCGCGACCAGAGACGACCACAGCAGCAGTCGTCCTCCAGCTGCCCAGTTGGCGACGATGCAGAAGCGAACATCGACCGTCCCAGGTTCACGCCGGCGGTCGGATCTACGCGATAGGGAGAGCCGGCGCCGGCGCCGAGAAGTGCTTGCAGCGAGGTCAAAATCCGGCCGTCAGCTAACGGATGGTGACGGCAGCGGTGTCCTGTGGGGACTTTGTTCCACGTTCGGCCACCCGACCGAATGCCCCGTCGCTGCAGAGCAACCACGGAGTCTCGTCGATGCCCGTTGCGCAATTGGCGCGGACCAGGGCGGTGCTCGCCACTCGGCCTCGGACCTGCCTTCTCGTTCTCGCGGTAGACCCTTTCGGCCGCCCGGTGCCCTCTGTGGTGGTCGCCGCCAGCGGTTCATGGCGGGCAGCGCACTCATGGGTGTCACCACGCGCCCCAGACCGCGCGTCTGGCTCGCGGCCATGAGGCGCGTCCACGCGTCCCCGTCGCGCCCACGCGAAGAATGGGAAGGTGGACGCGCGGTGTCCCGGTTGTCGTCGCCGTGTCGAGAAGGTCACCGTGCGGGTGCTATGGGACGTCGCGCGCCGCGTAGAGCTCGAAACCCGGCTCTTTGATGGGGGCTGCCCATAGCGACTGCCCGCGCAGGCATCCCGGAGAAGGTTCAGCCGGCGCTCATACTCATATTCTGGGTTGCGAGAACCGAACAGCGGCCCGAGAGCAACGAGTTAAGGTTGGAGATTTACGACCGGCGGATCGGGGGCCGAGACGGTGACCGAGCTGACGCGCGCGCTGAGTCGATATAGGGGTTTCTGCGGGCGCGTTGCTTGTTAGGCGAGGCTAATCGCCGGTCCTTGACCCGCGACGCTGCGCTAGCGTGCGACCGGTCATCGTCGAAACCGCGCCAGAATCAGACTGAGCGGCACAAACACGATCAGGCCGATGACTCCTGCCGCGATGATGAGCGCGCCGACAACAATCCACGTAAGGCTTGACTTCGACGGTCCAAGGGCGACGTCTTCGCCGAAATGCGCGAGACCGCAAACCGCCAGCGACCCGGAGTCGGCAACGCGACTTCGGCGAACACATCGGCATCGTTGCCGATGTTGGTGACGAACGCCAGTAGCCCGGACCTGCCGGTGGCGTTGGCGGTCCGATGGTCGTCGAGGTTGGTGATCTGCACGTCAGTGGGCTGGATGCCCGTCGAACCGGTTCTCCAGAGCGAGTAGGTCCGGGCGGACAGCTTGAAGGTTCCCGAGCCCGGCGTAGGGAAGGAGCGGCTGGCGTCGGCACCCCAATCGCGAGCGCTGCTCGTGAACCATGCGATCGCGGCCACGATGATCCCAACGGTTACTAGAAGCACGGCCAGGGCCGCAGGCAGGCATCCGCCCACATGCGCCCGCCGCCCCGAGGTCGGTGCACTCAAGCGAGATTCAGGTGCACTCATGCGAGATTCACGACCCGATGCGTCCGAAGCGCATCCGGCAGCCCAGCAGGTGTTGGAGGTTTAGTGCGGCGATCGCTGCTGGCGCGGGCAGCGTGGACGCGGTGAAGTTCATCGCGGCGCCTCGGCGGCCGTCGCTGGTGGCGAACGCCACCGTGTAGTAGCCGGGAAACTCGCCGGTGTGGCCCCACACGCCGCACCCCGACGCCCACGTGTAGTGGATCAAACCCAACCCATAGCTGCCGTAGCGCTCCGGCGACAGAGCATATTTGCCGCCAGGCAGCGAGTCCGGGGCGGGCGTCTCCATCTGGCGCAGCAAGCCGCGCGTCGTTAGGCGACCGCCGATCAACCCTCGCATAAACGTGGCCAGGTCTGACACGTTTGACACCATCGCCCCCGACTCCCAGGCAATCGTGGGACTGGTGGCCGTAAGGTTCGACGGCCAGCTCCCGTTGGCCAGGATGTCGTAGCCGTGGTCGTAAGGGGCAGGCATCGCCGTGGTGGTGGGAAGGCTGGTTTGGCGCAGACCCAGTCGGCGGTAGATTCGCGGCCCGAGCTGCTGGGCGAGCGAGCGGCCGGTGACGCGCTGGATGATCATCCCCAGCAGCACGTAGTTTGTGTTGCTGTACTGCCAGCCGTGGCCGGGGGCAAACGCCGGCTTCTCCCGAGCGGCAAGCTCGACTAGCTGACGCCGGGTCCAGCGTCGCGTCATCTGGCGGCCGCGCGGATCGCACAGCGTCGGGTACTTCGGCGAGTCGCAGTATTCGGGGATTCCGGTGGTTTGGTTGAGCAGCTCTCGGATCGTGATGTTGGCGCCGTTGGGCACCAGCCCGGGCAGCCACTTGGCCACCGAGTCGGTAAGCCTGAGCTTGCCCTCGCCCACCAGCTGCAGCACCACCGTCGCCGTGAAGGTCTTGGTGACGCTGCCGACTCGAAAGTGGTTATCCCACGCAACACGGGTACCCGGGCGTACGTCGGCCAGCCCGGCCGAGTAGCGCTCCACGCCATGTGGGCCCTGGATCGCCGCGGTTACCGCGGGTGCGCCGGCGGCGGCGAGTTGGCTGACCGCGCTCTGCACCTGGGCGCGCGTCGGGGCCATGACCGCCGCAGACGCCGGCGAGCCCGCCAGCGCTGACAGGCCGAGGGCCCCAATCAGCCAAAGGGCCGCTATGCGTGGGTTGCGTCGCCTACCGATCTTTTCTGACATGGATCACCTCTGGTTGGGTCGCTCGTTTAGTTGTAGCTAGACCTCTCTCAGCTCACGATCCGAGTGGCGACCAGTGATCATGCGAGTATCGCTAGCTCGACCACCAGTAGCTCTCGTCCGTGAGCGCTCACGTCGTGTCGGCGTCGTGAGCAGGGTTCCTGCTCGACGGATCGAATCTTGCGTTCGTGGATCGAGCGGATGCCGAAGCGATCGCACTGGCCGGCTGGGAGCCCGCGCGCGAGCTGGTGGTCAGTGCTGCTTGACGCATTGGATCGGGTGGCCGATGCGGTTGACGAGGTGGTCGGGCTGTGAGAGCGTGTCTTGGAGCTTGAGCGGCAGCTGAATCGGACGTCGCGCAACAGTTCGGTGGCGCCGTCCTCGGATCCGCCGTTGACGCATCAGCAGCGCCGTCAAATCGCGCGTGAGCGCGCGAAGAAGCAGTTGCAGCGCGAAGGCAGGCAGCGGCGCGAGCAGGGCGGCGCAGCCGGTCATGAGGGGTTCCAGCCGGTCGCCGGCCGAGTCCCAGCAGTTGACTGCTGCCCGCTGTTCACTTCAGATCGACCGCGACGTTTCCTTGCCGCTAGCCCGACCACCAATAGCTCTCATCGGCAGCCAGCTTGCGCACGTACATCAGTCCTGACTTGTTGGCTTTGAAGGCGTCCTGCCAACTGGGGGCACGTTCTGAATCGAACTCGATGAGGGTCTCGGATGTGGTTCTCGAACGAACATTGAAAAAAGTCGTTCGTAGGTACCCGTGATTGCCGTGCGCATTCGATTGCAAGTTGAACCCGTCACCCATCCATTTATTGCCGTCGCGGGCCTCGAGGAATTGCTTGCTAAAGCCCGCTTCTTTGTGCAGCCAGTCGATCAGGCTGGAGCCACTCGAGCCTTCGGTCAGCCCCTCAAACGCAGCCTTTTTGGGCACCTCCCAGTTGCTGTGGGGGAAGCCGCTGAGGCCGGTGTGGCCCATTGGCCGCCGCGTTTCAAAGTGGGGGCTCTCCTTTCTGGCGCCCGCGTTAACGTAGTAGCGGATGGAGGCAAGGTGGTTGAGGTCAGCCTCGGGCGCGAACGCTCCGGAGGGGTCGGTGATCCACATCTCGCGGGTCTTGGTGTCAACTACGGTGTTGGCGGGCACGTCGGGCTTAAGCGAGCCGGCCTGGGATTCGACGTTGCCCCGGAGCCGGTCGAGGTTGGCGGTCGCGTTTGCGGGGCTGTACACCATGGGCTTGGCATGGAAGTATTCCTGGAGCAGCATCGCCAGCTGGACCTGGTAGGAAGCGAAGTACTCGTAGATGCTTCTGACCTCGGCGGAGTCTCTAGGGCCAAAGAACCTGCGCTTGCCCAGCGTCCGCGAGGCTGACTTGAGCAAGTTGTCGGCCAGCGCCACGTTGGAGCCAAGATGCTGGTTGAGAATCTCGGGAGCGTCAATCAGGTTGGTGCCGATGTAGTCAATGACCGTCTGCGTGAACGCGCGCTTGGTCGGGTCTTTGGCCGGCATGCCGGCCAGGAACGCCACCTGGCTGAAGGCGTGCTTGATCTGTCCGGTCGTGCGATCGGTCTGGTGAAGCAGCGTGCTGAATCCCGCCAGCGCCACCTCACCCTGCAGTTGGGTGACCTGCTTGCCCAGCTCCTCCACCAGCCGCTTGATCTCGAGAACGCCGGGGCCAGGTTGTTTGTCGTCCAAGCCGAACGCCGCCAGCAGCCATCCCAGCGCCGCGTTACCCGCCTTCTCACCCACCACGCCGGCCAGCGACGAACCAGCCCACGAAGCCAGCGACTTGAACGCCGCGCTGATCACGGCCCCCGCACCAACGACCGCCACCGAGGCGCGCGGCGCCGAAGCAGCAAAGGCTGGCTGCCGAGCCGGCCCGCTCTGCAGAAACCGGTGCGCTTGGCCGCCCCGCCGCGCCTCGCGAACCAGCGCCTGGTCCAGCGCCGCGATACCGCCGGCAAACCGGGCTGCCGCCAGATAACTGGCCCCATCAAAATACCGGTCGCTGTAGCTGAGATCCGGGTCGTCCTCCCAACCCGGAATCCCCAGCAGACGGTAAACCCGCCGCTGCGCCACCCCCAGCGTCGACGCACGACTCCGATCCGTGCTGGTGCCCACCTCCCCGGCGATCAGCGTGGTGACCGGATTGACATACACCACCGTGCCGGAGCTATAGCCTCGCACCACTGCCGCCAACGCTCCCGGCACCCGACGACCCCCCGCCCGACCGCCAGCCACCACAACCGTGAACTCGCGCGGCAACCGGCTGAACGAAAGCAACGCCACGCCCGTCGCTGCGGTGCGCCGCGCCTGAGCACCGTCGCTTTCAGACAACGCCCGTCCGACCAGCCCGCGACCGGACAGGTTCACCGCGCGCGGCGCACCGGCGTACACCCGCACGTCGGCTCGACTCAACGGGCTATTTCCGTCGATCAGCCCCCACACGGCTAACACAACCGGCTTTGCCCGAACCTCCGCGGCGCGAGCCGACCCAGCCGAAGCGAACACTCCAACGAAGGCCAGCACCGCAAAGCACACCGACAGCAACACACTCACCCGAGCGCGCGCAGCACCCGGCAAAGCGGTCATGCGGTTGGCTGGAGATCGCACGATCGCTAGTGGCATGGCACCCCCTGGCATGAATCGTTGGCGGGCTTCCCAATTCCCCGCATGCCGCCACCGGCCGCCGCGAGCCGAGTCGTTCCCTGTGCCGAGGTCTAGCTGTCCCGCGAGAACGGCACGACGAGACCTCAACGAGCCCTCACGTTACTCCCCCTTCCAGCCGTATACAAGTCGCGGCGGGGCACGGTCTACCTGATCGCGCCGCCGGCAACGAGTACATCCAGTAGGCATCAACGCCAGCGCCGCCGGCTACTACAACGCCTTCACCAATGGCAGGGGCGCTTCCCTCAACGGGTCGGTCGTGCGCGCCTACCGGTGGACGTTCTCCAAGAAGCAGATCTCCCAAGCCAAGTGCTTCTGGTCCCTCGCCGTCTACCTCCCGCGCGGTAACACCCTGGTCCCCAACGCGGCGCGGAAGTACGAGGTAGCGCGCTTCACGCCGGCCCTGGTGACGAAACGCGATGGCTTGATTACCCTCTACATCCAAACGACACCCCCCGCAGCGGCGCTGCGGTCCAACTGGCTACCCGTGCCCCGAGGGCCGTTCGACGTGATGCTGCGGGTCTTCCCGCGCACCGACGGCTCTGTAGCAGGAGGTCGCCGGTTAGATTTCCGGCGGCTCCATGCAAGGTCTGCCGGCGAAATCGACTGTTCTGGTTGCGCGCCGTGTGTCGCTGATCTTGCTCATTAGCCGACGGAACCCGTTCTGACCGGGCGCATCAGACAAATCATCAACCGGGGCGCAGAGTCTGCAGTTGAATCGCAAGCTCGAGGACGCTATGGGGTTCGGCGTCGCGGATGACTCGCCATCCCCGCAGCATGTACACCAACGCGGCGGGCTTTGCCCGCCCGCGCTTCAGCCGCGACGGGGGAAACTGGGAGCGGGCGCCGCCCCGCTCCCGTGAGGTCTGTTCCTCGTCACGCGACGCTCGACGCGGCCATCATCAGCGGCCGCCGTACCAGCGCCCCACAGGCGACCACAACAGCGAGGCCGATGGCGGTCAGCGCACCACCGACCCCCAGGAACGAGACAAGGGGCCCGGCAAGAAGGGACCCGACCACGATCCCTCCGAGGGAGACGGGCACGGCCAGTCCGTACGCGCTGGCGAGGATGTCGTCGTCGAGCATTCGAGGCAGGGCGGTATCGGCCAGGACCTCGCCGACGACGAGTCCGCCGCCGCCGAGCAGCGAAGCCGCCAGCGCCTCGAGCAGCGTCGGCCGAGAGCCGAGGGCCACGAGGGTGGTCGCGACCAGCAGGAGCGCGGCGATCAGCGCCATGCGCCAGCGGGCCGGGTTGGCGACGCGGCCGGTCACCATCGCCCCGATCACGCCTCCGATGCCGTACGCGCCCATGAGCAGGCCGTAGCCGCCGTTGCCGGCGCCGATCTGGCGTCCCAGCAACACGAACAGGACGGTCAACGTTCCGTAGACGGCGCTGCAGACGATGTCGGCGGCGATCAGCCGGATGGCGGCCGGCGCTGCCCACAACGCCTGGGCCCCGGCCACGATGCCACCCAGCACGCCGCCGACGGTCTCGGTAGCCGCGCCTGACGGGACAAAGGCAGGACGGCTCCCAATCGACCAGACCGCGACGGCCGAGGCGATGAAGGTCACGGCGTTCAAGAGCATCGCCGTCGGCGGCGTGGAGACGATCAGCACGAGAGCGCCGAGCGCCGGGCCGGCGACGATCGCCGCCTGGCCGACGGCGGACCGCCGCGCGTTGGCCCGCTGCAACTCCGGCCCGGGGACCAGCCGCGCGGTGCTGGCAGCGACGCACGGCGGCACCGCCGTGCCGGCCGCCGTGGCGGCCGCCGCGATCACCGGCGCCAGGAGGATCGGCAGCCCGGCTGCGGCTGCTGCGGCCAGAGCCACCATGAGCGCCGCCCGCATCAGGTCGGCGCCGATCATCAACCTCCGCCGGTTATGCCGGTCGGCCATGACCCCGCCCAGCGGGCCGAGGAGGACGATGGGGAGGACCCGGGCGGCTGTGGTGAGCGCTATCCACGTTCCGGAGCGCGTCCGCTCGAACACGAGCGCCAGCAGGGCCACGTTGTAGGCCCAGTCGCCGAGCGAGGAGACCGCGAGCGAGGCAAGGAGAACCTGAAATGGGCGCCCGCCGAGGGGACGGCGCCGGAGGAGTGAGCGTGAAGGGAGCATGCGAGCAGCATGCGTCTAAGCCCCCGCCTTGCACATCGGGCCGGCGCACAGTCTCACCGCCCCAGCTAGCTGAGATTTCGGCCTAAGCAGGCTTAGAGCCCGTGGATTCCGGCGCCGGGACCGAGACGAGGCCACGCCGGTGGGCGACGGCGGCCGCCTGCACGCGCGTCGCGACCCCCAGCTTGGACAGGATGTTGGACACGTGGACGCTCGCCGTCGCCCGGGAGATGAACAGCTGCGCCGCGATCTCGGTGTTGGAGCGGCCGTCGGCGACGAGCTCGAGCACCTCACGCTCGCGCGCCGTCAATCTGAACGGATCCTCAGCGCCGGCAATCGTTGAGGAGGCGGGCGCGGAGTCCGTGCCCTCGGCCGAGATGCGCAGACGAGCGCGCCGGATCAGAGCGTCGATCTCGCCCAGCAGAGGCGCGGCGCCCATTCCCCCAGCCAGCTCGGCTGCCTCACCGGCCGCCGCGCCCGCGGCGTGCGCGCTGCCCGCGCCGGCCAACGCCTCCGCGTGCCTCAACAATGCGTAGGCGAGCGGGAACGGCTCGTTCATCTCGCGGCAGGCGGCGACCGCGTCGGCCCACGCCTCCCCCTCCCCGTTGCGCGTCAGGCGCGCGTGCTCGGCCCGCGCCAGGGCCAGATGCCCGCGGTCAGCGGGGCTTCCGGCCACCAGGTCCTCGGCCTGCGCCCGCAACACCGCCGATCGCCCCAACGCGTCCCCCGGCACGGACCCGCCCTCGTCAAGTGCGCGGATCGCCCGCTCGGCTTCGATCCGGGACCCCAGCGACAGCAGCGGCCACCGGTACCGCGGCTCCTCGCCGGGCGTCGTCCGGAACAGGCCGCGGTCGACGCTCGCCCGCGCCTCGTCCAGCCTGCCCGCGGCCCGCGCCAGCTCGGCCTCGACCGTCGCCAGCGGCAGCGCGAACTGCGGCGCCGTGGTGCTGCGGAGGTGCTGGCGTACCTCGCGCAGATCGGCGTGGGCCGCCTCCGTCCGCCCGGCGAGTGCATTGATTTCGATGCGGAGCAGAAGCAGGCTGGCGGTGAACGTGCCGGCGGCCTCCCGTTCTGGCGCCGCGGTAGCGAGTGCCTCTGCCCAGCGCCCTGACCGCAACAGAGCCTCGGCCTTGTTGCTTCGCAGAAGGGCTCCGGTGGTGCGGGTGACGCCTGCCTCCTCGGCGACCATGATCCCCTCGTCAGCGGTCACTACCGCGTCCTCATAGCGGCCGAGCATGAGCAGGAGGTCGGAGAGATTGACGAACGCGCGGATGGCGACCCAGTTCCAGCGCGTTCCCAGACAGCGCGCCCGGTCGATCGCGGCCCGCATCTGGTCCAGACCGGCTTCTACCTTGCCCGCGAACACGGCAGCGTGGCCGACGGTGATCTGCGCGTCGAGCTGCTCCTCGGTCGCTCCCACCGCCTCCGCGGCGGTCATTGCCCGGGCTCCGAGCTCCCCGGCGCGCCGCATCTGGTCGACGCGGAGCATGGCCGCCGCGAGCTGTCCCAGCACCCGCGCGCCCGCGCGACTCGGAAGGTCAGGTGGCAGCAGTCCAACGGCCTGCTCGAGGACTGCGATGCCCTCGTCGTCGCGGCTGAGCTCCCGAAGGATCGAGGCCCGCCGCGCGAGCAACAGCGCGCGTTGTTCCAGCGGCCCGCCGTACCCGACCTCCTCCAACGCCTCGTCGACGAGGCCCAGCGCCCGGTCGACCGAACCCGCCCAAAAGGCCGCGTCGGCGGCGGCGTCGAGCAGTTCAGGGTGCTGGATGCCGGCGCGCTGGTCGGCGTCGGACACCTGGGTCCACAGCTCCAGGGCCAGCTCGTAGTGGCGCCGCGCCGCCGACGGCGCGTACGCGTCGGCGGCTACCCGTCCGGCCCGCACCGACGCAGACAGGGCGCGCGGCAAATCGTGGGCGGTGACCCAGTGGTGGGCGAGCATCGAGATCGTGTCCAGGCCCGGGGCGTCGAGCTCGGTATTGCTCTCGATGGCCTCGGCGTACAGCCGGTGAAGCTGGGCGCGCTCGCCCGGCAGCAGGTCATCGTGGATCGCCGCCCGCGCCAGCGAGTGACGGAAGCCGTAGCCGCGGCCGGACGGGTCGACGACGAGCAATTGGTGCTCGACCGTCTCGCGGAGGGCGGCATACAGGTCGTCCTCCGACCGCTCCGCCACGATGGTGAGCAAACGCTCCGGTACCCACCGGCCGCCGCAGGACGCCACCCGTAGGACACGCTCGGCATCCGAGGACAGCCGCTCGGCGCGGGCGAGGAGGACATCCCGTAGTGATGGCGGCAGGTAGTCCTGGCCGAGGCCACCCTCGCGCATGGCCCCTAGCAGCTCCTCGACGAACAGCGGAATCCCCTCGGAGCGCTCCGAGACGGCGTCGATCAGGGCGCCGTCTGGCCGCTGGCCCAAGATGGCCGCGATCTGCGCGGCGACGTCCGACGCCGACAGTCGTTGGAGATCTAGCCGTTCCACCGTCCGCTGCTGCTCCCAGCGCGCCGAGATGCGACGGAAGGGATGGGTGCGATGCAGCTCGTCGGAGCGGACGGTGAAGACGAGCATCAGGCGGCGCGCCGTCGGCCCGGCGACGAGGAGGGCGATCAGGTCGAGGGTGGCCGGGTCGGCCCACTGGACGTCCTCGAAGGCGAGCACCAGCGGGCGGACTGCCGCCAGCCGCCCGATGACTCCGAGCAGCAATTCCAGGATCCGCGATGGATCTCGGTCGGCGCGGCCGGGCGCCTCCCGCCCGTCGTCGAGCTCCGGCACCAAGCGCCCGATCTCCGCCCGGGCCGGTCCGAGCAGCCCCTCCAGGTCGTCGTCGTCCAGCTCCGAGGCCAGCATGCGGAGCATGTCCACGACCGGTGCGTAGGGAATCCCGTCTCCGCCGAGCTCGACGCAGCCGCCCACGAGCGCGCGAGCTTCAGCCGCTCGCGCCCGGTTGACAAACTCACCGATCAGCCGCGACTTGCCGACCCCCGCCTCCCCGCCGACCAGCACGGTCACCGCCTCGCCCTTGAGAACCCGGGCAAGCGCGGCGTCCAGCGCCGTCGACTCGGTCTCCCTACCGACGAGGACCGGGCTCACAAGACTCGCCGCCATCGCACGGCATCCTAGGCGTAGCGGCACCTTGAGAGCAAAGAAAAGCCCGGCGCGGGGACCGCGCCGGGCTGGATTTGAGATCTGTGCGCCTTTCGGCGGTCGCTGTCGATCAGAAGGTGCGGAACGTGCGCTCGATGCGGATCATGGTCTCTCCTCTCTTTTCTGCTCTTGCCGGCTGTCCGGCCTGCGTTGGGTGATGAGCAGATGGTGCGCGTAAGCCCCCACCCCGCACATCGGGCAGAGCCATGATCCTGCGGGCTGAAATCGCGCCGCTGGGGGCTTAGCGCCGGCGTACGACGCGCAGAGTGACGCCCTCGCTCGTCACGGAGCGTTCTGTCTCACCAACGCACACCACCGGGCGCTCACACGGACCAAGCGGTTCGCCTAGCTTCCTTCGTGCCGACCGCGGCACCGGACCGCGGGGGTCCGCACGATGGAACCTGATGGAAACCTCCGCCAGCGTGATCGCGCCTTCAGATGATCGCCAGCTTCGGCCAAAGCCCGGTTCACGCGTGAAAGCGCCGGCGCGATACCGCCCGCCACCGCTGGCGGCTCGTCAATCCATCGGACGATCGCGTTCGTCCCTGACTCGGACCGACACTCACGAGCTCTTTGGCGACGGCGGTGCGTCAGGCGGCGCCGGCGCTGACGAGTCCTTTGCCGCGGGTGCGATCATCGCGCGGTCACGACCCGCGCGATCGAAATGGCGACACCCCGATCGTCCCGGTCAGGCCCGATCAGGGCACCGCAGACGATCGGATTGCCCACCGCAGGCGGCCCCTCCAACTCGCGGCGGACGATTGAGTTAAACGAAAACTGGAAGCCAGGTGGCGCGGTGGCGGCCCGGCGGGGCGGTCGCCGACGGCCGCTTTCCATATCGGGGGACATCAAGTCGCCGCCCCTGGCAGCCCTGCTGTGCGCGAGTTGCGGAACCTGCTTGGATCGTTGACCGAGCACAGCCCCGAACGAGGAGGTGGCATGAACATCGAGTTCCTCTCGACCGTGGCGGTGATCGCGCCCGATCCGCCCGCCAGTCGCAAGCTGTACGTCGACACGCTTGGGATGCCGCTGGAGAGCCAGGGCGGCGACTATCACCACAGCGAGCAGATCGCCGGTTGCAAGTCTTTCGGTGTCTGGCCGCTGGCACAGGCCGCTGAGGCGTGCTTCGGGACGCCGCAGTGGCCCGCGGAGCGGCCGGTGCCGCAGGTCAGCATAGAGTTCGACGTCGCGGATGCCGCGGCCGTAGCCCCGGCGGCACGGGAGCTCGAGCAGGCTGGGTACGCGCTGCTGCACCCACCGCGCGAGGAGCCGTGGGGTCAAACGGTCGCCAGGCTGCAGTCGCCGGAGGGCGCGATCGTCGGGATCTCGTATGCCCCGGTGCTGCACGACCAAGACTGACCAGAAGCAGCGACAACCAGGTCCCAGGTTGCAGGCCCGCCGGCTGTTTGGTTGGTGAGCCGAGGTGTTGCTTTGCGACTGCCGCGGTAGTCCACAGCGGTCTGCCAGGTGCCCCCCAAAGCGCGGCAGGCAGGGCGCTCGGCTGCGACGGTCGCGCTCGTGGCGAGGGGCTGGGGGTTCGTTGCCTCGCTCCGGAGTCCTGGCTTGATTGCGCTAGGGACGCGCTGTGCCGAGGGTCGTGCGTGCGATACGGCTTGCAGATCACGCCAAGGCGCGCTTCGCTGCGGTGCTCTTGCTTGGGTGACTGGTTAGCGGTCGCAGGGTAGACGGCTGATTAGCAGTCTGACGAGGTCTTCAGGGGTTGCCTGCCATTTGTCGTTCTCGAGGTGGCCGCTGAGCTCGAGGTCGGTGATGCCGTGGGCGGTGGCGAGTAGCAGACCCCCGTACTGCCTGGCTTGGTGGGTGGCGACGAGTCTTGTCACGATCGAGAGGAAGAGGTTCTGGCCTCGCTCGGCGGCGCGGACGATCTCGGTCGGGTCGGCTGCCGGTGCGGTGAACATGAGGCGGTAGAGATGCGGGCGGGAGCGGCCGAGCCTCATGAGTGTGAGCAGTGCCAGCCGCAGAGATTGCTCGGGCGCGGTGTCGGTGTCAGCGGCCAGATTCTCCAGGACGTCACCCATCTCCCGCCAAGCCTCCGTGGCGAGCGTTGTCAGTAGGCTCTCCTTATCGGCGAAGTGCCGGTAGGGCGCTGACCGAGAGACACCGGCGCGAGCCCCAACTTCGCGTAGCGTCACCGCACCGGGACCTCCGATGTCGAGCAACGTCCCGGCTGCTTCCAGGAGCCCCCGACGGGTTTCGGCTGACGTTTCTGCTCGGGTGACCATCTTGAACATCCTACGGTTGACGTGGTCAGCCGGGCGATCACGAGCTCTCCATGGTCGCCGGTGCTGCCGCGGTCTAGATCCCGAGGTTCCTGGCGACGAAGCGGTCGACCGTACGGTCGCTCAGCATTCCCGTCACCCCTGCGAGGAGCTTTGCGTCACGCCCAACCAGGTACCGCGATCGCGGCTTGTCTGACTGGATCGCGTCGGCGATCACCGTCGCCACGTGAAGCGGTTGGATGCCGGTGCCGTCCTGTCCTTGAGCCTGCTTGCGCATGGCTGCGATGAGATCGTCGTAGCGGGCGTGCTGCTCGGCGCTCATGCCGCTCGCAAACGTGTCCATGGTCGCGATCCCCTTGCCCCACATCGGGGTGGCGATGGTTCCGGGTTCGATCACGATGACCTTGACACCTTGACGGCCGATCTCGCGTCGAAGCACGTCGCTGAAGGCCTCCAGCGCGAACTTAGCGGCTGCGTAGGCCCCGTAGGTCGGAAACGCAACCCGTCCGCCGATCGAGGAGACGTTGACCAGACGCCCGCCGCCGTCGGCGATCAGAGCGGGCAGCAAGGCCTGCGCGACCGCGACATGCCCGAAGAAGTTGACGTCGAAGTGGCGGCGCCACTCGGCCAGTGGGATCGTCTCTGCCGGGGCGTTGAGCGCGACGCCGGCGTTGTTTACCAAGGCGCCGAGGGATCGCCCCTCGGGGTCATGAGCGACACGGTCGGCTAGCGCCGCGATCTGCCGCTCGTCGGTGATGTCCACGATCACCGGCTCTATGCCCTCGCGCCTCACCCGATCGGCGGCTTCTTGCTGGCGTACTCCGGCCAGCACGTGGAACTGCCGCCGCGCGAGCTCCTCCACGGTCGCGAGGCCGATGCCCGACGATGCCCCCGTTACCACCGCCAGTCTGTCTGTGCTCATCGCTCCGGCTCCTTGTTGACGTTGTCAACCGACGGTAGCAGCTCAGTTGACAACGTCAACTGAGGCTTTCCGGCTGGGGACAAGAGGGGAAACCGAGCTGACTTCGGCATTCCCTGACGATCGCCTCGTGAGCGCGGAGTCCGGCGAGCAGCTGGCGCCCCTCGCGTGTCAGCTCGGCGGAACTTCGCTCAGTCTTCTTCCTCGAAGCGCCATCCGGGTTGAGGGGGCGCTGAAGCGAGCGCTCGGCGCGTCAGTGTCAGCAGTTGACGGCGGTCGGCGTCGGTGAGCCCGCCCAGCACTTCTGCTTCGATCCGCGTGACGAGGCGTCTGGCTCGCTCAAGGGTGCGCCGGCCCTTCGGCGTGATCGATACCTCCCACGCGCGGCGATCGCCCGGACGCCGTCGGCGTTCGGCCAGCCCTGCGGTTTCGAGTTCGTTGATCAGCTTGACCATGGCGCTGGGATCGATGCCCATGTCGGAGCTCAGCTGCTGCTGGATCCCTTCGCGGATGCCGAGCACGTTGAGGATCGCGAACAGCGCGGGCGTGAGGCTAATCGAACCCAGCGCCTCTGCGGTGCGCGTATGCAGGGCCCGCCAGAGCCAGAAGAAGAGTTGGCCGGCGAACTCGGCCACCTGGATGTCGGTCGTAACAGGTTCTGTCATGGGCTCAAGCTTCGCAGATCCGCTGGATTAAAACAATGATTGACAACCACCATGATCGTAGATTACCATGATTCTGAAGCTAGCAGCCCACAACGATTCCCGGGGTCGACCCGACCCTGGAGTAAAGGAGTGACGATGAGCGCCTCTTCCCACCCAGCTCCCCATACGGAAGTACCTGCCATCACCTCGATCGAGTCGGTCACCCTGGAGGTGCCCGACCCCACGGCCGCCGCGCGGTTCTACACCGCGGCGTTCGGGATGGGTGCGCGGTTGGGCCTGCGCGGCTCGCAGGCGCCGACGAGCGGGTTCCGGGGGTTCACGTTGTCGCTCGTGGTGTCCCAGCCCGCCACGGTCGACGGCCTCGTGGGCGCCGCCCTGGATGCCGGCGCGACGGCGCTGAAGCCGGTCTCAAAGTCGCTTTGGGGCTACGGCGGCGTCGTACAAGCCCCGGACGGCACGATCTGGAAGGTCGCGACGTCGAAGAAGAAGAACACCGGCCCGGCCACGAGGCAGGTCGACCAGATCGTGCTGCTGCTGGGAGCCGCGGACGTCGCCGCGAGCAAGCGCTTCTACCTCGAGCGCGGCCTCGCGGTCGCGAAGAGCTTTGCCCGCACGTACGTCGAGTTCGACGCCCCATCCAGCCAGATCAAGCTGGCGCTGTACAAGCGCCGTGCCCTGGCCAAGGACGCCGGCGTCTCCCCGGAGGGCACCGGATCGCACCGGATGGTGATTCGCAGCGAGACCGGGATGTTCACCGACCCCGACGGCTTCAGCTGGGAGCCCGCGGCAGTCAGAGACGAGCGGCGCGCCCTGCTCGCGACGACCGCGTCCGCTAGCTCGGAGGCAGCCTGAGCCGCACCAGGAGCAGCATCGAGCTCTCCGCCAATCGCAGATATGACCTGCAAACCATCAGGAGGTTTCCATGAGCCCGAAGACAGACACGCAGCAATCCGTCAAGCGCACCACCGCAACCAGAAAGAAGTCTGCGGGATTCACGCCCGAGGAACGAGCCGCGATGCGGGAGCGCGCCAAGGAGCTGAAGGCGGCCAAGGACAAGGCCGACGGGGAGAGCGACGTGCTCGCGAAGATCGCCGAAATGCAGGACTCGGATCGCGTCATGGCCGAGCGGCTTCACGAGGTCATCAAAGCCAGCGCGCCGGACCTCTCGCCCCGAACCTGGTACGGGATGCCCGCCTATGCTAGAGACGGCAAGGTCCTCTGCTTCTTCAGGGACGCGCAGAAGTTCAAGACCAGATACGCGACGTTCGGCTTCAGCGACCAGGCGAACCTCGACGACGGCGCCATGTGGCCGACCGACTTCGCGCTGACGAAGTTGACTGCCACGGAAGAGAAGGTGATCGCCGCGCTCGTGAAGAAATCGGTGAGCTGAGGACTGGAGTCGCCGCTTGTCCCGCCCTATTGAGCGGCGGCCGAGAGGACACACCCAAGAATTGGGATTGCGGTGCCCTCTCGGCTCGCCCGCTTCGTCCCGATGGTCGATGCCAAGCCGAAGCGGGAAGGTCGGGAATGCTGGGGCTCAAGGTGATCCCAGAGACATATCGAGCGCTCCTAAGGGACCGTCGCGCACAGCGGCTGCTATCGGGACGTGGCGTCTCCTCGCTCGGCGACGGGATGAGCACGGTCACGATTGCGTGGCTTGCGGTACGGACCGCCCCGGCAGGAGAAGTCGGCCTGTTCGTCGGGCTCGCGGTCGCCGCCTACACCCTGCCGGGCGCGGTGGGTGCGCTCCCGCTGGCCGATATCTCCGCCATCGCCCTGCGCGCGCTCGTTCTCGCCAATGGGGTCAGGCTCTCACCGGTGCCGATGACAATTTGCAGGACTCTCGCGATGAGATCGCCGCCGCGCGAGGCGACAACCGACAGTGTCCCCGGTTGCGCGCGGCTAGCCTTTTCACCAGATGAGCGGCAGGAGCCGCTTGTGGTGTGCGGCGTAGGCGCGGTAGGGGTCGCCGGCGGTGTGCAGTAGCGCGGTCTCCTCGATGCGGATTCGCCAGATGATGATGATCAGGCACGGGATCACGAAGCCGGCGAGCCCCACCCAGTTGGCGTATATGACCGCGATGCCGATCATTGCGAGTAGTCCGCCGGCGTAGCCGGGGTGGCGCAGCACGCGATACGGGCCCGTCTGGACCACCTGTTGGTCGGAGCTGACGTCGACGGTGAACGTGAAGTACTGCCCGAGCGCCCAGAACGATGCCCAGCGCAGCGCAGCGCCGGCCACGAGCAGCACCATCCCGACGGAGAACACGCCGGCTCCGTTCCCCATCGATGCCCCCGGGGCGATCTGTGAGCCGCGGTGAAGCATCACGGTGGCAATGACCGTCCACGCCCCGACCCCGAACCAGAGCACGGGCGTTGAGATCCGGGTTGCGTCGTTGCGCCAGCCGCGCTGGCGAAAGAACTGGATGATCTCCATCCCAAAGAAGGCGATCACGACGATCAGAAACAGCCACCCCGCCGGGTGGGTCTGAAAGTAGGGCTTCATGGCATCGCCGCCGAGCTGGCTAGTGCCGCGAAGCGCTGACGGGCAGCACCGGCCGAGCGGTGCGCCGGTGCCCCGAGGGTCCTCGCCGGCGGTAGTGCCCGTCAGACGACGGGCTGATGATCAACACCAGCGCGACGACCGCGACCAGCCACAACGCCGCGCCCGCAATGACATCGGCCGGGGCGAGCGTCACCGCGTGCTGGGCGATGGCGGCGAACAGGCTGACGGAGGTGAGCGCGAACAGGGCGCCCAACAAGCCTCGCGCCCACCCGTGGCCGCGATCGTTCGCCCGGGCCAGCCACAACCACACGCCGGCGGCGATCGGCGCCCCGACCGCGATCTTGAGGACCTGGGCGT
This sequence comes from uncultured Solirubrobacteraceae bacterium, assembly GCA_963830595.1. Lineage (GTDB taxonomy): Bacteria > Actinomycetota > Thermoleophilia > Solirubrobacterales > Solirubrobacteraceae > Palsa-465. The sequence continues at coordinate 44,588 of CAWHMQ010000004.1, forward strand.
TGATGAGATGATGCACGTGCGCCATGGGCATGGCGGGGTAGTGGCGAGCCACCGCCGCGGCGAGATCGCTGCGCGTCGCGACCACCGTGACCAGCGCGGCGAGCTCGAGCACGGCGCCGAACACCATCAGCCGCACCGCCCAGAACACCGTTGGGGATGACCGTGGCGCGTGGAGGCGTACCCGCATGAGCAGCGCGTTGGCGATCAGGTTCACCGAGTCGGTCGTCCCCGGCCGCCGCCGCCCGCTCCGGGCGCCGGCTAGCAGTACGGCGAGCATCTCCTCCTCGTGCTCCTCACGAAACGCGCGCGGGAACAACGCCAGCAGCCGCCGATAGCGCCGCTCGAGCTGTGCCTGACCAGTCATGCCGTCGCCACCCCTCCGTCGAGATCAAGTCGCGACATCGCGACGTAGGCATTTGCCTGCAGGCGTGCTGCCTCTTCGGCCAGCCGCTCTGAGCCCGCCGGCGTCAGCCGGTAGTAGCGACGCAGCCGGCTATCCACGACCTCCTCGCGGTCGACCTCGATCAGCCCGTCGTCACGCAGACGATCCAGCGCCGTATACAGCGTCCCCGCCCGCAGCCGGACCCGGCCATCAGAGATCCCAGCGACGTCGCTGATGATCCCGTAGCCGTGCTGGCTGTCCGCAGCCAGGGCGGTGAGGATCAGGAACGTCGCCTCCTGCATCGCACGCTTGCTCATACGCACACTATATACCGCTCAACTGACTAATGTCAAGCTTGCCTCTCCCGACCGCGCGGGAAGGGGGCTTGGCCGTGGCCCGCAGGCCCGACGGAGTCGGTTCGCGCGGCGCCCCCGTGTCCGCGCAAGGCAGGTTGCTCGTCGGGGGCGTCAAGATGCCCGTCGCAGCGCGAGAGCGAGAGCGAGAGCGTCTTGGCTGTCCGCTCGGCGATGAGTTTGGCCACGTGCGAAAGTCTGAGGAGCCATGTTGAGAGAGTTCGACGCCCAACTTCAGAAGGCCGACAACCCTGGTGCATGGACATGCGTGGTGATCAACGGTGTGGCCGAGCTGTTCGGTACCCGAGGGCTCGTGAAGATCCGCGGTGCGATCGACGGGGAGCCATTCACGGGCGCGCTGATGGCCCAGGGCGACGGCACTCACAGACTTCCGGTCAAGGCGACGGTGCGGAAGACGATCGGCAAGGAAGCGGGCGACACCGTCCACGTCCGGATCGACGAGCGAATCGGCTAGCAGCCGCCGCCCCACAAACCTCCAGCTAGGGTCACGAGTGTGGAGTTCAGCCCCGAGTTGCGCAGCGATGTCTTGGCCGGAGACATCACCCTCTCGGTCCGGCTGTGGAAGCGACCACGGGTCAAGCCGCGCGGCCGCTACCGAGTCGGCCTCGGCGAGATTGAGGTCGATGCTGTCGAGCTTGTTCAGTTCGCGGCGATCACCGAGAAGGACGTCCGACGAGCTGGCGAGCTTGACCGCGAGACGCTACGCCAGCGTGCCGCGCACGCCGGGCCGATTGACGAGGACACGCTCGTCTACCGCATCGAGTTTCACGCGGTCAGCCCCGGGGACTGAGCCCAGCCAGGCGACGGGCGCCTTCAAGCGCGCCAGACCAGCGCTCGAGCCGGCGGCTGCCGGATCGGTCTCAAAGCGGAGCAGTCGGCGAGGTCGGTCCGGACGATCGTTTCCGTCGCTCCGGCGACGTCGTTATGCGCAAGCGCATCGGCCGCGAGAGGCTTGTCCGCGCCGCCCCAATCCGCGGGGCTACGGTCGAGCTTCGAGGACGATGTTGAACGGGGTCTCGGTGGCGCGGCGGAAACGCGTGAAGCCACCCGCGGTGACGACTTCGCGCAGCCGTGCTTGGCCGGCCTGGGCGCCGAGCGCGAGCCCGACCTCCTGGTCGCGCGGGGCCGGGGTGCAGACGCCGCCTGCCTCGCGTGCTCGATCGAGGCCTGGTGGTAGTCAAACCCGACGAACTGCGAGCGGGGGAACGCCAGGGCCATGATCAGCGTCGAGGCGCCGTGGCCGCACCCCACGTCTGCGACCCGCGCACCGGACTCGAGCTTGGCCCGGACTCCGTCCAGGGACGGGATCCAGGACGAGACCAGGTTCGCGCTGTAGCCGGGACGGAAGAATCGCTCCGTTCCGGCGAACAGGTCTTGGTCGTGCTCGTGCCAGCCGACGCCGGCGCCGCTGCGAAACGCCTCGGTGATCGCCGGCTCATCCTTGACCAGTGCGGTGGCGAGCTGGAAGGCGCCGGGCACGAACGCGGGGCTGCCCTCCTGCGCGAGCGCGAGCGCCTGTTCGGGAGTGAGTGAGAACGCCTCGCCGCCTGGGTCATAGGAGACGTAGCCGCCGGCCGCCTGGTTTGATAGCCATTCGCGCACGTAGCGGGGGTCGGTTCCGGTGCGCCGCGCGAGCTCGTCTGGGGTGACGGGCGCACCATCGCCCATCGCCCGGTATAGGCCGAGCCGGTCGCCGATCACCACCAGCGCGGCGGACAGTGCCGCACCGAGGTCGCCGACGAACCGGCCCATGAACTGATCCAGCTTGCCCTGATCGATTTCCTGCATTGCTGACATGGTTGTGTTTCCTTTCTGCCAACGGCATGATCGCCATGGGATTAGCTTTTGCCGGACGGGTTTTCGATGGCATCACGGGGGTCGGCCGGGTGAGCCGGCGGGCCACGTGTCGCGCTTCGGCGCTTGGTCCGCCGGCGCACCTCGGCTGATGTCACCGAGCGCGCTCCTTGCGCCTACTTTTCGTCCCAGACCTGAATCACGCTCTGCTTTGCGATCGCGCCCCGTTCGAGCTCGATCACGGTTGCGCACAGCACGTTGGTGCCGTCGGGGTAGCGGCACGCCTGCGTGTAGGCGGCGCCGGTCTGGTCCTTGACCCGGTGTTGCACCGTGTGGGCCATGTCGCGGCCGTACATGTCTTCCAGCCAGTTCTTGATCTGTTCGCGGGTGCGGAGCACTCGCGGAGAACCGGGTTGGGAGATCTTGTCGGCGATCGTGACGATCGCGTCGGGGCCGTACATCGAGAGCTGGGTTGATGCGTCTCGTTCCTCGGCGGCGCGCGTGAAGCGGTCGAGATCGAACGTAGTGGCGGTGGTGCTCATGGCTTCCTCCTTTGTTGGTGTGGTGTGTGCCATGCGCTTGCCATGGTTGCCGCGGGGCGTGTTGACGGCGTCAAACGAGCGTCAAAGCGCGGGGAGTACGCTTTGACGTCGTGCTGCGCGCACGTGTGCTAGGGGCGCTCGAGGTCGAGCTGGACGGGACCGTGATCAAGTCACCAGCCACCCAGCGCCCATGGGCGGTGTTCGGGTATCTGGCGCTGGCGGCGCGACCTGTGTTACGAGGCGAGCTGGCCAGCAGGTTCTGGCCTGATGTGCTGGACCAGAGCGCGCGAGGGAGCCTGCGCAGCGCGTTGTGGGTGTTGCGCCGCCGGCTCGGAGACTCGCTCTCCGTGCAGGGCGAACAGATCGGGCTGAGCGATGAGCGAGGACTCTGGATCGACGTTGTCGAATTCGAACGGCTTGCCGTCGATGCCCCCGGGCAGGCACTCGCGCTGTGCCGCGGAGAGCTGCTGGAGGGGATCGAGGATGACTGGGCGCGGTCGGCCCGCGAGCGTCACCGCGAGCGCGTGATCGCGCTGCTGGAGCAGCTCGCACAGGAACGCGAGCGACGCGGCGACATCCGCGAAGCGATCGACCTGTCGCGCCGCCAGGTGCAGCGTGACCCGTTCGATGAGGACGCCCACCGGCGGCTGATCACGCGGCTTAACGGCGCCGGCGATCGCGCCGGAGCGATCCACGCTTACCGCACGCTGAGTGAGCGTTTGCGACGGGAGCTTGGCGTGGCGCCATCTGCGCTGACGCGCGACCTGGTGCAGCGGCTGCGCGACGAGCCGCCCGCCCAGCCCCGCGTGAGTCCGCCCGCGCCGATCCACGGGCTGTTGGGGCTCGTCGGCCGCGACCGTGAGCTTGCCAAGCTGGAGCGGACTTGGCGAGCCGTCGCGGGCGGGACGGGAGCGGCGGCGGTGATCCGCGGCGAGGCGGGGATCGGCAAGACGCGGCTGGCGACCGAGCTGCGCCTGCGCGCGAGCGCCTCGGGCGCACAGACGGCGGCCTGCGGGGGCCTTGACCTGGGCGGCACCGCGCCATTGAGTCTGTGGGCGGAGCTGATCCGGGAGCTGCTGCCATCGCTTCCCGCGCCGCCGGCCGAGGCGGCCTGGCCCGATGACCTGGCGCTACTGGCCGCAGCGCTCCCGGCGCACTTCGCGCGCACCGGCGCGCCGAGCGCCGCCGTCGCGCCGGACCTCCAGCGAACGCGGCTGTACGAGGCGGTCGTCGCGATGCTCGGCTGGGCGGCGCGCGACGTGCCGCTGTTGCTGGTGCTCGAAGACGTCCATGACGCCGACGGGCCCAGCCTGGAGCTGGCCCACTACGCCGCACGTCGGGTCGCGGGCCTTGCAGTGATGGTGCTGATCACGCGCCGCGAGCTGCCGCACAGCGCCGGCGCCGACCGGCTCGAGCACGCGCTGCGCGCCCGCGGGCTGCTGGCCTGCGAGCTTGACCTCGGCCCGCTGCCAGCCGCACGGGTAGCCGCGCTCGCCCGCCAGGCCGCGCGCTTGAGCGACGCCGACGTCAAGCGCGTAGTGGAGCGGGCGGAGGGCAACGCGCTGCTGGTCGTTGAGACCGCAAGAGCACTTGCACGCGGCCAGGACGAGATCGCGCACAGCCTCCGGGGATCGGTACGAGCGACACTCGCACCACTGTCTGGGGAAGCGCGCAAGCTCGTCGAGATCGCCGCCGTCGCCGCCCGCCCGCTCGAGCCGGGCGAACTCGATCAGCTCTCGCTGCCAGATCCCGCTGAAGCCGCGGTCCGAGCGCTTGAGACGGGCCTGCTGTTCGCCGCCGGCGATAGCGTCGGGTTTCGCCACGCGCTGCTGCGCGAGGCGGTCTATGAGGAGATCGCCGATCCGCGCCGCCGCTCGCTGCATCACCGCTGGGCGCAGGCGCTGCTGGCAAGCGAGCAGGCGGGCGCGGTCCCGCGTCCCGCGGAGGTGGCCCGCCACCTGCGGCTCGCGGCCGCCGACGCAGACGCGGTTCCTCATCTGGCGCGCGCCGCAGCGGACGCGCGCGCGGTGGCCGCGCTCGAGCAGGCGGTCGACTACCTGCGGGAGGCGCTCACAATCGCGCCCGACGCCGCCGAACTGTGGCTCGAGCTCGGCGAGCTCGAAGCGTGGCGGGTGCGCCGCGAGCAGGCCGACGAGGCGTTTGGACGCGCGCTGGCGCTGCTGGAGGGCAACGAGCCGCTGGAGCTTGCTCGAGCATGGCTGCGGCGAGCGCGCGCGTATCACGGGCCGATCTGCGTCCCGCGTGCCGTGCTCGAGAGCGCAAGCAACGCGATCGAGCTGCTCGACCGCACCGGGTTGCCGGCGCTCGAGCAGCGCAGCGAGGCGCTCGCCGCCCGCGCGTGGGCCGAGGCGGTCGCCGGCAGCGTTGAGGAAGCCGAGCGGCTGCTGGCGCAGCTCGGCGCCGATCAGTCAGGCAGCGACGATCTGAGAACCTACGACGTTGGTCACGCCCGCGCGCTCGCGCTGATGCGTCGCGGTCGGTTCGTCGATTCCTACGCACCTTCGATCGCGGCCGGTGAAGCGATCGCTCGGGCCGATCGGCCTGACCTCGCGTACGGGTGCTGGGCAAACGCCGCTGGGGCTGCCGCCGCGGCCGGGGAACACGATCGTGCGCTCGAGTTCCTCGATCGTGGTATGACGGCGATCACGGGACGCGGGCTTCAGAGCCTCGAGATCCATCTGCTCGCCGAGCGGTCGTTCGTGCTCAGAAGCGTCGGACGACTGCAGCAGGCGCGCCGCGCGGCCGAGTCAGAGCAAGCGCTCGCCGAGCAGTTCGCGCAACCCGAGCTGGCCGCGATGGCATGTCACGACCGTGGGCTGGTCGCGCTCCAAGAAGGCGAGCATGAGCTCGCCGCCCGCCTGCTCGCCGAGTCGCTCGTGCAAGACGCGCCCATCAGCCGGCCGCTGACGCGCCTGGCGCTCTCAGAAGCGCTCGCGCGCAGCGGACAGCCAGACCGCGCCGCAGAACAGGTTCGCGCGACGGTGCTCGAGCCGATCAGATCCAGCGACTTCCCCGATGCGCTCGTACCCAGGCTCGCACGCGTGCAGGGGATAATCGCGCTCGCGCGCGATCAGCCCGAAGAAGCCCAGCAGCGGCTTCGGGAGTCGATGTCGGGCTGGGAGCGCCTGCTCGAACGGACCGTCCGTGCGGACAGCATCACGACTGTGCTCGCCGACCTCGGCCGACCCGTGGTCGGCCTCCTGGAACCCGAGCGCGAACTCGCACGAGCACGCGCCGAGCTCAGAGCAATTCAGTCATCTCCCCGAAAAGGAAGGCCCGATGCCCTCGTTTCATGACACCACGACATCCCCGGCGCCGCCCGAGGAGGTCTGGAAGCTTCTCTACGACCCATCCCGCTTCCCCGACTGGTGGAGCGGGATAGGCACAATCGAGGTCACCAGCGAGGGCGAGTACACGATGTACCCACACGGCTACCCCGATTTCCCAATGAGCCAGCGGCTGGACACCCAACGCGACCAGCAAAGCGTCACCGTGTCCTGCCTCGTCTCCGACCTGCGCTTCGCATGGCGACTGGAGCCCGCTGGGGAAGGCACCCGGATCACTGTCGACGTGGAGATCCCCAACGCCGAGTCCCACCGCCTCGAGAGCCAACGCGAGGTCATCAGCACCTCGATGCAACAACTCGCGCGGCTCGCGGCAGCTGCATAGACGCATCCCTTCACCGACGCTGCGCCACCCCCACCAGCGACGCTTCACTCCGGCCATCCGGAGGCGCAGGCGCCTCCTCCTCCAGTCAAAGGCCCAGCGGCACCTCAAGCCACTTTTGCGCGTTTCATCACCGCTCGCGACGCCGGATCACTCGTCAACGAGCCTCAATCGTTTCGACGTTCCTCGTGACAGGCGAGACGGACACCGTCTTCTTCCGGCAAAAGAGCGGGCTTCACGACGACCTCCTGACAACCACCAGCGTGTCTACCTCATCGGCAATCATCCAATCCGACTCCGTCGAGCGAAACAGCTCGTCGACGACCCGGGTCGGGCCTGGGCTGCCGGTACCGTCGGGTCGGCCGGCCCTCGCGTCATGGAACGCGACCGCGCCGCAGGAGGCGACGTGCGGATGCCAGACTTCCCAGTCCTCGCGGCAAGCTTCGGGACTGTGATCACCGTCGATGAACACAAGGTCGACGGCGCCGCCGGTCCAGGATCGGCCGACGTCCTGGCTGCGCGCCAGATGCCACTGGATCGCGGGACCGCCGCGGAGCGTTGCGCGCCACACGACCAATCGCGTGGCGGTTGCATTGGCCTGCAATCCCTGCCGAAGCGCCGATCCGCCCTCGAGGAACGGGTCGACGAGATGCAGCTCTGTCCCAGGCCCGAGCGCCCGGCACAAGACCACCGCGGAGGAGCCCTCGTAGACGCCGAGCTCGACGACCCGCTGAGCACCCGTTGCCAGGCGCGCCAGAGCAGCCATTTCTGCTGCTGAGTTCATCGGACGCGGTGGGATCAACCCGGCCCCCAGGGCAAGCGCGCGAAGCCGTAGATCATTGCGGAACACGTCGGGAGCGAGCTCACGCAGCGCCTTGGGAGCAGGCATAGACCACAAAGGTAGAACACGTTCGCGAATTGCTTTCTCGTCGTCCGTGGCTGACGAAACCGACGTGAGCGGTGAGCCGGCGCCTCTGTCCACGTGGGGGCGAGTTCGTTGCCGGGCGGTGTTTCTCGATGCCGGCGGCGTGATCGTGCTTCCGCACCGAGGGCTGGTTTGCGCCGCGCTCGCTCAGCTTGGAATCAAAGCCGACCCGCCCGGTGTGGCATCGCTCACTACCGGGCCGTGACACAGCTTGACCGCCCCAGGGATCGTTGTGCGCCAGCCGGCTACCTCCCGGCGTTGTGCGAAGCGCTTGGCGTGGCGCCGGCGCGCCAACCAGATGCGGTACGTGCGCTGTCGCGTCTCGCGGATCGCGCCCACAGCGGCGAGATCCTCTGGAGCGAGCCGGCCCCGTACGCGCAGAGCACCATGGACGCTCTCAGGCGGACCGGAATCGCCGTGCTGATTGTCACGAATTCCGACGGGCACGCAGCCGAGAATCTTCGGGACGCGCGGATCTGTCAGAGGGCTGCGGGCCCTGGAGCGATCGTTGCCGACGTGATCGACTCCGGGCTGGGTGGGATCAGCCAAGCCGGACCCTGGAATTTTTCGTGCCGCGCTCCAGCGTGCCGGGGTGGAGCCGGCAGCCGCCGTGCACGTCGGCGACATGGTGACCGCTGATGTCGTCGGGGCTGGTGCCGCGGGAATCATTCCCATCCACGTCGATCCCGATCGACGCTGCCGGGCCTGTGACCACCGCCACATCCGCGCGCTCAACGGAATCTGGCGACACGTGGCTCCCGTGGATCGTACGCCCGTCGGTGGAGCCACCACACGCTCTAGCACCCCGTGATCCTGACGTCCGTCCCGTCCGAATGCCGTCGCCCGGCGGACCCGAGCTCGGCCGACGGCGGGCCGCTTGTTGGCGCAGCCAATCGGTTTTAATCGTCCGGGCTGGGGTTCACTGGCTGCGGTACTCGTCGTGGCGGCGCCACCACTGGTAGGGCGGGGTCTGTGGATAGCCCTCCGGTGAGTCCTCCCACTCCTCCTGGCGTCCGAGCGCGGTGAGGTCAAGGTAGGTCCACGTGCTGCCCATGGCCTCGTCGCCGCGGTTGTTGACGAAGTAGGTGCGGAAGATCCGGTCGCCGTCGCGAAAGAAGGCGTTGGTGCCGTGCCACTCGTCCACGCCGAAGTCGGCGTCGAAGTCGTCGGTGATCGTGTACCAGGGGATCTCCCAGCCCATGCGCGTCTTCCAGCGTTCGATGTCCGGCTGGGGCGCGCGCGAGACGAACGCCAGGGTGGTGTCACGCGCGTTCAGGTGAGCGAGCTCAGCGACCTGGTCGGCGACGAAGGAGCAGCCGGGGCAGCCGGCCTCGGGCCAGCCGTCCACACCGGGCTCGAAGAAGAAGCGGTAGACGATCAGCTGACGACGCCCCTCGAACAGGTCAAGCAGGCTCTCGGGGCCGTTCGGGCCATCGAATCGGTAGTCCTTCTCCACCGCCATCCTCGGCATCCGCCGGCGCTCGGCAGCCAGTGCATCGCGGGCGCGGGTGAGCTGCTTCTCCTTGGCGAGCAGTTCCTCGCGGGCGGCCTCCCACTCCTGGGGTGAGACGATCGGCGGCATGTTCATCGCGACGCATCCTCCTTCAGGGATTCGTGGACGTGGTCATCAGTTCTGTAGACGTTGAGATGTCGCGAAATTGAGCGACAAATCTGCGCGGGCCGCCCGCTGCCCTCGTCGCGGCGCTCATCTACGCCGCCGGCTGGTAGCGGCCCGGATGCGGCGGGCAGTACCCGGAGACCGCCGTCTGAATGTTCCTCACCGCTGGTGCTACGGAGTGTTGCGGCCCAGGGGGATCTCGGCGATGCGGTAGACGGCCCGTCGGGCGGCGCGGGGGTCGCCGGCGGACAGCGCGGCGAGGAGGGCGGCTTGGGCGCCGTGGAGGGGGGCGGGGTTCAGGGCGCCGGGGAGTTGCAGCAGGCCGAGGCGCACCACGTGGACGACGCTGTCGGCGCAGCGCACGAGGATCGGGTTGTCGCAGTGCTGTGTGGGCTGGTCGTAGAAGTCGGCGTTGGCGGCGGCGAGGGCTTGGATGTCGAATGGCTCGCTGGCCGCCTGGAAGCGAGCGTGAGCGTCGGCCATCGCGTTCAACGTGGGCGCCGGCACGCCGCTGCTGGCCGCGAGGGCGGCGATCGCCGCGTAGACGGTGACCCAGGCGGCGACGGCGTGGCCGGCTTGGGTTTGGTCGATGATCGCCACTCGCGTGTAGCGGGCGGGGGCGAACTCGACGACGCCGAGCTCACGCAGGCGGAGTAGCGCTTCGCGAACCGGGGTGCGCGACACCCCGAGCTGGGCAGCGAACTCGCCGTCGTGTAGCCGCTCTCCGGGCTGGAGCCGGCCTTGCTGGAGCGCCTCGAGGATCTGGTCGTAGACGGCGTCTCCCACGCTGGTCGGGCCGCTCAGCGGTGACGGGATGAGGCGGAACCGCGCAGGCGCGACTGGTGCTGTCGGTGAGGTGCCGGGCTGCTGAAGATGGTCAGGTATCGCTGTCATGAGCTGGTAGGGCTTGACAAGAAGGGGTGCAAGATGCCAGTATATCGGTATAAGGGATGCCGTCGAGTCGTTCGGTGGCAAGCCTTGCCCTCGTCGAAGATCGAATGATCCCGATTGCGGGTGAACGTTCCGGACCCAGCGCGCGGGGACCGGCCGCGGGGCGCGAAAGCGGCGGCTGGGCGCGAGGGACAGGATCGAGGGGAGATGCCGGGCGAGTGGGCGGTCGGGAGCTCGCCCGGCACTCTTCCGAGGTGCGACCCCGCTCCGCGCTGCCCCTCAGACCCCGCGACCGAGGCCGAAAGGAGCGGGCCGGCGCGCAGCCGCCCACCTGGGCGAGCCGCGCCTCAGCGGGGCCGGACTACGAAGCGCAGACCGCCTTTGGGGCCCAGCGTGGGGGTGGTCACGATCCTGGGAGCTCGGGCTGACAGCGGCTCCAGCCGCGCGCGGCTGAACAGGACGGCGGCCAGCGCGCGCAGCTCGTATTCTCCGAAGCGCCTGCCCAGACACATGCGCGATCCCTCGCCGAAGGGCACGTAGGCCCCGTGAGGAAGGGCTCCCTCGCGCCCGGGCAGGAACCGGTCAGGGTCGAAGCGGAATGGGTCCGGATACAGGTCTGGAAGATGGTGGGTGGCCCAGGAGGAGTAGTGCACGCCAACTTCGGCTGGGACCTGAACGCCGTCCAGCGTCACGTCACGCGTCGTGCGCCGCGGTCCCACCCAGGCCGGCGGATAGCGCCTGAGCGTCTCCTTCAGCGAGCGCTCCAGCGCCGGGAGAGCCAGGCCGTCGAGTTCGGACACGGTCGGGTTGCGCGTCCCCAGGACGGTGTCGAGCTCCTCCTCCACAGCCTCGCGCGCACGCGGGTTGTGTCCCAGCTCGTGTGCGAGGAACGTGAACGTGGTGGTGGTCGTGTCGTGGCCGGCGAACAGGAGAGTGATCGCCTGGTCTCGCACGACGCTCGTGCTCAGCGGCGCTCCCCGGTCATCGGTGGCGCTCAGCAGCAACCCGAGCACGCCCCGGCCCGCCTCACCCCTGCGCCGGCGCTCGTCGATCTCCGCGCGCACGGCCAGATCGAGCGCGCGACGGGCCGCGATCGCCCGCGCCAGCGGCGCCCTCGGGGCCGGCAACAGCTGGATCGGAACCGGCTCGCCGTGGATTGCCAGCGACGCCTCGAAGGCCGCCGCCAGCGTCCGCTCGCGACCCTCGGTGGCCTCCATCCCGAGCAGGCCGCGCAGCGCGATCCGCAGAGCCAGCTCCCGAACCCAACGGTAAATCTCGACCACCTGCCCCTCCTGGAGCGTCTCGGCGGCGGCCAGCGCCTCCTCGATCATCGTCATCGCCACCGCCTCGATGTACTCCCGATGGAAGGCGGGCAGCAACAGCCTCCGGAAGTCGCGGTGATAGGCGCCGTCTGTGTTCAGCAGGCCATCCCCCAGCAGCGGCCACAGGTCCGCGAACCGGCCCTCCCGCCACTGGAACGCGTCGAAGTCGCTAACCAGTATCTGATGGTTGGCCTCGGCGCCAATCGCCCACACGATCGGCTCATGCAGCAGCCGGATCGTGAACACGGGGCCAAACCGCCGCTGATGCTCCAAGAGCAGCCCCAGCGGGTCAGCGATGATCCGCCTGGTGTGCGACCAGCTCGGCCAGGTGCTGCCCGGCGGCAGCTGCGCGCGGCGGTGGATCCGCCGCTCCCGCCGCACGTCACCGACGATCCGCGCTACCAACCCGGTATCCATCGGCTCCGGGCTGGCCGCGGCAACGGTCCGGGTCGGGGTCAGTGTGTGAGCGGACATCCTGGTAGCGGTCATGCCTACGTTATCGCCGCCGGGGCGCATCCGGGCACGCCAGCAGCACCGGGGAGTGCGTCGCGATGATGAACTGCCCTCCGGCGCTCGCGGCCCGCGCGATGATGGCCAGCAGCGCCAACTCCCCGGTAACCGACAGCGCTGCCTCAGGCTCGTCGAGCACGTACAGGCCCACTGCACCGAACCGGTTGGCGGCGAGTGCCAGAAACGACTCGCCATGGGACTGCTCGTGCAATGGGGTGTCTCCATACAGCGAGAGGTCAGGCGCGTAGCGATCGTTGCTGTCGGTGAACCGGGCGATGTTGAAGAAGCTCTCAGCGCGCAGGAAGTAGCCGTTGCGAGGCTTGCAGCCGGTGAGCGTCGGGGCGAGGGCGCCTTCGAGGATGCGGCGCGGTACCGGGGGAAGCTCGCCGGAGCGCTCGAGCTCGCCGCCCTCCGAGGCGAACCCGATCGCCTGCGCGACCGCCTCCACGAACGTCGACTTGCCGGTCCCGTTGTCGCCGGCCAGCAGCGTGACCGGAGCGTCGAGGGAGATCTGCTCGATCGCCCTGAAGACAGGCAGATCAAACGGAAACTCTTCACCCCATCGAGCAGGCTCTGCTGTCAAGCCGGTCACGAACGGCCCCGGTCCAAATCGCCTCATATCGCCACGCGAGGGCATCCACCGGACCGTACCGGGCCTCTGAAGTGCCCGGCTCACCCCAGCAGCGGGACGTCGGCGGTGATGACCTCGTGGCCCTCGGGGGTGATGAGGACGTTGTCTTCGATACGGATGCCGCCGAAGCCGAGCATCCGGTCCACCCGCTCCCAGGCCACCTCGTCCCGGTGCCGGCGTCTGTGGCCGGGGTCCTCCAGCAGCGCGGGCACGAAGTAGACGCCGGGTTCGACGGTTACGACCATGCCCGGCTCCAGCGGCAGATCGATCCGCAGGCTCGGATACGGCTTCGGGTCGTCTCGGCGCTCGGGCAGCGGCGTCCCGCCGGCGTCGCGGACGCCGAGTCCCACGAGATGACCGATGCCGTGCGGGAAGAACAACCACGCGGCGCCCGACTGCACCAGCGACTCGGGATCGCCACGCAGGATGCCGCAGGCAACCAGGCCCTCGGTGATCGCCAGCGAGGCGGTGAGATGCACGTCGCGCCATTCCACCCCAGCGCGGCAGCGGTCGATCGCCGCCCGCTGCGCCCGGTGAACGACCGAGTGCAACTCCTCCTGTGCTGGGTCGAGCCGGCCCCCGACCGGGTAGGTCCGGGTGATGTCGCTGGCGTACCCGAGGTACTGAGCGCCGGCGTCGATCAACACCAGCTCCCCGGTTTGCAACCGGCGCGAGGTGGGAGCGAAATGCAGCACCGCCGAGTTGACCCCACCACCGACGATCGTGTCGTACGCCATCGCTTCAGCGCCGCGGCGAAACGCCTCCGCCTCGAGCTCGATCTGCACCTCCCGCTCGCTCACCCCCTCGCGCAGCAGCGGCACCGCGACGGCGAACGCAGCCCGGGTGGCGCGCTGCGCGACACGCATCCGGTCGAGCTCGACCGGATCCTTGCGACGCCGTACTCGACTGAGCCCGAAGCGCAGCTCGTCGGCCAGTCCGGCGTCGAACCGCGCGTGGGCAGGGGCGCTGCCCAGCCACGCCAGCGGCCGCCCGGCGCGCGCCGCCAGCCACGCTTCGAGATCATCGGTCGTCAGGCCCTCGACGTCGGACGACGACGCTCCCGACCACAGACGGTCGCTCGCGGTGACCGGCGCGACGAAATCGACCCAGCCGTCGCCCGGGTCGAACGCGAGCACCTCCCCAGGACGGTTCCGGTCGGTCAGGTAGTAGTACTCGGAGTGCGTCTCGAAGCGATAGGTGGAATCGTCGCGCCCGGGACGCGGGATCAGCCCGCCGCCACCGATCAGCACAACCGCGTCCTGCTCGCCCCAGACAGCGGCCACCGCCGCGCGGCGGCGAGACAGCTCGTGCTCCATCCTCGGAACCTCGACAGCGCTCTTCACGCACCGATCTTAGGCAGCCGGGACGCCGCTCCGGTTGCCGTCCCGGCCCAGCAGGGATTGGGCTGCGCGCTACCGTGGCGGTCTGTGTCGACGACTCCCGGAGTCCAGCCGCCGTCTTTGACCGGGGGCCGTGCCGAGCTTGCGATTACGGTCCGCGGGCTGGTGAAGTCGTTCGGGGAGGTGCGGGCTCTCGGCGGCGTCGACCTGGATGTCAACAGGGGCACGGTGCTTGGGCTGCTGGGTCCCAATGGAGCCGGCAAGACGACGATCGTTCGCATCCTGACGACGCTGCTGAAGCCCGACGGGGGCACGCTCGAGGTGGTGGGGCTGGACGTCGTCCGTGACGCGGCGAGCCTGCGTCAGCGGATCGGGCTGGCGGGCCAGTATGCCGCTGTGGATGAGAACCTGACCGGGCTCGAGAACCTGGTGATGGTCGGGCGCCTGTACGGCGCGTCGCGTGCCGATGCTAAGCGGCGCGGCGGCGAGTTGCTCGAGCGTTTTGATCTGGTGGAGGCGGGCGATCGGACGACGAGCACGTATTCGGGCGGGATGCGCCGTCGGCTTGATCTCGCTGCGGCGCTGGTGGGCCGGCCTGAAGTGTTGTTTCTCGACGAGCCGACCAGCGGGCTGGATCCGCGCAGTCGGATCGGGCTCTGGGAGACGATCGAGGGGCTCGTCGCCGAGGGCACGACCGTGTTGTTGACGACGCAGTATCTGGATGAGGCTGACCGGCTGGCTGACTCGATCACGGTTATCGATCACGGCCTGGTGATCGCCTCTGGAACATCGGACGAGCTCAAGGACCGCGTGGGGGGCGAACGGCTCGAGGTCCGCCTCGAGGATGCCGGCGACGCCGAGACCGCGGCCCGGGCGCTGGCGCCGATGGCTGACGAGGCGCCGACCGCGACCGATTCGATCGTCAGCGCCGCGGTGCGCAATCGCAACGGGATGATCGTCGAGGCGGTGCGCCGGCTCGGCGATGCCGGCGTGGGGGTGGACGACATCTCGCTGCGCCGGCCCACGCTTGACGACGTGTTCCTGTCGCTCACCGGTCATGCCGCCGAACAGCCCGTACCGGTGCAGGGAGAGGACGAATGAGAAGGCTGGTCTCGGACACGCTGATCATGACCGAGCGCAACCTGGTGAGGCTCCCGCGCAAGCCGGAGCTGCTGATCGCGTTCACGGTCCAGCCGATCATGTTCGTGCTCTTGTTCCGGTACGTGTTCGGCGGAGCGATCAACACGGGAGGGATCCCGTACGTCGATTTCCTGATCCCGGGAATCATCGTCCAGAACATCGCTTTCGGCGGCTTCGTGACTGCACTGGGGCTCAACGAGGACGTGCACAAGGGCCTGATCGATCGCTTTCGCTCGCTGCCGATGGCACGTCCGGCGGTGCTCGCCGGGCGCACGCTCTCTGACGTGGTCACGAACCTGCTGTCGGTGTGCGTGCTGGTGGTGACCGGCGTGATCATCGGCTTCTCGTTCAACGCGAGCGTGATCGAGGTGATCGCGGGCTTCGGATTGCTGCTGCTTTTCGGCTTCGCCTTCTCGTGGGTGTTCGCGCTCGTGGGACTGCTCGCATCGACGCCCGAGTCGGCTAACTCGGCCGGGTTCATCGCCATCTTCCCGCTGACCTTCATCTCCTCGGCGTTCGTGCCCGTGGCCACGATGCCGTCCGTGCTGAGGGCATTCGCGCAGGTGAATCCGTTCACGATCATGGTCAACGCGATGCGCTCGCTGTGGATCGGTCAGCCGGCCGGCAACAACGTCTGGGGTGCGGTGGTGTGGGCGATCGTGATCCTGGTCGTGTTCTCGCCGCTGGCAGTCGCGCGGTACCGCCGCTCCACCAGCAGCTGAGGATCCCGCGCCGGTCGCAGCTATCGCATCGCGTTCATCGAGTGCATGGCGTTATGCCCACCGCTGGGGATCACGAGCCCTGGCACGTCGTGCGGGACGGCGACAATCGCGGTCGCGAGCACGATTAGCACGCCCGCGGTGCCCCAGGTAGCTGCCCGGCGCCACGGAATCGTCTTCTCGAACGCGATCAGCGCGGCGATGAGCGCCATCCAGGTGATGCTCATGATCCCGAGCGCAAACAGCCCGGCCATCAGCGCCCAGCAGCAGCCAAGGCACCAGGCGGCGTGCTTGGATCCCATCTCGAGGGCGCCACGATTCCCGTCGCGCCAGGTTCCCAGCAGGAATCCGAGCGGGCTGCGGCATTTTCCGAGACAGGCGTCCTTCAGGGGCGTGAGCTCGTAGATCGCGGCGCCGGCCAAGACGCCGCCGGCGAACCACCGCCCGCCCGTGTGCCAGGCCAGATCGCCCCCGAACAGGCTCGCGCCCAAGCGAAACACGCCGTATGCGCCAAGTCCCGCCGCCCCCCACACCAGCAGATAGCCGGCAGAGAACAGCAGCGGGCGGCTCCAGCCGCGCCGCTGGGTCATGCGTGCATATAGGGCCGTGGTCGGCGCCAGCGAGGGGAACATCATCGCCGCCATCATCACCACCCACACACCCAGGAACCAGCCGAGCGCACCGAGGTCGGTGCCCGGGCCGGAGTCCATACCGGCCATGCGATCGACCGTCGACCACCAGGCCACAGCGGCCAAGCCGACCAACAACGCCACCAGGCCGATGCGCGTGCGGACGGCCGCAAACGCGACCGCAAGCTCGTCACGCTCAGCCCCGCGGCCGGTGAGGGAGGCGGCGGAGCTCACGCCGCCCATGTGAACTGCGACGTCGAGAACGCTGAGTTCCCCTCGTACTGGATGCCGAACGCATCGATCTGCGAACGGGTCGCATGAGCGACGGTCAGCTCAGAGCCGGCCGGGTGAAACACGCCCGTCAGGCGGACGGGCTCATCGGTCTCCACCCCGAACGGCACCACGTCCTCGACCTCGAAGTCGACGTCATTCCCGATCCGCACCGAGTGACGCAAACCGTCCTCCCGGACCTCGATCGGAGCGCGCTCCACCCCCAGGTTTTCACTCACCAAGGGCCCCAGCGCCTGCATCGGGCCACCGAGTGCGCCCGAGAACACGCCACCGAGCTTCTCGGCCTGCTCATCGGAGGCTGCCGCATCGATGAAAACGCCAAGCCGCCAGTTGCCCTCGCTCATGACCTTGGGAGTGTCCGCGACCGCAGCGACCGTCAGGCCGCTCACGTCGATCCCCTCCACCTCACCATGTTTGACGTTGAAGACCAGGGTGACCTTGCAGCGGTCGCGAGTGGCTTCGAGCGCCATCGACGCCGAGCACGCACACACCAGGTCGCACGAGCAGGTCTCGAAGTAGGATCCCTCTAGCTTCCAGGACATGACCGGTCCCCCTAGGCTCGAAATGAAGGCCGATTATCTCGGCTGCCGGGAGCTCCGTCAACCGGGCGCCGCCGCTGAGGGACGCGCTCGGCACGCCACCACCACCGTCACCGCCACCCCGCCGACATTGGCTCACACGGCAGCCTCAAGGCCAAGCGGAATTTCACAGTTCCTTGACTGCCGTGGTGGGCGAACGCGCACTTTGCCCGGAGCCGGCTTCGCGGCGCGCGTGTGGCGGTTTCGTCAAGGGTAGTTGTGTGCCCCGGGCCGGTCGAGTAGGCTGGATTTCGGTGTGGGGAGCGGTTCTCCTCACGGCTGTGGGCGCGGGTCTGGACCCGGTGCGAATCGGAGCCGTGCCCTACCGAGAGTCGCGCAGCATTGGCCGGACGATCCCTAACCGGAGGTGGTGGAGATGGCGGGCGGAAGTGATCGGATAGCGACGACACACGCGGGGAGCCTGCCGCGGCCCAACGATCTGGCCGACATGATCTGGGCGCGGATGGAGGGCCAGGAGGAGAACGACGCCGAGTTGGAGGCGCGCATCGATGCCGCCGTGGCCGAGGTCGTGGCCAAGCAGCGAGAGGCGGGAATCGACATCGTCAGCGACGGCGAGATGAGCAAGACCGGGTTCAGCACGTATGTCAACCAGCGCTTCACCGGCTTCGAGGGCCGCTCCGAGTTTCAGGCCGACGACGTGGCGGATTTTCCCGAGCTGGCGATGCGTCTGTTCAACACCCCGGCGATGGCCCATCTGGTGTTCTCAAACTGCGTGGGTCCGGCCGAGCTGGCCGACAAGGGAGCGGTTCATCGCGACCTGGATCGCCTGAAGGGAGCACTGAACGGCAGCGATCCGTCGACCGCGTTCATGGGCGCCGTCAGTCCCGGACAGATCGCGTTCAATTACCCGGACCAGTTCTACGGCTCGCACGAGACCTACCTCGGGGCTCTCGCCGACGCCCTGTCCTACGAGTACCGGGCGATCACCGATGCCGGCTTCAACCTGCAGATCGATTCTCCGGACATGGCGATGGCGGCGCACTGCCGATCGGTGGGCAGCAGCGTCGGGGATTGGCACCGGCACCTGCCGCTGGCCGTCGACGCTCTCAACGCGGCGCTCGAGGGCATTCCCGCCGAGCAGGTGCGGCTGCACGTCTGCTGGGGCAACTACGGCGGCCCGCACCACAAGGATGTCCCGCTGGCACAGATCATCGGCGAGGTCCTCCGAGTCGAGGCCGGGACGATCTACGTCGAGGGCGCCAACCCGCGCCATGCGCACGAGTGGCGCGTGTTCGACGAGGTCGATCTGCCCGACGACAAGTCGGTCATCCTGGGCGTGATCGACGTCAAGTCCAACTTCGTCGAGCATCCTCGGGTGGTGGCCGATCGCCTGGTGACGCTCGGGAGGATCATCGGCAAGGACCGATTGCTGGCCGGCACCGACTGCGGCTTTGACACCTTCATCCGCTTCTCGCTCGTCGATCCGGGCGTCGCCTGGCTGAAGCTGAAGTCGCTGGCCGAGGGGGCCGAGATCGCCTCCGGGGAGTTGTGAGCCGGGCGGTTGACGGCGGCGTCGCGCCCGCCAGCCGCGCGCGCACCGGTCTCACGTAACGGCGGTCACCTCGGCTTCGATCTCCTCGGGCAGGAGCTCCGGCTCGGGCTCGGTGTGGTAGTACTTGCCTCCCCTCAGCCAGGACGCGACAGCGGCGATCAGGCAGCATCCGGCGGCAAAGTAGAAGGCTTCGTGGATACCGGTCGCGAACGGGTGCGAGACCAGCGTCGGGAAGAACCGGTGGCCGGTCAGGTACACCGCTGTCGAGTGGGGGAGATGTGCGAGCTCCGGGCCGAGCGTCGTCTGCATCGGGTTATAGCCAAGGAAAGCCGAGAACAGCGTGCCCACCGCCGGCAGGTGAGACACGTTCAGCGCATAGGTGTGGGGGACCCCGTTGCTCGAGAGCCCATGCAGGAGCGCGGCCGGCAACTTGGAGGACAGTCCGATGATGATCAGGCTGAAGAAGATGCCGATCGACAGCACCGAAGCAGAGCCCATGAACGTCGCGGTCATGCCCGCGCCGGCCCCGCGCTGATCGGCCGGCAGGCTGTTCATGATGCCGGTCTGATTGGGCGCCGCGAACAGTCCCATGGCCAAGCCGATCACGAAGATCACCAGGCCGAACATCCAATAGGTGAAATCCACCGGCAGGGCGACCAGCAGCAGCAGCCCGATCGCAGACAGGATCATTCCCCCGACCGTGAATGGGCGCGCGCCGTAGTGGTCGGCCAGGCGCCCGGAGATCGGCCCGGCGATCAGGAACCCGACCGACAGCGGCAGCATGAAGATACCGGCCCACAGAGGGGTGTTGGAGAAGCTGTAGCCGTGCTCGGGCAGCCAGATCCCCTGCAGCCAGAGGATCAGCATGAACATCAGCCCGCCGCGTGACAGCGCCGATAGGAAGGTCGCGACGCTTCCGCCGGAGAACGCCCTGATCCGGAACAGCGGCAGCCGGAACATCGGCTCCTTGACGCGAGACTCGATCGCCACGAACGCCCCCAGGACGACGATTCCACCCGCGATCGCACCGATCACCCCCGGTGCGGTCCACCCCATCGTGTGGCCGCCATAGGGAAGGATCCCGTACGTGATCCCGACCAGCAGCGCGACCAGCCCGACGGCGAACGTCACGTTTCCCAGCCAGTCGATCCTTGCCCGGACTCGTACGCCGCGTTCCTCCAGCATGTAGTAGGCCCAGACCGTGCCGAGCAGACCGAACGGCACCGAGACCAGAAACACCAGCCGCCACGCAACCGGCGCGAGCACCCCGCCGAGCACGAGGCCGATGAACGAGCCCGCGATCGCGGCCACCATGTTGATGCCCAGCGCCAGGCCGCGCTGCTCCGCGGGGAACGCGTCGGTCAGGATCGCCGAGGAGTTAGCAAACAGGCACGCCGCCCCGACTCCCTGCACGACCCGCATCACGATCAGCCACAGCGCCGCCGAGCTCCCCGACATCCACGTCACCGACAGCAGGATCGAGCCCACGGTGAACACCGCGAAGCCGAGGTTGTACATGCGAACCCGGCCGAACATGTCTCCCACCCGGCCCAGGCTCACCACCAGCACCGCCATCACGACCATGAACCCCAGCAGGATCCACAGCAGATAGCTGGTGTTCGACGCCACCAGCGGGTTCAGGTGTATCCCACGGAAGATGGCGGGCAGTGCGATGATCACGATCGACTGGTTGATCGTCGCCATCAAGATCCCCAGCGTGGTGTTCGACAACGCGATCCACTTGTAGTGCTCGGGACGCGCCCGGTGATGATGAAGACGTCCCCGGAGGCCGGCGAATGAGCTCAACGGGATACTCCGATCAGTTCGAGGTGGTCCGAGTGGATGCGCCTCACGCCTGGCGCTCCTGCAGCCGCGCGATTAGCTCGTCGAGCACGTCGATCGCCCCGGCCAGGATCTCCACATCCCCGTCGGCCAGGGCCGCCATCTCCTCGTGCACCAGCGCCTGGTACTCGGCCCGCAACCTGGCACACACCTCCAGCCCGAAAGGTGTCAATCGCACCACCACCGCGCGCCCGTCACGAGGGTCGCTTTCACGCGCCACCCAGCCCCGGGCCTGAAGCCGATCGACCAGTCGAGTGATCGCCGGCTGCGTGACCCCCTCGCCCGCCGCCAGCTCGGTGATTCGGTGCGGGCGCACCGACAGTGCCCCGACCACCCCTGCCTCGGTTCGCGATATATCGACGCTGGTGCGCGCCAAGAACAGTCGGCTCAGCGCGGCGGCCCGCTGCGGAAGCGCCTCCGCGATGTCGTCGAGATGGCGCCTCCGCGCCGATACGGGCGACAACTGCATGACGCGGTTATGTTACAAGCTCATGTAGGTGGCTCCGGACGAGCGGCGTTCGTCGCGTGTCATCCTGGAGGCGTGCGGCGCGCGCGGTCATTTGGCTTGGTCGCTGAGGAGTACGAGCGGGGGCGCCCCAGCTACCCGCTTGCGGCGATCCACTGGCTGCTGGGCGATCAGGCGCTGGACGTCGTGGACTTGGGCGCCGGCACCGGCAAGCTGACTTCGGCCCTGGTCGCCGCAGGGCACCGGGTGGTCGCGGTGGAGCCAGTGGACCAGATGCGGGCGATCCTGTCTGAGCAGGTGCCCGAGGCCCGGGTGGTGGCCGCCACTGCAGAGGCCACTGGTCTGCCCGCGGCCAGCGCCGATGCGGTGGTTGCGGGCGCGGCCTTTCACTGGTTTGACCGGGCCCGCACCTTCCCGGAGATCACGCGGGTCCTGCGTCCCGCCGGAACCCTGGGACTGCTGGGCAACGGCTTTGACAGCTCGGTCTCGTGGGTGCGTCGCCTGCAGGAGATCCTCGGCGGACCGCGCCTGGGTCGGCCCGGACATTGGCCGAGCGAGGACGAGCTGCTCGCTTGGTTTGACGAGACCGACGAACGGCAGTTCGAGCTCGATCACCGGGTCGACCGCAAGCGACTGTTGGACCTCGCCGTCTCGCGCAGCAGCGTCGCCTTGCTCGCGGCCGGGGAGCGTGAGGCGCTGCTCGGCCGGGTCTCGGCGCTCTGGGACGAGGAGCCCGAGTTGCGGGGCCGTGATCGGGTGACGCTGGCCTACCTCACGCGGGTCCGGCGCGCGCGCCGCCTCGGCTGAGCGCCGTCGCGCGCCGCGTCAGGCGGCCCGGTGCCGCGCGCCTACCATCGGACACATGCGCGACGCCGCGGGAATCGTTCTGGCGGGTGGCCGGTCAAGCCGGATGGGATCGCCCAAGGCCGCGCTGGAGTGGCACGGCTCGACGTTGCTCCGGCGCGTCACCGGGATCGTCGCCCGCGTGGTGAACGGCCCGGTGATCGTCGTGCGCGCTCCTGGACAGCCGCTGCCGCCGCTCGGCGCCGGCGTCGAGATCGTCGATGACGCGACCGAGGGGCGCGGCCCGCTGCAGGGGCTGGCCGGTGGCCTGCGGGCGATCGGCGATCGCGCGTCGGTCGCGTACCTGTCGTCGACCGACGTGCCCCTGCTTCACCCGGCGTTCGTGAGGCGCGTGGTCGGCGCGCTCGGCGACGACCAGGATGTCGTGTTGCCGGAGATCGGTGGGCACCGGCAGCCGCTCGCCGCCGCCTACCGGACGAGCCTGCTCGCCGTCGTCGAAGAGCTCATCGCCGCCGATCGCCTCAAGCCGGCGTTCATCTTCGACCGCTGCCGGGTGCTGCGCCTGGGCGAACCGGCGCTGCTCGCGGATTCCGCGCTCGCCCGGGCCGATCCGGAGCTGAGCTCGGTGCAAAACCTCAACGAGCAGGCTGACTACCGGCGGGCTCGGGCGCTTCCCGGGCCCGAGGTGGTGGTCCAGCGGTTCGGGACCCTTGCGGCGAAGTCCGGCGTGCGGCGCGAGACGGTCCGGGCATGCACGCTCGGCGCCGCCGCCGGGGCGGTTGGCTTGACCCTGGACGAGCACGTGGTCGCGGCGCTGAACGGCGATCAGATCAGTCGGGATCCGGAGTTGCCGCTGGCAGCCGGCGATACGCTCGCGTTCCTGGCTGCCGACGCGGGCGGATGATTCCGTCCACGCGCGCCGCGCCGGCCAGATCAGACCCGGCCGGCGGTACGCTGATCTGATGGCGAGCCCGCTTCCCGGAGGCTATTTCGGCAAGGTCCTGATCGTCGATCTCGACACCGGGAGCACGGAGGTGAAGCCGGTTCCCGAGCCGGTGCTGCGCTCGTTCATCGGAGGCGCCGGCCTGGGGGCGTGGCTGATGCACGAGTGCTGCCCGGTCCGCGTGGATCCGCTTTCGCCGCCCGCGCCGCTGATCTTCGTGTTCTCGCCGTTGGTGGGTACGCCGCTGACCACGAGCGCGAAGTTCGCGGTCGTCGCGAAGTCGCCCCTGACCGGTCGGTTGACCGACGCGCTCGCGTCGAGCCATTTCGCGATCGCCGGCAAGCTCACGGGTCACGACGCGATCGTGCTCCGGGGCCGCTGTCCGGAGCCCTCGGTGCTGATGATCGACGGCGGCTCGGCGTCCCTGGCTCCGGCCGACGAGCTCTGGGGCCTGCCGGCCGCCGATGCCGAGCAGCGGTTGCGCGACCGGATGGGCTTGGCCTGGCGGGTGGCGGCGATCGGCCCGGCAGGCGAGCGGCTGGTCCGCTACGCGACCGTGTCTCACGATGGCCGTCACGCCGGCCGCGGCGGCCTCGGCGCCGTGATGGGTTCGAAGCTGTGCAAGGCGGTCATGGTGCGCGCCTCCCGGAAAGTCGACTCGAGCAATCCAGCCGGAGTGCTGGCGGCGGCCAAGGAGCTGCGCGCCCGGTCGTTTGGACCGGCGACGGCGAAGTACCGAGAGCTGGGCACGATGGCCAATCTGCTGGCGTTCAACGCGATCTCGACGCTGCCCACCCGCAACTTCTCCGCGGCGAGCTTTGACGGCGCGTCCGCCCTGGGTGCCGAAGATGTCGCCGAGCTGCGTCAGGTGGCTCGGAGCTCGTGCGCGTCGTGCTCGATCGGGTGCGAGCACCTGTACCGCGGCCCGGGCGGCAAAAAGACGCGGATGGAGTACGAGAACGTGTTCGCGCTGGGCCCGCTGTGCGGGGTCGGCGACGCGGACGCGGTGATCGCCGCCAGCCAGCGCTGCGACGAGTTGGGCCTGGACACGATCTCGACGGGGGGGACGATCGCCTGGGCGATGGAAAGCGCCGAGGCAGGGCTGATCGACGCACCCTGGCTGAGATTCGGCGACGCCGATGCGCTGCTGCGCGCGATTCAGGAGATCGGTGCGCGCCAGGGCGTGGGCGACCTGCTGGCCGACGGCTCCAGGCTTGCCTCAAGCGAAGTGGGGCAGGGCTCGGAGGCGTTTGCCGCGCACGTGAAGGGACTGGAGCTGCCCGGGTATGAGCCGCGAACGCTGCAGGCGATGGCGCTCGGGCTGGCGGTCAACGCGCGCGGCGCCGATCACAACCGTTCCGGCGCGTACGAGTTCGATCTGTCGGGGCGCCACGACCGGCTGGATGGCGGCGAGCCGGCCGTGATCGGAGCGATCGAGACCGAGGACCGCGCGGCGATCATGGACTCGCTGATCCTCTGCAAGTTCCTGCGCGGAGTGTTCGAGGACCCGTTTGCGGAGTGGGCGGCGCTGCTGGCGCTGGTCACCGGCTGGGATGTCGACGGGTCCGAGCTGGAGCGCACGGCCCGGCGGATCGTGGTCGCCAAGCGGGTGTTCAACCTCCGGGAGGGATGGACGCGGGCCGAGGATTGGCTGCCGGAGCGCTTCCTCACGCAGTCGCTGGAGCTCGAGTCCGGGCGCACGGCGACACTCACCGCGGACCGCCTGACGGGAATGATCGACGCCTACTACCGCGCCCGCGGCCTGCAGCCGGACGGCGAGCCCGGTCGCGGTACGCTACGGGAGCTGGATCTGGAGCAGCTCAGCCTGGCGGATCGAGCAGTCGGAGTATCGATAGAGAGTTGAGGGAACCGTGGCGACCGCATCAGCCACCCCCACCGCGGTAACCAAGAACGTCACGCTGCGGATCGACGGGCGCGAGGTGACCGTCGCCGACGGCACGACGATCCTCGACGCCGCCGCCCAGCTCGGGATCGAGATCCCGGTGCTGTGCCACGACTCGCGATATGACCCGGTCGGGGTTTGCCGCATGTGCGTCGTCGACATCGGCGCCCGCGTGTATGCCGCCGCGTGCGTGCGCCCGTGCGAGGAGGGCATGGAGGTCACCACGAGCAACGAGCGGGTGGAGCGCCAGCGTTCGACGCTGACCGAGCTGTTGCTCGCCGACCAGCCCGATCCCGATGTCGATCCCAAGGAGACGACCACGGCCGACAACGAGCTGCTGGTGCTCGTGCGCCAGTACGGCCTCGATCAGGGGGACGGCGTGCCCCAGGCGCAGGGACGCGGGATCGACGACTCAAATCCGGTCATCTCGGTCAATCACGACGCCTGCATCCTGTGCGATCGATGCGTGCGCGCCTGCGACGACATTCAGGGCAACGACGTGATCGGCCGCAGCGGCAAGGGCTACGCGACGCGGATCGCGTTCGATCTCAACGATCCGATGGGGGACTCCTCGTGCGTCACCTGCGGAGAATGCGTCGCCGCCTGCCCGACGGGCGCGCTGGTCAACAAGCCGCTGCACGACGTCCCGATCCAGCCTCGCTCCGAGCTGCGTCAGGTCGACTCGGTGTGTCCGTACTGCGGCGTCGGCTGCGCGCTCACCTACCACGTCGATGACGAGCGCCACGCGATCTCGTTTGCCGAGGGCCGCGATCAGCCCGGGTCAAAGGGCCGCCTGTGCGTCAAGGGCCGCTACGGGTGGGACTATGCGAGATCGCCCCAGCGCCTCACCGTGCCACTGATCCGCCGCGACGACTCCTATCCCAAGGGGCCGCTGTCGGGTGACGTCAAGGGCGACGGGCGGGGGCGGAGAAAGCCCGGGGGGCTGGTCGACTACGACGAGGTGATGCCCCACTTCCGCGAGGCGAGCTGGGAGGAGGCGCTGGAGCTGATCGCGTCGCGTCTGGTGGCGCTTCGCGACCAGCACGGCCCGGGGGCGATCGCCGGGTTTGGCTCGGCCAAGTGCTCAAACGAAGAGGCCTACCTGTTTCAGAAGCTGATCCGCGCCGGGTTTGGCACCAACAACGTCGACCACTGCACTCGCCTGTGTCACGCTTCCAGCGTCGCCGCGCTGTTCGAAGGGGTGGGCTCGGCGGCGGTGTCGACCACCTACGGCGACGTGATCAACGCCGACGTCGCGATCCTGGCCGGCACAAACACGACCGCCAATCACCCGGTCGCCTCGTCGTTCTTCAAGCAGGCCAAGCGCCGGGGGACGAAGCTGATCGTGGTCGACCCGCGGCGAGAGCGGGTCGCCGACCACGCCGACATCTACTGTCAGATCAAGCCGGGCACCGATGTCGCGTTCTACAACGGCGTGATGTCCGAGATCATCTCCGCCGGGCTCGTCGACCGCGAGTTCATCGCCGAGCGGACCAGCAACTACGGCGAGCTCGCCAAGCTGGTCAAGCAGTATCCGGCCGAGCGGGCGGGTCAGATCTGCGGGATCGCGCCGGCGGTGATCCGCGAGGTGGCGCGGCTGTGGGGCGAGGCCGGCGCGGCGATCGTCTACTGGGG
Source organism: uncultured Solirubrobacteraceae bacterium (assembly GCA_963830595.1). GTDB lineage: Bacteria > Actinomycetota > Thermoleophilia > Solirubrobacterales > Solirubrobacteraceae > Palsa-465. The sequence continues at coordinate 71,067 of CAWHMQ010000004.1, forward strand.
CATGGGCATCTCCCAGCACACCACGGGAACCGACAACGCCCGCTGCCTGATCGCCCTGTGCTCGATCACCGGCCAGGTCGGCCGACCGGGCACGGGCCTGCATCCGCTGCGCGGGCAGAACAACGTGCAGGGCGCCTCCGACGCGGGACTGATCCCGATGTTCTACCCGGACTACCAGCCGGTCGACCGTCCGGCGGTCCGGGAGCGATTCGAGGCCGCCTGGGGCCGGTCGCTGGATCCCGAGCGAGGGCTGACGGTCACCGAGATCGTCGCCTCCGCGCTGACCGGCGGGGTGCGCGGCATGTACATGATGGGCGAGAACCCCTTCCTGTCCGACCCCAACATCAACAAGGTCCGCAAGGCGCTGGCTGCGCTCGAGTTCCTGGCCGTTCAGGACATCTTCCTGACCGAGACGGCCGAGTTCGCCGACGTCGTGCTGCCGGCGTCGTCGTATCTGGAGAAGGAGGGCAGCTACACCAATACCGACCGCCGCGTGCAGCGGGGACGCAAGGTGCTCGAGCCCCCGGGGGAGGCGCGGGTCGACTGGGAGATCATCCAGGAGATCGCCAACCGGGTGGGGCTGCCGATGGAGTACGAGTCGACCAGCGAGATCTTCGACGAGCTGGTGGCGCTGATGCCCAACTACACCAACCTGCGCTACGACAACCTGGGGCCGACCGGCAAGCTGTACCCGAACTCCGATCCCGACGAGAGCGACGGCACGGTCGTCCTGTTCCAGGACGCATTCAACACCGACGACGGCCTCGCCCACCTGAGGCCCGCGGAGTGGCTGCCGGCCCGCGAGCTGCCCGACGACGAGTTCCCGTTCGTGCTCAACACCGGCCGGCTGCTCGAGCACTGGCATACCGGCTCGATGACCAGGCGTTCGTACGCGCTTGACACGATCTCCCCGAAGGCGACCGTGTACGTGCATCCCGGCGACGCCGAGCGGCTGGGGATCGCCGACGGGTCGTTCGCCCGGGTCACATCCCGGCGGGGATCGATCGAGCTCGAGGCGCGCGTCTCGCATCGCGAGACCCCCGGGAGCTGCTTCATCCCGTTCCACTTCCGGGAGGCGGCCGCCAACCTGCTCACGATCGACGAGATCGACCCGTTCGGCAAGATCCCGGAGTTCAAGTTCTGCGCCGTCCGGGTCGAGGCGGTCGGCGCTCCGGCGACGGCGACGGCGACGGCGGCGGCCGCGGCCGGCAGCTGATGGCGCTCACGGATGGCCGCGTCCCGGGCCGCGAGGCACGCGCGGGCAAGTTTCCCGGCCCGAGCCTGATCCCGGCGCTGAACGCGATCCAGCGTGAGTGCGGCTGGCTGCCGCGCGACCGGCTGGTGGCGTTGTCCCGAGACACCCGCCGGCCGTTGTACGAGATCGAGGGTCTGCTCTCGTTCTATCCGCATTTCCGCGTCGACCCGCCCGGCCGGGTGCAAGTAGCGGTCTGCCAGGATCTCAGTTGCTGGCTGCACGGCGCCGAGGAGCAGATCGCCGAGGTCCGGGCCCGCTACGGCGATGAGGTCGAGGTCGAGCTGCACGAGGTCTCGTGCCTGGGGCGCTGCGACATGGCCCCGGCGGCGGCGGTCAACGAGCGTCCGGCTCCGGCGGCAGAGGTTGCGCAGCTGGTCGACCGGGCTCGCTCCGGCGAGCAGCTGTCCGCGGCTCCCGCCAGGCCCCGCCGGCATTGGCCCAACGACCCGTATCCCGAGGGAACCGACGGAGCGCGGTACGCCGTGGCGCGTCGCCTGATCACCGGGGAGCTGACCGGCGAGCGGGTGATCGAGACGCTCGTGGAGTCCGGGCTGCGGGGCATGGGCGGCGCCGGGTTCCCGACCGGCGGCAAGTGGGAGATGGTCGCCAGCCAGGAGAACGAGCCCAAGTACGTGATCTGCAACGCCGACGAGTCCGAGCCCGGCACGTTCAAGGACCGCCAGATGCTCGCCGAGCAGCCGCACCTGGTGATCGAGGGCATGCTGATCGGGATGCTCGCCACCGGCGCCGAGCAGGGCTGGGTGTTCATCCGCCACGAGTACGGCCCCGAGGAGGCGGCGGTCCGAGCCGAGCTCGAGCGGGCGCGCGAGGAGGGCCTGCTCGGCCCGGACGTGCTCGAGTCGGGACGACACCTGGACATCGACGTGTTCACATCCCCGGGCGGCTACATCCTCGGCGAGGAGTCGGCGCTGCTGGAGTGCATGGAGGGACACCGTGGAGAGCCGCGCAACAAGCCGCCGTTTCCGGCCGTCTACGGCCTGTGGGGCAAGCCGACGCTGATGAACTCGGTGGAGACGTTCGCGGCCGTGCCGATCATCCTGGAGCGCGGCACCCAGTGGTGGCGCGATCAGGGCGTCAACGGCGGCGTGGGGTTGAAGTTCTTCGCCGTCTCGGGCCACGTCGCCCGCCCCGATGTGTACTGCGTGGCGATGGGGACGAGCGCCCGGGAGCTGATCGAGCTGGCCGGGGGGCTCGCCGACGGACTCGAGCTGCAGGCGTTTCAGCCCGGCGGGGCGTCGTCCAACTTCCTCGGCCCCGATCAGCTGGACGTGCCCCTGGACTTCAAGCCGCTGGCCGACGCCGGCTCGATGCTCGGCTCCGGCGCGCTCGTCGCGATCGGCGAGGGCACCAACCTGCTGGCGGCGGCCACCAACGTGCTGCGGTTCTTTCGCAACGAGTCCTGCGGCAAGTGCGTCCCGTGCCGGGTTGGCTCGCACAAAGCGCATCTGATGCTCTCGGACCTGCTCGCCCGCGGCGGCGATGCCGCCGACGTCGACGGGCGCATCGACCAGCTGGAGGAGACGCTGCGCCTGACCTCGATCTGCGGCCTCGGCCAGGTCGCGCTCGGCCCCGTCATGAGCGTGCTGGGCATGCAGCGGATCCCGGCATCCCGTTAAGCGGCCGGGCCGCCAGGCGCGCCATGCCCGCAACCGGACGGGAGTTCTTCACGGCCAGGCGCGTCGGGGAGGCGCTGAGCGAGTTCCGGCCCGGTCACCGCAGCCCCGTCGAGCGCGTGGCTCTGGAGGTGGCGGGGGGCCGGGTGCCGGCGACCGCGATCTTCGCGGGGGAGGCGCTCCCCGGATTCGATCGCTCGACGGTCGACGGGTATGCGGTGCGCGCGTCGGACACGTTCGGCGCCTCCGAGTCGATCCCCGCCTACCTCCGGGTCGCCGGCAGCGTCCGGATGGGAGGCGACGCCGATGTCGGCGTAAGCGCGGACAGCGCGGTGGCGGTGGCGACCGGCGCGATGCTGCCCGACGGCGCCGACGCAGTGGTGATGGTGGAGCACACCCAGGAGGCGATTCCGGGCACGATCGAGGTGGTGCGCCCGGTGGCGCCCGGGGAGGGGATCGTCCGCGCCGACGAGGACGCCGGCCCCGGCGACGAGCTGGCGCCCGGGGGGCGCCCGCTGCGCGCGCAGGACCTCGCGATGCTGGCGGCGGCCGGGGTCGCCGAGGTCGCAGTCCACGCGGCGCCGCGGGTGACGATCATCGCCACCGGCGATGAGATCCGCTCACCGGAAACGGTTGACCTGGCGCCCGGACAGGTGCGCGACGCCCTGAGCGTCTCGATCGGCGCCCTGGCCCGAGAGGCCGGCGGCGACCCGTACGCGTCGGGAATCGTGCCCGACGACCGCCAAGCCCTCGAACGAGCGCTCCAGGCGGCCGTGCGCGACAGCGACGTGGTGGTGATCTGCGCCGGCTCCTCGGTGGGGGCCCGCGACGAGACGGCGGCGGTCGTGGCCGCGCTCCCGGGCTCGGAGATCTGGTGCCACGGGCTGGCGATCAAACCGGGCAAGCCGACGCTGCTCGCCTCCGGCGCCGGGATCCCGATCATCGGGCTGCCCGGCAACCCCCGCTCGGCTCTCGTCGTCTTCCGGCTGATCGGCATGCCGGTGGTACGCCGCGTCGGCGGCTGGACGATCGAGCCTCGCCCGGGAACCGTGCGGGCGCGGCTCGCCCGCAACCTCCCTTCCGCGGCAGGACGCCTCGACGTGGTCCAGGTTCGCCTGTCCGGTGATGTGGCCGAGCCCGTGTTCGGCCCGTCGGCGCTGCTGTCGGTCCTGACCGCCGCCGACGGATACCTGATCGTTCCCGAGCCGGCGACCGGTCTGGCCGCCGGCGAGGACGTCGACGTGATCCCGTATGCCTGGTGACATCGGTACCGCCCACCCTTACTTCCGCGACCTCCCGCTCGCCCGGGCGCACGAGGAGTGGGATCGCTGCCGCGCGGCGGCGGGGTGCCCGTCGCGCGTGCCGTCGATGGTGGTGGGGCTCCCCGACGCGCTGGGCCGCGTCACCGCGGAGCCGATCTGGGCGGTCCGCTCCTCGCCGCCGTTCGACTGCGCGGCGATGGACGGGATCGCGGTCCGAGCCGCGGACACGCTGGGGGCCAGCGAGAGCATCCCGCTGGAGCTGGACGCGGGAGCCTTCGCGGTCGTCGACACCGGCGACCCGATGCCCGACGGTCTCGACGCCGTGGTGATGCGCGAAGACGTCCACCACGCCGACGGCCGAGCCGAGTTGCGGGCGGCGGTCGCGCCCTACCAGCACGTGCGCTCGATCGGAGAGGACATCAGCGCCACCGAGCTGCTGCTGCCCGCCGGCCACCGGCTGCGGGCCGTCGACATCGCCGCCGCCGCTGCCGCCGGCGCCACCGAGGTCTGCGTGCGCCGAGCTCCGGTGGTCGGGATCCTGCCCACGGGCGATGAGATGCGGCCAATCGGCTCAGAGCTCGAGGCCGGCGAGCTGCTGGATACCAACTCTCTGATGCTCGCCGGACAGGCCCGCGAGCTGGGCTGCGACGTGCTCGTCCTGCCGATCGAGCCCGACGATCCGCAGCGACTGGGCGGCACGATCGGCGACGCGGTGCGACGGTGTGACCTGCTGATCGTGATCGCGGGCTCCAGCGCCGGGCGCGACGATCACACGGCGGCGCTGGTGGGCGAGCTCGGGAGGCTCGCCGTGCACGGCGTGGCGGTGCGCCCCGGCCATCCCGTGGTGCTGGGCGCGATCGAAGCCACGCCGGTGCTCGGGGCGCCCGGGTATCCGGTGTCCGCGTCGCTTACGTTTGACATCTTCGCGGCTCCGCTGCTCGCCGGGCTCGAAGGCGCGCCGACGACACCCCGTCCGGTGACGGAAGCTCGTCTGGCCCGCAAGCTCTCCTCCGCGATCGGAATGGACGACTGGGTGCGCGTCAGGCTGGGGCGCGTGGGCGGAACGCTGGTCGCCTCGCCGATGCCCCGGGGAGCCGGCGTGCTCACCTCGCTGGTGCGCGCCGACGGACTGCTGATCGTGCCCACCGACGTCGAGGGCTACCACGCCGGCGAGCAGGTGCAGGTCACGCTGCTGCGGGACTTCGCGCAGATCGACCACACGATCGTCGCGATCGGGTCACATGATCTGATCCTCGACCTCGCGGCCTCGTGGCTGCGCGCCGAGCATCCCGAGCTGACCCTTGCCTCGAGCAATGTCGGTTCGATGGGGGGCCTGATCGCGCTGCGCGACGGCCTCTGCCACCTCGCCGGCTCGCACCTGCTCGACCCCGGCACCGGCGAGTACACGCTCCCGTACCTCGGCCGCCTGCTGCCCGGCCGCGAGGCCGCGGTGATCCGTCTCGTCCATCGCGAACAGGGCCTGCTGGTCGCCGCGGGCAATCCCCTGGACCTGCACGGCGTTCCGGATCTGGCTCGCCCCGGGCTGCGCTACGTCAATCGCCAGCGCGGCGCCGGCACCCGCATCCTCCTGGACTTCGAGCTGGCCCGTGAGGAGATCGACCCCGCGAAGATCACCGGGTATCCCCGTGAGGAGCCCACCCACCTGGCGGTGGCAGCCGCGATCGCCGCCGGCCGAGCCGATTGCGGCATGGGCATCCGTGCCGCCGCCCGAGCCTTCGAGCTGGATTTCGTGCCCGTGACCTCGGAGCCCTACGACCTGGTGCTCGACCCCGGCACGGTCAAGAGCCCGCTGCTCGAGCCGCTGTGGCAGCTACTGCAGTCGCCTGACTTTCGGGCTGCCGTCGAGCAGCTGGGCGGCTATGACACGACGGAGATGGGCCGGCGCATCCGCTGAGGCCGCGAGCCGGTGCTTCCCGCTAGCCGCCGCCCATCGCGGTGCTCAGGATCACCTGCTCGGCGTCGACCGGCAGCCGGTCGCCGCTGATCGGCTCGTAGTAGACCCCATCGCTCTGGACGGCCTCGTAGTCCTGATCGAGCCAATGCTGATAGGCCGCCTCGGCCGAGGCGACGGATGCCTCGTCGGACGGCGTCCACTCGGCCAGGAGCTCGTCACCCTTCGCGGTTCGTCGCAGCAGCCTGCCCATGGAGACATCGTAGGAGCTTCCCGGGTCCGGCGAGCTCGGGCGGACGCCGTGGTGACCGTCCTGCCGGCTTGCGCAGGAGACGGTGCGCAGGAGACGGTGCGCTGGAGACGGTGCGCTGGAGACGGTGCGCTGGAGACGGTTGCGCTGGAGTCGGTTGCCTGCGATCCTGCGGCCCGTGCGCCGCCTGAACATCGCCGAGCCCGATTTCGTCTACGACCCAGAGGATCCGGAAGGCTTCCGCGCCGGGATGCTGCGCTTCGGAAACCAGCTCGGGGCAGAGCGCACCGGCACCAGCGTCTATGAGATCCCACCCGGCCAGGCCATCTGCCCCTATCACTACGAATACGGGGAGGAGGAGTGGCTGCTCGTCCTGAGCGGCAATCCCACTCTGCGCCATCCGGAAGGCTCTGACCGTCTCGATCCGTGGGACGTCGTGTGCTTCCCCGCGGGGCCGCCGGGCGCTCATGGAGTTCGCAACGAGACCGAGCAAACGGTGCGTGTGCTCATGTACTCGACCGTGAGTTCTCCGGCGGTGTCCGTCTATCCGGACTCCGACAAGCTCGGCGTGTGGGTGGGCAACCCCGACGACGAGCTGCTCCTGCCCCGCTCCGGCGCGGTCACCTACTACGAGGGAGAGACGATCTCGTGACGATCGTCTGTGGGGTCGACGCCTCCGAGGCGGCGCGACCGGTGTCCGACGCGGCGCGCCAGCTTGCGGACAGCCTCGCCGAGCGCCTCGTGGTCGTGCACGTGGTGGAGGAGCCGGTTCAGGAGGCCGAGGAGCTCGCGTCGGCGATTCGCGCCCGCTTGGACGCCGGCGGCGAGGTGCGGCTGGCAGAGGGAGCGCCCGCGGAGGGCCTGATGCGTGCGACCGAGGAAGAAGACGCGGACTTCCTGGTAGTCGGCTCGCGGGGCCGTGGTTCGCTGCGCTCGGGACTGTTCGGGAGCGTATCCCGCGACCTGGCGACCCGGGCTCGTAGCCCGGTGGTGGTCGTTCCGCCCGCCGTGTCTGCGAACCTCGACCCGGGAGATGGTGCGCAACCGAGCATCGTCTGCGGGGTGGACGGCTCCGAGCACGCGCTCCTCGCCGCGCAGGTCGCGGACCGGCTGGCGCAGCGACTCGAGTGGCGGCTGATCGTCGTCCACGCGCTGCCGAGCGTGAGTGACACCGCTGCCTATCTCGGCGCCAGTCCGACGACTCCGCCGTTGAGTGGGCAGCATGACGCGCGTCACCGGCAGGCTGCCCAGATTGTCAGCGACGCGATCGGCTCGCTCCGGGCCCAGGCCGAGAGCGTCGTCGAGGACGGGACTCCGTGGGATGTGCTCGAATCGGTCGCTGACCGAGAAGCCGGGCGAATGCTCGTCGTCGCCGCGCGCGGGCTGGGCACGGTGCGAACCGCCGTGTTCGGGTCGGCTGCGGCACGGCTGGCGACGTCCGCCCGCCGGCCGGTCGTGATCGTTCCCGAGCCGGCAGAGGCCGCAATCGTGGGCTCCGCCGGGTCGCAGACCGCCTGAGGCGGGCCTCCACAGCATCCGGGCCGGGCGCCATCGAATGGCTCAACGTGCCCCGCCCGCGCGGCCCGTGAAGCGGCGGCGGGCATCAAGTACTCGGTGCTCCCGGCATTGGGGTGGACGATCGCAAACCCAGCACGGCTCCTGCTCACGTGATGGATCTGAGTGACCCTATGTGTTACTCAGTTCCATCACCCCCTTCAACAAGTCCGCCCGCCGGGATTCTGCGTCGATCAGCGCGAGCCGAGGGGCGGCGCGCTGACGGCTCCCGCGAGCGGGGAAGCTGCCAGGCCCCGAGAGGCCAATTAATCTCCGGTGAATGTCTGAACAGCATGGACGGGAGTCCGAGCTGGGGTCGCGGGCGCTGGCTTGGACGTGGCGGCGCCAGGAGCTCATCTGCGATCGGATCGAGCCCTGGACGCATGGGTCCGTCTACCGGGCGAGCCGTTACCCGGGCTACTTCGACTTCAACGTCGTGCGAGTCCAGGACGACCCCGGCATGAGCGTCGAGGAGCTGATCGGGTTCGCCGATCTGGCGCTGACCGGACTCGAGCATCGACGAGTCGACTTTGACTGCGCCCGGGTCGCCGAGCGGCTGCGCCCCGGGTTTGAGGCGCACGACTTCCGGGCGACGCGATTGTTGTGGATGCACTACGAGGGACCCCGCCCGGGCCGCGCCGAGATCGAAGTCACCGAGGTGCCCGCCGATGCGGTGGACGCTCTGCGCACCGCCTGGCATCAAGAGGACTTCCCGGGCCGAGACGACTCCCAGTTCCAAGACCAGGCGCGCGAGATCAGACGCGCCCTGGGCACCCGAGTGCTGGCCGTGCATGACGGCGCGCGCCCGGTGGCCTTCGCCGCGCTCGATCCCGGCAACCACCAGAACGAGATCCGGGCCCTCTACGTGCTGCCCGCCTACCGCGGCCGAGGCCGGGGCACCGCTCTGACCAAGGCAGCGATCAAGGCTGCCGGCGAGGTGGAGCACCTCTGGATCTGTGCCGACGACGAGGACCGTCCCAAGCAGCTCTACGCCCGGGTCGGCTTTCGGCCGGTCTTGACCACGACCCAGTTCCTGAGGCTGCCATAGAAGCGTTCCGGGGGCGTGGGTGCCCGGCTCCTACGAGCCGTGAGCAGCTTGCCTGACGGATCGGCGAGAATTGCGGCGGTGACGGTTGCGCGGGAGATCGTGGACGGGATCCCGGTGCTGCTCGTCGTGCCCGATGGTGTGGCTGCCGGCGACCTGGTCCTGTGGATCTCGCACCTGGGCGGCTCGGCCGAGCAGACGCTGCCGATGCTCGAGCGCTTCGCGGACGCCGGGCACCCGGCCGTCAGCTTTGATCCGGTGGGTCACGGGCGTCGCGGCTCGGGCGATCCGTGGGCGTTTGCCACCTCCGTCCTGGCGGCGTTTCGGCGGCGGATGTGGCCGATTCTGGGCCAGACGGCGCTCGAGGCGATGCGCGTTCTCACCTGGGCCCAGGGGCAGACCGACAGCGGCCCAGACGCCCTGGCCGGGGGTGTCTCGATGGGCGGTGATGTGGCCATCACGCTGGCCGGTATCGACGATCGTGTCCGCCGCGTCGGGACGGTCGGATCGACGCCGAATTGGTCTCGCCCGGGCATGCGAGACCTACGTGACCCGGACAAGGTCGTCGATCAGGGGCGGGCAGACCGCTACTCGCAATGGTTCGCAGACCAGCTCGATCCCCGGCGGCACCCCGATCGCTATCTGAGGCCGGTCGCGATCACGTTCGAGCTCGGTGCCGAAGATCGCCACATCCCGAGTGACAACGCGCGAGAGTTCGTCGGCGAGCTCGTCCACACGGACCCGGCGGCCGCCGACCGGCTTCGGACCCAGTCCTACCCTGGCCTTGACCACCTCGGGGTCACCACGAGCCAGGCAGCGCTGACAGCCGCGGCCGACTGGCTCGCGGTCTGACCGACGTCACCCGCGGCGCTCGCGCCGCCGACGGCGGGCGGCGAGACACGCGCAGAGCCGGCCGAGACCGGTGTGTAGCATGGCCGCGATGCCGCCGAGCACCCAGGAAGCGTCATTTCCGCGGTCGCTCGATCTGCGTCTGCGCGTGAACGGAGCCGAGCGTGAGCTGGCCGGCGTCGACGCCCGAGTGTCGCTGCTCGACCTGCTGCGCGAGCGCCTCGATCTGACGGGAGCCAAGAAGGGATGTAACCGCGGCGAGTGCGGTGCCTGCACGGTCCTGCTCGAGGGACGCCGGGTGAATGCCTGCATGGTGCTCGCGGTCGCCGCGGACGGTCTGGAGGTCGTCACGGTAGAGGGGCTGGCCGAGGGCGACTCGCTGCATCCCGTGCAGCGGGCTTTCATCGACCACGATGCATTCCAGTGCGGATTCTGCACTTCCGGGCAGGTGATCTCCGCGGTCGCCTGCGTCGCCGAGGGCCATGTCTCGTCCGACGCCGAGATACGCGAGTGGATGAGCGGCAACATCTGCCGTTGCGGGTCCTATCCGCAGATCGTGGAGGCGGTCAAGGCGGCCGCGGCCGAGCTGGGGGGATCGGGCTGATGCGGCCGTTCGGCTATGCGCGGGCGGATGACATCGAGCAGGCGCTGGCGGCGGTTCGTGAGCCCGGAACCGAGCTGCTGGCGGGTGGAACCGAGTTCCTGAACTGGATCAGGCTCGGGATCGCGGCGCCGGCGCGGGTCGTCGACATCGGCCGGGCGGCGGGCCTTGACGCGATCGAGTCATTGCCGGACGGGGGCCTGCGCATCGGGAGCACCGCCCGCCTGAACGACGTGGCCGCCCATCCCCGGGTGCAGCGTGAATGGCCGGTGCTGGGGGAGGCGATCCACAAGGCCGCCTCGGCGCAGCTGCGCAACCTGGCGACGATCGGGGGCAACCTGCTGCAGAAGACGCGATGCGCCTACTTTCGCTCCGAGGAGACGGTGCCGTGCAATCGGCGCGTGGCCGGCTCGGGGTGCGCCGCGCGGGAGGGGCTAAACGACCGGCACGCGATCTTCGGATGGACCGAGGACTGCGTGGCGACGCATCCCTCCGATCCCGCGGTTGCGCTCGCCGCGCTCGACGCCGGCGTGGTGACGCGAGGTCCGCGCGGCGGCCGCCGCATTCCGGTGCGCGACCTCCACGTCCTGCCCGCGGATCGGGTCGATGCCGACTCCGTGCTCGACGCCGGCGAGATCATCGAGGCGCTTGAGCTGCCGGCGCCCGCCCCGCACTCGGCCTATGTCAAGGTGCGTGAGCGCGAGTCCTACGAGTACGCGATCGTGTCGGCTGCGGTCGCGCTCGAGCTCGAGCTCGACACCGAGCGGATTCGCGGCGCGCGGATCGCGCTGGGCTCGGTGGCGCTGCGTCCCTGGCGGCTCGAGGCAGCGGAGAAGGCGCTGGTCGGCGTGGCTCCCATGGACCCGGAGGCGGCCCGGGCGCTGGACTCGGCGATGGCCGATGCCCGGCCGTTGCCCGGCAACCGGTTCAAGGTCACGCTGGCGCGCAACGCGGCCTTGCGAGCGCTGCGCACGGCCGCCCGGGTGAGGCCGTGACGATCGGCGCCCCGCTTCCGCGCCAGGACGGCGTCATCAAGGTGACCGGCGGCGCGCGCTACGCGGCCGACCACCGCGCGGAGGGAATGCTCCACGGCGTGTTCGTGGGCGCCGAGGTGGCCGCCGGCCGGATACGTGACGTCGACACCGACGCTGCCCGCGGCGTCGAGGGGGTCATCGATGTCCTCACCCACGGGGCCTTTCCCCGTCTCCGAGAGCCAACCGTGCCGCCGGCCGCCACGGCGCGGCTGGCGCTCCAGGATGACGAGATTCGCCACGACGGTGAGCCGGTCGCGCTCGTCCTGGCCGAGACCCTCGAGGCGGCCGAGCATGCCGCGATGCTGGTGGCAGCCGACATCGAGCCCGCCGAGTTTGTCCCGCACCCCGGTCATGACGACACGGGGGCGGTCATGCCGCGAGAGAGCGGTTACGTGTTCGCGCCCCCGGACTTCGCCCACGGCGATGCGGAGGCGGCGCTGGCGGACTCAGCCCTGACCCAGCGGACGGTGTACGTGCAACCCTCCCGCCATCACAACCCCATGGAGCCGTCGGCGACGCTGGCGCAGTGGCGCGACGGAAGGCTGACCCTGGTCGACGCCGTGCAGCACGTCTACGGGGTGAGGACGGTGCTCGCCGCCGTCTTCGACCTGCCGACGGCGGAGATCCGCGTTCTGGCGCCCCACACCGGCGGCGGATTCGGTTGCAAGGGGTACGTCTGGCCTCATCAGATCGTCGCCGCCGCGGCGGCTGCGGTCGTGCACCGTCCGGTCCGGATCGCGCTCACGCGCGCCCAGATGTACAGCATGGTGGGCTACCAGCCCCAACTGGTCCAGACGATCGCTCTGGGCGCGGAGCCCGACGGTCGACTACGCGCGCTCGTCCACGAGGCGGTCAACGTCACCTCGGTCAGCGAGGACTTCGTCGAGTTCGCGACCGCGGCGTCGAGCACCGGGTACTCGGCCGACACGATCCGCCTCTCACAGCGCGTCCAGCGCGCCAACGTGAACCTGCCCACGCCGATGCGTGCCCCCGTAGAGGGCTGCGGCCTGTGGCCGCTGGAGAGCGCGATCAACGAGCTCGCCCACCGGCTGGCCATGGATCCGATTGAGATCAGGCTGGCCAACTATGCCGAAACCGAGCCGGTCAGCGGCAAGCCCTGGTCATCCAAGAAGCTGCGCGACTGCTACGAGCAGGGCGCGAGCGCGTTTCGGTGGAGTCCGCGGCCCAGCGAGCCGCGGCGCGACGGCGTCTGGCTGGTGGGACATGGCATGGCCGACTGCTCGATGGGCTGCTTCCGGATGCCCTCCCAGGCTCAGGTGCGCCTGCGCGCCGACGGCAGCGCGGTGATCGAGTCCGGGTTTCAGGACATCGGCACCGGCACGCTGACGATCTTCCCGCAGATCGCCAGCGACGTGCTCGGGCTCGAGCCGGGCATGGTGACCTGCAGAATGGGCGACACCGAGCTGCCCGAGGCGGGTCCCACCTACGGCTCCTCCTCCACGATGGGGGTGGGCGCCGCCGTCATGGCCGCCGCCGAGGACATTGTCCGCAAGCTCTCCGAGCTGACCGGCGGCGATCTCCGAGCCGGCGGACCGCCGGGCGCTGGGGCGCTCGCCACCGCGATGCGTGACGCGAGCCTGGACGAGCTGGTCGGCGAGGGATCGTTCGCCGCCGATCCGGACAGTCCCTACGCGATGCAGACCTTCGGAGCCGTGTTCGTGGAGGTCGGGGTCGACCCCGAGCTCGGCCTGCTGCGGCTGCGGCGAGTGGTCGGCCGCTACAGCGCCGGCCGGATCGTCAACCCGCGCACCGCCCGCGCGCAGATGATCGGCGGCATCGTCTGGGGCTGGGGGAAGGCCGCAATGGAGGTCAGCCACCAGGACGACCGGCTGGGCCGCTGGCTGTCCAGGAACCTCTCGGGTGTCGCGGTCCCGGTAAATGCGGACATTCCGGCCGATATCGACGTCGCCTTCGTCGACGAGGTCGACGAGCACGCGAGCCCGATCGGCGGCAAGGGCATCGGGGAGCTCGGCGCGACCGGCGTCGACGCCGCGGTGGCCGATGCCGTCTTTCACGCCACGGGCAAGCGCATCCGTGAGCTGCCGATCACCCCGGAGAAGCTGCTCACGTAGGCCCGTCGCGCCGATCCCTAGCCTGCCGGGGTCGCGACGTCCATGGCCGCAACCGCTTTGCTGTCGACGCGGATCACGGCGGCGGAGATGAACAGCGCGAGCAGGGCGACGCCGGCGCCGACGAGGAACGCGGTCGTGTAGCCGTGCGACGTCGCTGCCTGCGCCGCTGCGTGGCCGAGGTGGCCGTGGCCGGCGCGCAGGAGAGTCTGGAGCTTGTCCTTGGTGGCGGTGATCGCGATCGTGGCCAGGACGGCGCGGCCGAGAATGAATCGTCGGCAGCGCGACATTGACGATCGTCGCGTCGACACGATCATCAGCTGCGCCGAGGCGATCACCACCAGCGCCGCCCGAGATGCCGGCCCTCCGCATCGTCGGCGTCAGACGGCGCTGCGGCGAGGGTCCTGTGCGCCATGGGTCGCTCAGCTCCTTCCGCTCGCCGAGGATGTCCCGGGTTCGTTCGGGCACGTCAGCGCGGGGAGCAAGATGGTCTCGATCACCGCGTCGACGAGCGCTCGGTCGGGGCCCTGGCCGGTGAACACGAGGCGCTGCAAGGCCAGGGCCGGCAGCGCGGCCGCGAGGATCGCGGCGTCGGCCGGGGATCTGACCTCGCCTCGGGCGACCGCGCGGGCGATGATCGCCTCCAGTGCGCGCTGGGGAGGCATCCCGACCCTGGCAAACGCGTCGCGCAGCTCGGGGTCGGCCAACAGGCCCGGCACCATGCCGGTGATCAACCGCACCTTGAACCGGTGGCTGTCCCCTGAGAACAGCCAGTCGGCCAGCGCAGTCAGGTCGCCTCGCAGCGACCCCGTGTCAGGCGGTTGCGCCGGGACCTGGTCATGGGCCACCGCGTCGACCACCAGCTCGGCCTTGCCCGACCACCGGCGATACACCGTCGCTTTCCCGGCCCCGGCGCGCGCCGCTACCGCCTCGATCGTCACCCGGTCATATCCGACCTCCGCCACCAGCTCGAGCGCCGCCCGCCGCAGGGCATCGTCGCGCGAGGCATCCCGGGGACGACCGCCACCCCAACCCTCCGCCGGCGGGCGGCGATGGCGCGCCGGCGAGCCGCGATCAACCGTGGACATCAGGGCTCGGATGCACATATCTAAACGGCATCGTTTCGATACTACACCGTTTCGCTGCGATCCGGGATTCCGCCGGGTTTGACCGCTCGCGGCAGCCGGTGGCGGCCGCGGCCGTTTGGTTTGCGCGCGGCCCGGGAGGGGATCTCAGCATCAAGCGGCGACGCTCGATCGAGGCGCCCGACTTCAAACCAGCGAGGTGGCCATGAGCTCCGGCAAGCAGATCCCCGAAGCGCACGACAAGCAGGCAGAGCTCGACCGCGATCGCGTCGCTCACGACGGCTCCCGCCTGACCACCGATCAGGGGATCAAGGTGGAGCACACCGACGACTCGTTGACCGTGGGGGACCGGGGGCCAACCCTGATCGAGGACTTCCATTTCCGTGAGAAGCTGACTCGGTTCGATCACGAGCGGATCCCGGAGCGGGTAGTCCACGCGCGGGGCGCCGGGGCCTACGGCGTCTTCGAGGCCTACGAGCCCCTGGCCGAGCTCACCTGCGCCGACTTCTTGAGCGAGGCCGGCCGGCAGACGCCCACATTCGTGCGCTTCTCGACCGTCGCCGGGTCACGGGGATCGGCCGACACCGTCCGGGATGTGCGGGGGTTCGCCACCAAGTTCTACACGCGTGAGGGCAACTTCGACATCGTCGGCAACAACATGCCGGTCTTCTTCATCCAGGACGGAATCAAGTTCCCGGACTTCGTGCACGCCGTCAAGCCCGAGCCCCGGAACGAGATGCCGCAGGCGTCCTCGGCACACAACACGCTGTGGGATTTCGTGGCCTTGCAACCCGAGACCGTGCACATGATGATGTGGCTGATGTCCGACCGGGCGCTGCCGCGCAGCTACCGGATGATGCAGGGCTTTGGGGTTCACACCTTCCGCCTGGTCAACGCCGAAGGCAAAGGGACGTTCGTCAAGTGGCACTGGCGGCCCAAGCTCGGCACCCACTCGCTGGAGTGGGATGAGACCCAGAAGATCGCCGGCAAGGATCCTGACTTCAACCGCCGGGACCTCTGGGAGGCGATCGAGGACGGCAACTATCCCGAGTGGGAGCTGTCCGTCCAGCTGGTCGCCGAGGAGCACGAGCACGACTTCGACTTCGACTTGCTCGACGCGACGAAGATCATCCCCGAGGAGGAGGTGCCGCTGCGCCCGGTCGGACGTATGGTGCTGGACCGCAACCCCGACAACTTCTTCGCCGAGACCGAGCAGGTCGCCTTCCACACCGCCAACGTAGTGCGGGGGATCGATTTCACCAACGATCCGCTGCTGCAGGCCCGCAACTTCTCCTATCTTGACACCCAGCTCATCCGCCTGGGCGGCCCGAACTTCACGCAGCTGCCGATCAACCGTCCGGTGGCGCCCGTGCATCATCACCAGCGCGACGGCTACGGCCAGCACCGGATCGACCAGAGCCCCGTTTCCTACCACCCCAACTCGCTGGCGGGCGGCTGCCCCGCGCTGAGCTCGTTCGAGGATGGCGGCTACCGCCACTATCAGGAGCGGGTCGATGGCCAGAAGATTCGCCGGCGCAGCGACAGCTTCAAGGATCACTTCAGCCAGGCGACGCTGTTCTGGAACTCGATGAGCGGCTGGGAGAAGCAGCACATCGTCTCCGCGTTCAGCTTCGAGCTGGGCAAGGTCGACCACGACCACATCCGTCAGGGCGTCGTCGCTCATCTGGCCAACGTCGACGCCGAGCTGGCCGAGCAGGTGGCCGAGAACGTCGGCGTGGACGCTCCGCGCGGGAGCGGGGAGAACCACGGCAAGAGCTCGCCGGCGCTGAGCCAGGCCGACCAGCCGCACAGCGCGGCCACCCGCAAGGTGGCGGTGCTTATAGCCGACGGCGTGGACGCCGATTCATTGGAGCCGGCCCTGGCCCCGGTGCGCGAGCAGGGAGCCAAGTGCGAGCTGCTGGCGCCGCGCGACGGCAGAATCCAGACCGCGAGCGGGGGTGAGATCAAGAGCGACCGGGCGATCCTCACGATGTCGTCGGTCCTCTACGACGCCGTCGTCGTGGCTGGAGGCGAGGCGAGCGTCGAGGCGCTGACCGGCAACGGGGAGGCCGTGCACTACGTGGCGGAGGCCTACCGTCACGCCAAGCCGATCGCGGCGATCGGCGCCGGCATCCGGCTGCTGCAGCGAGCTCCCATCCCGGAGGTGCGACTGGCCGACAACGGCAATGGCACGGTCTCCGAGGGCGGGGTGGTCACGGTCGGCGAGAACGGCGGGGATCTGGCCGAGTTCGGCACGGCGTTGGCGGAGGCCGTAGCCGCTCCCCGCCATCACGATCGTGACCTGGTCTCGGTGCCCGCGTAGGCGGACCGCGTAGGCGGACCGGGACGTCGATGCTCACGTGATGGATCTGAGTAACGCCAGGCGCTACGCAGATCCATCACCCTTCAAGGGGTCAGCGGGGACGTGAATCCCCTTCCCCCTGGCAGGTGGGGGTTGACGGCAGGTTCGTCCAACCCCGGCAGCGACCGGGAAACAAACCGCGGGGCAACCGCGAGGCGAAGTCGCCCCCCGCTCTACGCCGGCTCATACCGCCCCAGGCGATCGAGTCCGTCATCCGGCCGGCCTCGGTAGCGCGCCTCGAGCGCCGCCGCGTCCATCTCCGCGACGTCGTAGCCCAGCCGCCCGGCGACCTGAACTGTCAGCGGGTGCCTGAGCACGTCCAATGGATCGACCGCGTCGGGGATGTGGTGGTGCCAGCGGTCCACGACGCGTCCCGTGCGCCCGAGCCAGCGGTCGTCCCACCAGAGCTCCATGAACCGCAGTAGTCGCTCGAGGACGGGACGATCGCCGGCCAGAAGCGACTCGGATTGCATGCGCAGGAACGGCACGCCGGGCAGCCGCTGCGCCAGCTCCAGCCCGTACGCGTGGACCTCGGTCCACCAGAACAGGCACTTCTCGTAGGGCGTCAGCTCATCCCAGCGCGCGGCGTAGTGGGCCTGGAACACGCCCGGATCGCTCGCGCCCAAGGTCGCCCACCGCGTGTAGGAGTCGTCCCGGCCGCTGCCGGCATACGAGTTGTGGGTGAGATGGGACAGGGCGCTCGGCACCGGGTGCCGCGTCAGGTGCACGATCCGCAGACGCTCGGGAAAGCGCCGTGCCAGCAGGGGCAGCGCCGGGAACAGGGGCCAGCCCGTCTCGACGTACAGCCGGCGCTCCTGCGCGATCCGATCCACGTGCCGGGCGACGCCGGCTTCCCGCAGCAACGCTTCGGGATCGTCGTAGCGCCGGAAGTATCTGCGCGGCTTGTACAGCGGGCCGATCGGCTCGTGTTCGACCGCGATCTCCGGGTAGAGGTCTCGCAGGCTGGCGGTGAGCCACTGGGTCCCGCAGCGGCCAGTGCTCAGGAACGCGACGATCGGAGAACCGGCCATGCCGGCTTGTTACCCGGTGGCCGCGCCAGCATGCGCCCCGTTCACCGCGCCGAGGCAGCGCGCCGCGCCGAGGCCGGAGCCCGCGTGATCACAGGGCTGATTTAGATGCTGCTTTGGGGGTAACGCGAGGGGAGTGCGGGCCACGGCCTCGCCAATCACCCATGGGACCGCCCGACGCACAGCGAAGGATCGCCTGGTCCGCCCCGATTGCCAGGGCGGCCCGGGGCCGCATCCTGTTTGTCTCCTGCCATTTGCCGTGGCCCCCGGTCAGTGGCGGCCGGCGCCGCGAGCTGGAGCTGACCAAGCGCCTCGCGGCGGACTTCGACATCCACCTGGTCGTCGTCTCGAAGACTCCCGAGCAGGACGCGGCCCACATCCACCTGCTGGCCGACTGGTGCCGTGAGGTCGAGGTGTTCGCGGCCGAGCCGATCCTCGGCACAGCCGGCCACGACCAGCCGGTGCAGCTCGCTCGTCACCGTTGCCCGGCCGCAACCCGACGGGTGGCCGGCATCCTCGCGCAGGGCGGCGTGGACCTCGTGCACGTCGAGGGCTTCTACCTGATGCAGCACCTGCCCGGGTGGTCCGAGGTGCCCGTGCTGCTGGTGGAGCAGAACATCGAGTACGACCTGGCGCATCAGCGGGCGACCGTGGGGTGCGACCCGTACGCCAGGTTCGAGCTGTTCTCCCGGTGTCAACGCACCCGGGTCGCGGAAATCGAGTCTTGGCGGACCGCCACGCGGCTCGCGACGGTGACACCGGAAGATCGATACGTGATCGAAGCCGAGCTGCCCGAAGCTCGTGTCTCGGTCGTGCCCGACGGGGCCGACCACCTCCCCGCCCAGGGGGAGACCGGCGCCGGTGAGCAGCGCGTCGACCGCCGCGTCGACCGCCCGTCGGCGCCGCTCGTCGCTCTGATCGCGAACTTCGCCTATGCCCCGAACGTCGACGCCGCACAGCATCTGTGCCGGGACATCCTGCCGGCGGTTCGAGCCGCCGTACCCGACGTTCAAACCTGGTTGGTCGGGAACGCGCCGCCGCGCGAGGTGCGGGACCTGGCTGACGAGAGCGTCGTGGTCACCGGTCACGTACCCGACGTGCTGCCGTACCTGGACGCCGCGGACGTGATCGTGTGCCCGCTGCGGATCGGCGGCGGGATCAAGGTCAAGACGATCGAGGCGCTGCGGCGCGGTAAGCCGATCGTCTGCACACCGATCGGTGCGCAGGGCCTGAGCTCGCAGGCGCGACGCGCGCTCCTGATCGAAACCGAGCCGACCGGGTTCGCGGACGCGGTCGCGTCGCTGCTCTCAGACGGCGACCGGCGCGCGCAGCTCCAGCGCCGCGCTCGGCGAGCGGCGACCCAGCTTCCGACATGGGCTGAAGCGGCCGGCGCGCTGGCCGCCGTTTACGACGAGCTGCTCGATCGCGGGCCGCGTACCGAATCTGAACCTGTACGAATCGCGGCCGGGAGGTCTGTATGAGCAAGGGACGAGTGCTGATCACCGGCGGCGCCGGGTTCATCGGCTCGCACGTCGCCGATGCCCTGCTGCGGCGGGGATATCGCGTCCGCGCGCTGGACGCGCTCACGCCCCAGGTCCATCCCGGTGGCATCCGGCCGGACTATCTGGCTGGGGACGTCGAGCTTCTGGTGGGCGACGTTCGTGACTCATCGGCGGTCAGGCGCGCGCTGATCGACGTCGACAGCGTCATCCACCTCGCCGCCCGCGTCGGTGTCGGACAGAGCATGTACGAGATCGGCGAATACGTCTCGGTCAACTCGCTGGGCACCGCCACGCTGCTGCAGGCGCTGCTCGGTCACCCGGTCAAGCGGATCCTGGTTGCGTCGAGCATGAGCGTGTACGGCGAGGGTCTGTACGTCGACGGCCGGGGGCAGCCGGTGACGGCGCGCGAACGCTCCCGCGAGCAGCTCGCCGCCCACGACTGGGAGCCGCGGGGATTCGCGGGGCAGGTGCTGACGCCGGTGCCGACCGACGAGGACAAGCCACCGGCGCTGTCCTCGATCTACGCGCTGAACAAGTTCGAGCAGGAGCGCAGCACGCTGCTGTTCGGGCGGGCGTACGAGATCCCGACCGTGGCCCTGCGCCTGTTCAACGTCTACGGCCCGCACCAGGCGCTGTCCAATCCGTACACCGGCGTGCTGGCGATCTTCGCCTCGCGCCTGTTGAACGACAAGCCGCCGATGATCTTCGAGGATGGCGAGCAGCGGCGTGACTTCGTCTCGGTGAAGGACGTCGCGTCCGCCTTCACGCTTGCCCTGGAGCGCCCGGAGGTCGGCGACGAGGTGATCAACGTGGGCAGCGGAGCCAGTGTCACCGTGTGGGAGATCGCCGCGCGCCTCGGCGAGATCCTCGGCAGGGCGCACATCCAGCCCGAGGTGACGGGCGAGTGCCGGGTGGGCGACATCAGGCACTGCTTCGCCGACGTGGACAGGGCGCGCCGGCGGCTGGGCTTCGAGCCCTCCGTGCGCCTCGGGGACGGGATGACCGAGCTCGCCACCTGGCTCGAGGGTCAGGTGGCCGATGACCGGGTCGATCAGGCTCGCGGCGAGCTGCGGTCCCGAGGGCTCACGGTATGAGCCGCATCGTCGACACGATTCGCCACGAGGCTCCCTCCGAGCTGCGGGACTCCGACGCCGCCCGGCGGCTGCGCCGGCGCGGCAATCCCGAGCTCGGGTTCGTCCAGTACTTCCACATGGGCGACTACGCGGCCGTCGAGCGCGCGCTCGAGGGGCTGCGGGGACTTCCCGCCAGGCGCCTGCGGACGTCGATCTCCTGGTGCGATTGGCTGAGCGAGGGCGGGGAGGAGTGGTACGCGTGGCTGCTGCCCAGGCTGACCGAGCACGCCAGCGTGCTGCCGTGCTTTCTCTACACGCCGCCGGCGCTCGGGATCATCCCGAAGACCTCCTCGCCACCGCGTGATCCGCAGCAGTACGGCGAGTTCGTCGAGCTGGTGCTGCGGTCTCATCCCGGGCGGTTCCCGTACGTCGAGCTCTGGAACGAGCCCAACAACTACATCGAGTGGGACTGGACGATCGACCCGGAGTGGAAGATCTTCGCGGAGATGATCGCCGGCGCCGCGAGCCGCGCGGCGAAGCTCGGGGTCAAGAGCGTTCTCGGCGGGATGAGCCCGTTCGATCCCAACTGGCTCGACCTGATGTACAAGCGGGGCGCGCTCGAGCACGTGGACGTGATCGGCGTGCACGGTTTCCCCGGGACCTGGGAGGCCGTGTGGGACGGCTGGGACACGCACGTGGAGCGGGTGGAGCAGGTCATCGACCAGCACCGGGGAGCTCAGCGCATCTGGATCACCGAGGCTGGCTACTCGACCTGGGCCCACGACGAGCTCGGTCAGTGCAAGACGCTCGTCGACCTCGCGCAAGCGCCCGCCGAGCGCGTCTACTGGTACTCGCTCCAGGACCTGGCGCCCGAACGAGAGACGCTCGATGGCTTCCACTGCGACGAGCGGGCCTATCACTTCGGCGCTCGGCGCGCCGGTGGCGAGCCGAAGCTGCTCGATCGGGTGCTCCGGGAGCGGGGCGTCAGCGGCGTGCGCGAGCTGGTGCGCTTCTCCACCCCTGCCGGAGCCGCTCCGGAGGGCGGGGTTCTGATCACCGGGGGGGCGGGCTTCATCGGCACCAACCTGGGCGATCGTCTCGCGTCACAGGGCACGCCGGTGACGGTGCTCGACAGCCTCACGCGCCCGGGGGTCGAGGAGAACGTTCGCTGGCTCAAGCGCAAGCACGGCGAGCTGGTGCGCGTCGAGGTCGGCGACGTGCGCGACGTGTTTGCGGTCAGGCGGGCGATGGCCTCCTGTCGCCGCGTGTTCCACCTCGCCGCTCAGGTGGCGGTCACGACCAGCCTTCAGCAGCCGCGCCAGGATCTGGACATCAACGTGCAGGGCACGATCAACGTACTCGAGGAGGCACGGCGCCTGCCCGCGCCGCCGGCGGTCGTCTTCACCTCCACGAACAAGGTGTATGGCCGGCTAGCGGGGCTCGAGCTCCGGGCGGCCGGCCAGGGCTACGAGCCCGTCGACGAGCTCACCCGCGCCCGGGGCATCTCCGAGCGTCAGGCGCTTGATTTCTGCAGTCCCTACGGCTGCTCGAAGGGAGCCGCGGATCAGTACGTGCTCGACTACGCCCACAGCTACGGACTGCCGACCTGCGTGGTGCGGATGAGCTGCATCTACGGGCCGCACCAGCATGGAACCGAGGACCAGGGGTGGGTCGCGCACTTCGTGCTGAGCGCGCTGCGAGGCGAGCCGCTCACGATCTACGGCGACGGCCGACAGGTTCGAGACCTGCTCTACGTCGAAGACCTGGTGGAAGCGTTGCTCGTGGCGTCAACCGATCCGGCGACGCTCACCGGTGAGGCCTTCAACCTCGGCGGGGGTCCCCGTAACGCCGTCAGCGTGGGCGCGGTGATCGAGATGATCGGATCGCTCACCGGACAAGCGCCGGTGACCGAGTGGGGGCAGTGGCGCGCGGCTGACCAGCGCTACTACGTCTCCGACACGGCCGCCTTTCAGAGCCTGACCGGATGGAAGCCTCGGGTTTCCGTCCAGGAGGGAATCGCGCGCCTGTACGAGTGGCTCGAGGGTGCCGGAATGCAGCGGCCGCGCGTGCTGGCCGCCGCGCGCAACTCGTAGCCGGCATGCGCGCCGCCGTCCTGCAAGCGCCGCATCAGGTGGTGGTGAGCGACGTCCCGGCGCCCGAGCCCGGACCCGGCGAGGTGCGGGTGAAGCTGGAGGGCGCGGGCATCTGCGCCTCCGAGCTGGCGCTGTACGAGGGGCGTGAGTGGTTTCGGTATCCGCGCCCGGCCGGCGAGCCCGGCCACGAGGGCTGGGGCCGCATCGATGCCGTGGGCGACGGGGTCTCGACCGTGCAGGCAGGCCAGCGCGTGGCCCTGATCTCGCAGCGGGCCCACGCCGAGCTCGACGTCACGAGCGCCGACAACGTGGTTACGCTGGCGCCCGGTCTGGACCCGTCCCTGCCCTTTCCCGGCGAGCCGCTGGCGTGCGCGGTCAACGCGGTGTCCCGGGCCGAGGTGGAGCCCGGCAGCCGGGTGGCGGTCGTGGGCTGCGGCTTTCAGGGACTCCTGCTGATCCAGCTGTGTGCCCGCGCGGCCGGCGAGATCGCGGCGATCTCACGGCGACGATCCTCTCTGGAGCTGGCGCTGGCCGCGGGGGCGACCAGCGCGTGGCGGCACGACGATCCGGCGCTCGAAGCCGAGCGCTTCGACGTGGTGTTCGAGGTGACCGGATACCAGGGGCCGCTCGATCTGGCCTCACGGCTGACCCGGGTCCGGGGGCGCCTGGTGATCGTCGGCTACCACCAGGACGGTCGCCGCTCGGTTGACATGCAGCTTTGGAACTGGCGGGGTCTGGATGTCATCAACGCCCACGAGCGCGATCCGGCGGCCTACGTGCGGGGACTGCGAGCGGCGGTCGAGGCGGTCCGATCAGGATGCATCGATCCAGTCCCGCTGCTGACCCATCAATATTCACTCTCCGAGCTCGGCGACGCCTACCGGGTTGCGGTGGAGAAGCCGGAGGGGTTCGTCAAGGCGGTGTGGCGCGATGGATGAGCGGCTTCCGCGCCTGGGCTTCCTCGGGGTGGGATGGATCGGCCGCAACCGGATGGAGGCCGCGCATCGCGCCGGCGCGGCGCACGTGGCGGCGATCGCCGACGCCGACCCGGAGGCGGCGCGCGCGGCCGCCACCGCCACCGGCTGCCAGACCGTAGGCCACGACCTCCAGGAGCTGCTCGAGACAGACCTCGACGGGGTGGTGATCGCGACGCCGACCGCGCTTCATGCCGAGCAGGCGCGCCAGGCGCTGGAGCGGCGCCTGCCGGTGTTCTGCCAGAAGCCGCTCGGCCGCACCGCCGCCGAATGCCGCGAGCTGGTCGAGCTCGCGCGCTCCGCCGACGTCGCGCTGGGCGTCGACATGTCCTATCGGCACGTGGGGGCGGTGCAGCAGGCACTAGAGCGGTTGCGGGCGGGGACGATCGGCCGGCCGCACGCAGCGGAGCTCGTGTTCCATAACGCGTATGGCCCCGACAAGGCGTGGGTGCGCGATCCCCGGCTGGCCGGCGGCGGCGCCCTGATCGATCTGGGCTACCACCTGATCGACCTGGCTCGCCTGTTCCTGGGGGAGCTCGAGCCGGCCGCCGTGCACGCCGATCTGTTCGCCGGCGGACGGCGGCTGGACGCAGACTCGGCTCAGGTCGAGGATCTGGCGCTCGCGCAGGTCAGCTTGGCCGACGGGCGCGTGCTGCGGATCGCCTGCTCATGGTGGCTGCCCGCCGGTCGCGACGCGGAGATCGAGGCGTCGTTCATCGGCGATGGAGGCTCGCTGCGCATCCGCAACCTCGACGGATCCTTCTACGACTTCGAGACCCTGCTGGTGCAGGGGCGCCAGGCACAACGGCTTGCCGGCCCCCCGGACGAGTGGGGTGGACGCGCCCTGGTCGCCTGGGCGCGGCGTCTGGCGGACGACCCGAGCTTCGACGAGGACGTCGACCAGCTGATCGGAGTGGCGGCTCTGATCGACCGGATCTACGGCAGGACCAGATGAAGGTCCTGGTCGTGGCAGACGTGGTCGGCGGCGTCCGGACGTTCGTGCAGGAGCTGGTCCGAGGCCTGGCCGGCACTGGAGTCGAGCTCCACCTCGCGCTGCTGGGCGACGCCCCCGTCGACTGGTCGGGGGCTTCATCCTGCGAGCTGCGCGACCTGCGGCTGGAGTGGATGCAGGACCCGTGGCCTGACGTGCAGGCCACCGCCGAATGGATCGAGGCGCTGAGGCTCACCCACGATCCCGACCTGATCCACATGAACACGTTCGCGCCGGTGCTCGACTCCGACACACCGGTGCTGCTCACCGTGCACTCGTGCGTGCTCACCTGGTGGCGGGCGGTGCACGGTCAGGACGCACCGGCGGCCTGGGAGCGCTACGCGGGGCTGGCGCGCCAGGCGCTGGAGCGAGCCGACGTCGTGACCGTGCCCAGCCGCGCGCTGCTCGACGAGCTGACCGCGGTCCACGGGCATCATGCCCGGGTGCGCGTGATCCCGAACGGCCGGTCGCTGCCGCCGGGCCGCCCCGCTCGCGAGCGGCTGGTCGTGACTGCCGGCCGGCTGTGGGACGAGGCCAAGAACGCGTCGCTGATCGCCCGGGCCGCTCCCGCAATCGACGGGCGCGTGGCACTGATCGGCCCCGGCGAACTCGACGGCGTCGAGACGCTGGGCCCACTCCCGCCGGGCGAGCTGCTGCACTGGCTCCGGCGCGCTTCGGTGTTCGCCGAGCCCGCCCGCTACGAGCCATTTGGCTACGCGGCGCTGGAAGCGGCGTTGTGCGGATGCGCGCTGGTGGTGGGCGACATCCCAAGCCTGCGGGAGGTGTGGGAGGACGCCGCCACGTTCGTGTCTCCCGATGACCCTGACCGCCTGGCCGCAGCCGTCAACCGGCTGCTCGACGATCCGCGGCGATGCGCGGAGGCGGGGGCCGCGGCGCGAGAACGAGCGTTGCGTTACCCGCCGCGGGCGACGGCGGAAGGCTATCTGAGCGCCTACCGCGAGCTGGCGCGGGGAAGGGTGCCGGCGTGAAGGTGACCTTGTTCTGCCATTCGCTGGTCTCGGATTGGAATCATGGCAACGCGCACTTCCTGCGCGGGGTGATGCGCGAGCTGCGCCACCGCGGGCACGAGACCGACGTGCTCGAGCCCCAGGGGGGCTGGAGCCACCACAACCTGATCGCCGAGGCCGGCGAGGCGGCGATCGACGAGTTTCACGCGGCGTTCCCGGAGCTGCGGAGTCGCACCTATGATCCGGAGGCGCTGGATCTGGACCGGGAGCTGGCAGACACCGATCTGGTGCTGGTGCACGATTGGATCGAGCCGGCGCTGGTGAAGGCGATCGGCGATCACCACCGGCGCCGCGGCGGCTACACGCTCCTGTTCTACGACGCCCACCACCGGGCCGCCTCGGCGCCCGAGCAGATCGAGGCATTCGACCTGTCCGGCTTCGACGGCGTCCTCGCCTTCGGGGCGGTGATCCGCGACCTGTATCTCGAGCACGGCTGGATCGAGCGTGCGTATGTCTGGCACGAGGCTGCGGACACCCGCCTGTTCCGGCCCCTGGACGGAAACCAGGAGGCCGCCGATCTGGTGTGGATCGGCAACTGGGGCGACGGTGAGCGAGCCGAGGAGCTGCTCGAGTTCCTGCTCGCGCCCGCGCGCTCCCTGGCGCTGAGCGGCCACGTTCACGGCGTTCGCTATCCCGGGTCGGCCCGCGCCGCGGTGGCCGCCACCGGGCTGCGGTACGCGGGCTGGCTGCCCAACCACCGCGCCCCGAGCGCGTTCGCCCGCCACCGCGTCACCGTCCACGTGCCGCGCCGCGCCTACGTGCGGCGGCTCCCGGGAGTACCGACCATCCGAGTGTTCGAAGCTCTGGCCTGCGGGATACCGCTGGTGTGCGCTCCCTGGGATGACCGCGAGGGGCTGTTCCGGCCCGGGGAGGACTACCTCCAGGCCCGCGACGGCGCCGAGATGACCGCCCACTTGAAGCTGCTGCTCGAGGATCGGGGCGCAGCGGCTCAGCTGGCGGCCCACGGGCTCGAGACGGTACGCGCGCGCCACACCTGCGCGCACCGCGTCGACGAGTTGCTGTCGATCGTCGAGGAGGTCGGCTGATGCGGATCTCGTTGTTCGGCTCGAGCCTGGTCTCGGCCTACTGGAACGGCGCCTGCACGTACTACCGCGGGATGGTCCGGGCGCTGCACGGGCTCGGGCACGAGGTCACGTTCTACGAGCCCGACGCGCTCGATCGCCAGCGCCACCGGGACATCCCCGATCCCGACTGGGCGCGGGTGGTGGTCTACGAGGTGCCCGACGAGGCAGCGGTCCGGCGCGTCGTCAGCGACGCATCCCGGGACGCCGACGTGGTGGTGAAGGCCAGCGGCGTCGGCGTCTATGACCAGGTGCTCGAGGAGGCGGTGCTCGACGCCCGCCGGCCGGGCGCCATGGTGATCTTCTGGGACGTCGACGCCCCGGCCACGCTGACGCGGCTCGAGGCCGATCCGTCCGATCCGCTGCGCGCGCTCGTGCCCGACTACGACCTGATTCTCACCTACGGCGGGGGAGACCGCGTCGTCTCTCGCTACCGGGAGCTGGGGGCATGTCGCTGCGTGCCGATCTACAACGCGCTTGACCCCAGCACCCATCATCCGGTGGCGCCCGACGATCGCTACCGGGCGGATCTCTCGGCGCTGGTCAATCGGCTGCCCGACCGGGAGGCGCGGGTCCAGCAGTTCTTCTTCTCGGTGGTGCGCGCGCTTCCGAAGCGCAGCTTCCTGCTCGCGGGGGCCGGCTGGGAGGATCGCGGCGTGCCGAACCTGCGCTACCTCGGCCATCTCCCGCCAAGCCGGCACAACGCGTTCAACTGCTCGCCGTTGGCGGTGCTCAACATCACCCGCGACTCGATGGTGCGCAACGGCTTCTCCCCTGCCACCAGGGTGTTCGAGGCCGCGGGCGCCGGGGCTTGCCTGCTCAGCGACCGGTGGGCGGGGCTCGACCGGTTCCTCGAGCCGGGGTCGGAGGTGATCGTCTGCGCCGATGGTGGCGAGGTCATCGAGGCGCTGGAGGCGCTCGACGCGGCCACCGCGCGCGAGATCGGGGCCCGAGCGCGGGAGCGGATCCTCGCCGAGCACACCTACGACCATCGGGCGCGCGAGCTGGAACAGGTCCTGGGCTCCGGCCTCGAGGTGGCGCGGTGAAGGTGACGATCCTCGGCCTGTCGATCACCTCCTCGTGGGGTAACGGGCACGCCACCAATTACCGGGCGCTGGCCCGGGCGCTGCAGGCTCGGGGGGATCAGGTGGTCTTCCTGGAGCGAGACGCCAGCTGGTACGCCCAACATCGGGACCTCCCGGAGCCACCCTGGTGTGAGACCCACCTGTACGGCTCGGTGTCGCAGCTGCGCGGGTTCGCGCCGGCGGTGCGCGAGGCCGATCTGGTGATCGTCGGCTCGTTCGTGCCCGAGGGCGTCGCGGTGGGCAGGTGGGTGGCCGATCAGGCGGCGGGGGCGATCGCCTTCTACGACATCGACACGCCGGTCACGATCGACAAGCTGCGCGCAGGCGACGCCGAGTACCTGAGCGCGGAGCTCGTGCCGCGGTACGACCTCTACCTCTCGTTCACCGGAGGCCGGGCCTTGGAGATCCTGCGCGACGAGTTCGGGGCCCGGCGACCGGAGCCGTTCTACTGCTTCGTCGACCCAGCTGCCTACACGCGGCTCGAGGTCGCGCAATCGTGGTCGCTCAACTACCTCGGCACCTACAGTGCCGGACGCCAGCCGGCGGTGCAGGAGCTGCTGCTCGAGCCCGCCCGCCGGCTCCCCGAGCAGCGGTTCGGCGTGGCTGGGCCGATGTACCCGGCGGGCATCGACTGGCCCCAGAACGTGGAGCGCATCGAGCATCTTGCACCCGGCGAGCATCCGCGCTTCTACTCGGCCACCGGCTTCACGCTCAACGTCACCCGGCCGCAGATGCGCGCGCTCGGCTATGCGCCGTCGGTGCGCCTGTTCGAGGCCGGCGCCTGCGGGGCGGCGATCATCTCCGACTCCTGGCCGGGGATCGAGACGGTGTTCGCGCCCGGCGAGGAGATCCTGCTGGCGCACAGCAGCGAAGCGGTTCTCGAGATCCTGTCCGGCAGCTCGCCGCAGTCGCGAGCGCGGATCGGCGAAGCCGCGCGCCGGCGCGTGCTCGGCGAGCACACGGCGGACCATCGGGCGGCGCAGCTGCACGAGCTGGTGGCGGGGAGAACGCTGGAGGCGCTGCGATGACGCTCCAATCCGACGGACGCGCGGTCGCCCCGGATGAGCTGGGCCGCGAGATCAGGGCGCTCGCGCCCTGGTTTCACAACCTGCACCTCCCGGATGGTCGTCAGACGGCTCCCGACCATCCGCTCGGAGACTTCCCGGCCTTCAAGTGGGAGCAGATGGCGAGCGCGCTGCCGCCCGACATGCGCGGGATGCGGGTGCTCGACATCGGCTGCAACGCCGGCTTCTACTCGGTCGCCCTGGCCCGGCGCGGCGCGCAGGTCCTCGGCATCGACGCGGACTCGCACTACCTGCGCCAGGCTGAATGGGTGCGCGGGCAGTTCCGGATCGACCCCGATCAGCTCACGCTCCGCCAGATGCAGGTGTACGACCTCGCCCGGTGCAACGACACGTTCGATGTCGTCATGTTCCTCGGCGTCCTCTATCACCTCCGCTACCCGCTGCTGGCGCTTGACATCGTGGCCACCAAGGTGCGCGACCTGCTCGTGCTCCAGACGCTGACGATGCCCGGAGAGGAGGTGGTGGCACCGCCGGGCGATCTGAGGCTCGAGGAGCGCGAGGCGATGCTCGATCCGGGGTGGCCGAAGATGGCCTTCATCGAGCATCGGCTCGCCGACGACCCCACGAACTGGTGGGCGCCCAACCGCGCCGCCGTTGAGGCGATGCTGCGATCCGCCGGGCTGCGTCCGGCCGGCTCCCTCGGCCACGAGATCCAGCTGGCGCGGCGGGTGAGCGAGGTTCAGAGGCCCGCGGAGCTGCGCGCGATCTTCCCCAGGTGCCAGCCGCTGCGCTTGACCGAGCGATCCTGAGTGCCACGGTCGACGGCGATCAGCCCGTAGCGCTGGGCATAGCCGTGGTTCCATTCGAAGTTGTCAAGCGCCGACCAGTAGATGAAGCCACGGACGTCGATGCCGTCGGCCATCGCGCGGCGCGTCCCCGCCACCGCGCGGTCGATGTACTCGAGCCGCCGCGCGTCATCGTCGGTGGCGATGCCGGTCTCGGCCACGATCAGCGGACGCCCGCCGGTGAGCTCCCAGGCCCGGCGCAGCGTCGCCTCGAGCGCCTCGGGCCAATATTCGTAGCCGGCCGCGGTCAGCTCCACGCCGGGCTCGTTGCCGACCCACCCGGCCGGTCCGATGCGGTGGCGGGTATAGGTGTTGACGCCGACGAAGTCGTCGCCGCCGGTCGCCTGCAGGAAGATGTCCTCGCGCAGCCCCCGCGTCCTGGCCAGCTCCGGCTGTCCGCCCGCCAGCGCCTGCCAGTCGGCCATCGCCAGGGCCAGCCCGACCGGCAGGTCGGCCCGGAGGCCGCGGATCGTGTCCACGGCGCGCCGGTGCGCTTCGACGAACACCTCGGTCACGCGGATCCGCGCCGCTGGATCCCGCTTGCCGGGCGGGAAGATGCCGTTCTCGTAGCCGAGCAGCGCGGGCATGTTGGGCTCGTTGATCGTGATCACCAGGCCGGCGAGATCGCCGAGCGCTTCGATGACCACGCCGCTGAAGCGCGCGAAGCTCTCCGCAGTGGCGGGCTGCTCCCAGCCGCCGCGGCCGCTGATCCAGCGCGGATTGGTGAAGTGGTGCAAGGTCACGACCGGGACGAGCCCGTGGCGGTGACAGGTCGCGGCCATCGACCGGTAGTGGCGCAGCCACCGCTCCGAGAACTCGCCTTCCCGGGGCTCGACCCGCGACCACTCGATCGAGAACCGATAGCAGTTCAGCCCGATCCGTGCCAGCAGATCGACGTCCTCGGCGTAGCGATGGACGTGGTCGCAGGCTGGGCCGGCGGGTTCGGCCACGCCGGATCCCGGGGTTCGCTCCCAGTCGTACCAGTCGTTGTCCTCGTTGCCGCCCTCGACCTGATACGCCGAGGTCGCCGCGCCCCATAGAAAGGGCACGGATCGACCCGGTCCTTCGCCATGGGTCCGCTCCTATGCGCGACCGATGCGCATCACGGGGTGGCGGATATCGCTTTGACGAGCTCCCCGGCTCGGTCTGGCTCGAGGCCCTTGGCGAGGTCGGCTTGGCTGATCACCCCGATCATGTCGTGGCCGTCGATCACGGGTAGCCGGCGAACCTTCTTGTCGGTCATCGTCCGCAGGGCCTCGTCCACGGAGTCATCGGCGCCGATCGTAACCACCTCGGACTGATCGGCGACCTCGCTCGCGGTGGTCTGCGCCGGATCCTTCCCCTTGGCGATCACCTTGACGACGATGTCACGGTCGGTGAGCATTCCCTTGAGCCGGTCGTCCTCGCCGCAGATCGGCATGGCGCCGACGTCGAGCTGGGCCAGCTTCTCGGCCGCTTGGGAGATCGTCTCCTTCTCACCTACGCATTCTGCGCCGCCGGTCATCACGTCTCGCGCAGTCTTGCTCATCTCTACTCCTCTCGAGTGGACTGGTGAGTGCTAGCTACCCCCGTGCCCGGCATACGAACTCGATTTGCTGTTGTTTCTCGGCGCCGTCGGCACGTTTCAGCGATCGCGGCTGGACTCGATTGAGACTTGCCGACTATCTGCGCCGAGAGCCGCTGCCGCGCCCCCAGCCGCTGAACCGGCGAAACTCGAACTCCGCGCCACCGAGCAGCGAGAAGAGAAGCCGGAACGGGAGCGTGATGATGTCGAGCACCAGTCCGAGCACCATCAGGATCGCATCGAAGATAGCTGTGATCATGCGATTCTCCGGTACCCGGAAACCGCTGACGTCAGTCACTCCTGTTTCGGGTGGGGCGCGCTAGCTGTCAGTCGCATCTCTCGTGCCGAGCCAGGTCGGCGCGTCATCTTCGATGGATGACACACGCGGCCAGCTGCTCCCAGGCGAGCGGCCAATCAGTAGCCGAAAGCGAGGGCTTCTCGGTGAGGCACCAGCCCCAGTCGGTGCACTCCTTCGTGTTCACCGCCGCGCCGCTGCGCGAGCTGACAGCGGCTCAGGTTTGGTGCGCTGCACCGGTGGGTAACCATCTGCTTCCCCTCCTCTCGCCTCGGCGGGACACTGTCCTCCTCCGGTGTCCCGCCGGGCGTTCCTTACCGGTGTCCCGGCCCGGGCCGCCCTTCCCGGTGGCCTGCGGGGTGCTCAGGAGCTGTTGCGACCCCGGCTCTGGTCACTCGCGGCTCGAGCAGGTTCGAGATCTTCGCCGCGGCTGAGCCTTGCGCCTGCACCCGATCGGCCGGCTCGGGAGAGCGGTCCGCGTTGACGTCGGTCAGCCGCCGCGCTTGGCGACCGCACGCTTGAGTTCGGCCTTGCCCATTTTCGAGCGTCCGGGGATGTCAAGCTCGCGGGCCCGCCGCTCGAGGTCCTTGCGAGTCGGCGAATCGCCACGCCGGACCGCGGCGGCCTCCTTCCCGAGCGCGCTGCGGGTCTTGCTCGGCAGGTTCTTCAGGGTCTGCTTGCGTTGAGCTCCAGACTGCGCGGCTTTGACGTTTCGCCGCGCCGCCTGTCGCTGCTTATCGGTGGCCATGATGACCGTTTACCCCGGTCGACGGGCAAATCACCCTGCCTCCTCCCCCTGGTCCTCGACCCAGGCATCCAGGTGCTTCCACCAGTCATAGAGCCACTCGACCTGTGCCTCGGGCTCCCGCGGACGCTCGGCCGCGGACGTCAGCCACATTCGGGTCTTCAACGTCCGGCCGATCGGCAGCTGGGACCAGAGGTCGCGCCCGAACGCGGCGAGACCGAGACCCGTGTGGACGCCGAAGATGACGTCCGCGCCGGGGTCACCTCGCAGTGCGGCCAGCGCTCCGGTGGGCCGGGGCGGCAACACGTGCGACATCTGCTCGGCGCTTGCGGCCTCGCGTCGCCGCCCTGTGCGCCACAGCTTCCGAGTTGCCCGGTCCCGGCGCTCCGCGGTGAAGTTGCCCCCCTCGGGAAACAGCACCAGTACGCCCCGGTCGACGAGGTCTCGGGCGACCGCCTCGATCCGGGCCTCGGACTCCTGTCGATCGCTCGTGTCAACGACGGCGTGCGGGAGACGGTGACCGATGAGATCCACGCACGGATCGATTGTCAGGCTCTCCTTGAAGACCAGGCTCGGCAGACGCTCGAAACGCGTCACCAGCAGGTCGATCAGCAGCAGGGTGTCACCCGGACCCGCGTGTCGGCTGAAGAAAAGCAGCGGCTCGTCGGCCTGGAATCTGCGGGCCGCATCTGATGATGGCTCGAGTACGACCTCGATCCCCAGCACCTCGAGCGCCCGCTGGGCGAGACCGTGCACGAGCCAACCCAACAGCCGATAGTGCAGCATTTGAAACGGCCGCGAGCGCATCAGGAGGCCGGCGCCACTCGCCAGCCAGAGCGCTCCACAGGCGACGAGCACCACGAGCTCCCGCGCGAAGTAGGTGACCATCAGGCGCGCGAGGATCAGCGGCTGCGGCCGTCGGATGAGTGCGGACACGATTGCGGCGAGCAGGATCAGCAGCGGAGCGAGCGCGAGACAAACGCTTGACATCACGATCCAGGCAGCCACCGTGAACGGACGCCGGACGGCGGCGGGCGGCATCAGCGGTCCTCCAGATAGCGGCGGGAGGCCTGATAGGACGAATCGATCTGCCCCTGAACTCCGCCCGCGAGTCGTCGCACCCGCAACTGTCCGGACAGATCGTTGTAGGCCGGTGCCGCCGACCCGCCCGTCGGGAGCACGTGCAGCGCCACGTTGTCCGGAAGCGAGGTCAGGTCGCTCGCGAACCGATGCCGGCGCGCTATCTCGAACGCGACGAGTCCGACCTCCCAAGGCCAGCGGGGAGGTTTCAGCGGCTTCTCCAGTCGACCCACCTGTAACACGTAGATCGTCTTCGCGCCCAGGGCCACGGCGCGAGCGACCGGGATCGAGTTCACGATTCCCCCGTCGATGAAGTGCTGATCGCCGATCTTGACCGGCGGGAGTATGCCGGGCACAGCGCACGAGGCCATGACGACATCGGTCAGAAGCCCGTCTTCGAACCAGTGCTCCGCCGCCCGCTCGATCGATGCGGCGACGCACTGGAAGCGAACCTGGAGATCCTCCACGCGCTCGACGGGCAACAGGTCGGCAAGGCGATCGCGAACCTCCTCGAGCGGACGCACATGCGTACCGCTGCGAGCGAGCGTCCTGACGCGGCGCAGCAGCGTCCCGGCGAACACCTCGAAGACCATCGAGTCCTGCCAGAGCTGGGTGAGCCGACGAACCGCTTCGGCGGTGGGGTCGGCGGCGAACAGAGCCCCGTTGATCGCCCCCACGGATGTACCGAGGATCACGTCGGGTTCGATCGAGCTCTCGGCGAGCGCCCGCAGCATGCCCACCTGGTGTGCCCCCAGGATCCCGCCGCCGCCCAGCACGAACGCCACCTCACGGGCAGCTGTGTCGGATGCCATGTCCAGGTGCTACCCGTCGCCAAGTCCACGGTCACGCGTGCGACGGCTCACGGTTGCACGAGTCCTCGCCGGATCGCGTACCGGGTCAGCTCGACGCGGTCGTGCATCCCCAGCTTCTCGAGGATGTTGGTCCGATGGCGATCTACGGTCTTCTCACTGATGACCAGCGTCTCGGCGATTTCCCGGGTGCTGTAGCTCTCGGCGATCAACTTGACGACCTCGCGCTCGCGCGCGGTCAGCGGATCCTCGCGCACGCTCTGCTGGTCGCGGGCCTGACGCAGGTAGTCGCTGATCAGCGGCGTCATCGCCCCCGGGTACAGAAACGCCTCGCCGCGCATCGCCGCCCGGCAGGCCTCGACGAGGTCGCGGTCAGCGACCGACTTCAGAACGTACCCCGATGCGCCGGCCTTCAGCGCCTCGTACAGGTAGCGCTCGTTCTCGTGCATCGACAGGATCAGCGTCCGCAGTGCCGGCCGCCGGCGTTTGAGCTCGGCGACCGCCTGCAGGCCGGTCATCCGCGGCATCGAGATATCGACGATCGCCAGATCGATCTCCGGGTCCAGCGCGAGCCGGACCGCCTCGGCGCCATCCCCGGCTTCGGCCACGACCTGCAGGTCCGCCTCGGCGTCGAGCACCAGCCGCAGGCCCCGGCGAACCAGCGCATGGTCGTCAGCCAACAGGATCCGCGTCTTGAGCGGCGTCATTGCCCAGCCTCGCCGCCGTGGCCGCCGGGGGCATCAACCCGCAGCACCACGCGGCAGCCGCGAGTCTCACCGCCGCCGATCTCCAATTGAGCGCCGATCAGCGCCGCGCGCTCCCGCATCCCCCGGGTGCCGGCGCCGGACGCTCCCTCGGCCGGCAGCCCGCGACCGTGATCGCCGACCGTCAACACCAGACCGCCGTCGCGGGCATGCAACGACAGCTCGGCCCGGTCCACGCCGGCGTGACGCGCGACATTGGTCAACGCCTCCTGGGCGACCCTATAGACCACCAGCTCGGACTCCGGATCGAGCTCCGGGAGATCACCGTCGATGTGCTGCTCGACGGTCAGGCCGCTTCGCTGCCCGAACCGCTCGCAGAGCACCGCCAGCGCGCTCACCAGGCCCAGGTCGTCGAGCGCCTCCGGGCGGAGCTCCAGTGCGATCCGCCGCACGTCCTCCAAGCTCGTGCGCACCGCCTCCTGCACCCCTGACACGTCGTCCTGGAGCGGCGGTGGCACGCGCGCGTGAACGCGCGCGAGCCCCAGCAGCACCGCGGTCAGCTCTTGACCGACCTGATCGTGCAGCTCCTGCGCGATTCGCAGCCGCTCGGCCTCCTGTCCGGCCAGCACCCTCCCCGTCGCCTGCCTGCGCTCGGTCTCCAACCGGGCCAGCATCTCGTTGAACGTCAGCGCCAGCTCGCCCGCCTCCGAGCTCGGCGCAGCCCCCGTCATCCGTTGCCCGGGCTGAGTCAGGTCCACCCGCCGAGCCAGCGCCGTCAACGCCGCCAGCGGCCGCAGCACCCGCCGCAACAGCATCAGGTTCAGCACCGCGACGAGCACGAGCGCGGCGATCATCACGACCGCCTCGTCGATCGCGAACGACGAGAGCTTGCGCGGTGCCAGCACCACCAGCGTCAGCACCACCGTGGCCACCAGGAGCAGCGCGTTCAGACCCGCCACCCGGTAGACGAGTGGCAGATACCGCCGCCGGCGCGAGGGCGCTTCAACTGTCACTTACGGGCAACCGATCGATTCGTTCAAGCTTTCTCAGCATCGCCCATTGCATCGAGTCGAGCTCACCGCCGGCCAGACGGAGCGTCCGGCCGATCTCCTCGGTCGGGATGCGGGCCGTCATCATCCCGAAAATCGCCTGCTCTTCGAGATCGAGGCGAGAGCGCAGACCATCCGCGAAGAGCGGCGGGAGCATCGGCAAGCGGGTTCGGCCGCGCGCGACCTCACGGATGTGCTCGCACAGCTCTGAGCCCAGCGCCGCCTTGCTGACCAGTCCGTCGGCCTCTCCCACCACGCACGCCGCGCCCAACAGGTAGTCCGAGAACGCCGAATAGACGAGCACCGCCGGCGGGTCGTCCAGGCGCTTGAGCATGCGACTCAGCCATAGACCAGAACGACCTCCGAGCTGGTAGTCGACGACCGCGACATCCACCCGGGATCGCTCGGCGAAGGCGATCGCCGCCTCCGCCGACGCGACCGCATCGACGATCTCGAATCCGGGCTCGCCGGCCAGCAGCTCGCGCACGCCGACGCGGACCGCGGGATGATCGTCGACCACCAGGCAGCGGATCGGAGAGATTATGGTGGCGCGGACCTGCCCGCCGGCATCCCGGTGGACAGAGAGCGGTTCGGTGACGGGATTCATGCTCGGATCCTCCTCGAAAGTTGTTTGCTGACTTGAGCGAGGGTCGAGCAATCCGCCCGGACCGGCAATGGGGTCCGGCCCCCATTGGCAGGCGGAGGCAGCGTGACGGCGAGGGTTCACCGCTTCCGCGACCACCCGCGACCGCGCCGGCGCGCGTGATTGACCGCGGACTCCGGCTCTGGGAGGATCCGCCGATGAGGTGGGCCGCGCCGAGGAGCGTCACGCTGGGCTGCGCGGTTTTGACCGGATGGGTGGGCGGCCCGGGCGCGATGAACGCGTCGGCGAAGGTCGAGGCCCAGCGGCTGATCCAGCCTGTGGGATCCCTCGCGTTCGCCTGGAAGGGTGACCCGGCACGGGGCTGCGCGGGGCAGGGACTGTGCAACGTGACCGGGTCGGTGGTCGTCCGGGTGGGCGATTCCGCGAGCGGCGGCGCTAGCGGTGTGCCTCCGATCGAGCTCAGCGACGACTCGGCTGTGGCGCGAGTGGACGAGTCAGGTGTGACTGGGACGGCGTTGTCCGCATGCGCCGATCCGCAGTCCGTCGACTTCGAGCTTCGCGTGACCCGGTCGACCGGCGGTGGCCTGCGCGCCCGGTCCGATAACGGCTCGCTGGGATGGCCGTCGGCGGGGCGCTGCGCCGGGCCCACCGCCGCGGATCTCGCTGCGCTCGTGCTCCCGGCGCAATCGCTTGGCAAGCGCGGCTATGACCTCTCGGGATCGGCGCATTTCGGCGCCGGCCCGTTTGCCGTCACGGTGATCTCCCACATCCGCGCCCTGGTCAGCAATGACTTCGGCGTCGGGCCCGGCGTCCCGTCGGCGCCCAACGGCGGCCCTCCGGCGACCAAGGGCGGCCCTCCGCCGCCCAAGCGGCGTCCTCGACTCGAGGAGGAGGCCGGGGTGCAATACCGGGTGGTCGGTGTCAGCGGCGCGCTGGGGGCGGCCTTCTCCGGAATCGGGGAGCCGGCCTGCCAGCCGTATGGCACGTGTGACACGACCGGAAGCCTGAGCGTTTCGGTGAGTGCCAGCCATCAAACGCTGACGTTCTTCGGATCTCGGATCGTCGGGCATCGGGTCGGCGAGGTCCGCGCCCTCGAGGATCTGCGCGCTGGGCGGCTCAATGTGGCAGATACCAGCTTCGGGCTCAGGTTGGGTGACCGGGTGACCGGGAGGTTGCGCTGGCCCGACGGCTCCACGTGCGCCGACACGGTGACCGCAGCGGAGGCCCCGATCCAGTCCGGCGTCAAGGGTCACGCCGACCTGTTCAAGCTCGCCGCGGGCTCGGAGGACTTCTTCCCGGGCGCGGACCCGCTGCGCTCGCGGTGTCCGGGCCCGTCGTCGAGCGAGCTCGTCGGAGACGGGGCATTGGCTACCGGATCGGTGCCGTTTCGCGATTTCGGAGCGATCCGCCTGACGCTTCGCTTGAGCGCCTCGGGGTCGTTTCGGGCGCCGGAGTACCAGGGCGCGCGCCTCGGCGCGATCGTGTTGACACTCGCTCGGGCGCGGGTCAACGGGGGAACCGGCGCTGGGCATGGCGTCCCGGTTACGGTCATCGGATGAGCCGGTCCCTCCGTCTGGCGCTGGCACTCGCCCTGACCGGGTGCGCCGGCGCAGCGCCGGTGGCGGTCGCCGACTCGGGATCCGGGTACAGCCTGACCGTCGGTCAGGGCATCGGGACGGCCTCGGCGCTGAGCAGGATCATGGAGATCCCGGTCCGGCTCGGCGGTGAGCTCCTGGTGCGCTTCCACGGCGATCCCGGTACCGGCTGCGCGGCGCGCGGCGTCTGCGGCTACGCAGGCGCCGTGTCGTGGAGACCTTCTACGCCCGGGACCCTGAACATCTTCGAATCCGGCAGCCGGCGGCGCTCCTACCAGTCCTCGCTGGATCTGTTCGGTGGCCCGGGCGACGGGCAAGCGGGGGGAGTCACCAGCGCCCAGGTGTCGTCAGGCCCGCCCACCGCGAGCCCGACGATCTGCGCCGACTCCGCGTCCACCGCGCAGACTGTCACCCTGCCGATGAGCCACGGCCGGGTCGTGTTCACCCTCGGGCAGGCCAGCCCCGGAGTGGTGCAGACGGGGTGCGCGGGACCATTGATCGGTGACCTCGGCCGCGCGCTGCGGTCGCCCGCGATCTCGATCGGCCGGGCTCTGCGCGGTCGGATCACGATCGACCTGGCGGGATCGCGCAGCTTCGCCCCCACGGGTTCGCGGGCACCGTGACCTCGACGCTCACCATGCGCCTGGGCCGTCCCAGCCGGCAATCGACCGGAGGGGGACAGGGTCAGGAGCACGTAACGCGCTTGCGCACCGTCGAGATCGACTACAGGGCGTCGGTCGGCGGCACGATCATCGAGCACGTCACCGGCGACCGCAACCCGGCCTTCTGCGGGCCCCTGGGCTCCTGCGGCCTGACCGGCTCGCTGACTCTGCGGCAAAGGGTGATGCGAACGGCGGGCAGCCTCCAGGCCAGCGGTCCGCTGAAGACGCCCGCCGGCGAGCTGCTGGGCGCCGTCGGGCTCCGAGCGGGTTCCGGCCGAAGGGGAGTGAGCTCTGGGGGTGCGGTCTTCTGGAGCCGGGGCGGAACGCTGAGCGCCGACCTGCGCCAGGGACCGCTGAGCTGCGTGGATCACACCGACCTCGGCGGCGGCTCGATCCTGCTGGAGAGATCGGGGACGCACGTCGTGGTGGACTACACCCCGGGTGAAGGGGGCTCGTTCGGCACGGAGGCGCTGCGCACTCGCTGCCCGGGCCCCGAAGGCCCCCAGAACACGATCGCCAGCGCCCGCGTCCCGCTCACGACGCTCGCGCGCCGCCGGGTGACGATCTCCCTGAATCGCGGCGCGCGCTTCTCCGAGGATGGTTACTCCGGCTTCACGACGCCGCATCTGAAGCTGACCCTGACCCGGGTCCGAGTGAGGAGCGGAACCTCCACCGAGATCACGAGTTCGGTCGGATCGGGCTAGCCGCTGATTCAGAAGCTGCCTCCGGCCGCGAGGCCGCGTCGCCGCGCCTCCTGCACCGAGACGATCTCTCGGCCGAACGGCCGAAGGCTGACGGGAATCAGCTTGAAGTTCGCGAGCCCCAGCGGTATCCCGACAATCGTCAGACAGAGCAGGATGCCGCTCACCAGGTGCAACAGGGCGAGATACCAGCCACCGATGATGAACCAGATGATGTTGCCCAGGGTCGACCCGACGCCCTTGGTGGGTTGCCGAACGATCGTGCGGCCAAATGGCCACAGGGCGAACATGCCGATCCGCAGCGCCGCGACGCCGAACGGGATCGTGATGATGAAAATGAAGCAGAGCAATGCCGCGAACGCGTAGCTGATGAACAGCCAGACGCCTGCGAGCACAAACCAGATGATGTTCCCCAGCAGCCTCAACGGTGAAAGCCTAACGCCGGGACGGGGACTTCAGGCGCCGCAGGGCTCGCCGGCCTCGGCGTCGCAGCCCGTGACGGGTCCGCTGCTGGCCTGCTGCAACAGGCGGTAGAGCAGTTCGCGGTCGGCGGGGTCAAGGCCGGCGAGGATCTCGTCCTCGGCGGCGCCGAGCGCAAACTCGGCCTCGGCCAGTCGCTGCGTGCCGAGCTCCGTCAGATCCACGACGTGCCGGCGCCGGTCCTCGTCTGAGCGACGCCGCGCCACCAGACCGTCGCGCTCGAGCTCGTTGAGCAGCCCCACCAGATTGGCCTTGTCGATCTGGAGCACCCCGGTCAGCGCCTGCTGGGTGCAACCGCCGCGATCACGCAGAACCGTGAGCGCGATGAGATGTCGCGGCCGCAGGGAGAGCGGCGTCAGCGCCGACTCGACGCGCACGTACATCCGGCGGGCCACGTGGCACAGCAGTCCGGCACAGCGATGCACCGGCGCGGACACCACTGACGACGAG
Organism: uncultured Solirubrobacteraceae bacterium; assembly: GCA_963830595.1. Classification (GTDB taxonomy): domain Bacteria; phylum Actinomycetota; class Thermoleophilia; order Solirubrobacterales; family Solirubrobacteraceae; genus Palsa-465. The sequence goes on from CAWHMQ010000004.1 coordinate 111,464, forward strand.
GACATCACCGATAGTCTACCCCACATACCGAGTGGAATGCCAGTGGTTTGCGAAACGCAAACTACCGCGACGGGAGCGCGCGGCTCGGGACCTCCATGCCGGTGAACCGGAAGCTGGGCCCTCCGGCGCCATCTCGCACCCGGACCCCAGGGCCGCGATCACGCGCCCCGGACCTCGGGAGCGCGATTCGCGTCCGGACCCGGGAGGCAATCCGGATGCCTGCGCCGCCGGTACTCTCCGTCAGCCGATGCGGTCCGGGTCTGACTTCACGCGCCAACTGCTGGAGGCGGAGGTCGACCGCGACCCGTTCCGCCAGTTCCAGGCCTGGTTTCGGGAGGCGGCGGGCGCCGGGGTGCGGGCACCCGAGGCGGCCGCACTGGCGACGGCCACGCCCGACGGCGCGCCGTCGGTGCGCATGGTGCTGGTCAAGCAGGCTGACGAATCCGGGTTCGTGTTCTACTCGAACTACGAGAGCCGCAAGGGCCGCGAGCTGGCCGCCAATCCCCGCGCCGCGCTCCTGTTTCACTGGGACCTGCTCGGAGTGGGGCGCCAGGTCAGGATCGAGGGCCCCATCGAGCGCCTCAGCGCCGACGAGTCGGCGGTATACGTGCGAAGCCGGGCCCGGGGCAGCCAGCTGAGCGCGCTCGCCTCGCCGCAGAGCCACAGGATCGACAACCGGGATGCACTCGAGCGATCTGTAGCCGAGCTGGCCGCCCGCTACAAGGGTGCCGAACTGCCCCTCCCTGACCGTTGGGGTGGCTTTCGCCTGATCCCGAAGAGCCTCGAGCTATGGCAGCAGCGTGGCGATCGTCTGCACGACCGGCTTCGCTACGTCCGGGATGCCGGCGGCGGCTGGCCGCTCGAGCGCCTGGCGCCGTAAGGCGCGGCGGGCTCCCCTGGCCACGCGGTTCGCCGACGGCGTCGGGTCAGTGCAGTAGCGCCGGGTCAGTGCACCGGCTCCGGCGCCGGGGTCGGCGAAGCGGGCGGGGCGTCGGCGACGGCTTCGTCATCGGAGTCCTTGTGGTGGCAGTTGCAGACCGCGTGGCGGGCGAGCGCGGTGCGAAGCCTCGGCGCGCCCACCCTGATCCTCGGCGGCAGGATGACGAGGGTGACGATCAGGCCGAGGCCGAAGATCCCGACCGCCCACCAGAACGCCGTTGTGTAGCCGTGGACCGCGGAGGCCGCGGCCAGGTCGGTGGCGTGCGGATGAGCCGCGATGTAGCTGGCGACGGCGCTGGCGAACACCGTGCTGAGCAGGGAGGTGCCGACCGAGCCGCCGACCTGCTGGGACGTGTTGACCATCGCGGAGGCGATGCCGGCCTCGTGCTCGTCGACGCCGAGCGTGGCCGTCCCGAACGCCGGGGCGAACACGCACCCCATCCCCAGGCCGATGATCAGCAGGCTGGGGAGGACGTGGCCGGCGTAGGCGCTGTCCGGGGTGAGGCGGGTGAACAGGTACATCCCGATCACTCCGAGCGTCATCCCGAAGGCCATCAGCGGCTTGGCGCCCGTACGAGGCAGCAGCCGCGTCTGCGCCGTGGTGGAGCTCAGCACGATCATGGCGCTCATCGGCAGGAAGGCCAGGCCGGTGGTGATCGGCGAAAGGCCGCGCTGCTGCTGCAGGAAGTAGGTGAGGAACAGGAACACGCCGAACAGGCCGGCGCCGGCCAGGGCGATCGCGGCGTAGGCACCTCCGCGCGCCCGGTCCCACACGATGTGCAAGGGCAGCAGCGGATGCTCGGCGCGCTGCTCGATGACCCCGAAGGCCATCAGGAGCACTGGACTGGCCACCAGGGCGACGATCGTCGCGGTCGCCGACCAGGAGTGCGTCTCGGCGTTCGAGAAGCCGTACACGAGCGCGAACAGCCCCAGCGAGCCCGTGAGGACGCCCGGCACGTCGATCGGCGCCCGGTCCGGGTCGCTGCGATTGACCAGCAGGCGCAGCGCGAAGATCGCGGTGGGCACGGCGATCACCAAGTTGACATACAGGCACCAGCGCCAGGACAGCACCTGCGTGAGGATCCCGCCGAGCAGGAGGCCGATTGACGCGCCGCCGCCCGCGATCGCGCCGAAGATCCCGAACGCCTTGGGCCGGTCCGAGGAGCCGGCGAAGGTAACCGTCAACAGGGACAAGGCCGACGGCGCCAGCAGCGCGCCGAACACTCCCTGCAGCGCGCGAGCCGCGACGAGCATGAGAAAGGACTGCGCGAGCCCTCCGATCGCCGAGGCGATCGCGAACCCGGCCAACCCTCCGATGAACGTCCACTTGCGCCCGAACAGGTCGCCGAGCTTTCCGCCCAGCAGCAGCAGGCTGCCGAACGCCAGCGCGTAGGCGGTGATCACCCACTGCCGGCTGTCGGTGGAGAAGTGCAGCGCCTTCTGGGCCGAGGGCAGCGCGATGTTCACGATCGTGGCGTCGAGCACCACCATCAGCTGCGCCGTGCCCAGCAGGGCGAGGATCGCCCACCGGTTGGGCTCGGACGCGGTCTCGCGGGCCTCTCGGCTGTCACTTACAACCGACACCGAGCCTCCAGGCAAACTCGCCCCGGCGATCGGCATCGCAACCGGGTGAGGAGCGCGACAGGGCTCTCGAGGACACGCGGGGGCGCACTCTACCACCGGCCTGGGGTCCCGCAAGCGGCCGTAACCCCCGGTCTGTGTCATCCGTTGGGATGAGGCAAAGCGCCGATTTGGCTCGCTGGAAGGGGGTGGAAGCCGACCCGATGACCGATGCGCTCGCGGTTTGCGCCACCTAGTCTCCGCAGCGAACCTGCAAACAGACAGGCAAAGGAACCGCGCATGATCGAAGCGCACAATCTGACCAAGCGCTATGGCGAGAAGACCGCCGTGGACGATCTCACGTTCACTGTCAAGCCCGGGCTCGTTACCGGCTTCCTCGGCCCCAACGGGTCGGGCAAGTCGACGACGATGCGACTGATCATCGGGCTCGACGCTCCCACCACAGGGGCGGTGACGGTGAATGGGAAGGCCTACCGTGACTTTGCGGCGCCGCTTCACGAGGTCGGAGTGCTCCTCGAGGCCCGGTCGGTGCACACCGGACGCTCGGCCTATAACCACCTCCTGTCCCTTGCCCAGACGCAGGGGATCCCCCGCTCACGAGTCGATGAGCTGATCTCGCTCGTCGGCCTCGACGAGGTCGCGCGCAAGCGCGCCGGCCAGTTCTCGCTGGGAATGGGGCAGCGGCTGGGCATCGCCGCCGCGATGCTCGGCGACCCCGAGGTGCTGCTCCTCGACGAGCCGATCAACGGGCTCGATCCCGAGGGGATCCACTGGATCCGGGATCTGCTCAAGGGACTCGCCGCCGAGGGACGCACGGTGTTCCTCTCCTCGCACCTGATGAGTGAGATGAGCCTGACCGCGGATCATCTGATCATCATCGGGCGCGGCCGTCTGATCCGCGATGTGGGTCTCGCCGAGTTCGTCGACGAGTCGTCGAAGAAGATCGTGCGGGTCCGCTCGCCGCAGGCGTCGGAGCTGCGCGAGGCGATTCTCGGCCACGACGTGCGGATCTCGAGCGAGGCTCCGGGCCTGCTCGTGGTCGAAGGGCTGAGCGCCGACCAGATCGGGGACGCGGCTGCGCGCAACGGGCTCGCGCTGCACGAGCTGACGCCGGAGAAGACCTCGCTGGAGGCGGCGTTCATGGAGCTGACCCGGGACGAGACCGAGTTCCGCACCGAGACATCGAACCTCGAGACCCTCGCCGCCCCCGAGCGGCAGGATGCAGTCGCCGCATGAGCTCTTCAGCCACCGCAATCGACACCCGGCCCCCGACCGGGGAGCGCCGGAGCGCGCGACCTGTAGGCCGGGTGAATCAGGCCGGCGTGTTCCGGTCGGAGTGGACCAAGCTGCACTCGCTGCGCTCGACGCGCTGGTCGCTGCTGGCGACCGCGGTCATGACGATCGGCTTCGGCATCATCGCCAGCGTCGCGAACGAGTCGCGGTGGAGCACGATGAGCGCGTCCGACAAGGCGTCGTTCGACCCGCTCAGCACCAGCCTGCTCGGAGTCAGGTTCGGGGTACTCGCGATCGGGGTGCTCGGGGTTCTCCTGATCACCGGCGAGTACACGACCGGGATGATCCGCTCGACGATGACCGCCGTGCCGAAACGGCTGCCCGTCCTGTGGGGCAAGACCGGCGTGTACGCGGTGGTCGCGCTCGTGATCACGATCCCGGCCGTGTTGATCGCGTTCTTCGCCGGACAGGCAATCCTGTCGGGCCAGCACATAAACATCGCGTTCTCACACGCCGGCGTGCCCCGCGCCGTGTTCGGCGCGGCTGTGTACCTGACACTCGTCGGCCTGTTCGCCATGGGGCTGGGCGCGGTCATGCGCAACACCGCCGCCGGGATCGCCACGTTCGCCGGGATCATGTTCGTGATCGGGCCGCTGGTCGAGATCCTCCCGTCGAGCATCGCCAACTCGATCGATCCCTACCTGCCCGCGAGCGCCGGCGAGGCGATGATGCAGATCGGACACCCTGCCCACACGCTGTCTCCTGGCGCCGGGCTGGCCGTGTTCGCCGCCTACATCGTGGTGGCGATCGCATTCGCGGCCGGGTTGCTGGTCAGACGCGACGTTTGAGGGCACCGCTCACCGCGCCTGGACATGTCGACGACGGGCCAGGGATAGTTCCAGCGATGCTCCTGGCCCGCCGATCGCGTTTCCAGCCCTTCGCCGGCCGGCGCGGCGATGTCCTGCTCGCCCTGGCGCTCGCCTTCCCGGTCCTGCCGACGCTGGTCGTGCTCGCCCATGAGCACGGCCAACCGGCGTTGCTGCTCCTGGCCTTGGGATCTCTGGGCGCGATCCTCCTGCGGCGGGAGCGACCGGCCGAGGCGTTGGCGCTGGCGGTCGCGGCGGCCGCGGTGCTGCCCGAGAACCGGGCACTGGTGCTGCCCGTGCTGGTGGTCCTCTACACGATCGCCTCCCGGGTTTCGTGGAGGATCGCGGCGGCGGCGGGCGCCGGCGCGGCGGGGGTGGCGATCATCGCCGGCGCGGCGTGGGGAAGCAGCAACGTCGGTCTCCTGGGCTACGCGATCGCAAGCACCGCGTTGTGTGCGGCGGCGGTCGCGGTCGGGCTGTACGTCGGGGCCCGGCGGCGGGTGATAGAGGGCCTGCGGGAACGGGCCGAGCGTCTGGATCGCGAGCGAGAGCTGCTCGCCGAGCAGGCCGTCGCCCAGGAGCGAGTCCGGATCGCGCAGGAGCTGCACGACATCGTGGCCCACAACGTGAGCCTGATGGTCGTGCAGGCCCAGGCCCTCGGCGCGACCGTTGGCGATGACCGGGTGGCCCGGGGCGCGGGCGCGATCGCCGAGCTCGGACGCCAGGCGATGACCGAGATGCACACCACCCTGAAGCTGCTCCGATCAGACGACAGCCAGACTCCCGAGCTGGCGCCCCAGCCGGGTCTGGCCCAGCTCGAGCGGCTGATCGAGCAGCTGCGCGAAGCCGGACTGCGGATCGAGCTCACGATCGAGGGGCGGCCCCGCCCGCTGGCCCAGGGGATCGACCTGTCGGCGTTTCGCATCATCCAGGAGGCGCTCACCAACGTCGTCAAGCATGCCGCCGGTGCCAGCACCAGGGTGAAGCTCGCCTACCAGGCCCGGGGCGTGGAGCTGACGGTGATCGACAGCCAGGGCGAGGTGCGTGCCGCGCTGCACCCCGAGCCGCTCGAGGGCCACGGCCTGATCGGGATGCGCGAACGGGCCGCCCTGTTCGGGGGCACGCTGACCACCGACGCGCTCCCCGACGGATTCAAGGTGACCGCCACGCTGCCCTACGGGACCTCGGCGTCGTGAGAAAGCTCCGCGTCGTGATCGCCGACGATCAGCCGATGATGCGGGCCGGGTTCAAGGCCGTGCTCGAGGCCACCGGCGACATCCAGGTCGTCGCCGAGGCCGGCGACGGCGAGCAAGCCGTGCAGGTCGCCGGCGAGCATGACCCCGACGTGGTCCTGATGGACATCCGGATGCCGAAGCTCGACGGGATCGAAGCCACCCGGCGGCTGCCCCGCCAGCGCGTCCTGATCCTGACCACGTTCGGTCTCGACCAGTACATCATCGAGGCGCTGCGCGCCGGAGCCAGCGGCTTTCTGCTCAAGGATGCCGCCACCGACGAGGTCGTCTCGGCGGTCCGGGCGGTGGCCAACGGCGACGCGGTGCTCTCGGCGACGGTCACCCGCCGGCTGCTGGACCAGGTGGCGCGGCGCCTGCCCGCCCCGGTCTCCCAGCATCCCGACGAGCTCGACAGCCTGACCGAGCGCGAGCTGGAGGTGCTGCGGATGCTCGCCAACGGCCTCTCCAACGCCGAGATCGCCTCGGCGCTGACGTTGTCTGAGGCGACCGTCAAGTCCCACGTCTCGCGGCTGCTGCGAAAGCTCGGCTTGCGTGACCGCGTGCAAGCCGTCATCTACGCCTACGAGACCCGGCTGATCGCGCCGACGGAATAGGCCCCAGGCGGTGGCAGCGCCGCCGGCCTCCTGCGCGGTCAGAGGAGCCTGAGCGCGAGCGCCCGGGCCTCCTCGGCGCTGTCGGCGTCGATCGCCGTCGCCGCCGCCTCCCGGGCCCGGGCCAGATCCACCGCGCGCAGGGCGGCCTTGACCTCCGGGATCAGCTCCGGCGTCATGCTCAGCTCGGTCACGCCCAGGCCGGCGAGCAGCACGGCCGCGGCGGGGTCGCCGGCCAGCTCACCGCAGACGGCGACCGCGCGTCCGTGAGGCGCGGCCGCCTGCACCGTAGCTCGGATGAGCTTGAGCACCGGGGGCTGGGGACCGGCCAGCAGGGGGGCGAGGCGCGCGTCACCGCGCTCGGCGGCCATCGTGTACTGCGTCAGGTCGTTGGTCCCGAGCGAGAAAAAGTCGACGTGCGCTGCCAGGCGCGCCGCCGACAGCGCCGCCGCCGGGACCTCCACCATGATCCCGAGCTCGAGCTCCGAGTCGATGCCGGTCTGGGCTCGCGCCTCCTCCAGCAGGCGTCGGGCGGCCAGGATCTCGTCGAGCGTCGCCACCATCGGAAGCATGGCCTTAAGCGGGTAGTCGGCGGCGACTCGGAGGATCGCCCGGAACTGGGTGGCCAGCACATCGGGGCGGCGGAGCGCCAGGCGGATGCCCCGGACCCCGAGGAAGGGGTTGGCCTCGGGCGCCATCGGGAGGGCCACCATCGGCTTGTCGGCGCCGGCGTCGAGCGTGCGCACGATCAGCGGGCGCCCCTCCAGCGCCCCCGCGATCTGTCTGAGCGTCTCGGTCTGCTCCGCCTCGTCGGGCAGCCGGGCCCGGTCCGAGTACAGGAACTCGGTGCGCAGCAGGCCCACGCCCTCGGCGCCGAGCTCGACCGCGCCCCCGGCCTCGGCGGCGCCGGCCAGGTTGGCGAACACGTCGACGCGCTCGCCGTCGGCGGTGATCGCCGGCTGGTGAGCGGTCAGGCGAGCCGCTGTGCGCCGCGCGAGACGGCGCTCGCGGCGCTGCCGGGCTCGGTCGAGCTCCTGGGCCGGAGGATCGACCTCCAGGCTGGCGGCGTCGCCGTCGAGCAGCAGCGTCGTGCCCTCCTCGATCTGCGCCAGCCGGTCCCCGAGCCCGACTACGGTCGGCAGGCCGAGGGCACGCGCCAGGATGGCGGCGTGGGCGGTGGGGGAGCCACGGGCGGTCGCGATCCCGGTGATGAGCTCTGGATCCAGGCGGGCGACGTCGGCCGGAGCCAGCTCGATGGCGATCGCGATGCCCTCGCTCGGCGTCCCCTGACCGGCGTCCCGGACCAGGGCGTCGACCACCAGGGCGTCGACCACCCGGCGGCCGACGTCGAGCACGTCGGTGGCGCGTTCGCGCAGCACCGGCTCGGGCAGCGTCCGGTAGCGATCGGCTACCTGCTGAGCGGCCTGAAACCAGGCCCGCTCGGCGCTGGCGCCGGCGTCGATCGCCGGCCCGGCAGCCTCCAGCAGGGCCTGGTCGTCGAGCAGCGCCAGGTGCGCATCGAAGATCTCGCTCTCGGCTCGCCCGGCTCGCGCAGCCACCAGGGCGCGGTCGCGTTCGATGGCGGCGCGCGCCTCCCGGCGGCCCCGCTCCAGGAGCGCGTGCTCGCGTTCGGGGTCCCCGGGCGGGCGATCAGGCGGGGCCTCGTCTGACGCCCGCAGCCATCGGGCCGGGCCGATCGCCACTCCGGGGGAAACCGCCACTCCCGACAGCGGTGACCCCAGGTCCGGCTGATCTTCGGGGGCCGCGGCCTGGGCGACGGCGGCTTTGTCGGCGCTCGTCGGGTACGGGGAGCCGGGGGTCTCGGGAGCCTGGGGCACGACCGCGTCCCCGAAGCCCTGCTCGGCCAGGTCGCGCAGCGCCTCCACGGCGGCCTGGGCCTGCGGTCCGCCGGCGGTGGCCTCCAGGGTGTCGCCGAGCCGGGCGCCGAGCCCCAGGACCGCGGTCAGGCTGGTGGCCGGCACCGGCTCGCCGCCGTCGGCGCGGGCGATCCGGACTTCGGCATCGAAGCTGCGCGAAAGCGCGATCAGCCGGGCCGCCGGACGGGCGTGCAGGCCCACCTCGTTTCGGACCGGCAGCTCGGCGCGGGCATCGGGCGTCCACGCCGCCGCCTCGGCGGAGGCGGACGGGGTAGGTGGGCTCAATTGCCCGGCCTTCATCGCCAGGGCTCCGCGCGCCTGGGCCGCGACCTCCTCGAGACCGGCACCGCCCGTGGCCGCCACCGCGGCCGCGACCGCACCCTCGACCAGGGGCGCGTCGCTGAGCCGGATCGGTCCCGGCGCCTGGCCGACCAGCTCCACCGCCAGCTCCGCGCTCATCAGCGCGCTGCCCAGGTCCATGAGCACGAGCACGCCATCTGACGACATCGTCCGTTCGATCGCCTCGTGCACCCGCCCGGCGTCGGTCCCCAGCACGCCGGGCTCCTCGATCCCGCCGGCCGCCTCCAGCACCAGGTCCTCGCCGCCCATCTCCCGGGCCAGGGCCACGACGCCTTCGGCGAGCCCCTGGCTATGGGATACGACGACGATTCCGACCACGCTGCGCCCCCGGTCGCCGGTTAATCCGCAAGCGCCTCGGCAGCGGTCTTGAACAGGTAGTAGGTGGAGGTCGCGCCGGGATCCTGATGGTCCTTGCTGCGGTCGCCCAGGTAGCTGGCGCGGCCCTTGCGCGCTACCAGTGGCGTCGTCGCCCGCATTCCCTGCTCGGCGGCCTGCACCGCCGCCCTCAGCCCCTGGTCGAGATCGGATGACTGCTCGAGCGCCTCGGTCCCCGGCAGCAGCGCGTCCACCATCGTCTTGTCGCCGGGCGCCGCCTTGCCGCGGGACTCGACCCCCTCCAGCCCCTTGCGCCAGGCGGCGGCGAAGTCCGCAAGGTCGACCTCCGGCTGACCGGATATGGCGGTGCTCATCTGCAGCAGCAGGGTGCCGTACAGCGGTCCGGCGGCCCCGCCCACGCTCGAGACCAGCGACATGGCGACCAGCCTGAGCACGGCGGCCGGGTCGGCCGGCTCCGAGGTCTCCAGCTTCTCCAGCGCCTTCTTCATTCCCCGGTCCATGTTCGTGCCGTGGTCGCCGTCGCCGATCGCGGTGTCCAGCGCGACGAGCTCCTTGCGGTGCTCGCTCATCTCGTCCGCGAAGCGACGCATCCAATCAAGCGTCCCGTCACGATCGACGGCCACGATCAGGCGCCCCAGCGCAGCCCGGGCGTGTCCACCGGAGCATCCCAGTAGCGCACCATCTCGTCGTCGAGCCTGACCAGGGTGATCGAGCAGCCCTGCATCTCCAGCGAGGTGATGTAGTTGCCGATCAGGTTGCGCTCGATGTTCAGCCCGTGCTCCCGGGCGAGCCTCGCCACCTCCGCGTACATCACGTAGAGCTCTATCAGCGGCGTGCCGCCCATGCCGTTGACGAACGCGAGCACCCGATCGCCGGAGGCGAACGGCAGGTCCTCGAGGATCGGGGTCATCAGCCGCTCGGCGATCTGAGAGGCGGGACCGATCGTCTCCCGGAAGCGTCCCGGCTCACCGTGGATCCCGATCCCGATCTCTACCTCGTCGCCGCCGAGCTCGAAGCTCGGCTCGCCGGACCCGGGGGTGATGCACGGCGTGAGTGCCATGCCCATGGAACGTCCGTTGGCGTTGACGCGCCGCCCGAGCTCGGCGACCTCGTGTAGGGGGCGCCCATCGTCGGCAGCCCCGCCGCAGATCTTCTCGACCAGCACGGTGACACCGACGCCCCGGCGGCCGGCCGTGTACAGCGAGTCCTCGACCGCGACGTCGTCGTTGGTGAGGATCGTCTCCACCTCGATGTTGTCGCCCTGGCCCATCTCGGCGGCCATCTCGAAGTTCATCACGTCGCCCGTGTAGTTCTTGACCACGTGGATCACGCCGGCGCCGCCGTTGACGGCCTTGGTGGCCTCGAGCATCTGATCCGGAGTCGGCGAGGTGAAGACCTCGCCCGGGCAGGCGGCGTCGAGCATCCCGGGCCCGACGAAGCCGCCGTGCATCGGCTCGTGCCCGGAGCCGCCTCCGGAGATGATCCCGACCTTGCCGCTGACCGGGGCGTCGGCGCGAACGATGTAGAACGGGTCAAACGACACGCGGACCCGGTCGCCGTGGGCAGCCTCGAACCCCCGGAGCGCGTCCGCTACCACGGCATCGGGTGCATTGATGAGCTTCTTCATGTCTCTCCCTCCGCTGACGCGCGCCGCGAATCGGCGCCTTGATCGAGCCCTACCGTGGGGCGGGGCAGCGCCCAGACCCGACGGGCGACTCGGCCACTGCGGGCGCAATCCTATCGCTGGGTGAGAGCCGGCCTCGCGCCCGTCATCGGGGAGACGAAGAGGCCTGTCGGCGCGGGACCCCCCGGGCCGGCGCGGTGCCGGCCCGGGAGTCCGCTCCCGGTCGACGTGCGGCTTACGCAGCCGCCTTGTCGGCCTGGATGAGCAGCGCCACGGCCTTCGCCGGGTGTCCGGTGAGCAGCGCGTGGTCGGCATTTGCGAACAGTGGCGAGGTGGTGGCATTGGGGCCACCGGCCGCGACCATCGCCGCCTGGGCGATGTCACGAGCCACCCCGACCACGGCCTCCTGCTCGGCGAGCTCCGACGGTGAGCCGCCGCCCAGCTGCGCGGCGGCCTGGCGGACCGCGGCCAGGACCTTGGCCGGACGGCGCGCGGACCCGTCGAGGTTCCAGTAGCCGGCGTTGTTCAGCGCGGAGTCGATCAGGACGACCGCGCCGTGGGCGTTGCCGTCGGCCACCAGCAGGTTACGAGCCGCTCGCAGATCGGCACGGGCCGTATGCGTGTGCAGGCCCCATCCGAACGGGAACTGCGGGTCGTAGCTGGGGTCACCGACGTTGATCGGCTCCTGGCTGAGGGTCCTCGGCCACGACTGCGGGAGCTGTCCCGTGTAGCCCACGTCGCCGAACAGCGGCTCGGAGACGCCCTCGCCCTCGGATCCCGGCAGCCACGAGGCCACGACCGCGTCGGCCTGCTTGAGCTGAGGGGCGATCGTCATCGGCCGGCCGGAAACGACCAGGACCACGCACGGCATCGCGTGGCAGACCGTGGTGACCGCCGCGCTGTCGGCGGGCGACAGGTCGAGGCTCGAGATGTTGCCGTTCGTCGACGCGTAGGAGTCGAAGCCGACGTCACCCTGGCCCTCGGCGTAGGGATGCTCACCGACCACGACCACGCCGACGTTGCTGCCCGACGTGGGCGCCGACGCGTCGGCGCTGTAGGTCACGTTCGGATCCTTGGCCTCGATCCCCTTGAGGATCGTGGTGCCGGGATCGTCGATCGCGCCGGCGGTTCCCTGCCAGGTCAACGTCCAGCCGCCCACCTGGGAGCCGAGGTTGTCGGCGTTGGATCCCGCGACATAGATGTGGTCACGGGTTTTCAGGGGCAGGACATGGTGGGTGTTCTTGAGCAGCACCTGCGACTCGGCCGCGGCCTGTGCCGCCACCGCCCGGTGCGCCGCGTCGCCCACCTGGCCGATGTTGGTGCGGTTGGTGAACGGGTGCTCGAACAGCCCGAGCTCGAACTTCTGGGTGAGGATGCGGCTCACCGCATCGTTGACCCGGGACATCGGCACCACGCCGTTGTTGACCAGCGTGATCAGGTCGGTCTCGAGCTGCTGGTAGGTCGACGGGACCATGAACATGTCCATGCCCGCGTTGGCCGAGACCTCGATCTGGTAGCTGTAGGTGTCGGGCACGCCCGCGGGAAGCGGGCTCGGGATCGGACATGACCGGGAGTCGCCGATCTCGTTGACAGCGTTGTAGTCGCTGATCAAGAAGCCGTTGAAGCCGATCTTCTGCTTGAGGTCGTTGGTCAGCAGCTGCTTGTCGGCGCTCATCTTGGTCGGGCAGGCCGCTCCGTCGAGCTGGACGCTCGAGTAGGAGGGCATGATCGCCCCCACCTGGTGCTGGCGCACCGCCGGGACGTAAGGTGCGACGGCCAGCTTCTGAAACAGCTTGGAGGTGGTGATATCGACACCCTGATCGATCGGGTAGCCGCTGTCGCCCGTGCCGTAGGTCGTGTCGCCGTCCCCCGCGAAGTGCTTGGCGGTGGACAGGATGTGGTCGTCGGCGCTCAACGACGAGTTGCCGCTGATCTTCGCCTGCGGATTGGTCCCCTGCAGGCCGTCGATCTCCGACTCCATCCGGATGACAAGGGCCGGGTCCTCGCCGAAGGACTCATACGTGCGGCCCCAGCGGTCATCGCGCGCCACGCACAGGCAGGGCGCGAAGCCCCACTCCGGCCCGGTGGCCCGGGTCTCTGAACCGGTCACCTCGCCCTCGCGCTGGGCGAGTGCCGGATCCCGGGTCGCCCCCATCCCGATGTTGTGGGGGAACACGGTGGCGCCGATCATGTTCCCGTCCCCGTGGACCGTGTCCTCGCCGTAGATCAGCGGGATCTGCAGCGGCGTGGCCAGCGCCTGGGACTGGAAGCCATCGACCATGTCGGCCCATCCGGTCGGGGTGTTGGGAGTCGGCGTGTCTCCGCCTCCGGAGAGCAGCGAGCCCACGTACCACGCCCGCAGGTCGTCAGGCGAGGTGTTGCTGGTCGACGGGATGTCGGTGAACATGTAGCGGTCGGCCTGCGTCATCTCGCCGATCTTCTCGGCCAGGGACATGCGCCCCAGCAGGTCGTAGACGCGCTGTGAGATCGGCAGCGAAGCGTTCAGGTACGGGAGTCCGTGCGCGTCGATGACCACCGTCGGGGGGTTGTCGGTCACGGTCACGCCGGCGTCGGAGCTCGACAGCCCGATGTTGATCGTCTTGGCCTCCGAGGCCTTGCTGTCCGGAAGGGTGCCGACCGTAAAGGTCTCGGTGCTTCCCGATGTCGCGCCCGCCGGGAAGGTGACGCTTCCCGTGGCCGAGGTGTAGTCGGTCCCGGCGACAGCGGTGGAGGGCAGCTGCTGTGCCGCCGTGCCGTTTCCGGCCGTGATCGTGATCCCGGTCTGGTAATCGACGGTGACCGGGCGGTCAAGCGCGGCTCCGGTCGACGTGGTGAGCGTCACGCCCACGGTCGCCGTTTGACCGGCATGGACCAGGTAAACGGGCTTGGCCGCCGCCACCGTGACCGGCAGCGGGGCGGACGCCGAGCGCGCGGATTGCGTGCTCCACCACCCAAGCCCCAGCAGCAACGCCGCGCCGGCGGTCGCTACTGCGCACCAATTGAGCAAAGAGCCGCGATCGCGGCCGAACTTCAAAGCGAACATCTACCGCTCCTCTCCTACCTCTGGTTCGTACCTCTGCCTGTCCCGGCGTGCTGGTACCCACGCACACCTCCGGTCAATCGCGATGTCAGCAGGATGACAAGCGGCTTGGGTACCCGCGGAAGCCCTATGCGCAGCGGAGAATCGTCTGGCGGGGACCGGGCGGAAGGTCGATGCCCACGAACAGGACGGTCACGGCACCACGACGGGTGATCGATCCCCGCAACCGGGCCGCGTTGGCCCGCAGCACGGCGGCGTGCCGATCGGCGACCGCGACGGAGGGATAAAAGACGATGAACGAGTTGCGAGCGATCAGCTCGGCGCTGGCTCCGCTGTTGCCTCGGGAAGCCTTGTCGACCGGACCCCCGAGGACTCGCAGTCCGTGGGAGGTCAGGCACGACTTGACCGAGCTCGGACTCAGCGCCGAGCCGCTGTGGCCGGCACTCCCGCAGGCGCCCAGGAGGCAGGCGGCCGCGAGCACGACCAGGGCCACCGGCGAATGGGCCATAACCGAATCTAACCGACCTTCCGCCGACGCTAGGACCGATGGCCGGCTAGCAGATCGGCCACCCGGGCAAACTTGCTGGTGCGCCCGTCCCCTCGCCGCTCCCGGCGGTCGGCCTCGCGATACAGGGCGTAGACCAGAGACACGCCCATCCAGCGCAGCGGCTCGGGCTCCCAGCGCCTGGCTCGGTGGCCGACCCAGGGCAGTCCGACCCGCCTGCTGTCGGCGCCGAGCACCAGGTCGCTCAGGGTTCGCGCGGCCAGGTGCGAGGCCCCGACCCCGTTGCCGACGTAGCCCCCCGCGCCGCCCAGGCCCGTGAGCGGGTCAAGTCCGACTGACGGAAACCAATCCCGGGACACCCCGAGAACGCCGCACCAGGCATGCTCGACGGGGACCCGGGCAGCGGCCGGAAACTGATCGCGCAGCGCGGCGATCAGCGCTCTGACCGTGCTCCGCTGGGTGCGTCCGCGGTGATCGATCCGAGAGCCGAACCGGTATGGCACCCCCCGGCCGCCCAGGGCGATGCGCCCGTCGGCCGTGCGCTGGGCGTAGGTGTAGGCGTGGGCGCAGTCGCCGAGCAGCTCGCGGCCGTCCCAGCCGATCTCCTCCCAGATCGCCGGCGGAAGCGGGGCGGTCACCACCATCGCCGAGTTGAGCGGCAGCCGGGCGCGGCGCTGGCCGGGCAGCCGGCACAGAAAGCCCTCCACGCAGGCCAGTATGGCCGGACTGCGAACGATCCCGGATTCGGCGCGCGCGTAGCCGGGTCCGATCTCGCGCACCACGGTGTCCTCGTGGATCCGAACCCCGAGACGCTCGACGGCGCCGGCCAATCCCCGGGCCAGCTTGGCAGGATGCACGCGGGCGCCGTGTCGATGCGCCAGCCCCAGCATCCCGTCGGGTATCCGGATGCGCGCGCGCAGCTGCTCGCGGTCGAGCTCAAGGGCGTCGCCGGGGCTTTCGCTCCAGCGCCGCTCGTGCTCGAACTGGGTATGCAGGCGCCGCGCCTGAGCCTCTCCGCGCGCCACCTGAAGCACTCCGCTCCTGACGATGTCGGCCTCGATCTGCTCCCGCTCGCAGATCGCCAGCACCTCGTCGACGGAGTCGCGCAGCGCCGCGTGCAGCGCCACCGCCCCCGCGCTCCCGCCGACCGCGGCCACCGCGTCGTTGCCGGCCGCAAACCGATCCGTCAGCCAGCCGCCGTTGCGGCCCGAGGCGCCGAACCCCGCGAACTCCCGCTCCAGGACCACGACCTCGAGCTCGGGCCGCTCCCGCTTGAGGTGATAGGCGGTCCACAGGCCGGTAAAGCCGGCGCCGACGATGCAGACGTCCGCCGTCAGGCCTCCCGAGGGCAGCGGCGCCCGGCGGGGCGGCTCGCCGATGTCGGCCCACCAGTAGGAGACATCGCCGTTGGTCATCGGCATCGTCCCCCGCTCACGACAAAGCTCGACCGCTCCCGGCTCACCCGGTCAATCCAAGCACACCGGCCCGGCCCCGCCTCTGCTGCACCGCAATAATCTTCGCCGTGCCGGACCCGGCGGAGCTCGTTCGCTTCTATGACGATGCCTATTCGGGCGATCCCGCTGTGGGGGCGCTGTACGCGCGCTGGCGGGCTCTCGGAGCCGTCGGCAAGGTAGATCACGTGCTGGCGCTGTGTGCGCGTGCGGGCCTCAGGCCGGCGAGCACGCTCGAGGTCGGCTGCGGCGACGGGGCGCTGCTCGCCGAGCTTCACCGCCGAGGTTTCGGAGGATCGCTTGCCGGGGTCGAGATCACCGAGGTGGCAGTCGCGATCGCACGCAATCGCCCCGAGATCGACTCGGTCGAGCGCTACGACGGACGGCATCTGCCGGCTCCCGATGGCGCCTACGAGCTCGGCATCGTGTCGCACGTTCTGGAGCACGTCCCCGACCCCGCGACCCTGCTCAGGGAGATCGCCCGCGTCTGCCCGGCCGTGGTCGTGGAGGTGCCGCTGGAGGCCAACTGGTCCGCGCGCAGGCGTGGCAAGCGCGAGAGCGCGGCCGAGATCGGGCATCTCCAGCGTCTGGATCGCGGCGCCGTGCGCGAGCTCGTGGCGCGGGCCGGCCTCCGGATGGCCGGCGACGTCGACGATCCGCTCCCGCTCGAGGTCCACCGATTCTTCGCCGACACCCGTCGCGCCCGGATGACGGCCACCGGCAAGTGGGCCATCCGAGCCGGCCTGCACCGGCTGGCGCCGGCGGCCGCCGCGCGGCTGTTCACGCTTCATTACGCGTGTCTGTGCGTGCGGCCGGTCGCGTAGCGGGCGGGTTCGGGCCCGAGCACGTCCCCGGTAGGCTGCTGGCCGGTGACCGCGGAAGCGCGCATGGAGCAGTCGGAGGCCGGTCGCGTGGCGGCCACCGACGGCTGGTTCGTGGTCAGCGTCCGCGACGCGGCGTGGGTGACGAGCGAGTCATTCGGCGCGGCCTGCATCTTCGAGGGCGAGGCGGCGCCGTTCGGGCAGGTCGGATACACGCTGGCGGTCCTGGCGCCGGGGCAGCCAAACGGCCTCTATCACCGCGAGTCCAACCAGGAGGACTTCCTCGTGCTCGCTGGGGAGTGCCTGCTCTTGGTCGAGGATGAGGAGCGCCCGCTGCGGGCCTGGGACTTCGTGCACTGCCCACCGGAGACGGAGCACATCTTCGTCGGGACCGGCGCTGCTCCGTGCGTGATCTTGATGGCAGGCGCGCGCACCGAGCCCCGTCACACCACGTATGTGCGCTGCGAGCCCGCGTTGCGCCACGGTGCGGGCGCGCAGAGCGAGACGGTCTCCTCACGCGAGGCGTACGCGCCGTTTCACCGGTGGCGGCCCGGGCCGCCCGCGAGCTGGGCCGGGCTGCCCTGGGAACCGCGTTAGACGGAGGCCGACCTGCTGTGTTTTGTCCGACCCTTCGGCCCGCAGCCCGTCCCAAGCGCGAGCTGGCAAAGCTCCGCGGACCGCATCGGTTGGCGTGGCGGCCGGGGAGGCGTATGCTGCGCGCGGGCCGTGCAACCAGCGGGGGGCCCTGCCGTCGCGGCGAGGGCCATAGGAGGAGAGTGTGGTTAAGCGTCACGTTCTGATCGCCGCGGTGGCCGTGGGCGTGCTGGCCGCCACCGTCATCCCGTCGTCGGCCATTGCCGCCACCCGGCATGCCGCCACCGCCACCGTCGCGGCCGGAGCGGCGCCCGGAGCGCCCGGGTCGGAGAGCTACTTCGACCTGGCGCGCAAGGACTGCGTCGGAACGGCTCGCAACACCACCTCCAAGGTGTGGTTCACGGTCGCCGACGGGGCGTTGTCGGACGTCTACTGGCCGACGGTCGACGCCACCAACGTGCACACGCTGCAGTACCTGGTCAGCGACGGCAGCAGCTTCACCGACCTGCAGACGCGGGACATGAGCTACCGGCTAGTGCCCGACCCGACCGGCATGTCCTGCACGGTTATCGCCTCCGACGCCGCCCACCACTACCGGATCACCACCACCTACCTGACCGATCCCGGCCGCGACGCGGTCCTGATGCGGGTCCGGTTCGACGGTCCGCGTGGCGACCAGCTGTACGTTCGGCTGGATCCGCTGGCGGGCGGAACCGGTGGCGGCGGCTCGCAGAACGCGGGCGCCAACAGCGCCACGCTGGCCACGGCGCCGGGCGGCGGCCAGGTGCCGGTCGCCTACAACACGAACACCACCACCGATGCGGTCAACCGCACCTACGCGGTGCCGACCTACGAGGCGCTGGAGTCCGCGGACGGCTTCTCCAGCGCCAGCGTCGGCTATGCCGACAGCGCCAGCGACGGCCTGACGATGCTGCACGACACACATCAGCTGACCTCCTACACGTCCGCGCCCGACGGGCACGTGACGTTGACCGCCGGACTGCGCTTGGTGCCCGGTCGCAACTCGACCCTCGCGCTGGGCTTCGGCACCACCCAGGCTCGGGCAATGTCGGTCGCCGGCGCCTCGGTGCGCCAGCCCTTCGGCGGCGTCCAGCGCGATTACGAGGCCGGCTGGCTGCGCTACGACGCCCGGCTGCACCGGCCCTCGTGGCGGCTCGGCCTTGGTGCCGTCCGCGAGTACTACGAGTCGGTCAACGTCGTCAAGGCCTCCGAGGACAAGACGTTCCCGGGCGCGATCGCCGCCGGGCTGGCCTCGCCCTGGGGCCAGTCGGTCCCCGCCGGCAACCTCACCAACGGCGAGCCGACGTACTTCGGCTCCTACCGCGAAGTGTTCGCGAGGGATCTGTACGAGGCGTTCACCGGGCTGCTGGTCGCCGGCGATGTGCGGAGCGCCCGGGCCGCCACCCGGTTCCTGTTCGATCGCCAGCAGCTGCCCGACGGCTCGATGCCGCGCAACTCGCTGGAGAACGGGCTGGCCGCCCCGGACACGGGTGGACTGCAGCTGGATGAGACCTCCTACCCGATCCTGATGGACTGGCAGTCCGGGCTGGCCCGCGACCGATCCCTGTACCGCAACCACGTGATCCCGGCCGCCGATTTCCTGGTCGCCCACGGTCCGTCGGACGGCGTCGAGCGCTGGGAGGAGCAGTCTGGTTACTCACCCTCGACGATCGCCGCCGAGATCGCCGGTCTGACCGCCGCCTCGCACATCGCCGCTGTGAACGGGAATCCCGTGCGCGCCCGGGTCTACCAGGCCACCGCCGACGACTTCGCGCGCAACATCAAGGCGTGGGACGTGACCACCAACGGCCCGTTCGTCAGCTCGAGCGTGCCCAGCTACTTCCTGCGCATCACCAAGAACGCCGACCCCAACTCCGGCGACCAGGTCAACCTTGGCAACGGCAGCATCACCGTCGACCAGCGCTCGCTGATCGACGCCGGCTTCCTCGAGCTGGTGCGCCTCGGCGTGCTGCCGGCCGACGACCCGGTGATCAAGGATTCGCTGACGGTCGTCGACGACACGATCGAGCGCCAGACCCCCAGCGGTCCGGGGTTCTATCGCTACGGGACCACCCCGACGGAGTCGGTGGATGGCTATGGCGACTGCTATCAGCCAAGTGGGAGCAGCTGCAGCGTGATCGGCGCGCCGTGGCCCCCGACCGACACCGGGACCGGGCACCTGTGGCCGGTGCTCAGCGGTGAGCGCGGCGAGTACGAAGTGGCCGCCGGGGACCCGTCCTTCGCCCGGACGCTGCTGGCCTCGATGCAGAACATGCAGTCCGGGCAGGGCCTCGAGCCCGAGCAGGCCTGGGAGGACCCGGACCTGGCTGCTTCGCCGTACGGGACCGACCCCGCGACTGCGTCGATCGGCTTCCAGGACGGCAAGCCCGCCGGGTCGGCCAGCCCCCTGACCTGGGCCCAGGCCCAGTACGCACGGCTGGCGCTGGACCTGAGCGCGGGACGCAACCTGGAGACGCCTCGCATCGTCAGCGAGCGCTACGTGGCCAACGGGATGCCGGGCTCGCTGCCGCTGGCCATCACTTCCCCGAGCGCCGGCGCCAGCGTCACCACCGCGAGCGTCACCGTGACCGGCACCACGACGCCGGGAGCCACCGTCGACGCCGAGGCGGTGGGCGCAGCCGGCGGCACGGCGGCGATCGCCTCCACCACCGCCGGCACGTCCGGCACCTGGTCGCTGTCGGTGCCGTCGAGCTTCGGCTCGACCACGATCACCGTCACCGCCACCAAGGGCGACGCCACCGGCTACACCCAGGAGTACGTGACCAACGTGACCCTGCCGGGCACGACGCTGCTCAGCGTGACCGATCCGAGCGGCGACGACAACGGACCCGGCACCTACCAGTATCCGACCGCGTCGGACTTCCAGCCCGGCGCGTTTGATCTGCTGGGGATGTCGGTCAGCCAGACGAGCTCGGACGTCTACATCCAGGTCAAGATCCGCAACCTGGCCCCGACGTTCGGCTCGGACTTTGGCGCTCAGCTGCTCGACGTCTACGTTCACGACCCGGCGGCGAGCGACACCTCCACTGAACCCGCGTACTCGCTGATGAACTACGGCATCGCCCCCGCCGACGCGTGGAGCGAGCGGCTCGAGGCCCAGGGCTTCGCCCCGGTCGTATGGGACGACGCCACGGGCAAGTCGCTCGGCTCGGCCCAGCTGCTCGTGGACCAGCCAAGCGGCACCGCGACGCTCGTCATGCCCCGCTCGGCGTTCGGGACGGTCGGCGCCGGCTGGGTGTTCACCGTGGCCCTGGCCGGTCAGGGGTCCGGCAACCCGCCGGTGCGCAACTTCACTCAGCCCGCCGGCCAGTACTCGTTCGGCGTGTGCCCAGCCGGGGGTACGAACCCGATCTGCTCGGTGAACCCCAACAGCGTGCCCACGGTGATGGACACGATCCCCCCGCCCGGCGTCTCCCAGGACACCGAGCTCGATCCGCTCACTCCACCGGTGCAGCTACAGGGCGTGACCGTCCCCACGCCAGCGCCTTGAGCCGGCGCCCTTGAGCCGGCCTTCTTGAGCCGGCGCTCTTGAGCCGGCGCCCGATCCGGACGGGCCGCGCTCAGCTGCCGCTCACGCTCAGCTCTCCGATGTCGGGCGCGGCCGAGCCGGGGCTGCCCGGGAAGTCCAGCCGGACGTAGCGGGCGGGGACCGCCGTGAAGTGGAAGGAGTCAACCCCCGTCGACTGGGCGGCCGCGGTGGCCACCACCTGCCAGTGCACGCCGTCGGTGGAGACCTGGACGGTGTAGGGGAACGAGCCAAAGCCGCTGCCCCGGGTGATCGTGGCCGAGTCGACGCTGGCCGTGTGCCCCAGCGAGACGGTCAGGTCAGCGCGCGGCTGGGTGGCGATCCAGGGAGTGGCGTTGCTGCCGTCGACCGCCGCCACGGGGTCGTCACCGGGCACCGACGAGGTGGCGCTCACCGGCTGGCAGCGCGTCAGGTCCCCGGTCGGCTGCTGATCGGGGCGGCGCGTGGGCATCGTGGTGCGAGCTCCCGGCGCCACCGTCGCCGGCCCCGCCGGCGTGTGGATCGGCAGGCGGGCGGCGCCGTTGTTGGTCACGGTGGTCAGCTGCGGCCTGATCGCCACCGTGAATACCCGGCCGTGCCAGCGCAGATGCGTCAGGGTGACGCCGGGCAGCTGCGGGGGGAGGCTGGGATCCAGCGTCACCGAGCCGGTGCCGAAGCGCAGTCCCGAGAAGCCGTACTCGAACACCTGCAGGAAGCCGCCCACGCCGGTGAGGAAGTTGAACGCGGTCGTCTCGCCCGAGCGTGTCTCGGCCATCTGCTGGTAGGGGCCGCGCAAGAAGGGCTCGTAGCTGCGCAGCATGTAGGTGTAGGCCGAGCAGCCGGGGGCGTTCAGCGCGGAGGCGTCGATCGAATGGATCGCGTCGGTCATCGCCGGCCCCTGCAGCGAGGTGCGCGGCGCGTAGTAGTTGAGGTCAGACAGGCCCACGCCGGCCGGCATCCGGAAGGCCAGCGGGTAGGTGAGCATGACCACGTCGGCCTGCTTGATCTGGTCGCCCGTGTAGCCGTCGAACTCCTCGTAGATGTTCTGGGCGGCGTCGAACGGCATCGTCTTGGCCAGCCCCGCCGCCACCGTGCCCCAGCTCGCCGGGACCGGCTGGCCCAGTGCGCGGGCGGCGCTGGTGGCATCGTTCAGCGCGGTGATGGCATCGGCGTTGGTATAGGTCGAGTTGTCCACGCCCGTGTGGGACTCGTCCGGGGGCTGGATGTTGTCCAGCGAGTAGGCGCCGCCGCCGCTCGGGGTCGCCTTGCTGACCCAGAAGCTGGCCAGGGCCCGGAGCACCGGCCAACCGTGGCCGGCCAGCCATTGCCGATCGCCCGTAGCCTCGTAGTACTCCCACTGCGAGAGCGCGATGTCGGCCTGCAGGTGCAGCTCCTGGCTGCAGCTCTTGTTGGGGTCGGAGATGATCCTGTCGTCGGGGGCGGTCACGGTGCCGTAGCAGTCGTGACCGGTCCGACCGTCGTCGCCGGCCGTCCACGGATAGAAGGCGCCGCTGTAGCCGTTGACGCGAGCGTCGTGCTCGGCGGCGGCCAGGGTGTGGAAGCGGTAGTCGACCGCCACCTTCGCGATGTCCGGATGCTCGGCCAGCATGGCCGGGAACATCCAGATGTCCGAGTCCCAGAAGATCGCCCCGGCGTAGCCGTCGCTGGACAGCCCGCTGGGTCCGATCGAGTCCGGAGCGCCCGGCCGGATGCTGGCGTAGAGGTCGTAGGTGTTGGCGTGGATGACCGCCTGCAGCGCCGGGGCGCCGGAGACCAGGATGTCGCTGTCCCACAACGAGCTCCAGGCGGCCGAGTTCTCCCGGGCCAGCCGCGCCTCCCCCAGCCGCGCCGCCAGCAGGGAGTCCTGACGCGCCTGCCGGGCCGGAGCCTTGGCGTCGCGACCGGTGACCACGGAGACGTACTTGGTGAACGTGTACGTGTGCCCGCGCCTGACCGTGAAGGCGATCTCCTCGGCGGTGCTCAGAGCCCGGTGCAGCCGCAGCGGCTCGTCGCGCACGGCGCCGTTCAGGGAGTAGCCCAGCGTCGCCGACTCGGCCACCGGAAAGCCGGTGCCGATTGCCCTGGCGGACACATCGATCGTGTGCGTGGCCGTCTTGACCCCTGAGCCGGTGCCGATCAGCCGGGCCGCGCCCGACCCGTCGAGCAGGCTGGTGACCCGCGCCCGCCCGCTCCACAGCGGAGTCAGCGCCAGGCGCACCACGGCGACGTGTGCCCGGCCGCGGTCGGTGAACACCTGGTAGACGAACCGGGCTCGCTGACCTCTGGGAGACCGCCACACGCCTGAGGTCGTCACCGTCCCGGTGCGCAGATCCAGACGCTGGGTGTACTGGCGGACGTTGCCGGTGGTGGCGGTCGCCGGCGAGTAGGTGCCGGAGGGGCTGGCGAACGTGAGCGTCGACCAGGTGGGGATCAGCGCGATGACCTGCTTGCGGATGTGCGGATAGACCTTCGAGGCGTCGGTGTAGGCGTACAGTCCCGCCGCCAGGGCCTCGGTGGTCCGCGGCGTGTCAAGCGGCCAGCCGATCTCGCCCAGCCCACCGCGCAGGCCCATCCCGGCAGCCGGGATGCGCTGGCTGAAGTAACCGTTGCCGACGTAGGGCTCGGCGTCGAACCGATTGACGAACGAGTGGGTGGTGAGCACCCAGCTCCCCCCGGCGGCAGAGCCGCTCGGCCCGGCGGCCAGAGCGCGATCTCCGCGCCCCAGCGTCCAGCCGACCAGGACGCTCAGGGACGCGATCAGGACCGCCGCCACCCGGAACCGTCGCCCGATGCTGACTGTGGGCATTACTGCTCTTCCTCCCTGTCTCGCCGTCTGGATCCCGGTTTCCCAATCCGCCGGGCGCGCAAACCACGAGTTCACCGGCGACAGGTGGTCCGACGTCCGGCCTGGTGCGATGTCCGGCCCGTGGACTGAAGTGCGCCGCTCCGTCTGCGGAGCGCGCCGCGGCGGAGGGAGTGGTGTGCGTCGGACACGATGTCGGCCGCGGGCGCGACCTGAGCCGTGGACGATCCCGCCGGCCGCCACGGTGCCCTGGCCGCGCCGGGCTACGACGAGGCGACTCCGAACCTCGTCGAGTTTCACTATTTCCGGCAGACCGCTGACCACCGGATCCTGTGGGGTGGGTATGACGCGGTCTATCGCTACGGCGGCCCAGTCGGCCCCCACCTGGACGACCACGAGGCCACGTTCGCCAAGCTCTCGCAGCATTTCTTCACCGCGTTCCCGCAGCTGGAGGGCGTGCGCTTCAGCCATCGATGGGGTGGCGCGATCGACACCTGCAGCCGTTTCTCGGTGTTCTTCGGTCAGGCGATGGGCGGACGGGTCGTCTACGCCCTCGGCTACACGGGGCTGGGGTGGGCGCCAGCAGGTTCGGCGCCCGGCTGGGCGTGGACCTGCTCGACGGGCGGCCCGGCGAGACGACGTCGCTGTCGTTCGTGCGCCGGCGACCGCTGCCGTTCCCACCTGAGCCGCTGCGCAGCGCCGTCATCCAGCTGACGCGCAATCGGCTGGCCGCCGCCGATCGACACGAAGGGCGCCGGGGCGTCTGGCTGCGCACGCTTGATCGAATGGGACTCGGCTTCGACAGCTGAGGACCGACGGCTAAGCTCGGGTGCAAGCAATGCCCGTTTCCAAGCAATCAGTAGCGGAGTACGTGCGCGAGCACGCGCCCGAGCTCGATCCCGACGACGTGAGCGCGTTCCTGGCCGAGCACCCCAAGCCCGAGGACGAGACCCAGTCTCACCTGAGCTGGGCCGTCCAGGTCCTGCGGACGCGTGGCGAGGGCGAGTTCGGCGAAGGTCTGCCCGTCGACCGGGTGGTCGGCGAGATCCGCCGGCTCGACCGCTAGCGCGGCCCGACCCCGGGCGGGCGCGCCCGCCTCACTTCGCCGGCAGGGTCCTGGCGTAGCCGACGCCTCGCCCCACCCAGCGTTTCAGCTGCGCCTTGGTGCGCAGCCCATCGGGCTCGACGCGCAGCCAGCCGTCCATCGGGCGACCCCGCATCACGAACCGCTGGGCGTGCGGCTTGCCGAGCAGGGTCTCGGTGTGCTCCGGATCGACGCGGAGCAGCAGCCCTCCCTGGCCGCTCACGCTGACCGCCATGTTGCCGGCGATCAGAAAGGCCAGTCCCCCGAACATCCGCTTCTCGAGCACGCCCTCTTCGCCGGCGATCAGCTCCCGGATCCGGTTGGCGAGGTCCTCGTCGTAGGCCACGGCTCCAATTATCTCTGCTGCGGCCGACGCCTCCGGCCACACAGGACGCGGCCCGAGCGCCCCGAATAGGGAGCGGTGTACCTGGCCAAGGTGACCCGGGCGGCGATGCGCGAGATCGGCGGGGTGGCGCGCGGGGATACGCGCACCCACCGGCACCTGCGTGCCCTGATCTTGGCGCTCGTCGTGATCACCGCGGGCGTCGACCTGGTCTGCGCGGCGCTGGCGCTCCTGTTCGAGCGCCATGCTCCCAACACGCAGCTCGACAGCTACGGCAGCGCCCTGTTCTGGACCTCCACCCAGCTGCTCACGGTCTCCTCCCAGATCCAGAATCCGTTCACGGTCGGGGGCCGGATCCTCGATGTGTTCATGGAGGCGTACTCGATCTCGGTCGTGGCCACGCTCGCCGGCTCGATGGGCGCGTTCCTGCTCAGACGGGGCCGTGAGATCGAACAGGCCGACCAGGCCGAGGACGCCCGGACCCCCGAGGCGGGGACGGCCGCCACGTGAGAAAGGCGCGCCGTTGGGTAGGTTTGCCGGGTGCGCGCGCTGGCGCTGACCTTCGACGACGGACCTGACGAGAACGGCACGCCAGAGGTTCTGGACGCGCTGGCGGGGGCCGGGGGCCGGGCGACGTTCTTCCTGATTGCCCCCCGGGCCGCCGCCCACCCCAGGTTGGTGGCGCGAATCCTGGGGGAGGGGCACGCCGTCGGATTGCACTGCGATGAGCACATTCGCCACTCCGCGCGCGACGTCGACTGGGGCCGTGCCGACACCGAGCGGGCGCTCGGGCGCCTGTTTGCGCTGGGGGTGAGCCCCAGGCTGTGGCGCACGCCGTGGGGCGACACGGCCGCATGGACCGAGTCGCTGGCGGCGGAGTTCGGCCTCCGGCTGACCGGCTGGACCGTCGACACCCATGATTGGCGCGGTGACCGCGCCGCATCGATGTTCGCCGCCACCCGGCAGCGGCTGCGTGCGGGCGCCGTCGTGCTCGCCCACGACGGGATCGGCCCCGGAGCCCGCCGCGAGAACGTGGGCGAGACCGTCGACTACGTACGGTTGGTGACGCGCCACGCTCGTGACCGCCGGCTCGAGCTGGCGGCGCTCTAGCCATATGAACGGCGCTCTAGCCAGTTGACCACCGCACGCCCCGACCCCAATCAGGAGAGCCGGCTCGCCGGTCTCGACGACGCCCTCGCTCGGATCGCCGCCGGCGCGGCCAACCGCGACGCGCAGCTCGCCCCGTCGTTTCCAGGCGACGCCTTCGACGCGCTGGAGGCGGTCGGAGCTCTGGCCTTCAACGCCCGCGCGGGGGTGGTGCGACCGCCGGCGCAGCTGGAGCTGGACCTGGTCCGCCGGGTGGCGAGCGCCGACGGCTCGGTGGGCCGGATCTTCGATGGCCATCTGAACGCCGTGGAGCGGATCGCCGTGCAGGGCCCGGCCGAGCTGCGCGACCGCGAGCTGAGCGCCGTCCGGGCCGGGAGGCTGCGCGCCGGTGTCTGGGGCGGAGATCCCGTCCCGGGCGAGGGCCCGCCGGCGGCGGTGGTGAGCGCCGGGGACGGCGAAGTGCTGCGAGGCGTCAAGACGTTCTGCTCGGGCGCCGGAGGGCTGCACCGGGCGCTCGTGCTGGGGCGCGACGAGCACGGCGGGCCGCCGATCTCGGTGTGGATCGACCTCACCGACGAGCGCCGTGTCCAGGTCGATCCCACCTGGTACCGGTCGCACGGACTGGTGGCCTCGGTGTCGCATCGAGTGTTGTTCCACGACGCGCCGGTGCTCGCCCGGCTCGGGCCCCCGGGCGCCATCTCGACCCAGCCGTGGTTTGGACGCGACGCCCTGCGCACCGCCGCCAGCTGGGCGGGCATGGCCGATGCCGCGCTCGCCGACGCCCTCGCGACGCTTGCCCAGCGCCAGCGGCACGGCGAGCTCGAGGGCCTCGCCGCCGGGCGGATGCTCACCGCTCACGGCACGATCGATGTCTGGATGGGAGCGGCCGCCGCCGCCATGGACGCGGCCGCCCCCGATCTCCCGGCGGTGGCGCTGCACGGCCGGGCGGCCATCTCGCAGGCTTGCCGGGAGCTGCTCGACGAGGCGGCGCGGGCCTGCGGCTCCAGGCCGTTCGTCCGGACCCAGGCCCTTGACCGGGCACGGCGCGATCTGGAGCTGTTCCTGCTCCAGCACCGCCTGGACCCGTTGCTGGCTCGGGCCGGTGAGGCCGCCCTGAAGAGGTTGGACCCGTGACCCACATGCGCCAGGCCGACTTCGAAGCACGCTACCGTTGCGATCCCGATCCCTGGGACTACACGACCAGCGAGTACGAGCGCGACAAGTACGCGGCCACGCTGGCCGCCTGTGGTCGGCCGCCGTTCGGCAGCGCGCTCGAGCTCGGCAGCTCGATCGGCGTGTTCAGCCTCCTGCTCGCCCCCCTCTGCCGATCCCTGGTCACGGTCGACGGCGCGCCCACGGCGGTGGCAGACGCTCGTCGCCGGCTGGCCACGTATGACTCGGTGACGACGATTTTGGGCACGATCCCCGAGGCGATCCCGCGGCGTGCCTACGATCTCGTCGTGGCCTCGGAGATCCTCTACTACCTGGAGCCCGACGAGCTCTCGGGGACGCTCGGCGTGCTGCGTGAGGAAATGCGGCCGGGCGCTCGGCTGGTGGCCGTCCACTGGCGTCCCTCCGGCCCCGAACGACCCTTCGACGCCGATCAGGTGCACGCGCTGGTCCGGCGCCAGGCCTGGTTGGCGCCGGTCGCCTCCGAGGCGGCTGCCGACTACCTGCTTGACGTGCTGGAGCGTCGGTGAGCGACGAGTTCGAGCTGCTGGTGATCGGGGGCGGGCCGGCCGGTCTGTCGGCCGCGCGTTCCTACCGCGAGGCCGGAGGCCGGGGGGCGGTGGCGATCGTGGCCGACGAGAAGCGAATGCCGTACAACCGGCCTCCCCTGACCAAGGAGCTGCTGCGCGGCGAGATGGATGAGGACGAGCTTCCGCTCGAGGACGAGTCCTGGCTGGCGGAGGCGGAGGTGGCGCTGGTGGGGGGGCGCGCCGTCTCGCTGGATGCGCTGGGCCGCCGGGTCGCGCTCTCCGGCGGACGTGAGCTGAGCTACTCCAGCTGCGTCCTGACCACCGGATCCGAGCCCAAGCGGTTGCCGGTCCCGGGATCCGACGACCCCGGGGTCCGGGTGCTGCGCTCGCTCGACGACTTTCGCGAGCTCGAGCGCCGCCTCTGGCCGCCCGCCGAGGTGGTGGTCATCGGGTCGGGCTTCATCGGCTGCGAGATCGCCGCCTCCCTGCGCCGCCGTTGCCACGAGGTCACCCTGTTCTCCGACGAGGCGGCTCCGAACTGCCGCCGGCTGGGCATCGAGGCTGGAGAGGAGCTTGCGCGCTGGCTCGAGGAGGAGCAAGTTGAGCTGCGTCTCGGCGTAGGCGTGGACCGGATCGAGCGCCAGAACGGGCTTCTGGAGATCATCGCCGGCTCACGGCGGGCGAGGGCGCGGGTCGTCGTCATGGCGGCCGGGGTGGCTCCGCGCAGCGAGCTGGTGGCCGGGGCCGACGGGGATGGGGACGGGGTCGAGCTCGTCGACGGCGCGGTCTGCGTCGATGCCGCGATGCACACCGCGCTCGAGGGCGTGCTGGCCGCCGGTGACGTGTGCCTGGCCGAGAACCGGACGGCCGGCCGGCGGCTGCACGTTGAGCACTGGGGCGATGCGCTCGGCCAGGGCACGATCGCCGGCCGCACGGCGGCAGGCGTGCAGGCCGGCTGGGACGAGGTGCCGGGGTTCTGGTCGACGATCGGCACCCGGACGCTCAAGTACGCGGCCTGGGGGGACGGCTACGACCACGTCTCCTTCGAGCCCGGTGCGGACGGAGCCTTCACCGCCTGGTACGGACGTGAGGGCACGATCGTGGGAGTCCTCACCCATGACGACGACGACAGCTACGAGCGAGGCCGAGACCTGATTGCGCAAGGTGCGCCATGCCCCTGAGAGCCGTCGTGGTGGTCCCGGCCCGCGATGAGGAGCGGCGGATCGGAGGCTGCCTGGAGGCGCTCGCGCTCCAGACCGTATCCCGGGATGCGTTCGAGACGTTCGTGGTGCTCGACGGCTGCCGCGATGACACGGCGGGCGTCGTCGCCCGCGTGTGCGCCGAGCTCGGGCTGGCCGTGCGCACGCTGGCCGGTCCCGGGAGTGGCGCCGGACCGGCACGGCGTGTCGGCATGGACGCCGCCTGCGACCGGCTGCTCGATCTCGGCGCCCCGGAGGGTTTGATCGCATGCACCGATGCCGATTCGCGCCCGGCGCCCGATTGGCTCGAGCGTCAGCTCGCCCACGTGGCCGCCGGGGCCCGGGCGATCGCGGGGCTGATCGAGCTCGACGGCGAGGAGGCCGCCGAGCTTCCCGCCGCGGTCCTGAGCCGCCGCGACCGAGAGGCCTCGGCCCGCCTGAGCCGGGTACGGCGCGCCGAGCCCGAGGCCGGCCACCATCACTTCGCGGGAGCCTCGCTGGGCGTGACCGCCGCCACCTACCGTGCCGTGGGCGGCATCGAGCCGCTGGTGGCGCTCGAGGACGCCGGCTTCGCGGATCGTCTCACCGAGCATCGGGTGCCGATCCTGCGGGCATCCGACGTGAAGGTCAGAACCTCGGCGCGAGCGGACGGAAGGGCGGCCCGGGGTCTGGCGGTCGATCTGGCGGTCTCGACCTGGTACGCCGGCCGGCGCTACCGCGCCGATGATTTCGATGCCCGGAAGCTGGCAGCCGTGAAGGGCGATCGCCTCGTGACCACGATCATTCCGACCAAGGAGTGCGCGGACACGATCGAGGATGTCCTGCGCACGACGGTGGCGCCGCTGGCCGCCCTCGGGCTGGTCGACGAGCTGGTGGTGGTGGATGCGGGATCCGCCGACGGAACGGCCGGGCTCGCGGCGGCCGCGGGCGCCCGCGTCATCCAGCAGGACGAGATCCTCCCTGAGCTCGGGCCGGCGCTGGGCAAGGGCGACGCGATGTGGCGCGCGCTCCAGGTCACCGGCGGCGAGCTCGTGTGCTTCCTCGACGGAGACACCGCCGATCCCAGCCCGCGACATCTCAGCGGCCTGCTCGGCCCGCTGCTCTCCGATCCCTCCGTCAAGCTGGTCAAGGGCGCCTTCGACCGACCTTTGCAAGCCGGAGCCTTGACCCTGCCCCACGAGGGCGGCCGGGTCACCGAGTTGATGGCGCGGCCGCTGATCAACCTGCACCAGCCCTTGCTGGCCGGCTTCGCCCAGCCGCTGGCCGGCGAGGTCGCCGCCGGGCGCGAGTTGCTGGAGTCGATCTCGTTCCCGGTCGGCTACGGGGTCGAGATCGCCGTGCTGATCGACGCCCTGGGCGCCTACGGGCTGGCGGCGCTGGCCGAGTGCCATCTGGGCACGCGCCAGAACCGCCACCAGCCGCTGCGGGCGCTGGGGGAGATGGCCTATGCGGTGCTCGCCGCGGCCGAGACTCGGCTCACGGATCCTCCGGCCCAGGCGGCCGGTCAGTACCTGAGGCCCTGGCAGGACGGAGCGATCGCCGCCGTCCCGATCCAGGAGCGGCCGCCGATCGCCGGCCATGGCCGCAAGGCGCAGGAACGGCTCCGGGCGGCAGTCACCCAGAGCCGCTGATCCGCGTCCGGCGGCGGGACGTCAGTCCCCGGTCGCGCCCGCGCTGGCGACCTCGTGCTTGCCCTCGGCGAACTCCTCGACGATCTTGGCCGTGAAGGCGGGGATGTCGTCGGGCTTGCGGGACGTCACGAGCCCCTGATCGACCACGACCTCCTCGTCGACCCACTCGCCGCCGGCGTTGCGGATGTCGGTCTGCAGGCTCGGATAGGAGGTGAGGGTCCGGCCGCGCACCAGGTCGGCCTCGACCAGCGTCCAGGGCGCGTGGCAGATGGCTCCGACTGGCTTGCCGGATGCAAAGAACTCCTTCAGGAACGAGATCACGTCGGAGTCGATGCGCAGCCGGTCGGCGTTCACCGTGCCGCCAGGGAGGATGAGCGCGTCGTAGTCGCCGGGCGAGGCGTCGCCGATCGCCTTGTCCACCTTGTGCTTGTCGGCGGGATTGATGTCGCTGTTCATCGCCTGGATCTCGCCGGTCTCAAGCGAGAGCAGCTCGGCCCTGGCGCCCGCCTGCTCGACGGCCTTGCGCGGCTCTACCAGCTCCACCTGCTCGACCCCGTCGGTGGCGATGATCGCGACCTTCTTTTTATCCAGTGAATCGGCCATAGGACTTGCCCTCCAAGGCTTGCGTGTGTGCAATCGGTGGCTCCGGACCCGCGAATGCCCAGAACGAACCACCCTGTGGTGTTCGCATACCCGGCGTACGGCGCTCTACACAACTGGGACCGAGGCGCTCGCCGATGTTCGGGGGGCTGATCGCTCAGCGGCCCGCGCGCCGGTAGACGAGGGCTCCGAAGAGCGCTCCCACCAGGAAGGCGACCACGATCACGATCGTCAGCGGCGTGTCGGTCGTGGTCACGATCCAGTTGACGCTGACCTTGTGGAGGTTGAGGACGGCGAAGATGATCGCCAGCGCAAGCGCGGCGCCCAGGATGATCAGCCGCGCCTTGTCCTTCGACGACCGAACCCGCGGCCCGGCGCCGGCCGCAGGGGTCGGCGAGCCGGGGGTCACGTTGGGTCGACCTCGAGCTTCATGCCCTCAATCATCCTCCGATGCGGGGTGATCGCGCCTCACCCCGCATGGGTGATCTGGTGGTCTCGCCGGAGCGTTGTGCCTGACCGGGCGAGGTCCTCACGGCTAGCCGGGGCAAGCACGCTGCGCCTCGCTGCTCAGCGGCTGGCCGGGTGAAATCCGCGGCGCAGGAGGGTAGGAATCAGTCATGACACCGTCGCCGTCAGAGCGCGAGGCCGCGCCGGGGACCGAGCGGCCGCGCCGGTTTCGTCCCCGTCTTCGCTACGAGCTGCTGTCCTGCGGCCTGTCCGGGCATGAGCTGGTCGGCACTGACGCGGGCGAGCTGCGCCCCGAGGATACGATCTTCGCCCGCCCGGATCCGGAGACCGGGTTGCGCTGGTATCGCTGTCTGCGCTGCGATGCCTGGGTGTCGTTGGCCCCCCCGGAGCGGCCGGCACGCCCCTATCCGCCCGAGCGCGACGAGATCGAGCTGCCGCTGCGCGGCCGTCCCCTGCGCGATAAGTACGTGCTGCGACTGATCGCGCTGGATCGTCTGTTGCACTTCTTGATCCTCGGTGTGATCGCGATCGCGACCTTCTTCTTCCTGAACGATCGCACCCAGCTGCGCGGGACCTTCTATCGGGTGTTCACCGACATGCAAGGCGGCCTGGGTGGGCCGACCAGCGCCACGCACAGCACGATCCTCGAGGATGTGCGCAAGGCGTTCTCGTTGAGGGCCTCGACCCTGTTCGCGCTCGGGTTGATCGCCGCCGGGTACGCGCTGCTCGAGGGCGTCGAAGCTGTTGGCCTGTGGTATCGCAAGCGGTGGGCGGAATACCTGACGTTCATCGCCACCACGCTGCTGCTGATCCCCGAGGTCTATGAGCTCACCGGCCGGATCACGGTGTTCAAGATCCTTGCCCTGGTGATCAACCTTCTGATCGTCGCCTACCTGCTGTTCGCCAAACGCCTATTCGGACTTCGGGGCGGCGGCCGGGTAGAGCGCGCGGAGATCGAGCGTGACGTGGGCTGGGAGGCGCTGGAGCGCGCGCTGCCCCCGTCGCGCCTCCCCGCCGCGATCCCGGGCGGCGCCTCCGACGACGGCCGCGCTGGCCAAACCCCCGCTTCGGGCCTGCCCGAAAGCAGTCATCAGGATCGCTGAAATCGAGAACCTCACCGAGTGGGTCGGCAAGGTGTGGGCGGCTCTCGCGTGCTTCGGTGCGTGCCCGCCGCGGCCAATCGCTCGGTCGCGGACTTGGGAGCGTGTTCGCGGTTGACGGCGTATGTTGAAATCCGTGACCGGCGTGCCGTCCAGCGTCCGCGTGGCCGCCGCGGGCCTGACGGCGGCCGCGGTCCTCGGAGTGGCGGCGTGCGGAGGCTCGGCCTCCACCGGGACCGCCACCACCGCGAGCGTGTCGTCATCGACCAGCGTGCCGTCATCGACCAGCGCGTCGTCATCCGGCGCGGCGACGACCACGCCCGGCCACGGCGGGCCTCGGCGTCGCCCCGGCCGCCGGCCGGGCAGGCCCGTGGGACAGCCCCAGCTCGTTGCCGCCGGGAGCTCGACGCTGACGGTGACGATCACCAGGGTGCTCGACCCGCTTCCGGGCAGCGGAGCCGCCGCGCCACCCGGAACCCGGGCGGTCGGAGTGCAGCTGATGATCCACAACGACCACGGCGCGACCTACGACAGCACCGCCTCCGGAGACGTCTCGGTGGTCCCGTCCACGGGCACGGCCACGCCGCTGTTCATCAAGCAGGGCGTCTGCCAGACGCCCCTCGCCGACTTCGAGAGCCTGATCGGGGTCGGGGAGACCCGAAGCGGATGCGTCGGCTTTGCCGTCTCCCGCGGCGCGCGGATCCTCGCGGTGCGCTTCTGGCCGCACTCCCGCCGCCCCGGCGGCGCCATCTGGCGCTGAGGGCTCGTCGCCCGTCCGTCGGTCGGCTGCTCAGGTCTGGCAGCGGCGACTGATCGGGATGTTCTGCGAGGGGACGGGCGGCGGATCGCGCTTGCAGTAGGTGATCAGCCGAGCTCGGTGGTCGATCACGCCCTCGAAGATGTAGTTGACGTCGTCGGCCTCGCCGGTGCACCGGTAGCCGGTCACGCCGCGCCCCGTGCCGGCGGCGGCGCAGGTGACGCGGTCAAGCGGGCCGTCGATCTCGCCGTCAGCGAGCAATTTGTTCATCTGGGCGCCGATGACGCGCCTGAACGCCATCTCCGGGGGGATCGCCGGGTTCAGGCCGGCGACGTGGGGAGCCTGGTCCTGGGAGACGACGATCTCGGCCTCCCGGTTGGCGCGCACTGCGGCTTTGGGACTCAACGGCGCCACGTTGTTGTTGTTGTGCCGATCGACGAACACGACCAGGGCCACGGCCAGGGCGATCGCCACCGCCACCGTGAGTGCCCAGCGGGCCCACAGCGGCAGGCGCAGCCAGGAGGGTCCGGAGGTGCGCGACATGCGATCTAGGCTAGAGATGCGCGGCGGACACGCGCGCCCGGCGGCCGTCGGACCGGCTTGCCTCAGGCGGAGGGCTGCCTCAGGCGGAGGGCGGCCCGAGGATCTCGCGCAGCGTGGCGAGGTCGTCCTCGGTGGGCTGCCAGCGTCCGGCGGCGGCGTTGGCGCGCACCTGCTCCGGCTTGGTCGCGCCGGCGATCACTGACGCCACGGCCTCGTGGGCCAGCAGCGCCCCGATGGCCACGTCGATGAGCGCGATCCCCCGCTCCTCGGCGAAGCTCTCCAAGACGCCGATCAGCTCGAACTGATCCTCGCTGGCGATCTGGTCGCGGCCCGACAGCCGGGCGCCCTCGGGACCCGGCTGGCCGGGACGGTACTTGCCGGTGAGCAGCCCGGCGGCAAGCGGATAGTAGGGAACGAACGCGACGCCCAGCCGCGCGCAGGCGGGCAGCACGTCGCGCTCGGGGTCGCGAACCAGCAGGCTGTACTCGTTCTGGAGCGCGCTGAACGGGGTCAGGCCATCGGTGCGCGCGGCCGCGTCCGCTTGCTCGAGCTGGGCCACGTCGAAGTTGGAGGCGCCGATGGCGCGCACCTTGCCGGCGCCGATCAGCTCGTTCAGAGCGCCGAGCGTCTCGGCGATCGGCGTCTCCCCGTCTGGGCGGTGATACCAGTAGAGGTCGATCACATCGGTCTGGAGCCGGCGCAAAGACGATTCGACGGCTTGCCGAATGTAGCTCCGGGAGCCACGGGGACCTTTGCCGTCGCCCATATCCATTCCGAACTTGGTGGCCAGCACGACCTGGTCGCGGCGACCCCGCAGCAGCTCCCCCAGGTACTCCTCGCTGGCCCCCCGGCCGTAGGTGTCGGCGGTGTCGAAGAAGGTCACGCCCTCGTCCAGCGCGGCGTCCACGACCGCTCGGGTCCCGTCCAGATCGACTCGGCGGCCGAAGTTGTTGGCACCCAGACCGACTGACGACGCGCGCAAGCCGGAGGCTCCGAGGGGACGGGTCGCGAGCTCGCTCACGCAGGTCCTAGGAAAATGCCGCTGGACACCGACCTCAGCCTAGCGACGCCTCAGTCGTGCTCCACCGGCTGCAGATGGGAGACGATGTCGCCGTCGAGGATCGCGTGCAGCGCGTAGCCGGGGGGCTCGGGTGTGAGCGTGAACGGGCCGGCTCCGAACTGGAGTCTGGCCTGCAGGTGCGTGCTCGGAATCGTCACCAGCGGCCGGCCGGCAAACCGGGTCGCGATCGCCCGGTGAACGTGACCGGCGGTCAGCAGCTGCACCTGGAAGTGAGGCTCGAGGGCCCGCGCCAGCCCGCTTCGATGCTCGGCGCTCAGAGCGATCTCATCCCAGGCGTCGACGCCCGTGAGGAGCGGCGGGTGGTGCAGCGCCAGCACCGTCGGGCGATCTGGAGCTTCGGCCAGGGCGTCGTCGAGCCAGGCCAGCCGTTCGGCGTCGAGCTCTCCGGCGTCCTCGCCGGGGCGCGTGGTGTCGAGCACCACGAGCCGCAGCGGCCCGAGGTCCACCGCGTACTGGATCGGCTCGGCGCCTGTCCCGGGCAGCTCGAAGTGCCGGCGCAGAGCCTCGCGATCGTCGTGATTGCCGGCCATCACGTACACCGGCCCGGGCAGCCGCCCCAGCAGCTCGCGCGCCACCGCATACTGGTCATCGCCCCCGCGGTTGGCGATGTCACCGGAGATCAGGGCGGCGTCCGGCTGGTCGGGCAGCTGCCTGACCGACGCCACCGCGGCTTCGAGGTCGGCGGTTGGGTCGCCGCCCCAGTCGGCGCCGATGTGCGGATCCGAGAGCTGGAGCAGGAGAAACGGGCGGGCCATGACAGGCCTGGAGGCTACGCGTCGAGACGGCGTGGCTGCTGGCCGGCGGCGCCCGGACCGGAGCCGGCTCCGAGCGTCCTCGCCAGAGCGCTCGGGCGCTCTGACCGGGAGCGAACGTACAGCGTTCCACCGGGTCCGCGGGCCGTGATGCGCAGCCGCGGGGCGCCTGGGATGGGCGGTCCGGCGGGCGGCTCGACCACCTGGCTCGCGAACCACCCGCCGCCTTGCACGCTCACCTCGATCCCCTCCGGGACGACCACGGTCACGGTTCCGAACAGGTTGTAGACCTCGAGCTCGACCTCGTCTGCATCCAGCCGCGCCTGACGCAGATCGAGGCTCACGGTTCCGCAGATGCACCGAAACGAGGAGCGGCGGGGGAGCTCCCAGCGCCCGGTGCGCACCAGGCTCGAGCAGAGGGCGAGGTGGCGTGCGGACACCTCGGCGGCCGGCGAGGGTACGGCCGGCAGGTCCCGGGTGAGCGTTTGCAGGTCTGACTCGGTGCGCGCGCGCTGGGCCAAGCCGACCCGATCGGTGAACTCCTCGAGCTCCAGCCGTCCCTCGACGACCGCTTGGCGCAGCAGCTCGATGCTGCGCTCGCGGTCGGAGTCGCTGGCCAGGATCGAGACCGGAGACGGCGGTTCTGATTCAGCCATCTGGCAAAGGTAGCTTGCGTGCCCGGCGCCCGATGCCCTGCCAGGGGTCGCCCTCGCTGCGCAGCCGCGCGCCCGCGTCGCGGATCGTCCACCGGTCGGGCGCGAGCTTTGGATCCGACAGCTCCTCCCAGACGATCGGCATCGCCACCGGAGCGCCCCGCCGGGGCCTGACCGCGTAGGGCGCGACCGCGTGCTGGGCATAGTTGATCCGGTTGACGTCGAGATAGATCCGCCGCCCCCGGTCCGAGCGCCGCCACTCCAGCGTCAGGTACCGGGAGTCATCGCCGACCATCGCCTCTGCCAACCTGCGGGCGAACCCGTGGACGTCGGAGAACGAGGGTCCGCGGCGCAGCGGGCAGACGACGTGCACCCCGCGCGAACCGGTGACCATCGCAAACGGGGCCAGCCCGGCGTCCTTGAGGCGCTCCCCCGCGTCTCGAGCGGCTGCCCGAACCTCGCTGAAGCCGACGCCGGGCGAGGGGTCGAAGTCCATGATCAGCCGATCGGGTTGGCGCAGCGCGTCGGCGCGCGAAAGCCAGATGTGCGGCGTGATCACGTTCTGTCCGGCGAGGTAGACGAGCGTGGCCTCGTCTTGGGCCAGCGCCTGCGTGAGTGACCCGCCGCGCTTGGGCACGGTCACGGCGGCCACCCAGTCGGGGAAGTACTTCGGGATCGACTTCATGAAGAAGCCCGGCTCGCCGATCCCGTTCGGAAACGCCTGCAGGGCCAGCGGCCGGTCGCGAACGTGGGGGACCATGGCCCCGGCCACCGCCTCGTAATGCCGGGCCAGGTCCAGCTTGGTGATCCGGGGCCGGTCGAACAGAGGCTTGTCGGGATGGCTGAAGGGGACCTGCCGGCGGCCCACGGTGATCGTGGCGGTCATCGCTCTCTGACCACTTCCGCGGCGGACTTGTCTTCGCGGAGACCGAGAAACCGGGGGTGACGCAGGCGTCCGTGAGACGTCCATTCGGTGAACCCCAGCTCCGCCACCAGCTCTGGCCTGACCCAGGTGACGTGGCGCTCCCGGATCGAGGCCGGGTCGGCGAACGGCGAGCTGTCGCGCCGCAACGATCGCAGCCGGTCACCCAGCGAGCGCAGCGTGTCGTGATCGAAGCCGGTGCCGACCTTGCCCGCGTAGGCGAGCCGGTCGCCGTCGAAGTAGCCGACCAGCAGCGCGCCGAACTCCTGACGCGAGCCCCGCGGAGCCGTGAAGCCCCCGATGACCAGCTCCTGACCGGCCTCGCACTTGAACTTCAGCCAGTCACGCGAGCGCGTGGCTCGATACGGCGAGTCGGCTCGCTTGGCCACCACCCCCTCCCAGCCCTTGCGGCAGGCCTCCCGGAACATCGTCTCGCCGTCGGTGTTGCGATGTGGAGTCAGCCGCAGCGGTCCTCCGTAGGTCAGCGCCGAGCGCAACAGTCGCTTGCGCACGCGCAGCTCCAGCGCGCGAGTTTCACAGCCATCGAGCCAGAGCAGGTCGAACACGTAGAAGAACACGGCCACCGGCCGGTGACCGCGTTCGGCCAGGCGCGCGAAGCTGGTCTGGCGCCCCGAGAACGCGACCACCTCGCCGTCGACCGCGAACGAGTCGCGCCGCTGCGTCGCGATCGCATCGCGCACCTCGGGGTAGCGGCCCCCCAGGTCGAGGTCGTTACGCGACAGCAGCCGCACGTCCCCATCTGCGCGAACCGCCAGGCAGCGGATCCCGTCGAGCTTGCGCTCGAAGATCCACTCGGGATCGCTGAACGGCTCGCGCTCCAGGACGGCCTTCATCAGCTGAGCGCGGTCCGGGGCGGCCGCCGGCACGAGCTGGTCGCGCTCGGCACCCAACAGGCCGGCGAGCAGCGCGCTCACCGTCTGTGCGGGTCCGGGTGTGCCATGGGAGTGGACGCTACGCCAAACCGGGGGACGCGATCAAATGCCCGGTTTGCCGCCGGCGGGCAGCCCCCGGGGTCCCGGCCGCGAGCTGGGCTCCTCGCCCGGGACTACGAGAAGGCCGGCACGTTTGGCTGGTCGATCAGCCAGAGCCACGTCCACGGCCGCCCCATCCAAGCTGCGAGGCGGGGCGGACAATCGCCCGTAATCCCGTCCCGGACGCGCGCAAACGCAGAAAATTGCGACTCGGACGTGTGATTTTCTTCCAACTGTCTCCTGGACGACCCGAGCGCAGAAAATCTCGCCCGCGACTGCTGTTTTCTTCACAGGAGCGCCAAACGGATGCCGCGACGGCCGAAGCTTTGCTCCGGGAGTCAACCGCCATGCGTTCTGGCCGCACCCATCAGAGCCCGGGGCGCGCCCCGTCGGCGATCAGGAGTCGAGCCCCGAGCTCAGCTTGCTGCAAGTCCAGGAGCGACTCGTTTCGCTGCCGCCACACGCCAGACGCCAGATCACTCCGAAGAGCAGCGATGGCGCGTCGCTCGGCAACCGCTCCTGCTTGCGCCCAGACCGACGTCCCGAGACGAACCGGCTCCTGGAGGAGGCCGGCGCCGCAAGGCAGAGGACCGCGTTCTGCGGACGCTGGGCGCGCATCACGGCCGACGGCTCGACGGCGATCACCTCTCGGTCAGGCGGCTCGTAGGAACCGGTCCCGGCGCCGACGTTCAGGACCGTCCGCGCGTCTCCCAGCGCCGCCCAGATCCGCGCGGCGATCCTCGAATCCGTGGAGCGTTGACCGCTGTAGCGTCGACCGATCTCGTCATACAGCGCTCCGGCTGACATCCCGGTCTGCCGGCCCGGGGCCATGTCGTGCCTCGGGTCGATCAAGGAGCTCCCGCGTGCTCCGGAGCGTTTCGCAGCGCGGCCAGCCGCGGCGCCAGGCGGCCGTGGCGGCGCCCGGTGTCCGGGGTGCGGGCGGCGCGCGCCACCACCTCCCGCGTGCCCACGACCACGGTGGCGAGCTGGGAGCGGGTGACGGCGGTGTAGAGCATCTCGCGGCGCAGGAAGAAGGCGCCCGCGGCCGGGTGGGCGACGATCACCGCCACCGGCAGCTCGATTCCCTGACCGCGGTGCACCGAGCAGGCGTAGGCGAGCGCCAGCCGATCGGCGTCCTCGGGCGCGAGCCGGAACACGGAGTCCTCGGCGCCCAGGATGAGGGCCGACTCCTCGTCGTCGGAGCCGCGACCGCCCGCCTCGTCGAGCAGCCGCAGCAGGGTGCCGTTCATCAGCCCCAGCTCGTGCAGGTTGCGCCCGGTCATCATCAGCTTGTCGCCGATCCGCAGACGGCCTCCTCTGACCGGTTGACCATCGGGGTTCAGCGCCGCGCGGAGCGCCCGGTTGAGCGCGTCGATTCCGAGCTCCCCCTTGTAGACGGGGGCGAACACCTGGATGTCTCGCACCGGGTCGACCCCGTAATGGGCGGGCAGCCGTTCCGAGACGAGCGAGACGATCTCGTCCAGCGCCGTGCCGGGCGCTCCTCGCTCGATCATGAACAGGTCGCGGCGCATGCCCTCGCCCGGATCGAAGCGCGGTGGCTCGCCGCGGCGGATCGCGTGCGCGCCCTGCACGATCATGCTGTCCGCCGCCTGGCGAAAGATGTGGGTCAGGCGGGTGGTGGGGACCAGCTCGGAGGCGACGAGCTCGGCGAATGGCTTGCCGGCTCCCACCGGCGCGAGCTGATCGGCGTCGCCCACGAGGACCACGTGCGTGCGATCGCCGACCGCCCGCAGCAACGTGACCAGCAGCTCGAGGTTGGCCATCGAGGTCTCATCGACGATCAGCAGGTCGCAGCTCAGTGGATCCTGCTCATCGTGGGTGGGGCCCTCACCGGGGATCCAGCCCAGCGCGGAGTGCACGGTCCGGGCGCGTAGACCGCTGGCCTCGCTCATGCGGACGGCCGCCCGGCCGGTGGGCGCGACCAGCAGCACCCGGGCGCCGCGCTCCTGCGCCCGAGCGGCGATCGTCTTGATCGAGGCCGTCTTGCCGGTCCCCGGGCCGCCCGTGATCACCGACAGCCGGTGGTCGAAGCCGGCCTGCAGGGCCGACCGCTGCTCCGAGGTGAGCTCCTGGTTCGGTTCGTCCCGCGCGTCGGTGTCGGCGTGGCGCGCCGAGCCCCCGCTGCCCAGGCGCTCGCCGGGGCCGCCGGCGACCAGGTCGGCAACGCGGGTGGCGAGCTCGGCCTCGAGCTCGGCGGTGGCGGCTCGGTAGACCCACTCCTCCTCGCGGACGATCTGGCCGCCGCGCGCCAGCTCGTCGACGAGCCCGGCCGGCGGCCGCGCTCCGAGCAGCGTCTGGCTCTCGCTGAGCAGGGTGGGCAGCGGCGTGCAGCTTGAGCCGTTGCGCTCGGACTCGCCCAGCACGTGCATGATCGCCGCCCGCTCGCGCTGACCCTCCACGGCCTCCGCTCCGGAGGCCAGCGCGATCCGGTCGGCGATCGCAAAGCCGACGCCGAACACGCTGGTCAGCTCGTAGGGGTTGCGCGCGACCAGCTCGTGAGCGCCGCTGCCGTAGTGCTCGTGGATGCGGGGAGCCAGATAGGCCAGGCCGTGGGGCGCGAGCAGCAGGTGCAGGCGGCGCGTGACCCGCAGCTTCTGCCAGGATTCGGCGGCCTCCTGGGCACGGTGGTGGCGGAGGCCGACCGCCGCGAAGGCGCCGGACGGATCGCGGTCGATCGCGTCGAGCACCTCGGCGGCGCCGAAGCGGGTCACCAGGTCGGCGGCCCGCTTGGCGCCCACGTGCTTGACGCGGCGCAGGTAGCCGATCAGGGTCTGCGGGTCCTCAGGGGAGAGGGGGCGTGCCTGCGCCACCTTGACCTGCGGTCCGTAACGGCTGTCGTTGACCCACGTGCCCTGGACATGAGCTCGCTCGCCCGGCTCCAGATGGACGAGTGGGCCGACCAGCACGACCGGCGTCCCGTCCGCGCCGGCCGCGTCGAGTACCGCCCAGCCGGTCTGCCCGTTGGCAAACCGAACGTGGCGGACCGTGACCGGGGCGTCGAAGCTCACCGCTGGGACGTTAGAGGTGCGAAGGGCGCCCCGGGCACCCTCACCCTGACCTGACCTGGCGTTCGGCGCGTCTCACCGCGGCCTCGATCCCGTCGCTGCCCACGAGGCTCTGAAAGGCGAGCACGATCGGGCGCACCGCCCCCAGCCCGATGCGGCCCTGGGCGCCGATCGCCTGCACCCGGGCCTCCGTGGTCAGGGTGACCTGTCCGGCATGGTCGGCCTGAACCCAGCTTCCGAACAGGACACGCGCCGTTCCGCGCTGCGACCACTCGGCGAACTGGTGGGGCGCGGCCAGCGTCGGGTAGTCGCGGCGCAACGTCCAGATGCGGCCAACGAGTCCCGACACCAACGCCCGCTCGTCCTCCTCGAGCACCATGAACGGGGGCTCCCGGAACAGACCTCCGAGGGTGACATCGCGGGCCAGCCCCGGGATCCGCCAGCGCACCAGCCGTCCCAACCGGCCGGTCTGCGACAGGGGGAGCGTGCTCGCCGCCTCCCACAACTCGTCGGCGGAGGCGCTGCTGCGACGCCGGTGCACGACCCTGATCGCCGGGTCGGGAAGCCAGCGGTCGAGATCCGGCCTCGCCCCCATCGCCACTTTCTAGCGGATGCGCCCTGTGAGCGATGATGCCTCTCGTGCTCCATCATGTCCTGGCGCCCGTGGACCCGCGCGCCGCCGACTCGCTGTCGGTGGCCCGGACCCTGCCCAGGCCCACCGGGGTGGCGCTCACGTTCGACGACGGGCCCCATCCCGAGGGCACCCCGGCGGTGCTCGACGTCCTGGCGCGCGCGGACGCGCGGGCGACCTTCTTCCTGGTCGGCGAGCAGGTGGAGCGCCGCCCCGAGCTGGCCGCCGAGATCGTGGCCGCCGGCCACGCCGTGGCGCTGCACGGCTACCGCCACCGGCTGCAGCTGCGGATGACGGCCGGCGCGGTGGCCGCCGACCTGGCCCGGGGGGCGGCGCTGATCGGCGAGGCGACCGGCCGGGCTCCCAGGCTGCACCGGCCGCCCTACGGCGTCTACAGCCCGGCTGGACTGCGCGCCGCCCGGGAGCTCGGGTTGGACCCCCTGCTGTGGTCGCGCTGGGGAAAGGACTGGCGAAAGCTCACGACCCCGCGCCGGATTGCCGCCCGGGCCACCCAGGGGGTGATCGCCGGCGACGTGATCCTGCTGCACGACGCCGATTTCTACAGCGCCCACGACTC
This sequence comes from uncultured Solirubrobacteraceae bacterium, assembly GCA_963830595.1. Classification (GTDB taxonomy): domain Bacteria; phylum Actinomycetota; class Thermoleophilia; order Solirubrobacterales; family Solirubrobacteraceae; genus Palsa-465. The sequence continues at coordinate 154,050 of CAWHMQ010000004.1, forward strand.
CCACAAGCGCACCGTCGCGGCGCTGCGGCTGATAACCGCGGAGCTGAGCCGGCGAAAACTCGATACCGTCCTGGCTGTCTGAAAGGCTTGCCGGCGCGCACACAGGCTGGCAGGATGGACTTAGCGCAAGAACGTTCGACGCCACCCGCGGGGTGGAGGGATCACGTCGACTGCGCATATCGGGCGCAACCCCATACATGACCACAGCTTCCGCTTCCGCTTCCCAACAGGGCGCTCCTGACTTCACGCGCTTTGCGATCGGGTTCGATCACCGCGATCGTGCCCGCCTGCACGATCTGATCGACGAGGTGCTCGACTCCGAGCGCTGGACCGAGGCCGACATGGTCGCCCGCTTCGAGGACGCCTGGGAGGCCTACCACACGGTCCCCTCGGTGGCGCTGTCCAGCTGGGCGGGCGGCGCTCTGGCGGCGCTGCGCTTCGCGGGCGTGCAGGGGGAGACCGTGCTGTGCCCGTCGAATACCTTCATGGCCACGCCCCTGGCGGCGATCAGCGCCGGCGCGCAGGTCCAGTTCGTCGATTGCAACCGCGAGGACTTGTGCATGTCGTTCACGGACTTTCAGCGGGCCGCCGAGCGGTTCAAGCCACGGGCGGCCTTCCTGGTCCATATCGGCGGCCACATCGCCTTTGAGGTGGCGCAGATCGCCGACTACTGCGCCGAGCACGGCATCTTCCTGATCGAGGACTGCGCGCATGCCCACGGCGCGAGCTTCGACGGCCGCCGGGCCGGCACCTGGGGCGACGCCGGCGTCTACTCGCTGTATGCGACCAAGACGATTTCCACCGGCGAGGGCGGGGTGCTGGTGTCTCGACGGCCCGAGGTCGTGGCTCACGCTCGTGGCTTTCGCAACTACGGCAAGCCCAGCTACGAGCTTCCGGGGCTGAACTTCCGGATGAGCGAGTTCACCGCCGCACTCGGCCTGGTCGAGATCGAGCGCCTGCCCGAGATCGTGGCCTGGAAGAACGACACCGCGCGCCGGTGGCTCGACGAGCAGCAACCGAGCCGGCTCCAGCTTCCCGACGGCATGGTGTCGGGCTTGTACAAGTACATCGTGTTCGACTGGCTGGAGCGCTCGACGGGTCGCGTCTACGACGAGCCCTGTCACCGGATCATGGGCCATGACGTCGATCTGCCCAACTCCGACTGGGTGGCGCGAAACCATTCCTGCCTCCCGCTGTACTACCGACCGGATAACTGATCGATGCGCGTTCTCGTCACAGGCGGCTCGGGGTTCATCGGCTCGCACGTCGTCGACAAGCTGCGCGCGCGCGGCCACGAGCCCGTCATCTACGACCTGCGGCCCTCTCCGTGGCATACGGACGGCGACCAGCCGGTCGACACCGTGCTGGGCTCGATCACCGATCGTGAGGCGCTGGAGCGCGCCCTGCATTCCTGTGACGCGGTCGCGCACCTGGCCGCGGTGGCCGACGTCAACGACGTGCACGCCGAGCCCGAGGACGCCGAACGCGTCAATGCCCGCGGCACGGTGGCGGTGCTCGAGGCCGCGCGCCGAGCGGGCGTCAAGCGGATCGTCTACGCCTCGACGATCTGGGTCTACTCCGACTGCGAGCCCGAGGAGGTGGACGAGGACACACTCCTGCCCCCGCCCAGCCACCTGTACACCTCCACCAAGCTGGCCGGCGAGCTCTACTGCAAGGCCTACCAGGAGCTCTACGGGATCGACTACACGATCTTGCGCTTCGGCATCCCGTACGGTCCTCGCGCGCGCGAGGCGGCGGTGATCCCGGCGTTCGTCAACAAGGCGCTGGCCGGCGATCCGCTGACGCTGGCCGGCGACGGCAGCCAGTCACGCAAGTTCGTCTACGTCGAGGACCTGGCCGACGGGGTCGCGGGCGGCCTCGACGACGTGGCGGTCAACCGCGTCTACAACCTGGCCAGCGATGAGACGGTCACGATCAAGCAGATCGCCGAGACGATCAAGGAGCTGATGGGCGACGTCGAGATCGTTCACACGCCGGCGCGCCCCGGCGACTTCGGCGGCAAGATCGTCTCTTCTGACCGCGCCGAGCGGGAGCTAGGATGGACGGCGGCGACGCCCTTCTCCGAAGGCGTGCGCAGGTACATCGAGTGGCGTCACGAGCAGGCTTCACAGGCCACCGAAGAGGAGGAGGCGGCGGTGATCCCGGCCGGAGAGCCCGACGCCGAGGCCAAGCCGCGCCAGGTCCTGATCATCTCGGCCGACATCGGCGAGGGCCACGACCTTCCCGCCCGGGCCGTGGCCAGGGAGTTCAAGGACGAGGACCCCGACGCCCAGATCTCGGTCGTCAACGGCTTGCCGGCGATGGGGCCGATCCTGACCAAGGTCCTGCGCGAGAACTCGGCCTTCATGTTCGCCCACCTGCCGTGGCTGTTCGACCTTCAGTACTGGCTGTTCATGTACTTCGCACCCACGCGCTGGCTGGCGCGCAGGCTGCTGGTCGGGCTCGGACGCCGCGGGATCATGCGCCTGATCCGGGCTCACGACCCCGATGTGATCGTCTCCACCTACCCGGGCGTCACCGCCGTGCTCGGCGAGCTGCGACGAAAAGGCCGGCTCAATGTCCCCTGCTACTCGTCGATCACCGACCTGGCGGGGCTGCAGTTCTGGGCCCATCCGGGGATCGACCTGCACTTCATAACCCACCCGGAGTCTGCCGCCGAGGTCGAGCGCATCGCGGGTCCGGGCAGCGTGCGCTGGGCCAAGCCGCCCACGGCGCCTGCGTTCCTGGCCACGCGCTCGCGTGAGGACGCCCGCCGCGCCCTGGGGCTGCCCGCGCAGGGCCAGGTGATCGCGATCTCAGGCGGAGGTTGGGGGGTCGGCGACCTCGTCGGCGCGACACGGGCGGCGCTGCGCTTCGAGGACGCGACCGTTCTCTGCCTGTGCGGTCGCAACGACAGGCTGCGTCGCAAGGTAACCGGGCGCTTCGGCGGCGAGCCCCGGCTGCGCGTCATGGGCTTCACCGACCGGATGGGCGACGTGTTGGCCGCGGCCGATACGCTCGTGCACTCCAGCGCCGGCTTGACCGTGCTGGAGGCGATCATCCGCGGCTGCCCGGTGGTCTCCTACGGCTTCGGCGTCGGCCATGTGCGCGCATCCAACGCCGCGCTGGAGCGCTTCGAGCTCGCCCAGGTGGCGCGCCGGGAGACCGACCTCGATGCCGCTATCGCCCGGGCGCTCGAGCACCGGCCTCAGCCCGATGGCTCGTTCGCCCGGCGCCCGCCCACCGCCTCCTACATCCTCTCCGACGAGCGCCGGGTGCACCAGCTCCCCGTGTGGCGCGTGCGCACGGCTCGTGCCGCGACCACGATGGCGGCGATGGTTGCCGTGTTCGCCTGGGCGCTGAGCGCGGGCGCCTCGTACTCGCTGGTCTCGCGATTCGCCCACATCAAGCCCCTGACCGCGGTCAGCACCGATCGACCCGAGGTGGGGATCCTGGTCGACGCTCCCGGGACTCAGATCCCCGCGCTGGCCAGCGCGCTCTCCACCTACGGCATCCACGCCTCGTTCGCGGTCGATCAGCCCACGTCGCCGGTCCAGAGCACGGTCATGACCTACCACGACCAGGCACTGCCCCGGCTTCCCCACGGTGGCCTGGTGCGCTGGCTGGGAACCCGCGGTGAGCTGCGCCGTCTGGACGGCTGGGGCGGGCACCGGCATAAGTTCCTGTACGCCTCCAGCGGACCGAGCCTCGGCCAATGGCTGTTTGCCCACAACGCAGGCGGTCGGCTGGTTGCCGGGGCCGTGCTGTTGCGCGACTCGGACGACTCGGTGGGCGCGCTGCGGGCGGGTGAGGTAGTCGAGGTCAACGTCGTGAGCTCGGGTCAGCTCCGGGAGGTGCTCGACAAGCTCGTGCTCGGGCTGCGCCAGGACCATCTCGCCGCGGTCCCGCTGGGTCGGCTGATGCAGGACGCCGACAGGTCGGTCTGACGGTCGAGCCGAGCTCGATTTGACGGTCGACGCGGGCTCTGGCTCTCCGGCGATTGCGCTCGCCGACGCCCGGCAGGCGGCGACCCGTCTGCAGGGGGTCGCCCGGCGGACCCCCGCCCTGAGCTCGCGCACGCTCGACGAGCTCCTGGGAGCGCGGGTGGTCTTGAAGGCCGAGACCTTCCAGCGTGGCGGGGCGTTCAAGTTCCGCGGCGCCTACAACGCCGTCTCCTCGCTGGATCCGGCGGCCCGGGCCCGTGGGGTGTGCGCCGCCTCGTCGGGAAATCACGCTCAGGCGCTGGCCCTGTCGGCGCGGCTGTGTGCGACACGAGCGGTGATCCTGATGCCGCAGGACGCGCCGGCGCTCAAGCGAGAGGCCACCGAGGGCTACGGCGCGGAGGTGATCGGCTTTGACCGCTACCGCGAGGACCGGGAGCGGCTGATGCGCGAGCTGGCCTCAGACCGCGGCCTGACCCTGGTGCACCCCTACGACAACCTCAAGGTGATGGCCGGCCAGGGGACGGTCGCCCTGGAGCTCTGCGCGCAGGTGGGTGAGCTTGATCTGGTGGTGGTCCCGGTGGGCGGCGGTGGGCTGATTTCCGGTTGTGCGACCGTGGTCAAGGCACTCTTGCGCCAGGCCCGGGTGGTGGGCGTCGAGCCGCTGGCCTCAGACGACGTCGCCCGCTCGCTGGCCAGCGGGCGCCGCGAGCACGTGACCGTGGGTCAGACGATCGCCGACGGCCAGCAGACCTCGGCCCCGGGGAAGCTCACCTGGCCAGTGATCCGAGCGCTCGTCGACGAGGTGGTCACGGTCTCAGACGACCAGATCGTCCAGGCGATGCGATGGCTGTTCGAGCGCTGCAAGCTCGTGGTCGAGCCCAGCGGGGCGTGCGCACTGGCCGCTCTGCTGGCGGGAGCGGTCCCGGTGGCCGGCCAGCGGGTGGGCGTGGTCCTGTCCGGCGGCAATATCGGCGCCGATGGGTTCGCCTCGATCACGGCCGGTTCACGGCGGAGCTGACCGCCCATTCAGGATCGACCCCGTCGCCCACCCACCAAGGGAGCTCGGCTCATGCCGAGATCACTTGTCGCCGTCTGCTGGGCAGCGCGGCCGCCGGAGCCGGCGGGGCGCTCGGAGGCGACCTGTGGGTGACCGGCTGGCCGCTTGCAACCCGGCTCGCTCTCCGGCGGGACTTGCGTCCGCGCCGGGGCCGATGGATACTGGGAGTGTCGGAGAAATGACCTAGAGGTATGAGCGCGACAACCGGCGGATGGATGGCGATTGGGGAAATGGATGGCGAAGGACGAGCTGACATCGGCCGAGGGTGAGGAGCGCCCGGAGCGCCTCGCCGGCCAGGACGGGGGCGGCAAGCGCCGCCGCCGGGCCGCCAAGCAGGTGAGCGGCGGCAAGCGCGCGCGCCGGGCCCCCAAGCACGAGGCGGGCGCCAAGCTCGGCAAGGCGTCCTACGAGCGCGAGCTCATGGACCTCCAGGAGGAGCTCGTCAAGCTTCAGTACTGGGTCAAGGAGAAGGGGCTGAAGGTCGCGATCCTGTTCGAAGGTCGCGACGCCGCGGGCAAGGGCGGCGTGATCAAGCGGATCGTGGAGCGCACCAACCCGCGCATCATCCGGGTCGTCGCGCTGGGCGTTCCCACCGAGCGCGAGCGCGGCCAGTGGTACTTCCAGCGCTGGGCCGCGCAGCTTCCGGCGGCCGGAGAGGTGGTGCTGTTCGATCGCAGCTGGTACACGCGCGCGCTCACCGAGCACGTGATGGGCTTCTGCACCGAGGACGAGTACCAGGAGTTCCTGCGCTCCTGCCCGCAGTTCGAGCAGATGCTGATCCGCTCGGGGATCCTGGTGCTCAAGTATTGGTTCTCGGTCTCAGACGAGGTGCAGGAGCGCCGCTTTCAGGCCCGGGCCACAGATCCCAGGACGCGCTGGAAGCTCAGCCCGATAGACATCGCCTCCCGGGACCGCTGGGTGGACTTCTCCAGGGCCAAGGACTCGATGTTCGAGTACACCGACACCAAGCTCAGTCCCTGGTATGTCGTCGAGGCCGACAACAAGAAGCGGGCGCGGCTGAACTGCATCAACCACATCGTCCAGACGGTTCCCTACGAGGACATCCTCCCGCCCCGGATGAAGCTGCCGCCGCGCGCCGGCCAGGCGGGCTACGTGCGCCCGCCGGTCGAGTCGCAGACGTTCGTGCCCGAGCGTTTCTGAGCCCGGCTGCCAGTGCACCGGACCGTTTGGTGAGACACGACGAGCGGCAGGAGATGGGGCACCAATAGGACAGCAGCCCCGGTGAGGCAGCCGTCTTGGCATCCCGCCGGAGTCATTGTGTCCCGAGCCACGGATCGGTGGCGGGCACGGGGCCCGGCTGTGATGAAGAAAGCTTGCGCGTCAGGTCGGAAAGTTTCTACCGGATGCCTGAGCCAGCTACCAGTGCACGCCCCGCGTCGCCCGCGCGAACGCGCGCTGCTCGGCCTCGTTGGGCTCTTCAGCCGAGCCACCCTCCTCGGGGAACAGCTGGTAGGCCCGGTTGACCACCAGGTCCTGGGCGCCGGGGGCGATCGCGTAGGTGAGCTGCCCGAGGCTTCCGAGCGCGGTAGCCACCCGCTTGGGCCGCTTGCGGATCGCCTCGGTGATCATCTCCGCGGCCTCTTCGGGGCTGAGCGTCGGGAAGCGATCGTAGATCTTGGTGGGGGCGATCATCGGCGTGCGCACCAGCGGCATGTAGACCGTCGTGATGTGCACGCCGTCCCCGATGACCTCGGGTCCGATCGAGCGCGACCACGCGTCCAGCGCTGCCTTGGACGCAAGGTAGGCGGCAAACCGAGGCGTGTTCATCTGCAGCCCGATCGTCGAGATGTTGACGATGTGGCCGGTGCCACGCTCCCGCATCACGGGCAGCAGATCCAGCATCAGCTTGACCGGCGCGAAGTAGTTGAGCGCCATCGTGCGCTGGTAGTCGTGGAAGCGCTCGTAGGACCGGTTGACCGACCGCCGGATCGACTTGCCGGCGTTGTTGATGAGCACGTCGACGTGGTCGTGCTCGGCCAGGACCTCGTTGGCCATCCGGTCGACATCGTCGGAGTCCGACAGATCGCAGGTGTGCACATAGGCGGTGCCGCCCTGATCCTCGACCTCGTCGGCGACGTCCTCGAGCTTGGAGCGGGTGCGGGCCACCAGGAGCACCGTCGCGCCCGCCTCGCCAAGCCGCGACGCGGTGGACGCCCCGATTCCGGAGGATGCGCCCGTGATGAGCACGATGCGGCCCTTGACGGCGCCGCTCAGCGAGGGGGCCAGAAGTCCGCCCGCGCCCGGGACGCGCTGCCCGAAGGCGCGCAGCGTTCGAATCCCGTCGAACGCGAGGTCGGTCAGGGCCGGGGCCATGGCCGCGAGCATATAGCCGGGCCGGTGGCCACGTCCAACTGCGGGCCATCAGCGCTTGCGCGTGAGCTTGCCGACCAGCAGCTCCACCGAGCGCTCCAGGTCAGCCAGGGTCGCTTGCTCGACGCTGGAGATTCCGAGGCTTCGGTTCAGCCAGGCGTTTATCTCCCGGTGACTGGTTCCGTCGCGCCGCCTGACCTCCGAGACGAGCCGGTGGCGCTCATCACGCAGGCGAGCCCGCCGCTCGAACGCGGGCACCTGTCCGTCGCCGTCACGGTTTTGCGCTTGGACCCGATGTCGCTGAGGCGTGGTGGCCCCGGGGGCAGGAATCGTCGGCCGGTGGGGGGTGGCCGCGGGGGCCGAGGTGGCCGGCCAGTGGGGGGTGGCCGCGGGGGCCGGGGTGGCCGTCGAGTGGCGGATCATCGAGGGCTGGGCGGGTGTCGGTGTGCCGAACAAGGTCATCTGGGGAGCGACGTCGGCGCTCAGTGGCAGGAACTCCGGCGCGGGGCTGGGCTCGATCTCTCTGCGCGTGTCGCGCTCGCCGAGGTCGTCCGATCGCAGACCGTCGTCCTCGCTCGGCCGGCGCAGCGCCCGCGTCAGCTCCTGCTCGATCGTCGCCGCGTGGTCACGCAGCACCGGGTCGGCCGGCACGTAAAGCCAGCTCGGCGCGAGCGGGCGCCCGGGCAGGGTGCGCACGAACCGCCCCACGATCTGGCGGAAGATGAGCGGCGTCTTGGCGGCGGTCGCGTACACGCCGACTCGCAGCCGGGGGATGTCGACGCCCTCGGAGACCATGTTCACGGCCACGATCCACGGGTCGGTGGAGTTGGTGAACGCCGTCAGCTTGCCGGCGGCTCGGGGCTCGGCGTGGAGCACCACCACCGGCAACCTGCCGGTGGCTTCGCGCAGGAGCTTGGCGATCCGGCGGGCGTGGTCTGAGTCGGCCGCGACCACCAACCCGCCGGCGTCGCGGTGCCCCTCCTGGCGGACCGCCCGCAGCTTGGCATCAGCCTCGCGCAGGATGCGCTGCAGGCCGTCGGGCAGATCGGTCGAGATCGCGGTCCGGTAGCGCCGGCTGGCCTCCCGAGTCGGGAGCACGGTCTCGAAGCTGGACTCGATGACGTCGTCGCCGCTGCGCCAGGACAGCGTCCCGTCATAAGCGACGAAGCAGACCGGCCGGCAGACGCCGTCGGCCACGGCCTCGGCGTACGTATAGGTGGTGTCGGGCTCGGCCATCCCGTGGGCGTCGTAGCTGACGCCGGGAATCGGGGTGGCATCTGACCGGAACGGGGTTCCGGACAGCAGCAGCCAGCCCGGGCTGGCGGCAAATGCCTTGGAGAATCCGACCCCCCAGCTCAGCTCCTCGCCGAGATGGTGGGCCTCGTCGGCGATGACCAGCGTGCGCCTGGGCAGCGTCCGGCCCCAGCGGGCGGGAGCCTTGGCGATCCGCGCGTAGGTCACGGCCACGCCATGAAACCCGGCCGGAGGTCGGGGCGAGTCCGCGTCGGGTGCCAGGTCCACGCCGAGCCCATCGGCGGCGCGGGCCCACTGGCGGGTCAGGGGCGCCGTCGGGCAGGTCACGACCACGGCGCTGATCGCGCCGGAGGCGAGCTGCTGGCGCGCCAGCTCGAGCGCGGGCCGGGTCTTGCCCGCTCCGGGAGCGGCCGAGAGCAGGAACGGACCGTCATCCCGGCTCGCCATCTGCGCCAGCGCGCGCCGCTGCCAGGCGCGGAGGGGGGAGCAATTGGACTGGGGGCGAGGAGGAGCCACGGATCGGGCATCGTGAAGGACGGCTCGGACGAAACCGGCGCCGGCGAGCGCAACGAACCGGCGAGCGCAACGAACCACCCCGGACTTTGGCAATTTGGAAGCCGCACCAGTTCGGCGTAGCCTCCGAAACCTCAGACCAAAAGGGGCATTCGCATGAGATTTGCGGGCGTCGTGGCTGTAATGGTTCTCACGCTCGGGCTCGCCGGCTGCTCGGGGAACACCACCGCAGCCAGCAACGTAGCGGCAACGTCCGCAACGCTCAACGCTCAGGTTTCGTGTAGCGGTGGCAGTCCGACGCCATGCCAATACCGTTTTCAGTACGGGACCGGCGGGTCCTACCAGTACCAGACGCCGACGGCGCCCGTTCCCGGCGCAACCGTGACCGTCTCCAGTGCTCCGGTGAGCACGACCGTGACCGGACTCATCCCGGGAACGACCTACACCTACCAACTCTGCGGCAAGGGCGACAGCCTCAGCAGCGTCACGTGCGTGACGCCGCCGACCTCGTTCACCACCCCGGTCGCGACCGACCGAACCATCTCGGCGCAGCAGTTCAGCGACTCCATCGGCGCCAACGTGCAGGAGAACTTCTACGACACGCCTTACTACAACTGGTCGCAGACGCTCACAGACGCCAAGGCGCTCGGCATCACGCACCTGCGGATCGGCATCTACGACAACGGCAGCCAGCCGGCCTGGAACGCCAAGGAGATCACCGACTACCAGAACGCGGCCTTCCAGGGCTTCAAGCTCGACGCGCTCATGCCGCAGGATTGCGCAAGCTATCTCGGGATCGGCGAATTTCAGGACTGCTTTGGCTTCCTGCAGTCCAAGATCGGCTTGACGAACGTCATCGCCGCGGAGTGGCCCAACGAGCAGAACAACGACGCGCGTGATCCGGCCTGGGGACAGGCGATCTATTCGCTGGCGCATCCGCTGGGCATCCCGGTCTACGGACCGTCGTTTGGACTCGGAGCGACCCCCGCGCAGATGGGTGACCAGTCCACCAGCCTTGATTTCGGCAATCTGCACGACTACTCAGGCGGCCACAGCCCCACGCCGTCGCTGGTCCAAGGAGAGATGCAGGCCATGCAGGCGGTCTCCGCCGGCAAGCCCATCGTCGCGACCGAGTTTGGCAACTACACGATGCTCGACGGCAGCCAAGGCGTCGACCCGAACACCCAAGCGATCTACACGCTGCGCCAGTACTTCGAGCACCTGGCCGACGGCATCGACACCAGCTACGTCTACGACCTGTACGACGACCATGCCGAGTCCAGCACCGACTATGCCGATCACTACGGCCTCATCAACAACGATGACACCTACAAGCCGGCAGCCACGGCCCTGCAATACGTCACCGCCCTGATCGGGACAGGCTCAGCCGGGACGGTCTCGCCGCTCCGCTTCGCATTCGATCCTTCGGACCAGACCTCGGACCTCAGGTACCTGACGATCGAGAAGGCCGACGGCACGTACGACCTCGTGCTCTGGCGAGACGGCGATATCTGGAATCCCAGCACCGACCAGCCGATCTCGGTCTCGCCCCACACGATTCACGTACTGGGCAACTTCAACCCCTGGGTGGCGTACGACCCGATCCAAGGCGCAGCGGTTGCCAATGGCAATGGAGCGGCCACGCTCTCGATCGGAGCGGACCCGATCATTCTCCAAGTGACGTCAGAGCAGTAGCCCGTCGAGGCCTGGACGTGATCAGTGTGGCGACGGTACGCCCCGCCGGCCTGACGGGATCCGGTCCGCCCGGAAGTTCGTGTCTTCTGTCACGACCGCTGGAAGGTCAGACCGAAAGCCCTCCAGCAAATCGAGGAAGTCGGGCACGGAGCCGGTCATCAAGCCGGGATGGACCTCGCCCACGATCGTGCGCACCGATCTGAGTCCGGCGAAGGACTTCAGAACGTCGTACTCCGCGCCCTCGATGTCGATCTTCAACAAGTCAACGGTCTCGATGCCCGCCTCGGCAAGCAGGTGGTCGAGTCGCGTCGACCGGACGTCGATCGCTCGTTGCCAACGTGTCGCCGGCCGAGTCGACGAGGATTTCCAGCCGTCCAACTGCCCGGCGGAATAGAACGGGATGGTGCCGTCCTGCTCGGTCACCGCGGTGTTGACCAGCGTGACTTGAGGGATGAAGCCAACATTACGGCGCAGCTTGGCGAAGTTCACCGGGTCGGGCTCTATGGCGAGGATGCGAGCCTTCGGAAATCGGATCGCGAAGAAGAAGACCGTCGCTCCGACGTGGGCGCCGAGGTCGACGACCACCTCCGGCGCGAGAGTATCCGGAAGGTCATACACGCGCCGACCGAAGACCTCCTCGATGATTGCCAGATCGGCGTCGTTGTCCGCCTCCCAGCCGACGATGTCGTCGCCGAGCCGCAGTTGATGCTGGGTGGGCCAGGTTCGCCCCAGCCGCTTCAGCAGCGGCATCGCCACCATGAAGGCCGCGAGCCGAGCCCGGTCCCGGGGCCGGGCTCCGAAGCGCGCCACGGCGATGGTCAGACGGTACCGATAGAGCAAGCGGTCGACGAGGCCGCGCATAGCGCCGGACACGCTACAGCCCCGGAGCAGCAATTTCAGGTGCAATGTTTCGGCCGGGCCGGAGCGCGCCGGGGTCGGGGTGCGCGCTGACGGTTGAGGCGGGTGGCCAAACCTTGGCCACCTCGCCAGACCCGTGCCCTCTTTCAGCCCCCACTTTGGTGGCTCCTACCTCCCGGGATCAGCCCGCCGTTGATGGGTTGGGGTCGGCGCGGGCGCGCCCTGGTACTGGGTTACTCGGGATACGAAGCCAGTCTCGCTGACGGGGGCGGCGGGTGGTGGGGAACCGGACGAGACTGGCCTGAGGGTTTTTCTCCCCACCCCGGCGCCAGGGTCAGGTCGACGCGGGCGCGGCGAAGCGCCAGCGAGGCTCCTATGCCCCGGCACAGCAGCAGGTAGGTCAGCGTGATCCCGGCGACAGGCAGGAGCAGCATGGATGCGCCGATCACGCTGTTGACGACATCCACGATGCTGCCGATCTGGAGGCCGTGCGCAACCGCGTCGAGCTGGAGGATCAGCGACTGCCATGCATGACGCAGATAGGTGGGTCCGTTGACGATGATGGCGCCGGCCATCGCAGCAAGCACCGTCACGGTGCTGAGGACCCAGATCGTGACCGCGGCGCGCGCCCAGGGCTTGAGTTCGGTGACCCGAGAGTCGGGGTGCCGCCCGGGCATCAGGCTGGCAACCACGGGCTTGATGCGCGTGAACAGGTCAGAGACGCCGATCAGGTCGCTGACGATGTGGTAGCCATCGAGACGCATCCAGGGGATGAACTGGTCGAGCATCAGCAGCTGCTGGCTGACGACGACGATCAGCAGCGGCTTATAGGCCGTGGCGAAGTAGGCCCCGGCCGCGCCGAGGGCGAACAGGGCGTTGAAGTAGACACCGCCGAGATCGACGCGCAGGCGCCCTGCCTTCGACAAGCGGTAGGAGTCCGTGACGTCGGTGTAGAAGACGGGCCACACCAGGTAGATGCCGATCCCGATGCGACCCGGTCGCGCTCCGCCGTAGCGGCACGCGGCGGCATGCCCGCACTCGTGAAAGAGGAGCGACACGATCACCACGGCGAAGAGCGCCAGTGCGAGCGTGGGGCTGTAGATCACCGTCTGCAAACCGGCCGCGACGCCGTGCGAAGCCCCGAGCCAGACGTCGCAGGCCACCAGCGCGGCCACCACCGCGACGACGAGTGGTGACAGAAACAGCGGCCGCAGGACCCCGGCGAGCGTGTTGACCGCACGCTCAGGGGCGATGCCGGCGCGGAATCTCAAGCCCAGCAGCGCGTTGCGGCGCTCCAACCTCGGGACGCTCCCGTCGCGATGGGGCACCAGCCCCAACGGGGCGAGCTTGTGCTCGGCGACGTGGGCGACCTGCTCGGGCGTGATCCGCAACTCGAGGCGCGCGCCGGCGCTGTCGGCGATCGCGGCGAGCTCGCGCCCGTCCATGCAGCCGGCGATCACGTAGAGCAATCCCGAGAGCTGGACGACCTGGCCGTCGCAACGGCGCACAAGGTAGGGCGGCTCACGCAAGCCAGATCCCGCGGCCTGACCGACGAGCTCCGTGCCCGCCAGCAGCCGCGGCCACGTGGCGGGCTCGATCGGGGCCCTGCGGTCCCGCAGCCGGGCGTCCGCCCGGGGCCGATCGATCGTCGCGCTCATCGAACGATCCTCATCTCTCCAGATCTCAGTGCTCTACGGGCACGCAAACGGGGTGGCCCGAAAGCCACCCCGCTAAGGCGTGACGGGTCAGCCGACGCTGACGTTTACGCTCTGGAAGTCCAGATCCCCGCTGCCGATGTCGTTGGCGAAGCCGTAGTTCTCGTTGCCGTTGTTTCCGTTGATCGCCGTGGTGTGGACGCTCGTAAACGACGACGAATAGGACCGCCAGCAGCCCATCAGCTCGCGAGCCGGAAGCTGCTCGGCCAGCTGTGCGTCGAGTTCGTGAATGGTTAGATCGCGCATGTCTCGTCTCCTTGGATGGTGGGACGGAATTTGGGGGTCGGCCGAGGCGTGGGCCCTTTCGCCGCCGCTCATGACCCCTCCTGGTTTGCCTACAGATCGAGTATTGCCGCATTGTCGGGGAACTGTTGAGGACCTTCATGGGATGTCGATGGGGTCTTTTGCCCCTAGTGCTTCTTCTCGCCGAAGCTCTCCCGCGGCGGCTACGGCCTCACGGCGTGAGTGGACGCCGAGCTTGCGCATGATGCTCTTGACGTGGCTGTAGACCGTCGTTTGGGAGAGAACGAGTTGTTCGGCCATGGATCCGGTGGTGGTGTCCGCGGCGAGCAGCTCGACGATCTCCCATTCCCGGTTGGTGAGGCGGCTGTGCAACGGTCGCCATCCGGCGTCGGGGACCTCGCGCAGGAGCCGGAGCACGGGCATGATCAGATGCTGGGGAACGATCGCCTCACCGTCTGCCGCCCGTACGACCAGGCGCGCGAGCTCATCCGGATCGATGTCCTTGCCGATGTGTCCGACAGCGCCCGCGCGCAGTCCCTCGATCGCCGTCTGCTGATCATCTACCGAGACCGTCAGAATCCGGGTCTCGGGCACCGCCGCAAGCAGCTTGCGGATCAACTCGATCCCACCGTCAGGCGGCAGAGCCGTGTCGATGATCACCACCCCCGGGCGGTAGTAGCGGGCGAGCTCCAGCGCCTCGCGCCCGTCACCCGCGGTCAGAAGCAGCGCGACCCTATCGTCGTCACGCAGAGCGGTACGCATCATGCATCGCGCGAGCCCGTCCTGGTCGGCGATCAGCACCCGCAGACGCCGATCGTCACCAGCGAGAAGCTCTCCGCCCGTCGGTCGCTGAGAACGGTCTGTCTGGCCGCTCATCGCTCCCGCTCCTCGTGCTGTGCCACCAGCGAGCCCCTCGGGGCTCGCCACTCCGCCGGCAGCGACATGGCGTTGACCTGCGGCAGGTCCTGAGGCCGAGCGGTCACGCGAGCGCGAGCGCGTTCGGCGCGGGTTCGCATCCGCGCGTAGCTGAGCGACATCGTCGTCAGCCCCAGCACCGCGAGTCCGAGTAGCACGAGCGTGACCGGCAACGCCGGAACCCGTCGGTGCCCATGGCCCTTGCGTACATGAGCGCCTCGGGCCCACGCAGGGGTTGCCTGGAGTCGCAGGTGGCCTCCCTGCGCCAGGCGAAGCGCCTGCTCAGGCAAGCCCGCTGGAGGCGAGGGGGACGAACGGCGAACCGCCTGAGGCGGCTTACGCCGAGCGCTCAGTCGGGCAAGTGTCCGCGGGCCGGCGATTCCGTCGGCTCGCAGCCGGTGGGCGGCCTGAAACCGACTCACCGCTCGCGCCGTGCGAGGGCCGTAGCGACCATCGATCGGCCCCGGAGCGTCGCCCGCCCGGACCAGCTCGCGCTGTAGCACGCGCACCGCCCGTGAGCCGTGATCCGCGTAACCCGCGCCCGGATACAACCCAGCCGACGACCGGCTCAACGCCGCAAGGGTCAGCGGACCGGCGATCCCGTCCTCGGCCAGCCCATCGCTGGCTTGAAGCCGGATGACCGCCTGCTCGGTGCGGGGGCCGTACCGACCATCGATCGGTCCCGGCGCGTCTCCGGCGCGGACCAGGCGGCGCTGCAGCGCACGTACAGCTGCTGAGCCGTGGCCCCCGTAGCCGTCTCCGAGTGCCAGCACACCAGCCTGGGCGCGAGCGTGTGCTGATCGTTGCGTTTTCTGGGTGGGGGATGACTTGGCGTGCTTGCCGCTCGCGGACCCGGCCAGCGCAGATGCTGGAGCGAGGCTGAACACGAGCATGCCGACCGCCAAGACCTTCGATAGGCGTTGGATGAAGGAGACTGCGCCAGTCGGGCAGCTCTCCAACCACGCCCGCTTTGAGCGTGACATGAGTCGTTCTCCTAATTGCTAGAGAGGGACGCACCCGGGCGCAAAGCCCGGCTGCGAGAACCTGGAGACCGACTCAGGCCTTAACCAGGGCGCTCTAGCGAGAGAGCAAACGGCTCGGGAGCATGGGGGCGCTCGAACAGCCGCAACCCGCCAGTCGCACCCGGCACGAACAAAGCCGCCAGCGCCAACAGCGCCGCGGCGCCAAAGAAGAAGAAGCCAGATCCGCCACCAGCGGCCGAACCAACCCCGGACCCGACCGGCGAACCCACGGGGGCTGGCGCCAGCGGACCGGAAACCGACCGCGGAGCCCGGCCACCGGCTGCGACGGTCGTTTCCGCCGGGAAAGAGGTTCCTGCCGCCGTCGGCTGCGAGAACGTCGCCAGGCTCGAAGGGCTCGCGGTCAGCGGCACAACGCTCGCCGGCACTCGCGGGCTCGCCGGCGGCGCCTGCGTCGCGGCCGCCGCCGGGATCGTGAAGGCGCCCGTGATCGGCGCCGCGGGAGCGGTGGCGGGCGTCAGGTGCGGCGGCGCCGGCATCACCGGCGGAGCTCCGGCAGCGATAGTCGGAGCGACGGTCCTGGCGGCCGGGGCGAGAATCGCCGGCGCGGTCGAGTGGACGCCAGCCACGGGCGTGATAACCGTCGGGAGAGTCCCGGTGATCGCTTTCGGCGAGCTCGAGATGGTCCTGGCGATCGCCGTGGTGATGGGCGTGACTGTCTTGGCTACGTGCGCGGTGATCGTGGTGAGCGTCTTGGCGACCGGCGCGGTGATCGTGGTGAGGGTCTTGGCGACCGGGGCGGTGACGGTCGAGAGGGTCTTGGCGACCGGGGCGGTGATCGTGGAGAGCGTCTTGGCGACCGGGGCGGTGATCGTGGTGAGCGTCTTGGCGACCGGGGCGGTGACGTGGACGAGCGTCTTGGCGACCGGCGCGGTGATCGTGGTGAGCGTCTTGGCGACCGGCGCGGTGATCGTGGTGAGCGTCTTGGCGACCGGCGCGGTGATCGTGGTGAGCGTCTTGGCGACTGGGGCGGTGATCGTGGCGAGGGTCTTGGCGACCGGGGCGGTGATCGTGGTGAGCGTCTTGGCGACCGGCGCGGTGACGTGGTGAGCGTCTTGGCGACCGGGGCGGTGACGGTCGAGAGCGTCTTGGCGACCGGCGCGGTGACGCGTGGAGACCGTCTTGGCGACCGGCGCGGTGACCGTCGAGACCGTCTTGGCGACCGGGGCGGTGACCGTCGAGACCGTCTTGGCGACCGGGGCGGTGACGGTCGAGACCGTCTTGGCGACCGGGGCGGTGGCCGTCGAGACCGTCTTGGCGACCGGCGCGGTGACCGTCGAGACCGTCTTGGCGACCGGCGCGGTGACCGTCGAGACCGTCTTGGCGACCGGCGCCGTGGCCGTCGAGACCGACTTGACGACCGGGGCGGTGACGCTGGAGACCGTCTTGGCGACCGGCGCGGTGGCCGTCGAGACCGTCTTGGCGACCGGCGCGGTGGCCGTCGAGACCGTCTTGGCGACCGGCGCGGTGACCGTCGAGACCGTCTTGGCGACCGGCGCGGCGGCCGCAGCGATCGTCTTAGCGGCCGGGCTGCTCGCGGGTGCGGCGGTACTCGTGGTCTTGGCGGCCGTGCTGGTCGCCGGAGCGTCAGTGCTCGTGGTCTTGGCTGCCGTGTTGCTGGCCGGCGCGACGGCCTTGGCGACCGGAGCGGTGACCGTCGAGACCGTCTTGGCGACGGGGGCGGCGGCCGCAGCGATCGTCTTGGCGGCCGGGCTGGTCGCCGGTGGGGCGGTGCTCGTGGTCTTGGCGGCTGTGCTGGTCGCCGGTGGGGTGGTGCTCGTGTCGTTGGCGACCGTATTGGTCGCCGGAGCGGTGGTGCTCGTGGTCGCCAACGCGGTGCTGCTCGGCGTCGCAGCAGCCGCCTTGCTGCCGGCGCTCGTGACCGCAGCAGTGGCCGAGGGAGCACTTCCGGTCGGGCTCGAAAGCGGCGATGGCAGGGTGGCAGCCGAGGCGCTTGGCGCCCAAACCGAGCCAGCTCCTACAGCGAGCATGCTCAAGATCACCGCTATGAGAAGCCTTAGACGGGCTTCAAGCATCTTTGTGGGTTTAACACGCTTTTCGCCGTACCAAAAACAGGAGTGTCAGTCTTCTGACGAAAATCGGCCGAATGCGCCTCCTAAAGCCGCTTGGCCAGGGCCCCGACGAGGAGACGGCGCTCGTGCGACCGACGATTGAAAGTGGCCCAGGTCAGATCGGCGCTGGGCCGGATGCGGCCCTTCTCGGCGACTTCAGCCGGCCCATCTGAGCAGCCGCTGCGTCGTGACCGTCAAGCTCAAGGACCGTGTCTGGAGGCTCGCCAATATGATCTTGCGCGAGGTGTCCGAGCCTTCTGAGCCCGATACTCGCCCGGTTGTCGTCGGCATGGACGGCTCGGACGACGCGATCGCCGGCCTGAAGCGTGCCGTGGAGTGGGCGCAGACCATGCAGGTTCCAATTGTCGTCGTGCATGTGCGCCATGCGGCGGCGTTGGCGCAGGCCAGCGCAGCGACTGCCGGGGCGGTTCCGCCGATGCTTGATGAGCTTGAGCGCGATGCGCGCAAGATCACCGAGGACGTGCTGGGTGGCTCGCGGCTGCGCTGGGAGTTCGAGGTGCGCCAGGGCATGCCGGCCGATGAGCTGATCGCCGCTGCGCGCGAGCATGACGCGCGAGCGATCATCGTCGGCAGTCGGGGGCACAACGCGCTGACCAGCGTGCTGCTGGGCTCGGTGTCCAGCGCGCTGGTGCACCGTGCGCCGCAATCGATCGTCATCGTGCGCCCTCCGCTCCAGGCCGAACCCGCCGGCGCCTGACCAACCCCGGTGAGCGTGGCCGTCATCAGGGCCGGCGACGGACGCAGCTTGGCGTATGAGGAGATCGGCGATCCCGCCGGGCTACCGATCTTCGTGATTCACGGGACTCCCGGCTGCCGGCTCAGCGGACGGCACCCGGACCCGTCGCGTGTCAGCGCCGCGGGCCTGCGTCTGATCACCTACGACCGGCCTGGCTATGGAGGCTCGGGTCGCCATCGGGGTCGCAGCGTGGTCGACTGCGTCAGTGACCTGGCTGCGATCGCCGACGAGCTCGGGATCGATCGGTTCGCGATCACGGGCGGGTCCGGCGGCGGCCCTCACGCCCTGGCGGTGGCAGCTCGCCTACCCGAGAGGGTGACCTGGGCGTCCTGCGTGGTCGGGGGCGCACCCTATGACGCCGAAGACTTGGATTGGTTTGCCGGAATGGACGCCGTCAACGTCGAGGAGTTCGGCTGGGCCATCGCCGGTGAGGACACCCTCGCGGGCGAGCTTGAGCGTGAGGCGCGGGAATGGCTCGCGAAGGTTGACGATGGTCCGATCGCGGTGTTGGGCGACATCGATCTCTCGGAGTCCGATCGCGCGGTCCTTGAGGATCCCGGCTTCCGGGAGACGTTCAGCACCACGATTCGGGAGATGTTCGCCGAGGGTGCTGGGGGCTGGGTAGACGACGATCTCGCCTTCGTCAAGCCGTGGGGGTTCGACGTCAGGGAGCTACGAGTGCCGGTCGAGGTTCGCTACGGCACCAGCGATGTGCTCGTGCCGGCTGCGCATGGCGAATGGCTGGCAGAGCACATCCCAGGCGCCGAGGTGGTCATCGATGAACACCGAGGGCACCTGAGCACTCCCGACGAGCGCCTCGACATGCTCCGGGCGCTCGCCGCCAGGTGAGCCCGACGAGGAGCGTGGCCATCATCGCCCTCGCGCTCATCCGTCCCGGCAAGACTCACGACCAGCGCGCCGGAGCATCGCCAACTGGAGCTGCCGCGACCACCTAGATCACCCGCTCAAGCAAAGACAGAGCCCCGGGGGACTCCCCGGGCTCTGAACAGGACGGACAGCCGCTGCAGTGCCGGTGGAGACCGGGCTGCCGACGGCTGGTTCGCGAGCAATGTTGGAGCTGAGGGGGTGCGTTTTGCTGTCCCTCGGTGAGGGGAAAAAACAGTGGATGTTTGATTTCTTCCAGAACGGCCGCCGGTCGGTTCTTGACGGAAGCCACCCCAGAAATGAGGGGTCGGCCTATGACGCCAACGAGTTTGCCGACTACGAAGACACGCCGTACCTCACGGGCCTGGTGAACCTGGGTTCGATGGTGGGGGTCTTTGTCGGGCTTTGGACGGTGATCATCTTGCTCGGCGATCTTCACCGTGGTATCGCGACCTACTGGCCGTTGCTGCTGATCCTGGGCGTCGACCTCGGCGTCAACATCGCGGCTCGCGTGGCTCGAGCACGCCGCCGTCCTGCCCGCGGTCCGGGGCGTCGGGAACGCAGCCGGCGCCTGCAGGACGCACCGAGCCCGACGCCGAGGACTCGATAAGCCAGCGCATGCTTCGTCGTCGGCGCGACAGGAAATCCGTCCGCCGGGCATGCGAACATACGTTCCGTGATCGTTTGCATCCTGATCCCGCGCTTTGCGCTCACCACCGCCTTGGGAGATCGTCGCGAGCTGTTGCAGGGGCCAGTGGCTCTGGCGCCGGAACCGGGCCCTGCCCGCCCTGGACATCGGACCGGCGGGGCGGGGGGAGCTCAGAAGGTGGGCGAAGTATCGCTTGCCGCCGAGGCGTTCGGAATTCATGCCGGCATGCGCATGGGCGAGGCGCTCGCCCGCTGTCCACAGCTGACGCTTGTCGCGCCTGACCCCGCCGGGGTGGCCGACTTCTGGGAGCGACTGCTTGTGCGCCTGGAGTCGGTTGGAGCTGCCGTCGAGCCCGAGCGTCCAGGTCTGGTGTGCTTCGACTGCCGAGGACTGCTGGCGCTGCACGGGGGGATCGAGGGGGTCCTGGGTGCCGCCCGGCGCGCGCTGCGGGTTCCCGCCCGTTTCGGAGTGGGCCCGTCGCGTTTTGCCTCGGTGGCGGCGGCGACCCGGGCGCGGGCTCGCCGTCCGGAGATCGTGGGCGCAACCCGACTCAGATCGGCGGACCGCGCCGGATCGACGGGTTCGGGGGAGCGTGCCGGGTCGACGGGTTCGGCTGATCGGGTAGAGCTGACGGAACGTGAGCGTTCGCGGGCCTACCTGGCCCCCCTGCCCGTGACCCTTCTGCGGGCTCGGCCGTCGCTCGCCGACCTGCCCGAGGCGCTCGAGCGGCTGGGAGTGAGGACGCTCGGAGAGCTCGCGGATCTGCCGGCGGCGGCGCTCGCCGACCGCTTCGGCAAGTTGGGCCTGCTCGCTCACGAGCTTGCCCGCGGCGGCGACAGCGCACTCGCGCCGCGCCCGGCGAGCGAGTTCCTACGCGAGGCGCTGGAGCTCCCCGAGGCGGCATCCGGCCCCCAGCTCGAGCGTGGCCTTGGCCTGCTGATCGATCGCCTGTTGGCTCGCCGCGAGCGTCGCGGGCGGACGCTGCGCGCGGTCGTGATCTCCGCCGTGCTGGTCGAGCAGGGGGGAACCTGGCGCGAGCAGGTCGTGTTCCGAGAGGCGCTTGCCAATCCGGTGCGGATGCGGCTCGCGCTCGCGCCCCGCTTGGCTGTGATGCCCGCGCCGGCCGAAGTGCTGAGGCTCTCGGTCGAGCGCTTCGGTCCGTTCGCCAGCGATCAACGTGCACTGCTCGACGATCCGGCCGCGGCCCGGACGGCGCGGCTGCGTGATGCGATCCGTCAGGCGCGGGCGGCGGCTGGGCCCGATGCCGCACTGCGAGTGCTCGAGGTGGACCCGGACTCACGCTTTCCCGAGCGCCGGGCGGTCCTGGCTCCGTTCGAAGGCTGACGCAGGATCGTGCTAGCCAAGCGGATCCAGGCGACGGAGGTACTCCTTCAGCAGCGGGTTCACGATCCGCCAGACGCCTCGGGCCAGGTGCTCCACGACTCCGGCCTGCAGCAGGAGCTTGAGCACGCGGTCGCGGATCGCGGGTGCCAGCCGCCGTGGGATCGGGCTGTCGGAGGCGACCGCACGGGCAACTTGGAGCGCGTTCTTGTGCAGCCGCCGGATCTGCTCAACCGATTGCTCCATCGTCGGCAGATCGCCGTCGAGGGCGGCGCGATAACCGAGCTCGACGAGATCCAGGTCGATCTCGTGCCGGTCGAGCTGCACTGATGGCCGGCCCTCGTCGTCTGTCTGTGCCCCGCCGGGTCGCCGTCGGCGCCGCCGATGACGGCCAACCGGTGGTGGTCGACGGCCGCGACGTCGACGCGGTGCGCGAGTCATGGCTGATCGAGGATCGCTGGTGGACCGAGAGGCCGCTGCGCCGGCGCTACTGGGAGATCGTCACCACTTGCGGTCGGGACGAGATCGTCTTTCACGATCTGGCCAGCGGAAGGTGGTGGCGCCAGCGATGACGCCGGTGGTGGGGAGGTGGCGGCGCACGATGATGCCGATCGCCCGGCGTAGACTCAGATCGCGATGCCCGAGCACCGGACGCACACCGATCCCGGCCAGGTCGCGATCGGAACCTGGAGTGGCGGGCGCTTCATGCACTTTGGCGAGCCAATCGACGACGATCGCTTCCTGGCCCTGGTCGCGCCCGACGGAGCCATCTCGACCGCGATCACCGCCGATGTATATGGCACCGGCGACGCCGACCGGATGCTCGGGCGGGCGATCGCCGGCCGCGCCCGGGAGCAGATGTGCATCGTCGGCGCCGTCGGCCACGACTTCTACGAGGGTCAGCGCAACGGCGCCAAGGGCTTTCCCCGCTTCACCGACCCGGCCCTGCGTGGCCAGGACGCCTACGCCGGCTATCTGCGGATGGCCACCGAGCGCAGCCTGGAGCGCTGCGGGGTCGACGGCTTCGACCTGCTGCTGCTGCACAACCCCGACCGCACCGGCTACACCAGCGAGACGGTCTGGAACGGGATGGCGGCCTTGCGCGAGGCCGGTCTGACCCGGATGATCGGCGTCGCCCCCGGGCCCGCCAACGGGTTCACGCTGGACCTGATCGACTGCCTGGAGCGCTACGGCGCGCTGATCGACTGGGCGATGATCATCCTCAACCCGCTGGAGCCGTGGCCCGGCGAGCTCGTGCTCGGCGCCGCCGCGCAGGCCGGGGTCAAGCTGATCACGCGCGTGGTCGACTACGGGGGTCTGTTCTTCGACGATCTCTATCCGGGCCAGGAGCTGGCCCGCGGCGACCACCGCGGCTTTCGGCCGCCGGGATGGATCGAGGCCGGGCGCGAGCGGATGGAGCCGATGCGGCCGATCGCGCGCCGCGCCGATCTGACGATGATCCAGCTCGCCTGCCAGTGGAACCTCGCCCAGTTCCCGGTCGCCTGTACGGCACCCACCCTGATCCAGGAGGTCGGCCCGCAGGCGCGCTCGATCGAGGACAAGCGCGCCGAGCTGGCCGCGCTCCCGCCTGAGCCTCGCCTCAGCGAGGCAGACGTCGTCGCGATCCGCGAGCTCGGCGACAACACCGGCTCCATGCTGCTCAAGGGAGCCAGCCTGCAGCACTCCGGCGGCGAGCAGCCCGACCGGTGGACCCTGGACGAGCGGCTCGCCGGGGTCGCGCGCCGCTGGGAGATCGAGCCCGAGCGCGACCTCGCCCAGCGGGTGGCGGCGTGAGCTTTCCGATCACCGGCACCTGCCTGTGCGGGAGCGTGCGCTTCGAGGTCTCAGAGCCGTTCGTGTCCTCGACCTACTGCCACTGCACGCGCTGTCAGAGGCGTACCGGGACCGGCTCGTCGGCCAACGCCCGGGCCAGGTCGCAATCGTTTCGAATCCTCTCCGGAGAGGACCGGATCCGCTCCTACAAGCCCGACACCGGAGCCGAGAAGTTCTTCTGCGGGAACTGCGGCTCGGCGCTGTTCAGCCGCACGCCGGGCGACGCCGAGCACGTGGGGGTCCGCCTCGGCGTCCTCGACGACGATCCCGGGATCAGGCCGAGCGCCCACCAGTTCGTCGCCTACGCGGCGTCATGGGAGGAGATCCCCGACGACGGGCTGCCGCGGCACCCGGAGCGCCCGCCGCCCAGCTAGCCGGCCGCCGCCCAGCTAGCCGGCCGCTTCGGCCTGCTGCGCCTCGTCGCGCATCCACTCGCAGCCCACCGACAGATCCTCGACCCCCATGGCGGCGGCCACGTTGAGCCACATCCCGTAGCGAATGAAGTCGTCGACCTCCTCGGGCGGGGCCTGCGACAGGCGCTCCACGTGGGCCACCAGACGCGCGAAGCAGGAGCGAACGTGCTCGCGGACCACGTCGTCGTCGCAGGCGGCATACGCCTGGTGCTGGAGCATCAGGAAGTCACGCCGGGACGCCAGCACCTGCACGTAGGCGTTGCCCATCGCCTTGAGCACGGTCGCGTCGGGGAGCGCCAGCGCCGGATCGAACTCCTCGGCGGCCTGGGTGAAGATCTCGCTGACGTGCTCGAAGCAGCGCTGCACGGCGGCCATGAACAGCTCGCGCTTGCTCCCGAACAGGCTGAACACGTACGGCTGGGCGACGCCGACACGGCGGGCGATGCGATCCACGGGCGTGCCGTACAGGCCGGCGTGGGCGAACTCCTCGATGGCCGCCTCGACGAGCGCGTCCCGGCGCTCGGAGGCCGGGACGCGTTGACGGGCGGTCTTGCTGGGGGTGGTGGCCATGACGCTCTGCCTGAACGCGATCCTACGCCACGCTCAGGCGGGGACCGAAGCCAGCCCGGGGCTCGCGGCCTGGACGTCGGCCCGCTCGCGCTCGCCGGCCTCGGCGGCCGCGTGCTCGAGCGCCGCCTCCCGCGTGTTGAACGGCAGCAGCAGCGGGATCAGCGCGCCGATGCCCAGCACCGCCGTGCCGACCCACATCGCGGGCACGAGCCCGTTGACGAACGCCTGGCCCGACCCGCTCAGAGAGCCGCCATGGCTCGTGAACACGGTCGCGAGCACCGAGACCCCGAGCACGCCGCCGAGCTCGCGGATCGCGTTCGTCGCGCCCGAGGCCTGCCCGGCCTGGTCGGTCCGGACCGAGGCCAGCACGGCGTTGGCCGTGGGCGAGAACACGAGCGCCATGCCGGCGCCGGCGAGCACGAACGGCACGATCATGCTCGTGAAGGTCTGGTGCACCCCGGCCAGCGAGGCCAGCCATCCCAGCGCGATGGCCTGCAGGCCCAGGCCGGCGGCCATCAACAGCCGGCTGCCGTAGCGCTCGGACAGGATCCCCGCAAGCGGCGAGACGACCATCGTCGCCCCGGTCCACACGAGCACTTTCACGCCGGCCTGCAGCGGCGAGTTGTGAAGCACGTTCTGCAGGAACTGGGTGAGGAAGAAGATCGAGCCGAACAGCCCGAAGTACATCGCCAGCGAGACGACGTTGGTCACCGCGAAGCCCCGATTGGCGAAGAAGCCCATCGGCAGCATCGGGGCGGGCGTGCGCCGCTCGTAGGCGACGAACCCGACCACCAGCAGCGCGCCGGCCACGAGCGAGACGAGCACCTGGGTGCTGCCCCATCCCAGCGACTGGCTGCGGACCAGGCCGAACACGAGCCCGAACAGCCCCGTGGAGCCAAGCGCCAGCCCGCCGAAGTCGAATCGCTCCGTGGGCCCATGACTCTCCGACAGCCGCCGCGCGGCGACCGGCACCAGAGCGATCCCGACGGGTACGTTGATCCAGAAGATCCAGTGCCACGAGGCGGCTTGGACGACGGCGCCGCCGACCACCGGGCCGAGGGTCGCGGCGGCCCCGCCCACGGCCGACCAGATGCCGAGCGCGAGCCCCCGCCGGGCGGGCGGGAACGCGTCGGCCAGGAGGGTCATGGTCAGCGGGGTGGCGATCGCCCCGCCGGCTCCCTGCGCGGCCCGAGCGGCGATCAGCAGGCCGATCGACGGCGCCACCGCCGCCGCCGCCGAGGATACGGTGAACAGCGTGATCCCCGCCATGAACATCCGCTTGCGGCCGAAGCGGTCCCCGAGCGCGGCGCCGGTCAGCAGCAGGACCGCGAAGGACAGCGTGTATGCATTGACGGTCCATTCCAGCGCCTGGATCGAGGCGCCGAGGTCGCGGTGGATGCTGGGCAGGGCGACGTTCACGACCAGGTTGTCGAGCGCCACCATGAACAGTCCGATCGAGACGATCGCGAGGGTCCAGCCACGTTTGCGTGAATCCGACATGCTCTTGCCTCCAAATTGATTAGTGACTGCTAACTAGCCTCTGTCGTCCGCAGATTAGCAGCCGCTAATAATTTGTCAAGAGGTGTCCTGCTGTTGTCATCGGGCGCCTGGTTTGCGAACATACGTTCGCCATGTACGCAGAGCTGCACTGCCATTCGGCCTTCTCGTTCCTGGACGGAGCGTCGCTTCCCGATGAGCTGGTCCCGGCCGCGCTCGAGCTCGGCTATGAGGCGGTGGCCCTGACCGACCACAACTCGGTCTCGGGCTCGATGGAGTTCGCCGTCAGCGCCCGGGCCCTGGGCCTGCGCCCCATCCACGGGGCGGAGATCGACCTCGAGCCGGATGACTCGCGCGCGGCCCAATCAGGCGAGGCAGGATGGAATCGAAGCCCGCCCACCCGCCAGCACGAGGGCCGCCACCTCACGCTGCTGGTCGCCGACGCCCGGGGGTGGTCCAACCTGTGCCGGATCCTGACTCGCGCGCACGCGCACACGCGCGAGGGGAGACCCGGCGCGCGGGCGGGCGGCCCATCTCACCCGCAGACGCCGCTTCAGACGATCCTCGACCACGCCGAGGGGCTGGTCTGCCTGAGCGGCTGCGCGCTGCGGGGCATCCACGACGAGCCGACGCTGGTGCGGCTGCTCGAGGCGTTCGGGCCCGAGCGGCTGCGCATCGAGCTGCAGCGGCCCTTCCTGCGCGATGACCGGGCGCGCAACCGGAGGCTGAAGGACCTGGCGCGGCGGCTCGGGGTGGCGTGCGTGGCCACCGGCAACGTGCACGCCCATGCCCGCTCCAGGGCCCCGCTGCAGGATGCCTTGGTGGCCGTGCGGCTGCACGGCACGCTTGACTCCACCGAGCCCCAGCGGCGCGGGAACTTCAGCCACGTGCTCGCCTCGCCTGAGGCGATGGCGGCCCGCTTTGCCGAGCACCCGGAGGCGGTGGCCGAGGCGGCGCGGCTGGCCGACAGCCTCCGGTTCGATCTGGGCTCGGACCTCGGCTACCGGTATCCGGGCGCCGAGGACGATGCCGCGATGCGCAAGCTGGCCGAGCTCTGCGAGGCCCGGATGGATCGCTACGCCACCGCGGCCGCCGACGTCCGCGACCAAGCCCGGGCGCGCCTTGGGGAGGAGCTGCGGATCATCGACTCGCTGGGCCTGCCCGGGTTCTTCCTGCTGCACCACGACATGCTGGAGCTCGCCCGCGAGGTGGCGGCGGAGGTGCGCGGTCCGGAAAGCGCCCGCGCCCTGCTGCCGCCGGGACGGGGGCGCGGGTCGAGCGTCTCCTCGATCGTCTGCTTTCTGACCGGGCTCTCGCACGTCGACCCGATCGCCAACGAGCTGCTGATCGGACGCTTTCTCAACGAGGAGCTGACCTCGCTGCCCGACATCGATCTCGACTTCCCCCGTGACATCCGCGAGCAGCTGATTCCGCGCGTGCACGAGCGCTACGGCCGTGACCGCTCGGCACTGGTGGCGGCCTTTCCCACCTACCGCGCCCGGGGCGCGATCCGGGAACTCGGCAAGGCGCTCGGCCTGCCCCCCGGGGAGATCGAGCGGGTGGCCCGAGGCAGCGAAGGCTGGAGCGCGCACGACGTCGGCAAGGACATAGAGAGCACCGGCCGGCAAGGGCTGACCGGACGCTGGGAGTGGCTGGCCCGCCTGTCGGCGCAGGCGCACGGGCTGCCGCGCCATCTGTCCCAGCACTCGGGCGGGATGATCGTCGCCACCCGGCCGCTGATCGACTGCTGTCCGGTCGTGCCCGCCGCGATGGAGGGTCGCCAGATCGCCCAGTGGGACAAGGACTCCTGCTCGGACGCCGGCTTTCTGAAGATCGACCTGCTCGGCCTCGGGATGCTGTCGGCGGTGGAGCGCTCGGTGGAGCTGATCGCCCGGACCCGGGGCGAGCGTATCGATCTGTCTCGTATCCCCTATGACGATCCCGCCACCTACGAGTGCATCCAGAACGCCGACACCACCGGCGTGTTCCAGATCGAGAGCCGGGCCCAGATGGCGTCGCTGCGGCGCACCCGGCCCGCGAGCCTCACCGACATCACGGTCCAGGTCGCGATCGTCCGCCCGGGGCCGATCCAGGGCGGCGCGGTCAACCCGTACATCGAGCGCCGTCAGCGGCTGCGTGAGGATCCTGGCTTCGTGGTCCCCTACGACCACCCCTCGCTGGAGGCGGTGCTGGGCGACACGCTGGGCACGATCATCTTCCAGGACCAGGTGCTCGAGGTCTCGATCGCCTTCGCGGGCTTCAGCCCGGGGGAGGCGGAGGGTCTGCGCCGGGCGATGAGCCGCAAGCGCTCGGAGGCGGCCATCCAGGCCTATCACGAGCGCTTCGTGGCGGGGGCGCAGCGCAAGCACGGGGTCGACGCGCAGACCGCCGAGCGGGTGTGGGAGATGGTCAAGGGCTTCTCGGGGTTTGGCTTTCCCAAGGCCCACGGGGCCGCCTTCGGGCTGCTCGCCTACCAGTCGACCTGGCTGCGCGTCCACTACTCCCGGGAGTTCCTGTGCTCGCTGCTCAACGAGCAGCCGATGGGCTTCTATCCGCCGGACGCGCTCGTCCACGAGGCGCAGCGGCGGGGGATCGAGGTGCAGCCTCCCGACGTCAACGAGAGCGGGCTGGAATGCGAGGTCGCTGATGCGAAGCCGCCGCGGGTCCGCATCGGGCTTGGCTATGTCCGCGGGGTGCGCCAGCCGGAGGTGGCCGAGCTGGTGGGCGCGCGCCGGGCGGGCGGGCGCTTTCGCAGCCTCTCGGACCTCGCCTCGCGGGCGGGCTCGAGCGCCTCCTCGCTGGAGCTGCTGGCCTGGTCAGGGGCGTGTGACTCGCTCGCCGGCGCGGACGCCGGGGCCAGGGCGGGGTTCGCCCGCCGGATCGCCCTCTGGCAGCTGGGCGTGGTGGCGCCGGGACGGCGCGTTCCCGGCGGCACCCAGCTCGCGCTTCCGCTTGATCTGCCGGCCCCGCCGCCGCTACGCGAGCTCACCGAATGGGAGCGGATGCTCGCCGACTACAGCGCCACCGGTGTGACGACGCGCGCCCATCCGCTGGCCCTCCTGCGCAAGCGGCTGGGGCCCGCGGTCGTGAGCAGCCGCGATCTCGAGCGCCTCGAGCACGGTCAGCGGGTCCGCATCGGAGGCCTGGTCGTCGCCCGCCAGCGCCCGGGCACGGCCAGCGGCGTGGTCTTCATCCTGCTCGAGGACGAGTACGGGACGATCAACCTGATCGTCCCGCCCCCGGTCTACGAGCGCCACCGGCTGACGGTCAGGACCGAGCCGCTGATGCTCGTCGAGGGCAAGCTCGAGCGGTTTGCGGCGGCCGGCGGGGCGATCAACGTGCTGGTCGACCGAGTCGGCTCGATCGACGCGCCTGACCGGGTGCTCGCCGACATCAAGGACTTCTCGATGCTCGACGAGCAGGTGCGCCGGGGCCTGGCCGAGCAGCAGGCGGAGGCCGGCGAGCAGCAGGCGGTGGCCGGCGAGCGGACCGCGATCGCCGCCGGCGCCGGAGCCGGGGGCGAGGCGGAGGACTTCCGCGCGGTGGCGCCGCCCGTGATGAGCTTTGCCTCGGGGCGCAGACGGTGACGGCTCGGGCGCGGTAAGGTGCCGCTCGCGTGCTTGCCGTCGCTGCCTTCGTCGCGTTCTGGGTCATCGTCGCCTTCGGCCTCTTCTTCATCGCTGCCCGCGGCGGGGTGGGCGGCGCTCGCCGGACCGTGCATCGCCAGACGCGCGGCGCCAACCGCCTGGCGATCGCCGGGTTCGTGTTGGTGGCGGCCGGCTTCGGCGTGGCGCTGCCACTGCTGATGCTGGCCGGCAACCACTCCAACGCAAGCGCCCAGGTCGGCGGGCTCAGGCTGACGGCGGCCCAGAAGTCCGGTCGGGAGCTGTTCGGGCAGCACTGCGGCGTCTGCCACACGCTGGCCGCGGCCAACGCGATCGGCAAGGTGGGCCCCAACCTCGACATGCTCAGGCCCTCCGAGTCGGTGATCCTGCACACGATCGAGAACGGCTGCCTGCCCAACCCGCCGACGGGCTCGGCCGAGACGTGCCTGGGGCAGGGAGTGATGCCCGCCGACGTCGTCCAGGGACACGCCGCACAGGACGTGGCCTCGTTCGTGGCCAAGGTCGCCGGCAACGAATAGCCGCAGCGTGCGGGGTGCGCGCCGAAGCTGGCGCCACGTCCGCCGGAGCCGTTGGTAGGATCGCCGCTCCGTACAGCTGAGTTCCATTCCGCTCCTGCCGCCATCGACGGAAGGGAAGCGGGGGAATCCAGGTTGCCGTGGCTCATCGCGCGCCTGCGCGCGGCCCTGCCGCTCGTCCGGTGCGAGCCCCGTCAGCCACCCCCGCAAGCAAACAGAGGAGGTCGGTGTCATGCCGCAACCAGGCGCAACCAGGCCCCGGGTTGACCGCGACGATCGAGGCCGGGTGCCAAGCCCAGACCGGCGCGCCGAGGGGGTCCCGGGTCGCCGGACGGTCACGATCACCGGTCGGGGCGCCGAGCGCTACGTCCCCCGGCGACGCAGCGACTCCCGCCGCCCGCGCCAGCGTCGTTACGAGCGCGCGGGGTTCAAGCCCGACCGCGCCGCCCTGTGGGCCGTCCTGCTCGGCCTGCTGCTGATGCTCGCCGCCGTCACCAGCGCGCACGCGGCCACCCTGCACGCGCTCACCCACCTGCGCTGAGGAAGGGCGGCCGAGAGCCGCGCTCCCGCCTCAGGCACCTTTTCGGCGCCGGGTGATCCTTCGTTTATCGCCCGCCGTATAAGGAGATATGCGCGACACACGACCTTGTGCGAGTGGCGTGCTGCCGGTAGACTAATAAAGCGTAAGCAGATGTTGAAAGTGAAGGGCAGGGTTTTCGTTTTCTCCCTGCCGCCTCTTCGGCTTTTGGTGGTCCGCGATGAAGATTTCGATGAGCAGATTCCAGATCCACGATGACCTGACCGCGCCCGAGGGCTCGGCGGCGGTGCTGCGCGGCGCGCTGGCCTCCGGTGGCCAGCTGCCCAACTTCCTCGGCGTGCTGGCCGGCTCGCCGGCGGCGCTGCGCGGCTACGCACGCTTCCGCTCGGAGCTGCGCCACGGCAGGCTCACGCTCCCGACGCTCGAGCGGATCGCGCTCGCCGTCGCCGAGCACTACCACTCGGAGCCCGGAATCGCGATGCACTCACGGGCGGCCCGGAGCTACGGTCTGGCCCTCGACGAGGTGGCTCTGGCCCGTCAGTTCACCTCCAAGGACGAGCACGAGGCGGCCCTGCTGCGCTACCTGCAGTCGCTGCTGGAGGACGGCCGGCCGCCCATGCATCTGCACGAGGAGGCCCGCGAGGCCGGGTGGGACGACGAGGAGATCCTCGAGGCGATCGCGGCGGTCGCGCTGGAGGGCTTCACGGCGATGGTCAACGTTGCCGGCGAAGTCCCGGTGGACGGCTCGACCGAGGCCTCGCGAGCGCTCGAGGCCGCCTAAGTCATAGTCTTTGTACCCGGATGTTCGCCGACGAGCCGACCGACGACGCAAGCGAAGCCCCGAACTGCTGCCCGCTCTACCACGAAGCGGTCGAGCTGGTCGGGCGCCGGTGGACGGGCGCGATCCTCGGCGTCCTGATGGACGGGCCGCTGCGTTTCTCGGAGATCGCGCAAGCGATTCCCGAGCTCTCGGATCGCCTGCTCTCAGAGCGGATGAAGGAGCTCGAGGCGCGCGGCATGGTGCGCCGCACCGTGTTCTCGGGCCCGCCGCTGCGCGTCCGCTACGAGTTGTCGGAGATGGGTCGCGAGCTCGAGCCGGCGCTGACCGAGATCCGGTCCTGGGCGCGGCGCTGGCTGGGCGGCCGCGCCCGTTCCGAGGAGCATGCCAAGCCGGCCAAGCGCGCCTACGCCGGCAAGACCGCCCGGGCCTAGGGCCCGCAGGCGCGACCGCGGCTCGGTTGGCGGTCGCCCCCGCCAAGTAAGGTTCCCGCGCGATGCCCCCGCTGACCGACGCTCCGCTGACCGCGCAGGACGTGATCTCGCTCGTCGCCGAGCGCGAGATCCGGTTCATCCGCCTGTGGTTCACGGACATCCTCGGCCAGCTCAAGGCGTTCTCGATCAACGCCACCGAGCTGGGCGACGCGTTCGAGGGCGGCATGGGCTTCGACGGCTCCTCGATCACCGGCTTCAACGCGATCGAGGAGTCAGACATGATCGCGGTGCCCGATCCGAGCACGTTCGTCGAGCTTCCCTGGCGGCCCAACGAGGCGGGCGTGGCCCGGATGTTCTGCGACATCCAGACACCCGAGCGCAATCCCTATGAGGGCGATCCCCGCCACGTCCTGCGCCGGGCGATCCAGCGAGCCGAGGGGATGGGCTTCGACCACTTCTACGTCGGTCCCGAGCTCGAGTACTTCTACTTCCGGGACTCCAAGTCGACCGAGGTGCTCGACGAGGGCGGGTACTTCGACCTGACGACGCTCGACGCGGGCTCTGACCTGCGGCGGGAGACCGTGCTCGCGCTCGAGCAGCTGGGGATCCACACCGAGTACACCCATCACGAGGTGGGCCCCAGCCAGCACGAGATCGACATGCGCTACGCCGACGCGCTCAAGATGGCCGACGACTGCATGACCTACCGGATCACGGTCAAGGAATACGCGATGAAGTACGGCCTGCACGCCACGTTCATGCCCAAGCCGCTGTTCGGCAAGAACGGCTCGGGCATGCACACCCACCAGTCGCTGTTCGCGGGCGGGCAGAACGCCTTCTACGAGGCTGACGACCCCTACTACCTGTCGGACGTCGGCAAGGCGTTCATCGCCGGCCAGCTGCGCCATGCCCGGGAGATGTGCTCGATCTTCGCCCAGTGGGTCAACTCCTACAAGCGGCTCGTGCCCGGCTTCGAGGCGCCCGTGTACGTCGCCTGGTCACGGCGCAACCGCTCCGCGCTGGTCCGCGTCCCGCTGTATCACCCCGGCCGGGAGCCGACCACGCGGATGGAGCTGCGCTGCCCCGACCCGGCCTGCAACCCGTACCTGACATTCGCGGTCCTGCTCCAGGCCGGCCTGGAGGGGATCGAGCACGGCTACGAGCTGCCCGAGCCGATGGAGAAGAACCTCTACCACCTGTCGCCGGACGAGCGCCGGCGGCTGGGGATCGACCAGCTGCCCGAGACGCTGGGGGAGGCGATCGAGCTCACCTCCCAGTCAGAGCTCGTCCTGCGCACGCTGGGCGAGCACATGTTCAATCGCTACATCGAGATCAAGCGCCAGGAGTGGGACGACTACCGGGTCCAGGTCACTCCCTGGGAGCTGCAGCGCTATCTACCGGTTCTATAGGGAAGGTCGGGCCGCATGCGGCCCGACCCCTGGCGCGCATGCGCGCCAGGCGGGTGGGTGCATGCACCCACCCGAACATCTACAACGACGCCGCGAGCTCCTCGGCGCTCGTGACCGGGGCCTGGCACACGAAGCCCTGGCACACGTAGGCGGCCGCCCGGCCATCGACCGGACCGCGGCCCTCCAGCAGCGGCACGCGGTCGCCCGGGCCGCCCGCGAGCACCACGTGGGGGCGGTAGGCACCGCGCACCACCCGCGCCAGCGCCTCGGCGCCGTCGCCGGCGATCGCCACCTCGCGCACCGGCGCCACGTAGAAGTCCATCGCCTGGAGCGCGTGCCCGAAGCCCGCGGGATGGCGGCCGACGAGCGGCGCCAGCACCCGCAGGACGCCGAGCGCCGCCTCCTGGTAGCCAGCCTCCCCGGAGAGGGCGGCCAGGCGCAGCAGCCCGAGCGCCGCCGACGAGCCGCCCGCGGGAATCGGTGAGTCGTCGAGATCCTTGCGCCGCGCGAATCCGGTGTCCTGGTCGGCCGCGGTGGTGAAGAAGCCACCCTGCTCGGGATCGCCGAACCGCTCCAGCATCGTCTGCGCCAGCCCCCGCGCCTCGGCGAACCAGCGGGGATCGAACGTCGCCTCGTACAGCGTCAGCAGCGCCTCCAGCAGGTAGGCGTGATCCTCCAGGTAGCCGGGGATGTGCTCGGTCCGCAGCAGCCGCCCGGCGTCGTCGCGGCGCGCGAGCAGGAACTCGGCGCAGGCCACCGCCGCGGCCACGTAGTCGGCGCGCTCCAGCCCCGCTCCCGCCTGGGCGAGCGCCGCGATCATCAGCGCGTTCCACGCCGTCAGCTGCTTGTCGTCGAGGCCCGGCCACACGCGCTGCGCGCGGGCCTCGTACAGGCGGGCGCGGATCTCGTCGCGGCGCGCGGGCTCGGGCCCCCGGCCCTCCAGCACGTTGGCGCCCTCGAAGTTGCCGCGCTCGGTGGCCCCGAAGAACGCGATCGCGGCGTCGGCATCGGCGCCCAGGACGTCGCGCAGCCCGGCGACCGTCCAGACGTAGAACTTGCCCTCGACGCCCTCTGAGTCGGCATCCAGCGCCGAGTAGAACCCCCCCTCGGGGCCCCGCATCTCGCGTAGCGCCCAATCCAGCGTCTCGGTGCACACGCGCTGCAGCAGCGGGTCGCCTGAGACCTGCCACCCGTGCAGGTAGGCGCGGGCCAGCAGCGCGTTGTCGTAGAGCATCTTCTCGAAGTGGGGCACCGTCCAGGTGGCGTCCACGGCGTAGCGCGAGAAGCCGCCGCCGACCTGGTCATAGATGCCGCCGACCGCCATCGCCCGCAGCGCTCCCAGCGACATCTCCCGCTCGCCGCGGGCCAGCAGGAACTCGATCGCCGACGCCTGCGGAAACTTGGGCGCCCGCCCGAAGCCACCGTTGTCCCGGTCATAGAGGCCGCCCAGGGCCTGGCTCGCCTGCACCAGCAGCCCCTCGGAGATTGGCTCGTCGGAGGCCGGCAGGCGCGAGATCGCGCCCAGCGACTCGAGCACCTGCGCGCCCTGGGCCCGCACCTGGTCGCGGCGCTCAGACCAGGCGCCGGCGACCGCCTCGAGCACCATCCGCCAGCTCGGCATCCCCTGACGCGGCGCGGGCGGGAAATAGGTGCCGACGTAGAAGGGCGCCTGCTCGGGGGTCAGGAACGCGTTCAGCGGCCACCCGCCCTGACCGGTCATCGTCTGGCAGGCCTCCATGCAGACGGCATCGACGTCGGGGCGCTCCTCGCGATCGACCTTGATGCACACGAAGTGCTCGTTCATCAGGGCCGCCACGCCGGGGTCCTCGAAGGACTCGCGCTCCATCACATGGCACCAGTGGCAGGCCGAGTAGCCGATCGAGACCAGCAGCGGGCGATCCTCGCGGCGAGCCCGGTCAAGCGCCTCCTCTCCCCAGGAAAACCAGTCGACCGGGTTGTGCTGGTGCTGGCGCAGGTACGGGGAGGTCTCCAGCGCCAGGCGGTTGGCCATCGGGTGAGCGTACTGCGGGCTGGCCTCGTAGTCTTGCCGGCAGTGCTTCCAGAGAAGGGAAAGGAGATGCTTTGGCGGGCAATCGAGAAACGGTGACCGCCGGCGGGGCTCCGGCCGCTGTCGGGCCCTACGTTCACGCGGTCCGCACCGGCGGGCTGCTGTTCTGCTCCGGACAAATTCCGCTGGACCCGCGCACGGGCGATATAGTGGGAAGCAGCGCCGCCGATCAAGCCGGTAGGTGCCTGGAGAATTTGGGGGCCGTATGCCAAGCAGCGGGTGCGAGCTTGGGAGACGCAGTCAAGATCACCATCTATATGACCGACATGTCGGCCTTCTCGGCCGTCAACGAGGTCTATGGGTCGTTCTTCGAATCGAGCCCGCCGGCGCGAGTAGCGATCGGCGTCACCGCGCTCCCGCGCGGGGCGCAGGTCGAGATGGACGCGGTGGTGGCGCTTGACGGCTGAGACGACCTTGCTGCCGGCGCCGGTCTCGGCTCAGGACATACGCCGCGCCGCGGCGGCGGGGGAGGGCGTGATCCGCGAGACGCCGATCGTCAGCTCCCAGACGCTGACCGAGCGGACCGGCGCGGTGGTGGCGCTCAAGGCCGAGAACCTGCAGCGCACCGGCTCGTTCAAGCTGCGCGGGGCGCTGGCCAAAATCGCGTCGCTGGGCGACACCTGCAACGGCGGCGTCGTCTGCGGAAGCGCCGGCAACCACGGACAGGCGGTGGCCTACGCCGCCCGGGCGCGGGGCGTCGCCTGCGAGGTGTTCATGCCCCAAGCGGCCTCGATCGCCAAGGTCGAGGCGGCGATCGCGCTCGGGGCCCGGGTGCGACTCGTGGGGGCGACCGTCGACGAGTCACTCGCGGCGGCTCGCGAGCGGGGCCGCGAGAACGGGCTGACCTTCGTGCACCCCTTCGACGACCCCGAGGTGATCGCCGGCCAGGGCGGGCTGGGGCTCGAGCTGCTGGCCCAGGTCCCCGACCTCGAGCGGGTGATCGTGCCCGTGGGCGGCGGCGGACTGATCAGCGGGGTGGCGATCGCCATCAAGTCGGCGCGGCCCGAGGTGCAGGTGATCGGCGTCCAGGCCGAGGGGTGCGCGCCCTTCACGGCCTCGCTGGCCGCCGGGGAGCCGGTGGCCGCCGACTCGGCGCTGACGATCGCCGACGGCATCGCAGTCAAGCGGCCGGGCGAGCTGACGCTGCCGCTCATCTCGACATGGGTCGACGAGCTCGTGGTGGTCGGCGAGGACGAGGTCGGCGAGGCGATGGTATTCCTGCTGGAGCGGGCCAAGCTGGTGGTGGAGGGAGCGGGCGCCGTCGGGGTGGCGGCGCTGCTGGGAGGGCGGCTGCAGGCCGACACCCCCGGAACCACCGTCGCGATCCTGTCTGGGGGCAACGTCGATACCGGACTGCTTGCCCAGATCGCCCGCCGCCACGAGACCCAGGTCGGGCGCCGGCTGATGCTGCTGGCGAGGCTGCCCGACCGCCCCGGAGCCCTGGCCCGGCTGCTCTCGCTGATCGCCGGGATGGGGGGCAACGTGCTCGACGTGGAGCTGATCCGCGAGGGCCTCGATCTGCACGTGCGCGAATCGGCGGTCCAGCTCGTGATCGAGGCCCGGGGGCCCGAGCACGTCACGGAGGTGGCGCGCGCGGTGCGCGCGGCCGGCTACGCCGAGCCGCTGGCCTTCAGGTAGCCGGCCTCCGCGGCTGCGACCGCGCGGGCGCCGCCATCGGCTCCGTGGGCGCCGTCCGCCTGGTCGGGGCCGGGGCGGGTACGCGCCTGGCGGTACTCGGTCGCCGCGTCCACGAGCGCGGCGATCACCGGGCTGCGCTCGTCGGCCTCGGGATGCCATTGCACGCCGAGCACGAATCGCCGGCCGGGTAGCTCTATCGCCTCGACGAGATCGTCGAGCGTCGAGTGCCCGCTGACGACCAGGCCCTCGGCGATCGCGTCGACACCCTGGTGGTGGTGGGACTTGGTGGCGTGGCGCAGCTCTCCGGCGGCGGCGCCCGCCAGCGACCCGGGCGCCAGGCGCACGTCGTGATCGGCTCCGTCGAAGCTGCCGGGGATGCGCCGATGGTCCTGGTGACCGTATCGGTCTGGCAGGTGCTGGATCAAGGTCCCCCCGAAGGCCACGTTGAGGACCTGCATGCCCCTGCAGATGCCCAGCACGGGCATGTCGAGCTCCACCGCCCGCCGGATCACCGCGATCTCGAACTGGTCCCGTTCGGGCATCGTCGCCCTGGTCTCGGGATCGGGGTCGGCGCCGTAGGAGGCCGGGTCGACGTCGTTGCCCCCGGAGAGGATCAGCCCGTCGACGCGCGCCAGCAGGTCGTCGGGGTGGTGCGCCACGTGTTCCTCGGGGGTGACGATCAGCGACAGCCCCCGGGCCCTGCGTACGGCGTCGAGGTAGCTCTCGGGCAGGATCGCCGACGGCTGGCTCCAGACGCCGTAGCTGGCGCCGGTGACTGCGGTGCAGATGGCGATCCCGGGTCGCATCTCAGGACGAGCCTAGCGACGCGGGAGGGCGCGCTGGATCTGGCGAGCCTAGCGACGCAGGAGGGCGCGCTGGATCTTGCCGCTGGCGGTCTTGGGCAGCTCGGGCGCGAACTCCACGATCCGCGGGTA
Source organism: uncultured Solirubrobacteraceae bacterium (assembly GCA_963830595.1). Taxonomy (GTDB): domain Bacteria; phylum Actinomycetota; class Thermoleophilia; order Solirubrobacterales; family Solirubrobacteraceae; genus Palsa-465. The sequence continues at coordinate 191,573 of CAWHMQ010000004.1, forward strand.
CTTGTAGGGCGCGGTCTCCTGCTTGACGTGATCCTGGAGGTTCTTGACCAGGGTGTCGCTCGGCCCGATCCCGTCTCTGAGGACGACCACCGCCCGGACCACCTGGCCGCGCTCGTCGTCGGGGGCGGCCACGACCGCGGCCTCGGCGACCGCGTCGTGCGAGACCAGCGCCGACTCGACCTCGAAGGGCCCGATCCGGTAACCGGCGGAGATGATCACGTCGTCGGTGCGGCCCTCGAAGTACAGGTAGCCATCCTCGTCACGGGTGACCCGATCCCCGGTTCGCCACGGCTTCTCTTCTGGGGCGGGCCGGCCGTCGAGATAGGCGACGAAGAAGGTGGGGTCGGTGGCCGGGTCCTCGAGCACCAGCTCGCCGTCGTCGATGTCGAGGCTGATGCCCGGCAGCGGTTGGCCCATGGACCCGGGCCGCACGCTGGCGCCGGCGGCCATGCCGGTCAGCTGGCCGGTCTCGGTCTGCCCGTAGCCGTCTCGGATCTCCAGGCCGGTGCCCTCGTGAAACGCGCGGAGAACCTCCGGGTTCAGCGCCTCGCCCGCCGCCACCAGCCCGTGCAGCGACGGCACGGGCCTCGGTTGGGCGCGCTTGGCGATCACGCGGTACTCGGTGGGCGCCATGCAGAGCACGTTGACCTGCTCTGCGCCCAGGATCTCCAGGCGCTGGAAGGGGTCGAAGCGGGCGTCGTGGAGCAGGGCGGCGGCGCCGTTTATCCAGGGCGCGATGAACACGTTGCGCGCCGACTTCGACCAGCCGGTGGCGGCCGTGCACCACACGAGCTCGCCGGGCCGGGCGTTCAGCCAGTGGGCGGCCTGGAGCGCTTGGCCGGGCAGGTAGCGCTGCCCGTGCACGATCCCCTTGGCCTCCCCGGTGGTGCCGCTGGTGAACGTGATCAGGCACGGGTCGGTAGGACCCAGCTCGACGGGCGCGGCCGGCTCGCTTTGCAGCAGGGACGGGTCGGGGATCAGGAGGACCTCGCAGCCCGGCTCGGCGGCGCTCAGCTCGGCCGCGTTGCGCTCGTCGCAGACGATCAGCTTGGGACGGGCGGCGTCCAGGCGCTGGCGGAGGTCCTTGGCCCGCAGCTGCTCGCTGCAGGGCAGCGCGACGGCGCCGATCCGAAAGCAGGCGACCATCGTCAGCACCCACTCGGGGCGGCTGCCGATCAGCGTCATCACGATGTCGTTGCGCCCGACGCCGCGCGCGCTCAGCGTGCCCGCCAGCCGGGCCGCGCGGGCGGCCACCTCGCCGAAGCTCCACTCGCGCCGGCGCCCGTCCCGGCTTAGCTCCACGAGCGCGCGCGCCCGGGGTGGCGCTGCGTCGACCACGTCGGCGGCGAAGTTCACGGGCCGCAGTCTGGCAGGGTTCTTGGCCGGCGCCGGCGCGTTGGTAGGCTGGAGGCCATGGGATGGATGACTGGCACCGGCCCGCTCGGCAAGCAGCCCGCCGGGAGGTTCAACTTCGAGCCTCCCAAGCCGGGGTGGGCGCTCTACCTGGAGCCCACGCCCAAGCGGCTGCGCGTCGAGGTGGGCGGCGAGGTGATCGCCGACAGCCGCCGCGCGGCAATGCTGCACGAGGGCGGTCTGCAGCCGATCTACTACTTCCCGCCCGAGGATGTGCGCGCCGACGTCCTCGAGCCCTCGGACCGGCACACCCATTGCCCGAAGAAGGGCGACGCCTCCTACTACACGATCCGCGCCGGCGACGAGGTCGTGCAGGACGGCGCCTGGTACTACCCCGAGCCGCTGCCCGACGCACCGCCGGGGCTGAAGGACCTGATCGCCTTCTACTTCGATCGCATGGGCCGCTGGCTGGAGGAGGGGGAGGAGATCGGCGTGCATCCCCGTGACCCGTACCACCGCATCGACGTGCTGGGCACCGACCGCCACATCCGGATCTCGCTGGGGGATGAGGTATTGGCCGAGACCGACCGGGCCGTGGCCCTGTTCGAGTCAAACCTCCCAACTCGCTGGTACCTGCCCGCCGAGGACGTGCGCGCCGAGCTCGCGCCGTCGGACACGGTCACCCGCTGCCCGTACAAGGGGACGGCCGGGTACCACTCGGTCAAGCTCGAGAACGGCGGCGACGGCCAGGATCTGATCTGGTACTACGAGCAGCCGCTCGCCGAGGTGGGGCGGATCCAGGGACTGCTGTGCTTCTTCAACGAGAAGGTCGACATCGAGCTCGACGGCGAGCTCCAGAAGCGCCCGGAGTCACCCTGGAGCCACCGGGTCAAGTCAGACGCGCCGGCGTCCGCCGGCGCCCACTGAGCCGCCGGCCAGGATCTTCCGGAGCCGGTCGGCTTCCTGCTCGGGCCGCTGCCGTAGGCGCTCGTAGGTGATCCGCACGGTCTTCAGGCCGGCGGCCAGCGTGTCGGCATCGCGGTCGCGATCGGTCTCGAACGCTTCGCGATCGTGGTGGAACTCCCAGCCGTCGAGCTCCACGATCAGCTGCCGGTCGGCGAACAGCGCGTCGACCACGTGACCGGCCACCCGGGTGTTGGTGGACGGGCGGGGAAGGCCGAAGCGCTCGCAGAACCCCAGGAAGTCGTCCTCGAAGCCCGAGCGCGTCAGGCCGTCGGTCTCGCTCAGGAACGGGTCCAGCAGCTTGGCGCCGACGTGCGTCGGAGAGCGCCGGCGGACGTCGGCGAGCTGGGCGTGGGTGAGAAAGGGGGAGTGCAGCGCGTCGTTGACGACCCGGGTCAGCTTGGGGAGCCCCGGCGCGCAGTCGAGGATGGTGCGGGCCGGGCTGGTGACCCGGATCCCGAGCTGGGTGCGGATGTCGGCGCGGGTCAGGCCCCGCGCCTGGTGCGTGACGATCCCGGGATGGCGGCGGTCGCTTGCGCTCGTGACGTGCAGGGGAGCCTCCCAGCGCTCGGCAAAGCCCCACAGCGCCAGCGCCGAGCCGTGGCTGAGCGCCGCGGTTGCGCCGCAGGCGAGCACGGCGGCGGCGGCCCGCTCCAGCGGCGTGCGAGGGGGGCGGCCGACCGCGTAGACGCCGCGGTGGACCTTGTGCAGCCAGCCGCGCGCGACGCGACGTGCGATCGCCTTCTTGCTCAGACCGAGCGCGTGCAACTGCGCGCAGGTAATGTTGCCGTGCTGCCGGGCGGCCAGCCGTGCGATCGCGGCGTCGGGGGGTTTGGATGTTTGGGTACCCATAGGGGGTCTTAGGCCCAAACCCCCCGTTCCCGCCCCCCAGGTATCCTCGGCCGATGGCCGTCGACACCCAGGAGCGGACCGACGAGCAGCGCGCGATCTGCGAGATGGTGCGCCAGTTCGCCGACGAGCAGATCCTCCCCAACGCCGAGCACTACGACCACGAGGACGAGTTCCCCGAGCCGATCGTCGAGCAGATGAAGGAGCTCGGGCTGTTCGGGGTCACGATCCCCGAGGAGTACGACGGGATGGGGCTCGACCTGAGCACCTACGCGATGATCGTCGAGGAGCTGAGCCGGGGCTGGATCAGCATCTCGGGCATCGTCAACACCCACTTCATCGGCTCCTACCTGCTGATGAAGTTCGGCACCGAGGAGCAGAAGCGCCGGTACCTGCCGAGGATGGCCACCGGGGAGATCCGGGCGGCGTTCAGCCTGTCAGAGCCCGAGTGCGGCTCCGACGTGCAGGCGATCAAGACCAGCGCCCGGAGGGTCGACGACGCGCGTTACGAGATCAACGGCTCCAAGATGTGGGTCACCAACGGCCTGCTGTCGACGCTCGTGTTCACACTGGTCAAGACCGATCCGGGCGCCGAGCCCAAGTACAAGGGCATGACCTGCTTCATCTGCGAGAAGGAGCCCGGGGTCAGTGAGAACACCGGGGACTACCAGGGCTTCATCGTCCCCCCGAAGATCAAGAAGATGGGCTACAAGGGCGTCGAGTCCACCGAGCTGGTGTTCGACGGCTACCGAACGCCGGCCGACAGCATCCTCGGCGGCGAGGAGGCGGGGCTGGGCCAGGGGTTCGTGCAGATGATGGACGCGCTCGAGCTCGGCCGCGTCAACGTGGCCGCCCGCGGCGTCGGCATCGCGCAAAGGGCGCTCGAGCTCGCCCTGAAGTACTCCCAGGAACGCAAGACGTTCGGCCGGGAGATCGCCCAGCACCAGGCGATCCAGTTCAAGCTCGCCGACATGGCCACCCAGGTGGACGCGGCCCGGCTGCTCACCCAGCGGGCGGCGCGACTCAAGGACGCCGGCGAGCGAAGCGACATCGAGGCGGGGATGGCGAAGCTGTTCGCCTCCGAGGCGGGGCGCTTCTGCGTCGAGGAGGCGTTCCGGATCCACGGCGGATACGGCTACTCCAAGGAGTACGAGATCGAGCGCCTGTACCGGGACGCGCCGCTGCTGCTGATCGGCGAGGGGACCTCCGAGATCCAGCGGATGGTGATCGGCCGCAAGCTGCTCCAGCGCCACAAGCTCTGAGTCCGGCGGGCGCTCTGGCCTCTCCGTCGGACACCAAGGCCCTGATCGAGACCGCGGTCACGCGGTTCCTCGACGAGGTGCCGGCGCTGGCTCCGCTCAAGCTGGTGGCGGGTCTGGAGCTGCGCGGCCGCGGCGACATCCAGCTCTACCGGATCGAGATGCCGGGTCCCAAGGTGACCAAGGACATCGCCGCGGACGCCAAGGTTCGCGTTGAGGTACCGCGCTCGAGCTTCAACGAGCTGGCCACCAAGGGCCACGTCAGCGACTGGCGGGCGGCGTTTGTCAAGGGGGAGGCCAAGGTCACCGGCATCGACCAGGTGATCAAGCTGATCGCCAACGTCGTCGAGCGCCAGGAGGAGCGCTCGCACACGCGGCGGGCGAGACAGCACTAAGGCACGCGGCGGGCTAAGACAGCACTAGGCACGGGGCAGACCAGGCGGCACCAGCCCGGCGCCTACTGTCTTGCGGCCAGCTCCTCGGCCTCGCGGAGCTGGCCCTCGACCAGCTCCAGCCCCGCGTTCCAAAAGCCCGGGTCGGCGAGATCGATGCCGACGATCGCGCCCAGCTCCTCAGGCGGCCGCGAACCCCCGGCCGCCAGCAGCTCCAGGTAGGCCGGCGCGAAGGACTCGCCCTCCTGCAGGTACCGGCCGTACACCGATAGCGCCAGCAGCTGCCCGTAGGCATAGGCGTACACGTAGCCCGGGGAGTTTATGAAGTGCGGGATGTAGGACCACCACATCCGGTAGCCGTCGGTCATCTGCACCGAGTCGCCGAACAGCTCCGCCTGGCTCTGCACCCAGAACTCGCCGATCCGGTCGACCGACAGCTCGCCCTCGCTGCGCCGGCGCGTGTGCACCAGGTGCTCGAAGCGGTTCATCGCCATCTGGCGAAACACGGTCGCGATCGCCCCGTCGATGCGCTCGGCCAGCAGGCTCAGCCGAGCCTGGTCGTCGGTGGTGGCCTCGAGCAGGCGGCCGAACACGAGCGCCTCCCCGAACACCGACGCCGTCTCGGCCAGGGTCAGCGGGGTGCCCTGGTGAAAGATCCCCTGAGGCTGGGCGAGGGCGGCGTGCAAACCGTGGCCGAGCTCGTGGGCCATCGTGAGCACGTCGCGGCGGCGGGCGGTGAAGTTGAGCAGCACGTAGGGGTGCACGCTCGGCACCGTGTAGGCGCAGAAGGCGCCGCCCCGCTTGTGGGGGCGCACGGGTGCGTCCACCCAGTCCTCCACGAAGAAGCGACGCGCGACGCGGCCCGCCTCGGGGGAGAACGAATCGTAGGTGTCGAGCACCAGCTCGCGAGCCTCGGCGAAGGAGAAGCTCACGTCCTGGGAGGAGACCGGCGCGCCGCGGTCATAGTCGGCGAGCCGGTCGATGCCCAGCAGCTTGGCCTTGACCCGGTACCAGCGCTGGGGGATGTCATAGCGGCCCCGGACCGCCTCGATCAGCGCCATCACCGACTCGTCGGAAGCCTCGTTTGACAGGTTGCGGGAGGCCAGCCAGTGCGGGTACGAACGCAGCCGGTCATCGACCGCCTTGTCGTAGACGAGCGTGTTGAAGATGAAGCTCCGGGTGCGCAGCCCCGGCTCCAGGGCGCCTGACACCGCCTCGGCGACGCTGCGGCGGGTCTCGCGGTCGGGGTCCAGGAGCCGGCTCAGCGCGACGTCCAGCGGCACCTGCTCACCGTCGGTCGCCACCCGAAGCGCGCTGGTCAGCTCGCCGAACAGGCGCGACCACGAGCTGTGGCTGGAGATCGCCTTCTCGGTGAGGATCGTCTCCTCGGGCTCTGACAGCAGGTGGGGCCGGTAGCGGCGGGCGCTGCGCAGATAATGCGCGCAGAATCGAACACGCTCGTCGGCCGTCAGCTCGCCGGCGCGCTCGTCCGGCAGCGCCGCCCACTCGAGCTCGAAGAACAGCAGCTTGGTCTCGACCTCGGTGGCGCGCTCCTGGACGAGCTGCAGCAGCGCCCCCCGCTCGGGATCGGCGGTGTCGGTGGAGAAGCGCAGCGACGCGAACGATCCGGCCTTGCCGATCAGCTCGTTGATGGCGCCGAGCTCGTGCATCGCGGTCGCCAGCCCCGCCGCGTCGAGCTCGGCGATCCGGCCCGCGTAGGCGGCCGCGAACGCGCCCGCGCGCTCTGAGGCCTCGTCGAGCTGGCGGACGACTCCGTGATGCTCGTCGCCGTCGACCAGGGGGGCGAGGTCCCAGGCGGTCTCCAGCAGCTCGGGGTCGGAGAGGTTTTCCGCCGTGGTCGACATCAGATGAGAGAGACTAGTCACCGATGAGTTCCCAGGTGCGGACGGTTCGGCTGCTCGCCGCGGGCGGCACGATCGCGATGTCGGGAGCGCAGGCGACCCCGGCCCTGAACGCGGCAGATCTCGTCGCCGCGATCCCCGCGCTGCGCAGCTTCGACGACCTACAGGCCGAGGACGTGCTCGGCCTGCCGGGCGCCCAGATCTCGCTTGCCCAGGCGCTCGGGCTCAGCCGCCGAGCGCTCGAGGCCGCCCGCACCGGCGACGGCGTGGTCATCACCACCGGTACCGACACGCTCGAGGAGCTCGCGGCCCTGTGCGCGCTCACGTACGACGGGCAGGCGCCGATCGTGCTCACCGGGGCCAACCGGCCGGCCGCTGCTCCCGGGGCCGACGGCCCGGCCAACCTGCTCGATGCGGTCGCGGTGGCCGCCAGCGAGCGAGCCGCCGGCCTCGGTGTGCTGGTCGTGTTCGCCGGCGAGATCCACGCGGCGATGAGCGCGCGCAAGGTCGACAGCACCGGCCCGGCCGCCTTCGGGTCCCCGGTGGCCGGTCCGATCGGCCGGGTGGTCGACGGGCGGGTGTGGCTGCATTCCCGTCCGGTGCTCGGACCGGCGCTGGCGCCCGCGACGCTCGAGCATCGGGTGACGATCGTCACTGCGGCCCTCGGTGACGGCGGCGACTGGCTGGCCGCCGCCGCCGGAGCCGCTGATGGGCTGGTCGTACAGGCGCTCGGGGCCGGTCACCTGTCGCCGGGAATGCTGCGCTCCCTGCGCGCCGCCATCATCCACGTGCCCGTGGTGATCACATGCCGTCCCGAGCGCGGCTCGATGCTGCGCTCCACGTACGGCTTTGACGGCTCCGAGGGCGACGTGCGCGCCACCGGAGCCGCCTGCGCCCCGTTTCTGTCCGCGGCCGCGGGGCGAATCGCACTGCTGTGCTGCCTGGGGGCGGGGCTGGAGCGCGAGGCGATCGTCGCCGTCCTGGCGCCGTGGGACGCGCTGTAGCCGCTGGGGCTCACGAGATCACGCCATACCATCTCCCTTCGTGAAGACGAGGCGGACACCCCGCTCTGTGAAGACGAGGCGGACACCCGGCTCGTGAAGACGAGGCGGACTGGTCAGGCGCTGGTAATCGGGGCGGCGGCGCTCGCGCTCAGCGCCTGCGGGCAGTCAAGCGACAGCCGGCACCCGACGCTGGCCGGCCTGCCGCTCGCCAGCCGGACCCAGATCGTCGCGCAGGTGACCAGCTGCGACCGGGGCGCCAACGCCTACTGCTCGCTGCAGCTGGTCGTCGTCGGCCACGGCTACCCGAGCTCCACGGCGCTGCTGAACACCGAGAAGCAGCACCTGCACGCCCTCGGCTGGACCGAGACCGGCGGGGACACCGGCCACGAGAAGGCCGCCGACTCGCCCGGCCACAAGCTCCGGCTCACCTACGCGACTGCCAGCGACGACCTCCTGGGCGTCGACCAGGGCTGGATTCAGCGCGCCCGGCCGATTGGACTCGCTCTGTCCCGGGTCATGGTCGACCGCGACGCGGCGCTCTCGCTCATGTTGGAGAGCGGCTCCTCGTGAGCTCTCCGCTCAGGCGGGAGAGGGGCTCCTCGTGAGCTCCAGGCGCCGGCCGGAGCCCACCGAGACGGCGCTGCGCCCGGCCAGCAGATCTCGCAGATCGTCGCCCACGAGCTCGCGGCGCCAGCCGTTGAGCGTGCGCACCCGGGGCTCGGGCTCCGACCGCCGGGCCGCGCCCACGATCTGCTCGAGCTCGGCGCGCGAGGCGATCAGCTCGTAGGCCAGCCCGGCCTCCAGCGCTCGGGCGCGCAGGAGCGCCTCGGCCAGCGCGATCAGCGGAGCGTCGCCGGGCTCCGAGCGCGCGCGGCCCTCGTCCCGGGCGATCGGAGGCGCCCCGCGTCCCCGGGCGATGGCGTCGAGGATCTGCTGGCCGCGGCGCTTGATCGTCGGCGGGTGCAGCCCCCGGATCTGCTCCAGTCCTGCGGTACTCGACGGCTTGCGCTTGGCGAGCTCCACCAGCGCCGCATCGGCCAGGATCGACCCGACCGGGCGGTCCAGCTCCGAAGCCGTGCGCTCTCGCCAGGCAGCCAGCTCCCGGGCGACCGAGCGGGCCCGGGGATCCAGCTGAGACACGCGCGGCAACCGCTCCCAGGCGGTCTCGGGGTCACGCTCGTCGGTGGCCGACTGAAGGCGCCGGCACTCCTCGCGCGCCCAGTCCAGCCGGCCGCTGATCACCAGGCGGCGCTGGATCTCGTCGGCGAGCCCGAGCAGGTGCTCGACGTCCTCGGCGGCGTAGCCGAGCTGCTCGGAGGTCAGCGGCCGGGCGTCCCAGCGGGTGTAGCTGGCCGTCTTGCCCACGCGCAGCCCGAGCACCGAGCCCAGCAGGTTTCCGTAGCCCGCTTGGGCGCTGCCTCCGGCGAAGCCGGCGGCGATCTGGGTGTCGAACAGGTTGGTGAGCTCGGTCCGCCACGCCCGGCGCAGGATGGCCACGTCCTGGCGGCCGGCGTGGAGCACGATCTCGACCTCGGGGTCGGCGAGCAGCGCGGCCAGCGGCGACACCTCGGCGCCGGCGAGCGCATCGATCAGGTAGATGAGCGGCGGGGCCCCGGGCTCGGGATTGTCAACTGCGACCTGCACCAGGCACAGAAGCGCCCGGTAGCGCCCCTCGGAGATGAACTCGGTGTCGATTCCCAGTCGCCCCCGGGCGACCGCCGTGGCGGCCGCGGTGACGATGTCGGCTGAAGTCGCCAGCTCGCTGGCGGGGACCACTTCCATACGCGCGAGACCCTACACGGGCTGGCAAATTCTTAAACCGACCCCCCTGGTAGGATTTGGCCCATGATCTTCTCATCCAAGGCGGAGTACGGGGTCCGGTTGATGATCGAGCTGGGTCGCCAGGAGCCCGACCATCCCACCAGCCTCAAGGCGATCGCCGACGCCGAGGGACTGCCGCTCGCCTATCTGGAGCAGGTGGTGGCCCGCTTGCGCAAGGCGGGGCTGGTGATGAGCGCCCGCGGCGCCCACGGCGGCTACTGGCTGGCCCGTCCGGCCCAGGAGATCGCCATGGACGAGGTCGTGCAGGCGCTCGAGGGGTCGATCGCCCCGATGGAGTGCTTCGTCCACGAGCACACCGAGCGCGTGCTCTGCTCGCACCAGCCCGACGCCGGGCGAGGCTGTGCCACCAAGCTTCTGTGGACCCGGGTCCAAGGCGGAATCATCCGCTCGCTGCAGCACACCACGCTCGCCGAGCTGGTCGAGTTCTCCGAGCGCCGCAGTCCCGAGCCCCTGGTGGCGGTCGCCGAGCGCGTGCCCGCCCTGTGAAGCTGTCAAGACACGAGTGAAAGCCAAGCGATGCCCGACCTAGAGATTCGAAACCTGCACGTTCGCGCCGGAGACAAGGAGATCCTGCGCGGGCTCGACCTGACCGTAGGGCAGGGGCAGATCCACGCCCTGATGGGTCCCAACGGCTCCGGCAAATCAACCCTCGCCAACGCGATCATGGGCCATCCCGGCCTCGAGGTGACCGACGGCCAGATCATCTGGGGCGGTCAGGACATCACCGACACCGACACCGACGAGCGCTCCCGGATGGGTCTGTTCATGGCCTTCCAGTACCCGGTGTCGGTGCCCGGCGTGACCGTCATCAAGTACCTGCGCACGGTGATGAACGCCCATCGCGATGCGCGGGGCGAGGAGCCCGTCTCGCTGAAGGACTTCCGCCAATCGGTCCAGGAGGCGATGAAGCTGGTCAGCGTGCCCGACGAGTTCTCGCGCCGCTACCTCAACGAAGGCTTCTCCGGGGGGGAGAAGAAGCGCATGGAGATCCTCCAGCTGGCCCTCCAGGAGCCCCGGCTGGCGGTCCTGGACGAGACCGACTCGGGGCTCGACATCGACGCGCTGCGGGTGGTCGCGCAGGGGGTCAACACGGTCGCGGGGCCCGATCTCGGCGTCCTGATCATCACCCATTACCAGCGGATCCTGCATCTCGTCCAGCCCAGCCACGTGCACGTGATGTACCTGGGCCGGATCGTCAAGGAGGGGGGGCCGGACCTGGTCGCCGAGCTCGAGGCCAAGGGATACGGCTGGATCACCGACGATCTCTCGGAAGCGGCCTAGAACGCCATGTCGACGATCCAGGCCCTGCCCGATATCGAAGACGAGTTCCCGGTCCTGGGCCGGGAGCTCGACGGCCACCGGGTCGTCTACCTCGATTCGTCGGCCACCTCCCAGACCCCGCAGCCGGTGATCGACGCGATGACGCGCTACTACACCGAGTCCCGCGCGTCCGTGCATCGTGGGGTGTATCCCCTGGCCGTCGAGGCCACCGACCTGTTCGAAGGCGCGCGCCGGCGGATCGCCGCCTGGCTGGGCTCGACGCCCGAGGAGACGATCTTCACCGCCAACGCCACCGCCGCCATCAACCTGGTCGCCTACACCTGGGGGCGCCAGAACGTCGGTCCCGGCGATCTGGTGGTGCTCACCGAGATGGAGCACCACTCCAACATCGTCCCCTGGCAGCTGCTGTGCTCTGACCGGGAGGCCGAGCTCGCCTACGTACCGGTGCTCGACGACGGGCAGCTGGACCTGGGCGCTCTGGACGAGCTGCTGGCCCGGGCCCCCAAGCTCGTGGCGGTCGCCCATGTGTCAAACGTCGTGGGCACGATCAACCCGGTCGCCGCCATCGTCCAGCGCGCTCACGAGGCGGGTGCCGTCGTGCTCGTCGACGGTGCGCAGGCGGTCCCCCAGATTCCCGTGGACCTGGGCGCGCTGCACGCCGACTTCTACGCGTGGACCGGGCACAAGGCCTACGGGCCGACCGGAATCGGCGTCCTGCACGGACGCCGGGAGCTGCTGGAGGCGATGCCGCCGTTCATGGGCGGCGGCCACATGATCCGCACCGTGGGGGACGCCGAGTCGACCTGGACCGACCTGCCGTGGAAGTTCGAGGCCGGAACCTCGCAGATCGCCGAGGCGATCGGGCTGGGGGCGGCTGTGGACTGGATCCGGTCGCTGGGCATCGACCGGATCCGTGCGCACGAGCAGGTTCTGGTGGCCGACGCGCTGGAGCGGCTGGCCGAGGTGCCCGGACTCGAGATCCACGGGCCGCCGGAGGCTGCCGACCGGGGCGCCCTGGTCTCGTTCACGATCGAGGGCGCCCACCCCCACGACGTCGGAGAGATCCTGGGGCGCGAAGGGGTCTCGGTTCGCACCGGCCACCATTGCGCGCAGCCGCTGATGCGGCGTCTCGGGACCACCGCCACGACCCGTGCCTCCTACGCGGTCCACAACAGCACTGCCGACACCGACGCGCTCATCGATGCGCTCGGAACGGTGGCTCGGGTCCTGCAGCTAGCCTGAATCGACGATGGACGACCTGTACCGCGAGAACATCCTCGAGCACTACAAGCGGCCCCGGAACTGGAGCCCGCCGGCGCCCGAGCTGGAGCGCGTCGACCTCCAGTTCCACGATCTGAACCCGCTGTGCGGCGACGAGCTGACAGTCAAGCTGACGGTCGGCGGCGCCGACCGGATCGAGGCAGTGCGCTTCGAGGGTCACGGGTGCGCGATCTCGCAGGCGGCGGCTTCGATGGCCTCCGAGGAGATCGAGGGCATGAAGGTCTCCGATCTGCTGGCGCTGGACCGCTCGTTCGTGCTCGACCTGCTGGGAATCGACATCTCGGCTCAGCGGATGAAGTGCGCGCTGCTTTCGCTGAAGGTGCTCAAGAGCGCCTCGCTGGGCTCGGCCGCCGGCTGGGAGCCCGAGACTCCCGAGGCCGACGCCGCCGCGTGAGCGCGCGGTCGCCGTCCAGGCCGCGCCGGGGCGGACGGGGAGGGGGCCGGGGCCCGGGCCGTTTCACGTTCCCCGGGGATCCCCGCCCGCTAGACTCCACGAAAGAAATCCGATCCCCACGCTAGGTTTTGCAAAACGTGCCGCAACTGATAGACGTCTGTCCCGTTTCCGAGCTCGAGCCCGGCGACCGGCGCTTGGTCGAATGGGAGGATCTCGAGATCGGGGTGTTCAACTGCGGGGGTGCTCTGTATGCGATCGAGGATCGATGCTCGCATGACGACGGTCCGCTCGCCGAGGGCGAGTTCGACCAGCAGGCGTGCACCATCGAATGCCCGCGGCACGGCTCGCTGTTCGACCTGGCGACCGGCAAGCCCAAGACCCTGCCCGCCTATGTTCCGGTTGACACGTTTTCCGTGGTCATCGAGGACGACACGATCAAGCTGGAGGTGGAGTAATGGCCACATCTGAGACCATCGCGCCCGCGCTGACGGAGAACGAGCAGCTGTCGCGCATCAATGCCGACTACACCGAGCGCTACGGCTTCCACGACGCCGAGAACTACCTCTACAAGGCGCCCAAGGGCCTGACCGCCGAGCTGGTGGCCAAGATCTCGGAGTTCAAGTCAGAGCCGCAGTGGATGCGTGACTTCCGCCTCAAGGCGCTCGACCACTTCCTGGCCCGCCCGATGCCGACCTGGGGCTCGCCGCTGCTGGCCGAGGTCGACTTCGACGACATCCACTACTTCGTGCGCGCCTCCGAGCGCTCCGAGCGCTCCTGGGACGACGTCCCCGCGGACGTCAAGAAGACGTTCGATCGGCTCGGGATCCCCGAGGCCGAGCGCAAGTTCCTCTCCGGCGTGGGGGCGCAATACGAGTCCGAGGTCGTGTACCACCAGGTCAACGAGAGCCTCGAGAAGCAGGGCGTGATCTTCACCGACATGGATACCGCGCTGCGCGAGCACGAGGACCTGGTGCGCGAGTACTTCGCGACCATCATCCCGCCCAACGACAACAAGCTCGCCGCGCTCAACAGCTCGGTGTGGTCCGGTGGCTCGTTCGTCTACGTCCCGCCGGGCGTCCACGTCGAGATGCCGCTGCAGGCCTACTTCCGGATCAACACCGAGTCGATGGGCCAGTTCGAGCGCACGCTGATCATCGCCGACGAGGGCTCCTACGTGCACTACGTGGAGGGCTGCACGGCTCCCACGTACTCGTCGAGCTCGCTGCACTCCGCGGTCGTGGAGCTGATCGCCAAGCCGGGCGCCCGGATCCGCTACACGACGGTTCAGAACTGGTCGACCAACGTCTTCAACCTGGTGACCAAGCGCGCGGTCGCCGAGACCGACGCGACCGTGGAGTGGGTGGACTGCAACCTGGGCTCCAAGCTGACGATGAAGTACCCGAGCGTCTACCTGATGGGCGAGCGCGCCCACGGGGAGATCCTGTCGATCGCCTTCGCGGGCAAGGATCAGCACCAGGACGCCGGCGGCAAGATCATCCACGCCGCTCCCAACACCACCTCCAACATCTTCGCCAAGTCGATCTCCAAGGACGGCGGGCGCGGCTCCTACCGGGGCCTGCTGGAGATCGCCAAGGGCGCCCATGGGGCCCGCTCGAAGGTTGTCTGCGACGCGCTGCTGCTCGACGAGCGGTCGCGCTCTGACACCTACCCGACGATCCGCATCTCCGAGGACGACGTCAACGTCGGCCACGAGGCCACGGTCTCCAAGGTCGGCGAGGACCAGCTCTTCTACCTGATGTCCCACGGGATCTCCGAGGAGGAGGCCTCCAAGCTGATCGTCAACGGCTTCGTCGAGCCGATCACCAAGGAGCTGCCGATGGAGTACGCGGTCGAGATGAACCGCCTGATCGAGCTCCAGATGGAGGGCTCGATTGGCTAGCGCCGATCCCGGCTCGGCGGTGGCCGAGCCCGCGTTCCTGACCGAGCGGCGGGCGCGCGCCGCGGGGTTGCGCGAGACCCTGGAGCTGCCCCAATTCAAGGGCCACCCGGGCTGGGAGTTCACCGATATCAGCGCGCTTGACCTGGCCGCCTATGAGCCGGCCGGGAGCCCGGCGGCCGACGCGACCCCGGCGCCGATGTTCGAGCCCGATGCGCTCGCGCAGCTGCGCCAGGTCGATGGAGGCGAGGCGACCTTCTCCGGCGAGCTTCCCGAGGGCGTGATCGTGGCCTCGCTGCAGGCCGCCGCCGGCGAGCATCCGGACCTGGTGGCGCGCCACCTGGGAGCAGTGGTCAGCTCGGAGGACGCATTCGTGGCCCGCAACGAGGCCGGCTTTCGGGGCGGTGCGCTGGTCTACGTCCCGCGGGGCGTGGCGCTGGAGCGCCCGATCCTGCTCACCGCCGTGCACGCCGCCATGGGCACCGAGCTTCACCGCCGGACCCTGATCGTGCTCGAGGAGGGCGCCCAGGCCGAGGTCTGGGAGCAGGCGCTGTCGGGCTCGCCGGAGCAGGACGGCGTGTTCAACACGGTGGTCGAGCTGGTCGTGGGCGACGACGCGCACCTGCGCTACGTGTCCGGGCAGGCCCTGTCCGAGCGCAGCTGGATCTTCGGCACCCACCGCGCCGAGGTGGCTCGCGACGCCGGCCTCGACTGGGTGGCGCTGGGCTTCGGCTCGGCGCGCGGCCACGTCCGGATGGAGACCCGGCTGGGCGGGCCCGGAGCCGACGCCCGGGTCACCGGCGCCTATGCCGGCCACGGCCGCCAGCACATCGACTTCGACACCACCCAGGAGCACGCGGCGCCCAACACGACCTCGGACCTGGCGTTCCGGGGCGTCCTGCAGGGACGCTCGACCGCCGTCTGGAAGGGCAACATCATCGTCGACCCGGGTGCCCAGAAGACCGACGCCTTCCAGGAGTCACGCAACCTGCTGATCTCCAAGCGCGCCCACGCCGACGCGATTCCCGGTCTCGAGATCCAGGCCAACGATGTGCGGTGCACGCACGCGGCGGCGATCGCCCAGGTCGACCCCGAGCAGCTGTTCTACCTGCGCTCGCACGGCCTGGGGGAAGATGTCGCCAAGCGCCTGGTGATCGAGGGCTTCCTGGCCGCGCTGGTGGAGCGGTTCGAGCCCGGGCCGGTCCGCGAGGTGCTGGGCGAGGCGCTCGAGCGCCGGCTGGCGCTGATCCTGGCCGACTGACATCCGCTCGGTCGGGGCCGGCAGCCTCAGGTGCAGGTTTCGCGGGCCGGTGGCGGCGGGTGCGTGGCGTACGATGCGCCAGGTCATGGCGCGCGCTACGCCGATGGTCGCCCTGGGGTACGGCAAGTTCGTGCGTGCCGACCGGGTCTACGCGTTGGTTCCGCTGGAGGGGCCCGAGCGCGGCGACGGGCGGCGCACGCTGGTCCACGTGGAGGGGATCGAGGAGCCGCTTATCGCGTCGCGCTCGGAGGGGGCGATCGCCCGTGACGTTGCCGTCGCGCTCGGTCAGGCCCCACCCCGGGGGCGGCACGACGGGTCCGACGTGCCCGGCCAGGAGCCCCTGTTCTAAGTGGGCCACTAAATGCAACGTTTCCGTGGGACCCGCTGATGGCCGATGTGGCGGTGCTGATGCTGCGCGGCATCAACCTCGGTCCGAGCCGGCGGGTGCCGATGGCCGAGCTGCGGGCGCTGCTGGGCGACGCCGGCTATCAGAACGTGCGCACCTACGTCCAGAGCGGCAACGTCGTGCTGGCCGGCGCGTTTGAGCCGGCCGAGCTGGAGGGTGAGACCCAGCGCTTGATCTCCGGGCGCTTCGGGTTCGAGGTCCCGGTGGTGGTGCGCACGCGGGACGAGCTGGCCGCCGTGGTCAAGCTCAACCCGCTCGGAGACGTGGCCCACGACCCCAAGCGCTACCAGGTCAGCTTCCTCTCGCACGAGCTCGACGCCGCGAGCATGGATCGGCTCCAGGGGCTCGCCGCCGAGCCCGAGCGCCTGGCCGCGCATGGCCGCGAGCTCTACGCCTGGCATCCGGCGGGGGTGGCGCGCTCCAAGCTGTGGAACGCGCTCGCGGGCCAGGGGCTGGGCGTCACCGCGACCGCGCGCAACTGGGCCACGGTCACCACCCTGCTCCAGATGGCGTCCGGGGAGTAGTCCCTCCGGTGCGCGCGTACACGGTCGCCGACGTCTTCACCGACGTCCCGCTGGAAGGCAACCCGGTGGCAGTGTTCGCCGACGGCCAGGGTCTCAGCGGGGAGGTCATGCAGCGCACCGCCCGGGAGCTCAACCTGTCAGAGACTGTGTTCCTGCTGCCCGGCGAGGACGGGTGCGATGCCCGGGTGAGGATCTTCACGCCGTCGGCAGAGCTCCCGTTCGCCGGCCATCCGGTGCTCGGCACGGCCTTCGTGCTCGCGGAGGAGCGAGGTCTCGACCGGGTGACGCTGATGACCGGCTCCGGAATCGTGCCGGTGTCGCTGGAGCGCCGCGACGGGACGGTCGCGTTCGGCGAGATGGGCCAGCCGGTGCCCACCTGGGAGCCGTTCGAGCGCGCCGACGAGCTGCTGGCCGCCCTGGGCGCGCCCGGCTCGGGCCTGCCGATCGAGGTGTACGACAACGGCCCCCGACACACGTTCGTGGCGCTGGACGACGAGGCGGCCGTCGCCGGGCTGTGCCCCGACATGGGCCGGCTGGCGAAGCTCGGCGCGCTGGGCGTGAGCTGCTTCTCGGCGGTCAGGTCAACCGTCAAGACGCGCATGTTCGCGCCCGGGCTCGGCGTCAGCGAGGATCCGGCCACCGGCTCGGCCGCGGGCCCCCTGGCGGTTCATCTCGCCCGCCACGGGCGCACCGACTTCGGCCAGCGGATCGAGATCCGCCAGGGCGAGGAGATCGGCCGGCCCTCGCGCTTGCGGGCCGTCGCCGAGGGCACGGCCCGGCGGATCGAGCGCGTCGCCGTAGGTGGAAGCGCGGTGCTCGTGGCCCGCGGTCAGTACCGGCTTCACTGAGCGGGGCACCAAGCGCACGCAGCCTATAGGGTCCGGGCATGGAGCTCAGCGCACGTCAGCGCGCGGCGCTGGAGGAGATCTGCGAGACCTTCTGCCCCGCCGCACCGGGGCTTCCGAGCGCGCGGGAGCTGGGCGTCGCCGAAGCGGTGATCGCGGCCACGGGTGCGGCGCCCCGTGCCGAGCAGACCCAGCTGGCGATGCTGCTGTCGGCTTGGGACACGCCCGCGCTGGGAATGATCGGGGGCGCGGGCTGGACACGCTTCGGCTCGCTGGAGCCCGGGCGGCGCGAGCAGCTGCTGCTCAGCTGGCGCGATTCCCGCCTGCCCCAGCGCCGCGCTGTCTTTCAAGCGCTGCGCAAGGCGGCGCTGCTCTTCTACTACGCCCTGCCCGGCCGAGACGGAGGCCGCAACCCGGCGTGGGACGCGATCGGCTACGACGGCCCGCTCGGGCCGCTTCCCGGCGCGCCGCCCCAAGCGCTCTCGGTGACCCGCGTGGACCGGGACTCCAAGCTCGACTGCGATGTGGTGATCGTCGGCTCGGGCGCCGGAGGCGGAGCCGCCGCGGGCGTGCTCGCCACGGCGGGCCTGGACGTCATCGTCGTCGAGTCCGGTGGCTACTTCGACGACGCCGACTTCGACGGCAGCGAGTTCAAGGCGCTGACCGGCTATTACATGGGCTCCCCGAGTGCCACGCACGACCAGAGCGTCGGCCTGATCGCCGGCTCCTGCCTGGGAGGGGGGACGGTCGTCAACTACTCCACGGCCTTCCGGACTCCCGACGAGGTGCGCCAGGAGTGGGCGGGTCTCGGGGTGGAGGCTTTCACCTCCCCTGACTACACCGCCAGCCTGGACGCCGTCTGGGAACGGCTCGGGGTCAGCCAGGAGTACAACGAGCCCTCCACCCGCGAGCGCAAGCTCCAGGAGGGATGCGTCAAGCTCGGCTGGCACGTGGATGCGATGCCGCGCGCGGTGCGGCGCTGCGCCCAGGGCCGGGAGTGCGGTTACTGCGGGCTGGGCTGCCGCGTGGGGGCCAAGCAGTCGGTGGTCAAGACCTGGCTCGCCGACGCCCAGGCCGCGGGCGCCCGGCTGATCGTCGCCACCAAGGTGGCGCGGGTGCTCGTGGAGGGCGGGGCCGCGCGGGGGATCCTCGCGCGCACGGCCGACGGCCACCGGCTCGAGGTCCGCGCCCGCGCCGTGATCGCCGCCTGCGGAGCGATCCACACCCCGGCGCTGCTGCGCCGCTCGGGCCTGGAGAACGAGAACATCGGCCAGCACCTGCGGCTTCACCCTGCGGCGGTGGTGTTCGGCGTCTTCGACGAGGAGCTCAAGCCGTGGGAGGGCGTCATGCAGGCGCTCTACTCAGACCAGTTCCGTGACCTCCACGACGGCTACGGACTCAAGTTCGAGACGGCCGCCGTCCACCCGCACGTGCTGGTCCCGTTCGGGCCCTGGCGCAGCTCCGCGGAGCATCTCAAGCTGATGGAGGCGATCACCAACACGACGCCGATCGGGGTGCTGCTGCGCGATCGCGACGGGGGCGAGGTGCGCGTCGGTCGCGACGGTGAGCCGGTCGTCCGCTACAAGCTCTCGAAGTTCGACGCGGGCCATCTGCGGACCGGGATGGACGGCGCGGCGCAGCTGCTCGAAGCCGTCGGCGCGCGGCGGATCTTCTCCTCACACACCCGCTGGGTCTCCTATGACCCCGGACGCCTGGGCTCCCGGCAGCGGTTCATGGGCGACGCCGACGCGGCCGGCTACGGCCCGGGAGAGGTCCTGCTCAACTCGTTTCACATCATGGGCTCGGCCCGGATGGGCGGTTCGCCGGCGATGTCGGCCTGCGACCCGACCGCTCAGACCTGGGACGTGCGCGACCTCTACGTGCTCGACGGGTCCACGTTTCCGACCGCCTCGGGAGTCAACCCCCAGATCTCGATTCAGGCGATCGCGCACATGAGCGCCCGCGGCCTGGCGGCTCGACTGAACTAGTGCTTCGCCCTCGGGGGCGTTGCCCGATGATGCGCCAGACGTGCTTGGTCGCCAGGGGGGTTCCGTCCGTCAGCGACCGGGTATAGGGTGCCGGACGATGAAGCTCGCCACCATCCAGGCCCCCGGAACAGCCGAGCCCCTGGCCGGGGTGGTTCGGGATGGCCGGGTGCTGGCCTTCGGCGGGCCCGACGGCGTCCGCGCGGCGCTGGCCAGCGGCTCTGTCCCCGAGGCCACGCTCGGCGAGTGGCCGCTGGAGAAGATCACGCTGCTCCCGCCGGTGCCCGAGCCCGGCACCATCTACGCGATCGGCCTCAACTACCGTCGCCACGTCGAGGAGACGGGCGGCGAGCTCCCCGAGGCGCCGATCGTGTTCGTCAAGGTCCGCGGCTCGGTGGCCCCGCCGGGCGGCCCGATCCGCTGTCCCGAGGTGGTCGACCGACTCGATTACGAGGGCGAGCTGACGATCGTGATCGGCACCGCGGGTCAGATCGGCGGCTTCTGTGTCGCCGACGACGTGAGCGCTCGTGACCTGCAGCGCCGCGAGCCACAATGGACGCGGGCCAAGGGCGCCGACACCTTCTGTCCGTTCGGCCCCTGGATCACGACTCCCGACGAGGTCGGCGATCCCGGCGATCTCCGGTTGCAGACATGGGTCAACGGCGAGCTGCGCCAGGACAGCCGGACCTCGGACTTGATCTTCGGCTGCCAGGAGCTCGTGGATTTCATCGCCCAGACGTGCACGCTGGAGCCGGGAGACCTGATCTTGACCGGCACCCCCAACGGCGTCGGCATGGCGATGGAGCCCCCGCGGTTTCTCAGCTCGGGTGACCGGGTAAGAATCGCGATCGAGAAGCTGGGTGAGATAGAGCACTCTGTCGAGTAGAGATAGGGAGCCGACGAGGAGAGGGAGGACGGGATGCTGAGGCTCCATCCGAGTGTGATCGATTACGTGATCCTCGGGATCTATTTCGTGGTCGTGCTCGGGATCGGTTTCGTAGCCCGTTTGGCGATCAAGACCGACCTCGACTTCTTCCTGTCGGGTCGCTCACTGCCGGCGTGGATCACCGGACTGGCGTTCATCGCCGCCAACCTGGGAGCGCTGGAGATCCTCGGCCAGGCCGCCAACGGCGCCCAGTATGGGGTGCCGGCGGTGCACTACTACTGGATCGGCGCCGTCCCGGCGATGATCTTCCTGGGGCTGTTCATGATGCCGTTCTATTACGGGGCCAAGGTCCGATCGGTCCCGGAGTACCTGCGATTGCGCTTCAACGAGGCGACGCATGCCTTCAATGCGGCCACCTTCGCGCTCGCCACCGTGCTGATCTCCGGCGTGAACCTGTTCGCGCTGGCGCTGATCATCCACCTGATGCTCGGCGTGTCGATCGTCACCGCGATCCTCGCCGCGGCCGCCATGGTGCTGGTCTACATCACGCTCGGCGGCCTGACCTCGGCGATCTACAACGAGGTGCTCCAGTTCTTCGTGATCGTCGCCGCGCTGTTGCCGCTGACGCTGGTGGCACTGCACTCGGTCGGCGGCATCAACGGCCTCGAGGCAAAGGTGAAGGCGTTCAAGCCGCTTGGGGAGGCGGGGCTGCACGCGTGGCGGGGCCTGGGCATCCACCACGTGACCAACCCGCTGAAGTCCGATTGGATCGGCGTGGTGTTCGGCCTCGGCTTCGTGCTCAGCTTCGGCTACTGGACGACCAACTTCGCCGAGGTGCAGCGCGCCCTGTCGGCGCGCAACATGTCGGCGTCACGGCGCACGCCGCTTATCGGCGCCTATCCGAAGATCTTCCTGCCGGCGATCATCATCCTCCCGGGGCTGATCGCGGTGCTCACCGTTCACGGCCTCGGCATCGGCAAGAGCCTGGCGGTGCAGTACAACACCGCGATCCCGCACCTGATCGGCAACTACCTGCCTGAGGGAATGCTGGGGATCGCGATCACCGGACTGGTGGCGGCGTTCATGGCGGGCGTGGCGGCGAACGTGACCGCGTTCAACACCGTGGTCACCTATGACCTGATTCAGCCCTACTTCGCGAAGGATCGGGACAGCGCCTTCTACCTGCGGTCCGGTCGCCTGGTGACGATCGGGGGGATCCTGATCTCGATCATCACGGCGCTGATCGCCAAGGGCTACTCGAACATCATGAACTACATCCAGACGTTGTTCTCGATCTTCAATGCGCCGCTGTTCGCCACCTTCATCATCGCCATGTTCTGGCGCCGCGCCACCGCGTGGGGCGGGTTCTGCAGCCTGGTCGCCGGCACCGCCGCCGCCTACGCCACCAACCGGCTCAACGCGTATCACGTGATCTTCCACTTCGGCTCGGCACTGGCGGCGAGCTTCTGGCAGGCGATCCTCGCGTTTATCACCGGGGGCGTCGTGCTGATCGTGGTCTCGCTGTTCACCAAGCCCAAGCCGACCGAGGAGCTGCGCGGTCTGGTCTGGGGGCTGACGCGCGCCGAGGAGGCAGAGGAGAACGCGGATCCGCGTGACAAACTGTGGTGGCGCTCGCCGTGGCTGCTCGGTGGTGTCGCCATTGCCATGCTGATCGTCCTGAACATCATCTTCGCCTAGGAGCGCGCTGTGTCATCGACCGACCGACCATTTGGAGTTCCCGGCGCCTCCGGTGACGAGCCGATGGCTTCGACCGGCGCCACCGACGAGGAGGAGATCGCCGCGGCGCGGGCGGCCAACCGGTTCGACATCCGCCGCATCATCGGCGGCCTGTTCGTTCTCTACAGCCTGATCCTGATCGCTCTCGGGATCTTCGGCTCCCACCACGTCAAGACCAAGGCGGCCGGGATCAACGTCGATCTCTGGACCGGCCTCGGGATGCTCGTGTTCGGGGGGCTGATGATCTTCTGGGCGCTCTACCGTCCGACCGTGCCCGAGCCCCCGGAGACCCGCGGCGAGGGGTCGGGTCGGATCCGGCGGGCACCCGCCACCTAGGGGTGGCGCCGGGGGTCGGGTGGGCTCGGGATTGGGGTGGCGGCCCGGTCGCTGCCGCTGGCGCGCTGGAAAGCCCGTGCGCCGGGGCTAGCTGCTGAGCGTGGCGCTGACGGTGATCTCGACGCCGGCCAGCGCCCGGGAGACCGGGCAGTTGGCGCCCGCGGCCGCAGCCGACTGCTGGAACGCGGAGTCATCGATCCCCGGCACCCGGCCGGAAACGGTCAGCTCCGAGGTGGTCACCGTCGGGGAGCCGTCTCGCTGATCCAGGGTCACCTTGGCCGAGACCTCGAGACGCTCGGGCGCCGAGCCGGCCTGGGTCAGCTCGTTGGCAAGCGCCATCGAGAAGCAGGAGGCATGGGCGGCCGCGATCAGCTCCTCGGGACTGGTCTTGCCGTCCGAACGCTGGGTCCGCGAGGCCCAGGTCACCGCCAGGTCCGAAAGCGCCCCGCTGGCTCCGTTCAGGACCCCGTTGCCGTGGGCGAGATCGCCCTCCCACTGCGTCGTCGCCGTCCGCTCGGCCATCGGCATTTACGCCTCTCCTTCGCTCTTGGTTAATCAGGGCCCGTAGAACCCTCAGTGGTGTTCGATGACCCGGTCGAGGAGACCGTACTGCACCGCTTCATCGGCCTTGAAGAAGCGATCACGCTCCATGTCATCGTGGACCTGCTCGACGCTCTGACCCGTGTGATGGGCGTAGATCTCGTCGATCCGCCCCCGGATGTTGAGGATCTCGCGCGCGTGAATCTCGATGTCGCTCGACTGTCCCTCGAAGCCCGCCGATGGCTGATGGATTAGCAGCCGGCTGTTGGGCAGTGAGAAACGCTTGCCCTTGGCGCCGCCGGTCAGCAGCAGCGATCCCATCGACATCGCGATCCCGACACAGATCGTCTGGATCTCCGGCTTGATGAACTGCATCGTGTCGTAGATGGCCAGGCCGGAGTAGATGGAGCCTCCGGGACAATTGATATAGATCGAGATGTCCTTGTCTGGATCCTGGGACTCCAGGTGCAGCAGCTGTGCCACCACGAGGTTGGCGATCTGGTCGTCGATCGGCGTCCCCAGGAAGATGATCCGCTCGTTGAGCAGCCGGCTGTAGATGTCGAACTCGCGCTCACCACGCGCGGTCCGCTCGATCACCATCGGTATCAGAGGCATGACCCACAACCCTAGAACATGCGCGTACCTGGGGCCGAACGCCCCCGCCGTCGCGCTAGAGCGCCGGATATGACTCGGTGAGGAGCACCGCCGATCCCCGGAAGCGGCCGGCCCGAAGATCGGACAGCGCCCGCTCGGCCTCGGCCAGCGGGTAGGTGGTCACCGTGGTCCGGATCGGGACCTTCGGCGCCAGCGCCAGGAACTCGTGTCCGTCCTGCCGGGTCAGGTTGGCCACCGAGCGAACCGTGCGCTCGTGCCACAGGTCCTCGTACGGGAACGAGGGGATGTCGCTCATGTGGATTCCGGCGCAGACGACGATGCCGCCCGGCGCCAGGACCTCGAGCGCGGCCGGGACCAGCGCACCCGCCGGCGCGAAGATCAGCGCTGCATCCAGCTCCTCGGGCGGACGCTCGTCGCTGGAGCCGGCCCAGGCGGCCCCCAGCGACCGCGCAAAGCGCTGGGTCTCGGTATCCCCCGAGCGCGTGAACGCGAACACCTCCCGACCCTGGTGGACGGCCACCTGGCAGATCTGGTGCGCGGCGGAGCCGAACCCGAAGAGCCCGAGGCGGTGACCGTCGCCGGCCAGACGCAGCGCCCGGTAGCCGATCAGCCCTCCGCACAGCAGGGGCGCGGCCTGCTCGTCCGAGAGCTCTGGCGGCAGGTCCAGACAGAAGCGCTCGTCGGCGACCGTCCAGTCCGCAAACCCACCGTCGATGTCGCGCCCGGTGAACCGGGCGTTGACGCACAGGTTCTCGAGCCCGCCGCGGCAGTAGCGGCATTCACCGTCCGTCCACCCGAGCCAGGGAACGCCGACCCGTCGCCCATCCTCGGTCACCCCGACGATCTGATGGCCGAGCACCACCGGCAGCTTGGGCGCGTCGATCTCCCCGTCGCGCAGATGCAGATCGGTGCGGCAGACCGCGCACGCCGACACCTTGAGCCGAAGCTGGCCGGGCGCGGGGACGGGATCTTGCACCGTGGCCGGGCGCAGCGGCTCGCCGGGACGCTCGAGCAGGATCGCATGCATCCTCTTGTATTTTGCGCCACCCGTTAGCGTTCGTCCTGGAGATGGTCCCGCTCAACGTCCCCAACGTCCTCACGGTGATCCGCATCCTGCTGGTCCCGGTCCTCGTCGTGGCGCTACTGGAGAAGACCGGCGGGGGCGACCTGCTCGCGGCGATCGTGTTCGCGGTGGCCTCGCTGACCGACGCGATCGACGGCTATCTGGCGCGCTCGCGCAACTCGGTGACCACCTTCGGCAAGCTGATGGACCCAATCGCCGACAAGCTTCTGATCATCGCGGCGCTCGTCGCGCTGGTCTCCCTGAACCGGCTCGATGCCTGGGTGGCAATGGTGATCATCGCCAGGGAGTTCGCGGTCACGGTGCTCCGGGTGGCCGCCGGCACCCAGCAGGGGGTCGTGATCTCCGCCAGCTCGCTGGGCAAGATCAAGACCGCCACCCAGGTGGCGATGGTGATGGTGCTGATCGCCTTCGACTCGCGCCCGCTGTGGATCAACCTGCTCGTCTATGCCACCGTGCTGATCACGGTGCTCTCGGGGGCCGACTACTTCTTCGGGCTGCGGCGCCTGACCGAGTCGGCGCGCACCGGCCCCGGCGCTTCCCCCACGAAGTCCGCGTAGACCCTGCGGCTGGTGTTGGGCTAGGGCGTGGCGGCGAGCCAGGCCTGAAGGGTCGTGTGGACCGGCGCTGGTACGCCGGTGCCGAGCTCGGCCCGGATCTCGCGCATCGTCCCGAAGCGCTCGGCGACAACGCTGTGCTGATGGATCGTCTCGAGATTGACCTGCTCGGCCGAGACGAAGGCCTGGTCGTCGAGGGCGGGGAAGCGCTCGAGCACGCCGCGGACCATCTCGCGCACGCAGTCTTCGACGAACCGGGGCCGGCGGTGGGCCTTCTCGACCACGTGGGCCTCGTCGGAGCGCTTCATCAGCTCGTAGATCTCTGAGGACATCGACTGCTCGACGATCCTCACCAGCGAGGCCGCGTCGATGTCGTCCTCGCACAGCTCGGTGCAGCCGACGTAGAGCGTGCCCAGGCCCCGCTGGTTGTGGGTGGCCACCGGCACGGCCTCGAGGATCCGGGCGATCTCATCGCTGTCGAAGCCCTCGTCTTCGAGACGCTGGCGGGAGATGTCGGCAACGAGCCCCTGGGCACATGGACAGGCCGTCATTCCCTGCGCGGTGACGCCGGTCAGCCGGCGGGTGCCGAGCTCTGTGGCCACCGCACAGCCGTGAAGCGTATAGAGCTCCTGGGTGAGGATGCCGGACACCGGGGCGGCCTTGTGCTCGGGGAAGCGCGCCTCGACCGTGACCTCGGCGCGGCGCGCGCCCTGACGGGAGCGGACCAGCTGGGCGATGTGCGCGGCCAGGGTCTCGGCCCGGAAGGTGGCGTCGCCGAGCACGACCTCGCCGATCGACTCGTTGACCACCTCCTCGAAGCGCGACATGTGGGCGCCCTTCTGGTCGGAGCCGAGCTCGATCACGCATTCGAAGCGCGCCCAGAAGAGCTGCTCGGCGCCTTCATGGCCCAGGCGGATCACCTTCTCGACGCCGGTCACTCCGACGCGGGAGAGGCTCAGCGCGAGCGTCGGGGACTGGGATTGGACGTCAGTGAGAAGCGCGGTCTGGGGGCGGTAGTCGGTCATGGTGGGGTTAAGACTAGAGCGATCGCGCAACAGCGCCCGCGAGGGGGAACCGGTGAGATGCCGGCTTTGTGGTATCACTCGGCGGTCGTATCAGTAGTCACGAGAGGGAGACATCCCCTCGCCGGGAGGTCTCGAGGCCACGATCGAAAGAGGAGCTCAGGGGCTGTGAGCGTTGACGAGATCGTCTTACTGAGCGACGAGACCCCGATCGCGGAGCTCGACGAGTTGCGAGCCCTGATCGCCGCCGGGCAGGAGAGGGGCTATCTGACCTTCACCGAGGTCGAGGCATGCCTCGAGGAAGCGGAGGTCACCAAGGAGCAGGTCCACGAGCTGCACGCCTACCTCGACGAACAGGGGATCGTCGTCGTGGGCGCCGACGGGCGACCGGCCAAATCCGAGGGCGACAGCGTCGAGGCCACCGCGCGCAACCGCGCAGAACCTGGCCCCGAGCAGCCCAAGAAGGTCGAGGTCGACCTCACGGTCGAGCCCAGCCTCGACTCGCTGCGCCTGTATCTGCGTTCGATCGGTCGCGTCAGCCTGCTCACCGCGGAGCAGGAGGTGCACCTGGCACGACGGATAGAGCGCGGCGACATGATCGCCAAGCAACAGATGATCGAGGCGAATCTGCGATTGGTGGTCTCGATCGCGAAGTCGTATCTGGGACGTGGGCTGACCTTTCTGGACCTCATCCAGGAGGGCTCGATGGGCCTCATCCGGGCGGTCGAGAAGTTCGACCACCGCCGTGGCTACAAGTTCTCCACCTACGCGACCTGGTGGATCCGCCAGGCCGTCACCCGGGCGATCGCCGACAAGGGCCGGACGATCCGGATCCCCGTCCACATGGTCGAGAAGCTCAACAAGGTCATTCACGTGGAGCGCCAGTTGGTGCAGCAGCTCGGGCGGGAGCCGACTCCCCAGGAGATCGCCACCGAGCTCGAGATCACGGTGCGCGAGGTTCGAGACGTGATGCGGATGGCTCAGCAACCGATCTCGCTGGAGAAGCCGATGGGCGACAGTGACGAGTCGGCGCTCGGGGACTTCGTCGAGGACCAGACGGCCGAGTCGCCGTTCGAGCTCGCCTCCGAGCATCTGCGGCGCGACAACCTGCGCCGCGCGCTGGCCGCGCTTCCCGCGCGCGAGCGCGAGGTGATCGAGATGCGCTTCGGGCTCACCGGGCAGCGGCCCTACACGCTTGAGGAGGTCGGCCGCGCCTTCAACGTCACGCGCGAGCGGATCCGGCAGATCGAGAACCACACCCTGAAGAAGCTCGAGGCGCTCCCCGAGGCGCAGCGGCTGCGGGACGCTTCGTAGCGGGCGATTCCGTCCGGACCGGAACGTATGTTCTGGTGAGGGAGGTTGTCAAGCGGGACCCCCGCGGACAGGGCGACAAAGGCGAGATGTCGGCGATTCTGTGGTTCTGGGGACACGGCGCCGCCGTGTTTCTGCCCATCGGACACAGCCCGCACTACGACCTGATCGCCGACTGGGGCGGCGGAGTAGCGCGGGTTCAGGTCAAGACCTCCAACTGCGCCGTCAACGGCAGATGGGACGTCACGCTATGTACCCGAGGTGGCAACCAGAGCTGGAGCGGGGCTGGTCAAGCATTTGAATCCCGCCCAATACGACTACCTATTTTGTCAACGCCCCCGTCGCTAGACTCAGCGCGTCCCTGGCGGGATTCCGGAGCGGTCAAACGGGATGGACTGTAAATCCATTGGCTCAGCCTTCGCAGGTTCGAATCCTGCTCCCGCCATCATGTCGATTGTGACCGCGATCTGGTCGGTGTAAGTCCGGCGAGTTCGGGTCCCGGGCTGACCGCGAGAAAGCGCCGAGGCTCGGTCGAGGGTCACCGCCGAGGATCGAGCCAATCGCCTGGGGCTCCGCGAAACGTCGCCTTGGGGACGACTATCTGGGCGTGGACGCCAGGACACCGCCACGCGCGTAGCGCCCCGGCAAAGGCCGGCCGAGTGCCGGCCGCTCGCTGCGCGTTGACGCACGTGTCACGCCAGTAGAGCGGCCTCCGACTGCAGCTTTTCCTGCACTGCGAGACGCTCGTCCGAGCCCGTGTTACGTTGACCGCCGTCCCTGGCCACGAGCAGGAAAATCGGCTCCCGGCAGGCACGATGCGGCTCTGTCAACGATTCCCGTCACGCCCTCAGCGGCCGTCAGCTCGCGCCGCCCGGGCGGCGCTGGTCTGCGCCGCGCTCCTGATCGCGGGCGCTCTCCCGGCCGCGGATCCTCGGGTGGCCACGGCGGCGGGCGGAGGCCGGCCGGGGCGGCTGAACAGGGCTCCGGCGGCAGCCGGCCTCACCCTCCAGCGCCAGCAGATCCGGACGCTTGCGGGCAGCTTCAACGCCGGTCGCTCGCAGCTGGCGGGTCTCCTGCACGAAGTGGGGCTCGCTCGGGCAAGGCTGGCGCAGCGAGTGGCCTCCGAATCGCTGGACGAGCGCGCTCTCGCCCAGCGACTGGTCGCCGGCTACGAGTCTGATCGGGGTGACGCCGACGGCGCCGCCAGCTCGAAGCTGGTCGCCGCAGTCCGGGCGGCGCGGGCCGCCGTGGCCGCCGAGGCGACCCGGTTCGGTGCGCTATCGCTACGGCTCCCGCAGCTGGCCGGGCAGGTGGCCGAGGACCGCGAGCGGCTCGGCGAGGCAAGATCGGCTCTAGCTGCCGGCCGGCGGATGCTCCCGTCGTCGATGCCGGCTCAGCATGTAGCGGACGCAGGGTCGGCCGGCGCGCGGCAGCTCGCGGTGAGCGTCGGCACTGGTGTGAACCCGGCGGCCCAGGGCGCGGGGCCGGGGTTTGCGTTCCCCATGCCGGAGGGCGACGTCGCGCCGCCCGCCACCTGGTCGCTGGCCGGCGGCGGAGTCGACATGGCGGCCCCCTGGGACACTCCTGAGCTGGCGGTTTGCGCGGGGACGGTCGTCCTGCACGGCATTGGCGGTCTCGGCCGGTGGACCCCGGTACTTCACTGCGACAGCCCGATCGCCGGCCATGAATACGTCTACTACGGCCACGCCGGCGCCGGCCATTGGACCCCCATCGGCACCCGTGTGTCCTTGGGTCAGGTGATCTCCGAGGTGGGCCCGGGAATCGTCGGCGACTCGACCGGCCCCGATCTCGACATCGGGTTCGCCGACGCCACCGGTTCCCCAGCGGGATCCGCGGACGGACAGGACATGATGAGGCTGCTGCGGACCGCATACCGAAGCTGACTGCGTCGCAACCGCCTTGGCGCCGACCCGATACGCTGACCTTCGAGCGCCCTCTTAGCTCAGCTGGTAGAGCACTTCCATGGTAAGGAAGGGGTCTGGGGTTCGAGTCCCCAAGAGGGCTTCTGGGAAGCCCGCAATAAGAGGACTTGCGTCGGTGCCGGGGCTCGCGCAGCGCCGGTCCCGTCGTCCGCGCCGAGGCCGTCAGCCAAGATCTGGAGGACGCCGGCCGGCGAGCGACAGCGAGGACACGCCGATCGCGAGCAGGACGACAACGCCCAGGACGGCGAATGCCGCCGGGAGCCGGGGAGCTATCGCATGGGCGTTGAGAACGGCGCCGAGGATCGACACCGACATCAGGGCACCGGCCTGCCGGGTGGTGTTCTGCACCCCGGAGGCGAGCCCGGACTGCTCCTCGGTGACCCTAGCGAGCAGCAGCGAGGTGAGAGCCGAAAACGACACGGTGCTGGCGAGGCCGATCAGGAGCAGGCCGAGCGCGATCAGCGCATACGGAGTGCGGGCGTCGGTCGGCGCGAGCACTGCGACGCCGAGCGCGCAGCCGACGAAGCCGGCGACGAGCAGCACCGGATGGTCAAACCGGCGAGATAGCCGGCGATAGATCAGAAACGGCCCGGCCAGCGTTCCCACCGTCAGGGGGAGCAGCGCGACACCGGTCGATCCAGGCGTCCAGCCGCGGAGCAGTTGGAAGTAGAGAGACATGAGGAAGAGCGTTCCGTAGAACAGGAACCCCATGAGCGCGGCACAGAACACCGCCACTGTGCGCACGCGATCCGCGAAGAACACCGGGGGCAGCATCGGCTCGCGGATCCGTCCCTCGCCGGTCCAGAATGCTAGTCCGACCAGCACACCAGCGGCGAACGTGCCGATCGTGATCGGTGATCGCCAGCCGGACTGCCCGCCGTGGATGACCGCCGCCGTCACCAGGCCCATGGCGATGATCGCGGTCATTTGGCCGAACCGGTCGACGCTACGGCGACGACGCGGAGTCTCGGAAATGCTGATCCGTCCGATCAGCAAGCTGACGACGCCGATCGGCAAGTTGATCAGGAACACGCTGCGCCATCCAAACGCATCGATCAGCAGGCCCCCCACCAGCGGGCCCACGGCGACTGCGCCCGCTCCGATCCCCACCCATATGATGGCAGCGCGCGCTTGGCCGGCACGGTCTCCGAACAGGTACGGGATGAGCGCAAGCGTCGCGGGCAACAGCGCCGCGGCACCGACACCCTGTGCGACACGCGCCGCGATCAAGGCCAGGATGGACGGCGCGGCAGCACAGGCCGCTGATGCCACGGTGAACACGCCCGCGCCGGCCAGGAACATCCGTCGCAACCCGATGCGGTCACCCAGCGCGCCTGCTGTGAGTAACAGTCCGGCGAGCGTGAGCGTGTAAGCGTTCAGCACCCACTGAGCGCCGGCCAGCGAACCCTGGAAGCCGGCGCGGATCGCGGGCACGGCCACGTTCAGCACGCTGCCATCAAGGATGATCGCGAAATAGCCGAGGCAGATCGCCGCGAAACCGATCGACGGCCGGCGGAGCTCCGCGGCGTCAATGATCACGGGAGGGCGAGGCCGAGCCAGCGTTGCGCCTGCGCCGAATCCGCGGTTCGCATTCTGGCTGGATCGATCAGGCCGATCTGCACCAGCACCGACGCCTGTTTCCGATAGGTCGCCTCGCAGGTCGTCTTGCCGTCAATGAACCCCATCACTACGACCGTCGAGATCCGGACGCCGCGTCCCGCCGGTGCGACGCACGCCAGCCTGAGTGGAGCCTTGCGGTCAGGCCCGAAATCAACTTCGCCCCCCGGCCCGGTGAGCGGCGGCAGGCGCCAAACGGACGGCTCTTCGACCACGTGCGGCTCGTCGCGTCGACGTCCTCAGATCGAACCGGGTCCCAACGTGCTCATCCAATGCAGATCCAAGCTCCGGTCCGACGTTCACCCAAGCCTCCAATCGTCAACATGACCTTCGTCGACGAAGATCTCACATTGATCAAGTGTCCGCACACCTCGAGATGTCATGCTCAAGCTCACTACCGGATTGGACATCCGATGGAAAGGCCGCCCCGAGCCGCGATGCCTCCGTCGCCCGGGCGCCCGAGGCTTCCTTCCGGCCGGATTGAACGGCATGCCTCGCATCTGCAGTTAACCCGAGCGCGGAGCAGCCCAGGCCGCCGACGTGCGCGACGTCAGATGGGCGGCGAGCAACACGCCGATGATGATGGCCAGACCAGCTGCCAACGCCGCCGCCATCCCCACGTTGAGGACTAGTAGCGCGCTGGAGACGGCGCCGAGCGCGAACGCGACCACCGACAGCCCGCGCCGCAGCATCGCCGGGTCGCGCCAGCCTCGTCTGCGCTCGGTGAGCACGCCAGTGATCGTCATCGTCAGGACCGCAGTCAGCAGGTCAGGAACCTTGAGATAGCGGATCGCCGCCAGCTGAGCCCCCATCGACATCGCCAGCAGCACGACCATCGCGTCGCGGACGCCGATCGGAAAGTGCGGCCCAGTAACCACAGCGATGACAGTGACCACACCGGCCAGCGACAGCTTGATCGCCAGCACGTTGCGCAACGCCAGCCCGCGATGCGACGGGGCAGCCTGGATCGTCTGACCGCCGATCAGCACGCCGACGACGAACCCGCCCAGCGCCAACGCCGACGTGCCCACGGCGAACCCGTTCGCGCCAGCGGCGGCCAAGCCGAGGAACACCAGGTTGCCGGTCATCGTCGCGACGAACACACCGCCCAGGCGAAGGATGCTGACCGCGTCAAGGATCCCGGCGAGAACGGTC
Source organism: uncultured Solirubrobacteraceae bacterium (assembly GCA_963830595.1). Taxonomy (GTDB): domain Bacteria; phylum Actinomycetota; class Thermoleophilia; order Solirubrobacterales; family Solirubrobacteraceae; genus Palsa-465. The sequence goes on from CAWHMQ010000004.1 coordinate 223,771, forward strand.
AATGCCAAGAGCAGTGCCGGCAATGGACCATGCAGCTCGTCGCTGAGGGCTCGACCAAGCGCACGGCGCACCGGCACACGATCCTGGGGCGAACCCGAGCCTTTCACTTGGTCAGTCACGACCGACTCATTTTGACTCCTCCTGGATCGGGTGCGACCGCGCGTCTAGCGATTATTGCCCTGGACAGGTTGTGAGGTGTCGGCACGACACAGCGATGGCAAGCTGGAAACGCTATTCCGATCAGGTTGCAAGCCGGTGAACCGGCCCGCTTTACGGCATGAATCGGAAGCGGACGAGTGGGATTGGCCGGAGGTGCGTTGGTCGCCGGCACCCGCAAGCTCCGGTCATGAATCCAGGGTCCTCGCCCCGCTGATACGTTCATCGCATGGAGAGCTACACAATCAAGAACCTCAGGCAGATCGAGGATATGGCGCCGAAGTTCGGACTCGCGCCCGACTTCGAGGCACGGTTTGCGCGCCAGGACCTCGAATGTGAGCGCACCGGCATCAGCTTCCAGCGCCTCTCACCCAACACCTCCGGAGCATTCGGACACACGCACGACGAAGACGAAGAGATCTACTTCATCCTTTCCGGCGCCGGTCGGATGAAGCTCGATGACGAGACCGTCGAGATCGGGGCGTGGGACGTAGTTCGAGTTGCGCCGGGGACACTTCGAGCATTTGCGGCCGGTCCCGAAGGGCTTGAGCTGCTCGCCTTTGGCACCCATACCGAAGATGACGCCTCGATGCATCAGGTCGATTGGTCCCAGTAACCGCTCCGGGAATACCAATAGCAAGTCCCGAAGCGTCTCCCGAACTCGGCGATTCTGAACTCAGCGGCTCTGACCAAGCTCAGAGACCCGTTAGGAAAAGCCAAAAGCTCTGCGGTCGGGCAACTGAATCACGTCGTTTGATCAGATGTAGCCGAGCAGCCTCAAATCCATCCAGGGCGCCGGCAGGGACACCGGACATTCGCGTTCGCGTCTGCGAACAAGATCGAGCTGGTTCCGACGCCGACCTACGCTAGTGGCCCGTCCCATGTTTAGTTGCGAATTGCTTCGAGGGTGACCTCCCGCGGCGGACTTTCGCGAGGATCTGCTCGGCGGTGGCTGTCCATTGGAACGGTTGGGGGTCTTGGTTGTGGGCGGCGAGGTAGGTCTCGATCGCGGTGATGAGGTCAGGTACCGAATGGAAGATGCCGCGGCGCAGCGCTTTGTCGGTGAGCCGCCCGAAGAAGATCTCGACCATGTTCAGCCAGCTGCTGGAGGTTGGGGTGAAGTGCAGCTCGAACCGGGGGTGCTTGGCGAGCCACCTGCGGACGTGGGGATGGTTGTGGGTGGCGTAGTTGTCGAGGATCAGGTGCACGTTGAGGCCTGTGGAGACCTCGCGGTCGATCGTCTTGAGGAACTTCAGAAACTCGCTGTGGCGGTGACGGGGGAGGCACTGGCCGATCACCGATCCGGTCAGCACATCCAGCGCGGCGAACAGGGTCGTGGTCCCGTTGCGCTTGTAGTCATGGGTCATCGCTCCTGCCCGCCCAGGCTTCATCGGCAGCGACGGCTGCGTGCGATCGAGCGCCTGGATCTGAGACTTCTCGTCCATGCACAGCACGATCGCGTTCTCCGGCGGATTCACATACAGGCCGACAACGTCGACGAGCTTCTCCTCGAACCGAGGGTCGTTAGAGAGCTTGAACGTCTTCACCCGGTGCGGACGGATCCCGCGCGCTGACCAGATTCGCTGCACCGTGGAGGACGACACTCCCGCCCGCTTGGCCATCGCCCGGCAGCTCCAGTGCGTCTCGGCCAGCGGGCGCTCATGCAACGTGAGCCGGACGATCTCCTCGACCTTCGCGGCCGGGATCGACGGCTTCGGGCCGCGACCCGGCCTGACCGCCGAGAAATCCTTCAACCCGTCCTCGGCAAACCGCGCCCGCCAATTCACGACCGTCCCCGCCGAGACCCCGACCTCGCGGGCGATCCGCGTGTTCGCAAACCCATCAGACGCCATCAACAACACGCCGGCGCGCTGGACATCTCGGTGCGGCGCGGTGTGCGAGCGGATTAACTTCTCAAGCACCGATCGTTGCTCATCGGTGACCGCCAGCGGAGCAGTAGGAGAGCGCATAGCCCATCTAAAAATATAAATGTGGGAATCTAGGTACCCGAACCGGATCGAGAGCCACTTCAGCCCGATCCAGGAGTTCGTCGTCAACACCCCCGACTATCCCAACTGGGACACCGCCCAGCGCGCGGCTCGCCGACTACATCACCCACCGCAGCGGCGCCGGCGGCGGGCGCCGGATCGCGGCGCTGGAACGCAAACACGGAGTCGCCGCATGACGCCATTTCAGGTCAAACGTTTGGGCTGCCTTCACTAGCTCCCCTCGTTCGGCTCGCGGATCGGGATATAGTTAGCAGAATGGCTAACGACGCGTTCAGCGCGCTCGCTCACCCGCTCCGGCGCCAGATCGTCGAGCGCCTCAGCGGAGGGCCGGCGTCCGTCGGACAGGTCACTCACGACTTCGCGGTTTCGAAGCCGACGATCTCGCGGCACCTGCGAATACTCGAGGAGGCGGGCATCGTCTCCCGGGTGATCGTTGGGCGCAACCATCGGCTCGCGCTTCAGTCCGACGCGCTCGCTGACGCACAGGAGTGGATTGAGAAGCAGCGCATCGGCTGGGAGCGCGTGTTTGACGTCGTCGGCGAGTACCTCGACGAGCGCAAGGACCGATCGTGACGCGGGAGCCCAGCCGGGTGGTGCGGATCGAGCGGACCTTCGACGCGGGAGCCGACGCCGTGTTCGACGCCTGGACCAGCCCCGAGGTGATGCGGCGCTGGTTTCATTGCGCTCCCGACTGGGACACCCCGGTGGCCGAGGTCGATCTCCGAGTCGGGGGCGAGGTCCTGGTGGTAATGCGCAGGCCCGACGGCGTCGAAGTCAAAGCACGCGGCGAATTCACCGTGATCGACCGGCCACACCGGCTCGTAATGACCTGGACGTTCGACGACGATCCCTCTAACCAGCAACTGATCGAGCTCACCTTCTCCGAGTCCACCGGCTCGACCACGGCGGTGTTGGTCAATAGCGGCATCTCGGGCGAAAACCGCCGCGACGCGCAGGACGAGGGTTGGCGCGGGTGCCTCGACGAGCTTGAGCGACTGTGGGCCGACTGATCGGGTGAGACGGAGCCCGAGTCGCAGCATTTGTGAACCTGGCAAGTGCCGCCGTGGCATGTCCTGGACAAACGCTAGGAGGGAAATCGCATGACTGAGGCCCGCAGTTGGTACCCGGCGAAGGCGGCGGTGATCGCTGGGGTCGTCCTGCTCGCCGTGGGATGCTGGGCGATCAGCGCGGTGCGGATGGATGGGATGGACGCCGGTCCTGGAGGTGATCTCGGCGGCACAGGTTGGTTCATGGCCACTTGGGTCGGGATGATGGCGGCGATGATGCTGCCTGTTGCGGCCCCGCTCGCGGTCCGCGACCAGCAGGTGCTCCGGCCGGGGGCGCTGGCCCCGCCGGTCGTCCAGCGAGCAGCGTTTCTCGCTGCGTATCTCGCGGTCTGGGCAATCGCCGGCTTGTTCGTCTACGAACTGATCGCCTTCGGGCGCGGCGTGTTCGGAGAAGCGTTCGCCTGGACTAACGGCGGGAGGTGGGTTGCGGGCGCGATGCTCGCCTCCGCGGCTGGATATCAGCTGACGAGCCAGAAGCGCCGCGCGTTGGAGCGCTGCAAACAAACGAGCGGGTTGGACGGCCGCTCGTGGCTGGCCGGGCTGAGGGCCGGCGCCAACTGCCTGTGCTCGTCGTGGTTGATGATGGCGGCGATGTTCGCGCTCGGAGTGATGAGTCTCTGGTGGATGGCGGTGCTGGCGGTGCTGATCGCCGCCGAGCGGCTCCCGCCCGCGTCTTCGCCCGGCCGGCTCATGGCCGCGGCGGTGTTCGTCGCACTCGCGCTCGGGGTGGCAATCGCGCCGGCCAACGTACCCGGGCTCACGGTGCCGGGAAGCCCAGCGGCGATGAAGGCGATGGCTCGTATGTCTCCCGGTGGGCGGATGAGCGGCGGACCGATGAGGAAAGCCTTTGACGGCGAAGGGAGCATGAAGTGACCCCCGCACGACGTCCGGTTTCCCGCGAGTTCTGACGAGTACCGAAGCGCCCCCGACCGGCCGGCTACCACCCAAGAGGAGAGGACGATGCCCACACACAACACCGGGACCCGTGACGAATGGCTCGCCGCGCGCAAGGAGCTACTCGCGGCCGAGAAGCAGCACATGCGCCGCGGCGACGAGCTGGCGCGCAGGCGCCGAGACCTGCCCTGGGTGCCGATCGAAAAGGAGTACGTGTTCGACACGGTCGACGGCCCGAAGACTTTGGCCGAGCTCTTTGGCGGCCGAGCACAACTCCTCGTCTACCACTTCATGTTCGGCTTCGGCGCGCGGCTCACTGCCGAGCGCCAAGGCTGCACCGGCTGCTCGTTCGTCGCCGATCACTTCGACGGCGCTCTGCCGCACTTGCACGGCCGCGGCGTCGCCTTCTCGTGCGCATCAATCGCCCCATTGGACCAGCTCCAGGACTACAAGCAGCAGATGGGCTGGCACTTCCCTTGGGTCTCCTCACACGTCTTCAACTACGACTTCGGCGCCGCGTTTACCGAGCAGCAGCAGCAGAACGGGGCGGAATACAACTTCGAGCACGTCGCCTCGCCCCTAGCCCAGAAAGAGGGCCTGAGCGCCTTCGCCCTCGACGACGGCGTCGTCTATCACACCTACTCCACCTACGCCCGCGGCGTCGAGATGCTGATGGGGACCTACCAGTACCTCGATCTGACTCCACTCGGTCGGCAGGAAGAAGGCGTTGAATACGGTCAAGCGCTATGGCGCAGGCATGATGAGTACGAACAAGCTGCGAGCGCATGACCTCCGCCGCTCCCGTCGCTCTGAGCCGGGACCTCCAATAGCAGGTAGATCACCGGCGTCGTGTAGAGCGTCAGAGGCCTGGCTGAGAATCAGCCCGCCGATGATGGTGATGCCCAGCGGCGCGGCGGAGCTCCGGAGCCGGTGCCGGTGCCCAGCGCCAGCGGCACACCGCCGAGCAGCGCGGCCATCGTGGTCATCAGGATCGGCCGGAAGCGCAGCAGGCAGGCGCTGTAGATCGCCTCCGGAGGGCGTGCCGCCCTCGTCTCGCTCGGCCTCGAGGGCGAAGTCGATCATCATGATCGCGTTCTTCTTCACGATGCCGATCAGCAGGATGATGCCGATCAGCGCGATCACGCTGAGGTCCGTGTGCGCAGAGCATCAGCGCGAGCAGCGCGCCGACGCCGGCCGAGGGCAGCGTCGAGAGGATCGTGATCGGGATGGATGTAGCTTTCGTACAGCACGCCCAGCACGATGTAGACCGTGACCAGCGCCGCCAGGATCAGGAGCGGCTCGTTGGTCAGCGACGCCTGGAACGCCGCGGCCGTGCCCTGGAAGCTCGGCCTGGATGCTGGCCGGCATGCCGAGCGTCCTGCTCGGCCTGCGTTGATGGCCTTGACCGCCTCGCCCAGCGAGCCGCCGGGCGCAAGGTTGAACGAGACCGTGACGGCCGGGAACTGCCCCTGGTGGTTGATCGCCAGCGGCGTGTCGGTGCGTCTGCGACAGTGCGTGAAGGCGCTGAGCGGCACCTGCGTGCCGGTGGCCGACTGTCGACGTAGATGCTGCTCGAGCGCGCCGGGGTCGCTGCTGGAACTTCGGCTGCACCTCCAGCACCACGTGGTACTGGTTGAGCTGCGTGAACATCGTCGAGACCTGCCGCTGGCCGAACGCGTCGTAGAGCGTGTCGTCGATCATCTGCGGCGTGATGCCCAGGCGCGAGGCGGTGTCGCGGTCGATCACCAGCGTCGGCCTGCAAGCCCCTGTTCTGCTGGTCGCTGGCGACGTCGCGCAGCTCCGGCAGCGTGCTGCAGCTTCGTCCACGAGCTTGCGGCACCCAGTCGTCCAGCTCCTTCGCGTCGGGGTCTTCCAGCCTGTACTGGAACTGCGTGCGGCTGACGCGGTCTTCCACCGTCAGGTCCTGCACCGGCTGCATGAACAGCGTGATGCCCTCGACCTTCGCCAGCTTCGGCTGCAGGCGGCGGATGACGTCGCTGGCGCGCGATCTTGCGCTGCTTCGATCGGCTTGAGGTTGATCTGGATGCGGCCGCTGTTGAGCGTGGTGTTGGTGCCGTCGACGCCGATGAACGACGAGAGGCTCTCGACGGCGGGATCCTTCAGGATCACGTCGGCCAGCTCCTGCTGCCGCTCGCGCCATCGCCTCGAACGAGATCGTCTGCGGCGCCTCGGAAATGCCCAGGATCACGCCGGTGTCCTGCACCGGGAAGAATCCCTTGGGCACGATGATGTACAGCCAGACGCGTCAGCGACCAGCGTCGCCGACCGCGACCAGCAGCGTGAGCGACTGATGCCGCAGCACGAACTGCAGCGTCGTGCCGTAGAAGCGCGATGACGCCTCGAAGAACTGCTTCGGACTGCGATAGAACCGGCCCTGCTCGCGCCTCGGGCTTGTGCCGCAGCAGCTTGGCGCACATCATCGGCGTGAGCGTCAGCGACACCACCGCCGACACCAGGATCGTGACGCTCAGCGTGACGGCGAACTCGCGGAACAGCCGGCCCACGATGTCGCCCATGAACAGCAGCGGGATCAGCACCGCGATCAGCGAGACGCTCAGCGAGACGATGGTGAAGCCGATCTGCTCCGAGCCCTTGAGCGCCGCCTCCAGCGGCGTCTCGCCCTCCTCGATGTAGCGCGAGATGTTCTCGATCATCACGATGGCGTCGTCGACCACGAAGCCGGTGGAGATCGTCAGCGCCATCAGCGTCAGGTTGTTCAGGCTGTAGCCCAGCAGGTACATCACGCCGAACGTGCCGACCAGCGACAGCGGCACGGCGACGCTGGGAATGATGGTGGCGGCGAGCGTTGCGCAGGAACAGGAAGATCACCATCACGACCAGCGCGATGGTGAGCACAGCTCGAACTGCACATCGTCCACCGAGGCGCGGATGGTGTTGGTGCGGTCGGTGAGGATCGTCGACCTTGACCGATGCCGGGCAGCGATGCCTGCAGCTGCGGCAGCAGCGCCTTGATGCGGTCGACCACGTCGATGATGTTCGCGCCCGGCTGGCGCTGGATGTTGACGATGACCGGCCGGCGTCGTCGATTCATCCAGGCGGCCTGCGGATGTTCTCGGCGCCGTCGATGACGTCGGCGACGTCGGTCAGCACGCACCGGCGCGCCGTTGCGATAGGCGACGACCACGGCTGTGTAATCGGCGCTGGTCAGCAGCTGATCGTTGGCGCCGATCGTGTACGCCTGCTGCGGGCCGTCGAAATTGCCCTTGGCCTGGTTGACGTTGGCGCGGCGATGCGCGGTGCGCACGTCTTCCAGGTTCAGCCGTAGGCGGCCAGCGCGGTCGGGATTGGCCTGAATGCGCACCGCCGGCTTCTGCCCGCCGCTGATGCTGACCAGCCCCACGCCCGGCAGCTGCGAAATCTTCTGCGCCAGCCGCGTGTCGGCCAGGTCTTCCACCTTGGTCAGCGGCAGCGTGTTGGAGGTCAGCGCCAGCGTCAGGATCGGCGCGTCGGCCGGGTTGGTCTTGCTGTAGATCGGCGGGTTGGGCAGGTCCGGTCGGCAGGAAGGTCTGCGCGGCGTTGATCGCCGCCTGCACTTCCTGCTCGGCCACGTCGATGTTCAGCTCGAGCGAACTGCAGCGTGATGACCGAGCTGCCCTCGGAGCTGGTCGAGGTCATCTGGTTCAGCCCCGGCACCTGCCCGAACTGCCGCTCCAGCGGCGCGGTGACCGACGAGGCCATCACCTCCGGGCTGGCGCCGGGATAGAACGTGAGGACCTGGATGTCGGATAATCGACCTGCGGCAGCGCCGAGACCGGCAGTTGCCGGTAAGCCGACGAGCCCGCGAGCAGGATCGCCACCATCAGCAGCGAGGTGGCGACCGGCCGCAGGATGAAGGTGCGAGAGGACTCACGACGGACCTAGTTGTTGCTGTTGTTGCTTTTTGCTGTGGGAGGTGAAACGGAGTTGTAAAGACCTTCGCGCTGTTCTGGAGTTGGTCTGTGCCGTCGACGACGACGACCTCCGGGTCGGCCTTGAGACCGCTCTTCAGGATCACCATCGAACCCTGGGTGGTGTCGATGACCACCGGCTGCATGACAACAGTGCCGCTGCCGGGGCGGGCACTGCTGCTTCCCGTACCGCTGCTTCCCGCAGCGGCGCTGCCATCGCCTCTTGCGGTGTGCAACGCGCCCGGCTGACCCGTCGTGTTGGAGGTTGCGGGATTGGAATCTGCCGGGGT
>CAWHMQ010000005.1:0-80092 GCA_963830595.1 uncultured Solirubrobacteraceae bacterium
AAGGGGAAGTGTGGTCGGCACGCCGCACAATGTCGCCCCGGTATCGGAGCTCCTCTGTCGTACAACAAAAGGAGAACAAGGTTGAGCGAGCAAAGACCAGAACGCCAGCGCACCATCAGCCGAGACGAGCTGTTCTACACGTGCAAGCCGCAAGTCAAATTCTCTCCTGGGCAACCGACCACCACGGCATGATCTTCGCCCATGAAACACCCGGATTTGATCCCCGCAACCCCACCGAGCCGGCATGGCTGGCGCACCTGCATCACGCGCAAGAAGACCTGAGCATGGCGCTCGCTGAAATATTGCCAAAGGACGACCCGGGTAGCCACGGCCGTGGGTATATCCGAGCGTGACCCAGAACGAGGACGAATTGACCGCCGAACAACAGCTCCGCGAGCTTTTGTGCGAGGGGCGAGGACGCGACGAACAGCGCTTCCGGAATCTTTTGCGTGGGATGAGTGGGTTCCAGCTGTGGAATTGGGTCCACGGCGAGGCTGCAACGCACACGGACTGGGCTTGGCCGCGAGCGGCTGAGCTGGACCAAGCGCTCGCGGATTTTTCTCAGGCCGTGAAGAAGCAGGCGCTTTGATCGCTCCATTTGCATCAGGTCTCGCGCTTACGGGCTGCTTCGATCGGCGAGCGGCAGTCGCAACAACGCTGCCGACTTTGAGCAGGACCAGGTCGCGACCGACCCCGCGCTCAGTTCTGCATTCTCACGCACGAGGAGGTCGCGTCGATCTTCATATCGCGGGCGATTAGGGCTTCCGCTTCTGCCCGGCGGACAGCGAGAGCGGCAGCGCCGCGAGCGGACCGTGTCGGCGACAGCAGTCTCGTCGCGCTACCAGAGCGTCCTGCCTCCGCGCTACGCGGGCGCGCCGTCGGGGCTGCTCTGCTGAGGTGCCCGCGCAGTCGGTGGAGCAGGTGTCCGGTCGTACTCACAGTGCAGGTTCGAGTTGCGAGCCGTCGGTCACGCACACTGATGGGGTCGAGGCGGCCGCCTGGCAGCTACCTGCTAGGCCGGTCGACTCCAACTGCAAACAGCGTCCCGAACGCCACGTTATCGGCGATCTGAGGCATGACGGCAGGGAGTTGATTGCTGGGAACCGGCGGCCGATCAGGCCGACGTTGACGACCCCGATCGCGAGCCCGGCTGCTGCACCCCAAGCGATCGAGCGGCGGCGGGGCAGCGTGCGGGCCAACATTTCCCCGCACGCGGCGGAGATGCCGACATGGACGATGGCGCCGCGCGTGAACCCACGCCGCCCTGGCGGAAGTAGTGTGCCGGCGGCGCAGGTGGCGTCGTACACGTAGGCACCGGCCACTCGGACCGTGCCCCCGGCCAGTAGAGCGTGTAGCGTCGACGGCACTCCGCTCAAGATCGTGGCCACAGTGGTCGCCTCCGTGACTCTCCTGCGGTCGCGCTCCACCTAGCAAACGTACCGGTGCTCCCAACATCCCCGGCGCGTTCGTGCGGAGAGCATACGGCCATCCTTGGGCGGACACGTGAGCAGTCACCGACTTGTCAAGGGGGCGATCCTGGCGATCAGCACCATCATGCCTCTCGTAGCTCGACAGCAAGGGGACGCGTTAGGATCGAGGCCGTCCCACGATGAAGCTTTCGCGCAGCGTTGCACGCTTCAACAAGGTCGTTACCAACCGCATCCAGGGCGTCTATGCCTGGCTTGTGCCTCCGTGAGCGGTGATCCTGCACCGTGGCCGGCGCTCGGGACGCGCCTATCGCACCCCGGTGCTTGCATTCAGGCAGGGGCAGGTGCTCGTGGTGGCCCTGCTCTACGGCGAGGAGTCGGATTGGCTTCGTAATCTGCGGGCAGCGGGTGGCGGGCGGGTCGTACGCATGGGTCGTACGTTCGAGCTGGGTGAGCCGCGCGTTGTCGATACGAGCGCGGCCGGTGAGCTCGAACAAGTCTCGCCAATCGCGCGGGCGTACTGTCGGCTCGCGGACAAGCAGGTGCTCGCCGAGACCAGGAAGCAGCTCGGCGGGTTTGGACCGGGTCGGGCGAGTTGAGCGTCGCGCTCGGTGAGGCGGCTCGATGGTTCACGCGGTGAGGTTGGTGGCGAAGTGGCGGTTCAGTTCGTTGGCGTAGGAGCGACCGATGGATGCCTTGTGTTGGTCAAGCCATTCGCTGAACGCGATCTGTCCGAGAGGGGGGTGGTGTGAGACGAGCAGCCCGGCCATAAGGCCTCTGATCTCGTCCGGTGTAAGTACGACGTCGTGAACGAGCAGGCCCAGCCCACGCGCCGCCGCTGCCATTAGTGACGGGGGTATGCGGATGATCGGCGAGTGAGCGTTTACGGCGTTGCTGACCCGGGCGACGAGGTCGCGGAAGGGCATTCTTTCGGGTCCTGCCGCGTCGACTATCAAGTCGCCGTTGGCGCTGGCTGTGTCGATGCAGATTGCTGCCAGGTCTTCGACGTGGACTGGTTGTACGGGATAGCTTCCGCTGCCGGGCAGCGCGAAGATCGGCATCCGCCGTAGGATCCACGCGATGTTGTTGGTCAGCACGTCTTCGTCGCCGCCGAAGGTCCAGGTGGGCCTGACGATCGAGTAGGGCGGGCCGGTCTCGGCCAAGGTGCGCTCGACAAAGGCCTTGCCTCTGAAGTAGGGCAGCGGGGACTCGAGCGAGGGGTTGGTGATGCTGACATGCACGATGCGCTTGACCCCGGCGCTCTTGGCGGCGGCGAACAGGATGCGCGAGTTCTCGATCGCGTCGGTGAATTTCGTCCGTCCGTGGTTGAAGCGCACCCAGTAGGTGTTGTATAGCGTGCTCACGCCCTCAAGGGTGCGGGTCAGCGCAGCGGGGTCGTCGAACCGATACGGGAAGGGCTCAACCCGAGCTTGGAGGGGGTGTGCGCGATCGGGGTGGAACGTGAGCGTCTTTACGCGGCGTCCCGAGCGCAGCAGCCGGTCGGCGATATGGCTCCCGGAGTAGCTGAACGCTCCCGTCACCAGGTCGACCGAGGTGTCGCTGCTCACGGCATCACCTGTCCTTCGGCTCCATCGACCGGAGATACGGCGAGTCTGAGCGCCCGGACACGTAGCGGCACATGCGCGGGGTTCCAGACGTGTCGGTCCGCGTGGGGCCAGACGTAGGTCGGGCTCCCGTCACGGCACAGCTGGCGTAGAGCGGGATGTCCCAGCTCATCGGCCGACCAGTCGTACAGCCGCTGAAGGCGGGGCGCGATGACGCCGTAGTCGAGCATCCGGCCGAGGCTGTTCTCGTCGGCGAGATAGACACCTACCTCACGGTCAGCCGGATAACGATCCGGTAGCACCCTGCGCAGCGACAGGAACGCTCCCGCCATCCCGAGTCTGGGATCGCCGAGGATTCGGCCGAGCGGCGCGAATCGCCCGAGCGCCAAACTTGATGCCGCAACGAGCGCGTGGGCATAGAGCACGCGGACCAAGACGACGTTGAGGAAGAAGCGCTCGGGTTTGCTCTCCTGCTGGGCGAGGTCGCGATGCTCCAGATAAGCCCCCACGATGCTCGCATTGTGCGCGCGGTACCAGCAGCGAGCAGTCGGGTTCTCGATGAACAACATCCAAAGCCCGACCGTCGGTGAGGACGGCTCGCCGCCCAGCCCGCCTGAACGGCCCATCGCCTCGCATCCGTCTCGAAGCAGCCGATCGTTCACGGCTCGCCACCAGGGGCTCCCAGGGGGAGAAGCGTCGAGCGGATCGAGAACGCCCCGGTCGGCCTGCCATCGCATGAACGACATCGCCGCCCGTCTGAACCTCAAGTGCCGCGGCGCACGACCGAGGGGCCCGTGATACGTCCTCGCGACCAGCCCTAGGCGCGCCGCCGGATCATCGCTAACCGCTCCCACCTGTGCGGTCGCCCACTCCGCCGCAGTGTCCCTCCGGCGCATGCGCGACGTTAGTACGTTCTTAGGCCGCTGGCCCATCGGGGTCACCTCGGGTGCACGAGCCTGTCGATAGTTGGCTCCTGATCACCGGATTACAGCGCAATCGCGCCGGATGTCGTAGAACAGCCCAATCCGTCGATAGCCGTCACAGCTGCCTGGCGGCGCGTTGAGGCGATCGGGCCAGAAGTCTCCCGACACTTCTTCCCACGCAGCAGCGGCCGCCTCAAGAGAGGTGGAGGCGCCGGTTTCCACTTCTGCTTCGACACCGCGGCGACCTGATGCGGGCACTCCGCCGCTCAGTTCCCGGTCGGCGACAAGGGGAGGTGCGCTGGACGCGCGTTCGCTTCCCGGTCGCCGATCGGGCTCGATTACGGGTGGGCCTCGAAGACGTGGGCGACCGCTCCGCGGCTGAAGGCCGTGGTGCTGATCGGCTTGATGGTGAGCGGCGTGTCGAAGAGCCGTTCGCCCGCGCCCAGGACGATCGGATGTACGACAAGCCGGTACTCGTCGATCAGGCCGGTCGCGACGAGTGACCGCGCGAACCGCGTCCCGCCTTGCGCCAGCAGGTATCCGCCGGAGCGCTCCTGCTTGAGCCGCATGACGGCTTTGGCCAGGTCGCCGCCGGCAATGGTCGTCTCGGGCCAGTCCGCGGACGTGAGTGAGTTCGAGAACACAATCTTGGGGATCTCGTTCATCGGCTTGGCGAACGGCCCGGCGGCGCTGGGCCAGAACGTGGCCCAGCGGGTGTAGGTCGCGGCGCCGATGAGATGCGTGTCCGCGTTGCTCACGCTCTCAAGCGTCCAGGCGGCACCGTCCTTGGAGCGTCCCGCGGTGACCCAGTCGCTACTGCCGTCCGGTGGTGCGACGTACCCGTCGAGCGAGACGGACATCTTCAGGACCAGTGAGGCCATGCGCTGCTTCCTTCCGGGATGGACGACCCGAGTCGCTCGAGTCGATTCTTGGTACTCAGACTCCAGCAACAGCGAAATTAATCGCCTACCCGATCAATCGCCGGGCTGCCGGGTTCACTAGCTCCGGCCGTCTCGGCGCCGGCCGGCAACGCAGACCACGGCTTGCGCTCCGGGTTCGCGAAGTACCGAAGCAGCAGCAGCGCCCTCATGGCCGGTCCGTTTCTGAAGGAAAACGTGACTCAACCGGCTCGTGTCGCTACTTGTTGATGGTGGTTTCAGACCCGCCTGGGTCATCCCCGATGAGCAGCGTAGGCACCGTGGGTGGCCCAGGTTCGCGCCAGTATGACCGACCGACGTTCTCTTTCGGATAGGAAGGCAGCAGCGTCGTGTGCGCGCCAGAAGCTGCCCGTCCGCGAGACCAGTACTCGCTAGAAGGGCAAGGCCCTCCGCGGTCTCGGATCAGCAGCTCGACCGCGGCGGTATCAACGGTTTGCCGGTGGGTCACCGGGAGCAACATCACCCAGAAAAGGTGAGGGGGTGCACTGGGGACACTAATAAGATCACCCAATGGCGAAAAAGTGGATCGAGCGGCTGATCGACGAGACGCTCCTATTGGTAGCGACGCAATCCGGGTTGCTCTACGTGCATCGGCGTGTCCGGCGCCTGCTCCCCAAGTTCGCAAAAGGCGCGGCCGTGGCCGCTGGGCTGGGCGCAGCGGCTGCGACCATGGCCGCGGGCGTTGGGGTGGCTGGTGGCGGGGTGGTGGCATACCGACAACGCGAGAAGATCCGTTCTGCGGTGGCCCGAACCAGAGCGACGGTGGTTAGATCCAATGGGGGCGACTCGCTCGTGAACGACGCGGCGTCCCAGCCCTCCACCAACACATAGGGTCTCGCAGATAGGTGAGGAGGGCCCGCTGAGAAAGACAGCGGCCAAGCTGCGATCGCGGCGTGCGAACGAGGAGCACCACATCCGGATTGATGACCGCTGGCCAGCTGTCCGTCGCTGGCGACATGATCACTTTCTTGGACAAAAACGTGACTCAGTCGTCTGGCGGTGGCGAGTCGAAGGCTTGTGGCGGGTTTCGGTGGCGACCGCGGCTGCGGCAGCCCTGATCTCCGGCTGTGGAGGCACCTCAGTCTTGGAGAGACATGCAGCGTGCGCCGGGCTGCCAACCAACCATCAGCGATATCGCTACTTCGCGATCATCGTCGGCGTCCCGCTGACCAAAGCGGGATGCCTGTAAGAACCTCGGGCTCCACGGCAGGTCAAGCAACTTTCTGGTGGCCTTGAGCAGTGGTCCTACAATAGGCTGGGGCGCCGTCGGCAGGCGTGACGGTCATCATCAGATGAGCTGCTCTGACCGCGCCATGATCAGATTCTTGAACAAAAACGTGACTGGAGCGGCGCTCGGGGCCTGGGTCGGAGCCAGGCCCGGCGTCTCAAAGGAAGCGTAGGGGCTCCAAACCCGCGGCCCGACGAGGCCCGCCAACAGTTCTGCATCCACGCACCAGCAGCGGCCTCGGGGGCGCCGGCTCGCGCCGCGCCGACTTCTGCTCTGGGTCTGGGAGCAACGAGAGCAGCAGCCAGCGGCAGGTTTCCCAACCGGCGACGAAGGAGCAGCCCTGTCGGCACGGTCGCGCCGACAGGATCGGAATCCGGCGCCGGACATAGGCTTCTGAGGCGGTGTCGCAATGGAACCTCGGTCAGCATGGAGTGGTGCGTCTGCCATCAGGCCGGCTCCTGCGCGGTAGAGGACTGCGGTCAGCAATGACCGACGGCCCCAAACCTGAGTTCGGCCTCTACCTACAAGCCCAACAGCCCCCGGCGGTCGCGTGGCCGTCGCGCTGGGTGCGCTGGCGGGACTGGTGGTTGCCAGCAGACCTCGACGACGCACACGACGCGCTACGTGAGGCATGGCAGCGCGCTGAGACCGAGCGAGTCGAAGTCGCCTGCACCGGTGGGCGGGGCCGTACCGGGACCGCCCTAGCGTGCATCGCGATCCTTGACGGTCTCACGCCGGCTGAGGCCGTCGGGTACGTGCGCCAGCACTACGACCGGCGCGCGATAGAGACTCCGTGGCAGCGGCAGTTCGTAAAGCGCTTTCGTGCGCATCCCCCGGCTGGAGATCCGGCCTAGCTTAGCTAGACGCCGCCGCGGCCGGTGTCCAGTCATTGCAGGCCCGCGCCTCGAGAGTGCCGGTTTCACGCACGAGGGGCAGGCCGCCGGCGGGATGCAAGCGGGATCAGCACTTACGCTTCGAGTTCGACACGACCTGGAGCAGCAGCGTCATCTGGTGGCCGGAAAGGCGACATTGCAGCAGCCTCGGCCAGGGCTCCTTCACGTCTCGGCGCGTCGGTTAGCTGACCTTGGGGGTGGCGATGACGAGTCCGGCGTCGAGCTGCAGTTCGGTCGCGATGAGGCCGCCATCAGGGTCGTTGACATGAGCGCGGTAGCGGTCGTGGTAAGCGTCGCCGACGCTCATGTCAGCCGCGATGACCGCGGCGGGCGCGAGCCGCGGCCTGAGCAGCTCGAGAATCGGCTGATACAGATCGTTGGCGCCGTCGAGGAACAGCAAATCGACGGGTTGATCGATGCCGGCGAGCGTCTGACGCGCGTCGCCGGCCCTCACCTCGACGTATCGGCTAAGTCCGGCGGCTGCGAGCACCGACTCGGTCCGCTTCGCCTTGTCGGGAATCATCTCGGTGGTGATCAGCCGCCCGGCGCCAAGGTCTGCCAGTGCGCTGGCGAGATAGATCGTCGAGATCCCCAGCGACGCACCGAACTCCACGATCAGCGACGGACGGGTCGTGAGCGCCAGAGCGTGGAGCACCTCTCCGACCTCTGAGGAGATCGCCAGCGGCGCGTCGACAGCGAGCAGGGCGCGTTCGCCGGGCGGCAGCGTCGACCCCAACTCAGCCTCACGAGCGCGGACCCGCTCGCGGTAGAGCTGGTCCTCACGCTTGCCGACACCCCGTAGCTCTTCGAGGGTCCGGCGGACTTCAGCGCAAGCCAGTGTGGACACGATCGCCGGATCTTGTCAGCTACACCTCAGCCCAAAGCAGCAGTGCCGAGCTTCTAGCCGGTGTGGCGACGGAGGAGAAGCGGTGCTCACTGGGAGGCGTTGAAATCGGGCAAGATCAGCGCGCCGTCCTCGCCGAGCTCGAACCCCGGGTTATGTGCGACCTCCCACGCGTGCCCATCGGGGTCTAGGAAGACCCCCGCGTAACCCCCGTAGAAGGTGCGCGCTGCTGCGCGAGTGATCCTCGCTCCGGCTCGCTCGGCGACCGCCAGGACGTCATCTACCTCGGCCGTTGATCGCACGTTATGGGCAAGCGCGACCTCGCCGAACCCGCCGCTCGCGTCGTCAATGATTCCGCAGTCGGCGGCGAGCTTCTCGCGCGACCACAGGACGACCGCGCTGCCGCCGGCCTGGAAAAACACGGTCTCCTCGACCTCCTGACCACGCCAGCCCAGCTGCTCATAAAAGGAGCGAGACCGTTCCAGATCCTCGACGCCAAGGGTGATGAGACCGCGCAGAGCGAGCTCGGCGATCTGATCGGCCACCGCTCGGATCCGCACGCGGAGACGAGCGCCGAGGAGCAGCGATTCGTCGCCTCCCTGGATGGCGACCATGGGACTACGTAGCGCCGGTGAGAGCCGGCAAGCTGGCAAGCAGCGTGTGGGCGCCGGTGTTCTCGCCAACCGGCGAGGTGGTTCTCGGGCTGGGCGTCGCGGGGTTGCCGCCAGGCTCGCCGCCAGAGCCGGCGGCCGCCGCGCTACTGCGTGTCGCCGAGCAGGTCAGCGGGCTGGTCGGCGGCTGAATCGGCTGGGTCGCCTGCGGCGAGATCCTGGATCACCACGTCCAGTGGTGGTCGCCGCAGCGGAGAGTGCGGGCTGAGCAGTCGGGCGAGCTGCGGCGCCAGCCGACCGCCGGCGTTCATCAGTGGCCGGCTCAAACGGTGCAGGGTGCGCTCGGGCATCTGTGCCTCCACGCCGGCGATCGACAGCGACCCGAGCGCGAGCCCGTCGACCGGATCGAGGATCGGCGCCGCCACCCCGTTGAGCCCCGGGAAGTTGGCGTGAAAGGAGATGGCGTAGCCATCCCGGCGAACCTGGGCGAGGTCCTCGAGTGTGGGAGGGCTCGACGCCGGCGGCGCGCGACGGGCGATCTCCCGCGCCTCGTCCTCGGGTAGATGGGCAAGGATCACGACCGATGCACAGCCGGAGTGCAGCGGCGCCCATTGACCGACATGGAGCGCGCTGCGAATCGGCGAGTCCTGAGGATCGGTTCCGAGCACCAGCACGCGGTGCGGTCCGCTGCGCAGATGCAGGCCGGCGCTCGCTGCCGAGAGCTGGGTCAGCTGTCCGAGGACGTAGCGCGCAGCCTGCAGGGCGACGGGTCGCGGCCCGATGCGCGACGCGAGCGCGATCGAGCGACTGCCGACCCGGTAGCCGCTGCGCCCCACGTGGTCGACGTATCCCTCGTCCTGCAGCGAGTGCAGCACTCGATAGGCCTTTGTCCTGGTCAGGCCGTTGGCGGCGGCGATCGCGTCCAGGCCGGCGGGCTGCTCCATGCCCCCGAGCGTTTCCAGCACGCGAAGCGCACGGAGAGGGCCGTCGCCCGTCGGGGTGGGGTTGATCGCCGACACTGGTTTCAGTTATTGAAACTTACGTTGTGGACCGAGTCAAACGCTGCGATAACCGGTGGAACAAGCGAACGGAGGGAGATCTCGTGGCGACAGATGACAAGCAGATGGTGCTGATCGCGTTTCTGCAGGCGCAGAACTGCTCGAACTACGTCGGTTCGTGGCGGCATCCGTCGTCGATGTCGGACTTCCTCTCGCCCGACTACTACAGGCGAATCGCCCGAACGCTCGAGGACGCTCGGTTCGACATGGCGTTCTTCGATGACCGCTTGGCGATGCCGGAGATCTACGGGCAGAGCTCGGATCTGGCCGTGGAGTACGGGATCCGCGCCGTGAAGCTCGATCCCACCGCCGTGCTGATGGCGATGGCGATGGACACCGAGCGCCTGGGCCTCGGGGCGACGTACTCCACCACCTATCACGAGCCGTTCCACGTCGCCCGCCTATTCGCGACGCTCGATCAGATGAGCCGGGGCCGGATCGCGTGGAACATCGTCACCTCGCTCAACGACACCGAGGCGGCCAACTTCGGCCGGTCGGTGCACCTCGGCCACGACGAGCGCTATGACCGCGCCGACGAGTTCCTGGAGATAGTCACCCAGATGTGGGGTGCCTGGGAGCCCGACGCGCTGATCCTCGACAAGGCGAGCGGCCACTTCGCCGATCCTGGCAAGGTGCACCGGACCGAATACGCCGGGCAGTTCTTCAACGTCAACGGCACCTTCACCGTGCCGCCGTCGCCCCAGGGCCATCCGGTGTTGCTGCAGGCCGGGATGAGCGGCCGCGGAATGGCCTTCGCTGGTCGGTGGGCGGATGTCGTGTTCACCGTGTTCCGCAACCGGGAGGCCGGCGCGGTCGACTATCAGGCGATCCGGCAGGCGGTGGCCGAAGCCGGGCGTGACCCGGACTCGGTCTCGATCACCCCCGCAGTCGGAGTGATCACCGCAGAGACGCCCGAGCTCTTGGCGGAGAAGGACACGCTCGTGCGCGCTTGTGCGCGACCTGAGGACGGGCTGGCGCTGTTGTGCGAGACGCTCAATGTCGACTTCTCCGATCGGCCGATCGACGAGCCGTTCAGCGACGGCGAGCTGGCGGCGATGTCGTGGCACAGCCTCCGTGACCGGGTGGTAACCGCGAGCGGCAAGTCAAACCCGTCGGTCGGCGACTTCGTCACCCACTCGGGTCGCGGGACGGTCGACGAGGCACATAATTTCCGCGGTACGCCCGAGGAGGTGGCCGATCAGATGGAGGATTGGCTCGGCACCTGCTGCGATGGGTTCGTCATCGCCGCCGGGAGCGTTCCCGGCTCCTACGAAGACTTCGCTCGGCTGGTGGTGCCGATCCTGCAGCGCCGGGGCCTGGTTCGCCGCGAGTACGAAGGCACCACGCTGCGGGAGAATCTCGGGCTCCCGAATCCGGCTGCGAGCTCGGCGAGGACGCCGGCGTGAAGCCGCTGACGCGGATCATCACGCCGACCGGGATGCTCGGCTACGGCTATCCGGTCGATGACTTCCTCGACTGGGTGGCGCGCGGTGTCGACGCGATCATCGTGGATTCGGGCTCCACCGACCCCGGCCCTTACCAGCTCGGGCTCGGCGCAACACTGGTCAGTGAGGACGCCTACGAGCGCGACCTGCAGCCGATGCTACGGGTCGTCGGCGAGCGGCGGATCCCGCTGTTCATCAGCTCCGCCGGGGGGGCGGGCACCAACGAGCAGGTCGACCAGATGGGAGCTCTGGTGGAGCGAATCGCCGAGGAAGAGGGCCTCAGCCTGCGTGTGGCCACGATCTACGCGGATGTTCCGTCTGCGGTGGCCGGCGAGCGGCTGGCGGCTGGCGCGATCGCGGCGAATGTTCGGGGTGAGCTCCCCACCGCCGAGGACCTCGAGGCCACCGAAGCGCTCGTGGCCCAGATGGGCGCCTCACCGTTCTCGGCTCTCCTCCAGTCCGAGGAGCCGATCGATGTGGTCGTGGCCGGCCGCGCGTACGATCCGGCACCCCACGCGGCGTGGAGCCTGCATCACGGTGTCCAGGCCGGAATTGCCTGGCACAGCGGCAAGATCCTCGAATGCGGCGGCGCCTGCTGTGAGCCCAAGGGCGGCGGGGTGCTCGCCACCCTGTACGAGGACGCGTTCGAGCTGGAGCCGATGAGTCCGTGGCAGGCGGCGACGCCGCTGTCGGTGGCCGCGCACAGCCTGTATGAGAAGAGCCGACCCGACCTGCTGCCCGGGCCCGACGGAGTCCTGGATGTCCGGGAATGCTCCTACACGGCGATCGACGAACGCAGCGTCCGGGTGACTGGCAGCCGGCACATCGAGAACGAGCACCCCACGGTGAAGCTTGAAGGCGCCGCCATCGTCGGGCATCGCGCGACGTTCATCGGCGGCGTGCGAGACCCGATTCTGATCAGGCAGCTCGACGGGTTCCTCGACGGGGTCCGGGCGGCGGTGGCGACACGCTATCCAGACCTTAAGTCCGGCGCCGCTCGGCTGATCTTCCACGTCTACGGCCGAAACGCGGTGATGGAGGAGCTCGAACCTTCCTCGAGCGTCGCGCATGAGGTCGGGATCCTCGGCGAGGTCACCGCCTCGACACCGGAGCTGGCCAAGGGGATCTGCGGTCTGGCCCGGATCGCCACCTTGCACCTGCCGTATGCCGGGCAGCTCGCGACGGCGGGAAACCTGGCCCTGCCACTGACGCCGATCGAGAATCCGATCGGGCCGGTCTGCGCCTTCACCGTCTACCACGTAATGCAGAGCGAGGGCCTCGACCTGTTCGGGACACACGTCCGCGAGCTGCTGGCCGCATGACCGCCACCGTCCCCCTCGCCGAGCTCGCTCAGGTGATCCGCAGCAAGAACGCCGGGCCGTTCGAGATCACCTTCGACGTCATGTTCACCGACCCCGCCCTGTACGCGCACGTCCGAGACTCGGGCGTGCTCTGCCGGGAGCTCATCGCGCATCTCTATCGGGTCGCCGACGAGGACATCACCTGCTGCATGTTCTTCGACCCGGCACTGGCGTTCAAGTTCACCCTGATCCGACGTGGCGATCAAGGTGGCGTCGGCGAGCGGGACACCTTCGGCGCCCAACAGCACGCGCCGTTGCTCGACATAGCCATCCCCACCCCACCGCCGTCATGAGCGGTGGTGACCGCGTCACCCCCGCGCTGCGGGAACTGGCCGCCGGCCGGATGGTGGTCGTCGCCGATGACGAGCAGCGCGAGAACGAGGGTGATCTGATCTGTGCGGCGGAACTGGCCACGGCGCAGACGCTCGCGTTCATCGTCCGCCACGGCACCGGTCTGGTGTGCGTGGCGCTGGCGCCCGAGCGCGCCGACGCGCTCGAGCTGCCGCGGATGGTGGCCGAGCCCGATGACCCGCGGGGCACCGCGTTCACGACCACCGTCGACCTCAAGCCCGGCACCACCACCGGGGTCTCGGCGGCCGACCGCGCCGCCACGATACGGGCGCTGGCAGACCCGCATACCGCCCCGGGTGACCTGTCCCGACCCGGGCACGTGCTGCCGCTGCGCGCGGATCGGGACGGAGTGCTCGGCCGGCGCGGCCACACCGAGGCGGCCGCCGACCTCTGCCGCCTGGCGGGCCTCTCGCCGGCCGGAGTGCTGTGCGAGATCACCAACGACGACGGGACGATGACGCGCGGCGCGGATCTGGAACGGTTCGCGACCGAGCACGGATTGCTGATGCTCACGGTGGCCGAGCTCGTGGCCCACCGGGCGCGCGCCGAGCGCCTCGTGCGGCGCGCGGCAGAGACCCGGCTGCCGACCCGCCACGGCGATTCACCGCGATCGCCTACCGCGACGAGCGCGACGGACACGAGCACGTCGCGCTCGTGCTCGGCAACATCACCGACGCCCCCACCGGTGAGCCGGTACTCGTCCGCGTCCATTCGGAATGCCTCACCGGCGAGGTCTTCGGCTCCGAGCGCTGCGACTGCGCCGACCAGCTCGAGCACGCGATGAGCGAGATCGGCGCCCGGGGGCGCGGTGCGGTCGTGTACCTGCGCGGCCACGAGGGACGCGGGATCGGGCTGGCCGCGAAGCTGCGCGCCTACACGCTCCAGGACCGCGGCCTGGACACCGTGGACGCGAACCTGGCCCAGGGCCTGCCGGCCGACCGCCGCGACTACCTGGCCGCAGCGCAAATCCTTGACGACCTCGGCGTCAGCCAGGTCCGCCTGATGACCAACAACCCCGACAAGCGCCGCCAGCTGGCCGCCTACGGCATCCAGATCGCCGAGCGGCAACCGGCCTGGACCGCACCCCATCACCAGGCGCTCGCCTACCTCAGCACCAAACGCAAGCGCATGAACCACGACCTCGACGCCGACGCCCTGACCGCGTCAGCCGTATCCGCCTGAGCCGAAAGGGCCCGCCATGACCACCACCACTTCCGCACCCACCCTCTCCCAGCAACTCGCCGACTGGGTCATCAACCTGAGCTACGAGGACATCCCAGAGCCGGTCCGGGCCACCGCCAAGACGCACGCCCTCGACGCCCTCGGCATCGCGATCGCCTCCACGGGGACGGACTACGGCGAGGCGATCCACCAGGCCGGCAAGCAGCTCGGCCGCGGGAACGAGAGTCGCGTGCTGGGGTACGGCACTCGCTTGCCGGGGCCGTCGGCCGCGCTCGTAAACGGGACACTCATGCACGGGCTCGACTTCGACGACACCCACATAGGCGCGATCTACCACGCCACCGCTCCCGCCCTGGCCGCCGCGCTGGCAGTGGGCGAGGCCGAGGGAGCCGACGGCGCGGCGGTCCTGACGGCCTACATCGCCGGGCTCGAAGTCGGATGCCGGCTCGCGCGGGCCGGCGCTGGCAAGTTCCACGCCCGCGGATTTCACCCCACCGGGATCATCGGTGCGTTCGCCGCCGCCTGCGTAGCGGCAAAGCTCCGTGGATCCTCGCCCGAGGCTTTAACCCACGCCCTCGGGCTGTGCGGCAGCCAAGCGGCCGGGATGCTCGAGCTCCACGACTCGTGGCTGAAGCGCATGCACCCCGGCTGGGCGGCGCACTCCGGAATGATCGCGGCCGTTCTCGGCGACTCCGGCTTCCGGGGGCCGGCGACCGTCTTTGAGGGTGGTGGCGGCCTGTACCGCAGCCACATCGAGGAGATCCCCACCGCCGAAACGCTCGGCCTGCGCGACCTCGGCGAGGCGTGGATGACCTCGGAAATCGCACTCAAGCCTTACCCCTGCTGTCACTTCACTCACGCCTTCGCCGATGCCGCCCGCAAGGTCGTGACTCAGTACGGCAACTCCCTGGCGCCCGACGAGGTCGAGCGGATCGAATGCCCGATCGCTCCGGCGCTGCTGCCGCTCGTCTGCGAACCGCCCGAGATGAAGATCGCCCCCAAGACAATCTACGACGCCCTGTTCAGCGTCCAATTCGTGGTCGCCAACGCGCTCACCGGCCGTCCAGTCGACCTCACCACCTTCTACGACCGACCGCTTGACGACGCCGAAGTGCTGGGGATGGCCGCCAAAGCGGTCTGTCCACCGGACCCCGAGGTCGACTTTCCCGCGCACTTCTCCGGCGAGATCCGCGTCCAGCTAGTCGACGGTCGGATCCTGCAGCGCAAGGTGGTCGACAGCCACGGAACCCCCCAGGACCCGATGACCGACGAAGAGGTCTCAGAAAAATTCCATACCAACGCTGAGCGGCGGCTACCGCCCGAGCAGGCCGGACGATTCGCGGAACGGATCCTGCAGTTGGAAATGCTCGACAGCATCGATGAACTGATCGACGCGAGCATCGTCCCAACTGCACATCAGGTGCCTGGCTGAACATCGAGCACAGCCTGAGCACCGTTGGCGCTCAGATTGCTGCAAGCGCGCAATGCTCGCGCTGCGGCGAAAGCAGGGCCCACACAGCCAGCCGGAGGCGTACCTCCAAATCGCCATAACCGCGCCTCGGTGCTTGCAGACACTCTGCTAGCGGCCGGACCGATGCAGAAGTTTCAGACAACCAGGGCTTGGCCAGGGCAGCGTGTTCCCAAGACGTGTTGGCCTCGTGCGAGTCGCCGGGCGTTTCGCGAACTGCCATTTGCCTTTGAATGCGTCAGGCCGAGCGTGACCGAGCAGCGCTGGTCGAACCCGGGGCTCGCGCCAGATGCGGCCCTCGTCGACAGTACCTGCCCCGCGCCCGCTGCCGAGCGGCATCGCTGCGCGTCACGAGTCGGCGCTGGCCGGACGAGGGGCCTGGCGGGCTCCCGGGAGAGAGCCGTCATCGGCTTGAGATCGGTCGCGAGCGAACCCCCGGCCATCCGGGACACCGTGTGCGACGATCCCCCGGTGGACGCTTCGAGTGAGGGGCGTGATGACGTGTGGCTGGTGGCTGGGTACGGCGGACTGGCCGGGTTCTTCGTACTCGAGTGCCTGCTTCGCGGGCCCGGCAACGCGTCGACCCTGGCGGCGTCCGAGGCCGATCAGGGGACAACGCGCCTGATCATCGCCGCGTATGCCGCGGCGACCGACCTCCCACCGTTGTCCCGGCGCATGCGGATCGGTCGACTTCCCTCCCGGAGTGCCCCAGTCGGGCTGGCCCTGCAGGCCGCGGGTCTGACGTTGCGCGGCTACTCGATGCACGCCCTCGGTCGCTCTTACACCCGGACGCTCAGAATCGACGCCAGCGAGCAGCCCGTGGTGCGGGCGGGTCCCTACCGGCTGATCCGTCACCCGGGATACCTCGGCTCGCTGATGACCTGGACCGGCTTCGCCCTCACCTCCCGCAGCCTGCCCACGATCGCCATGGTCAGCGGCCTGTTAGCAACCGCCTATGCCCGGCGCATTGGCGCCGAGGAACAGCTGCTGCGGCGTGAGCTCCCCGGCTACGAACGGTACGCGCGCACGACCTGGCGGCTCATCCCCTTGGTGTGGTAGCTCACGGAAAGGCGCCGCTCGACGGTCAGCCCTCCCGGCAGGATCAGATCCCGCCCCGGGCCGACGCCCAGCGAGAGCGGCCCATCCGGACCCGGCGCTGCGCGAGGTGGGCGTGCTCCATCGCATCGCACCGTACCGCCCGCCGGCGGCGTGCGCATACGCCCATCGACGTATCCCGGCCGCCGCAAATACGCCGTATGACGTCGTCCGATGCCGCCGCTGAGCGGGCGGCACCGAGCGGCGGGCAGTCGAGGAGCTGATCGACTCGATCTGGGTGGCGAGCGCACTCGCCACCCCGCTCGGTGAGCCTGCGCTGACCGACGAGGATCCGGCGGCAGATGTGCTCGCGCTCGGCGGCCTGGTCGAGCGGGGCGACGCAGGGTGGGTGCCAAGCCAGTCGCTCGCAGCCGAGGTTCCGCCTGAGCGCATGGACATGCTGCGCGAGCGGCTGATCTGCGCGCTCGGGCAAGCAGCAACGTCGCTGCCCGAGGACCCGGCCGCGGCTGGGACGGCTATGGCAACGACGTCCTGCTGGCCCAGGGCCGGGCTTCGGCCGCCGCCAGTAGCGGCGTCCGCACGGTGCTCACCGGCATCCCGGAGCTGGCGGCGGTAATGAACAGCTGCCGAGTCGTGGTCGATGCCGGGGTCGGGGTGGCCGGCGGAGCGTGCGCGATCTGCGAGGCGCTGCCCACCACCCGGGTGATCGGGCTCGACGTGAACGCGCGAGCGCTCGGCCTGGCCCGTGAACGGGTCGCGGCGAAGGGTCTCAGCGGGCGCATCGAGCTGCGGCTGCAGGGCGTCGAAGAGCTCCAGGGCGTTGGCGTGGCCTCGCTCGCGTATATCGCCTCACCGTTCATCCCCCGCCCAGCACTCATCGAGGGGGGTCGGCCGCCTGTTCCGGGCGCTGAAGCCGGGCGGAATGCTCTTGGTGGGCGGCGTGTCGAGCGACGGTGCCGCTGGCGCGATCGCTCGCTGGCAGGCGCACAACGCTGGCGGCAGCGCGCTGACGCTCGCCGAATGTGGCGATGGTCACGGCCGCCGGGTTTGAGGAACCGAAAACATCGCCGAACCTACCGCCGGGGCTGGGCGCCTACTGCCGACGTCCCTGACGCGCACGTGGGGTTCAAGTAGTAACCGGGTAGCGCCATCGGCGCGAAATCCAACGTCAGCGTTAGTCGTGATCACAGCCGTGGAGGGTGCGCCGTCTCCCGCTCTGGCTCACTGCTGGTGTGAAACCCGGGGGCGGGGCTGGGTCATGCCTGACGGCGGGTGGCCTGCGGGCGGTATCAGCTGGGGCGAGTTCGGTGGCGGTAGGTCGCGACGTTGGCACGGTTGCCGCAGGTGGCGTATGAGCACCAGCGGCGGGTGTGGCTGCGCGTGTTGTCGTAAAAGACGCGCCGGCAGCGGGCGCAGGCTCCGAGCCGATCCCATCGGCCGGTGGCGGTTGCGTTGGCCAGCTGGTCGAGGACGCGGACGATGACGGCATCGGCGGCGTTGCCGCGGCCTGCTCGCAGGGCGATGGTAGGGCCGGAAGTGGCGTGCAGATGGATCGGAGCGGTGGCCGCGATCTGGTTGACCGCCGCCCATGCCTCGGGGCTCGCCGGGTTCTCGATAGCGAGCATGAGCGCGTCACGTAGCTGCTTCAGCCGCGCGGTATCCGAATTTGAGAGCGGCCGACGGTCATAGCCCAAGTCGCAGCGAGAGAGGAAGCGCTCGGCGTGCGCAGGCGTGTCGAAGCGCTCAGCGCGTTTGGCGCTGGCCCGCGAGTTCAGGAAGTCGATCAGCCCGCGCAGCTCCGCGGGTGTTGCATCGTCGTGGGCTGGGGGCCCATCGTCGCGCGCCGAGGCCACACCACAGACTCTACAACATGGTCGTGTTCCGATAGACCTTTACTTCGGATGGCGGGCCTGCTACACACCGTAAGGGTCTTAAGACGTTAGACCCATACTCGGTCCAAGGAGGATCATAATGTCTTCGCTCCTCATCGAGCAGCTCGCGCGCGAACGTACTCGCGAGCTACTCGACCTCGCCGCGCGTCGCCGGCTTACGCACAGCGACGCGCTGCTCCAGTTCGCCGACGAGCAGCGCCGGCCCATGAGTCGCCTACGTCGGTGTGCGGGGCGGCTGGCGACGTGGATCGGCACCGCGTCAATCACTGACCGGCCGCGCCGCCCGAGACGTCACCCGACTCAGCCCGCCATCCTCGACGCCGCCACTGGCGTGAACTGCAGCTCGATGCCGCGCGGCAGACCCGCGATGCCCAAGCCGGATCTGCACGAGCTCTGCTCAGAACGCATCGATGCGGCGCATCGGGAGTCGACGAAGGTCTGCGACGCCGACAGGGCGCCAGCCGGCCTCCCGAGGTTCCAGTAGTAACGGCACGTTGCAGCCGAGACGAGCGGCCAGCGCGGGGCGGCGGCTCACCAGACACCGCCCGTGGCACTGGCCTCCGCGAGTGGATGGCAGCGCTGCGTGTCCTAAGGTGAATCCGCGCTACGCGTCTCGAGCACGAGCACCGGTTCCAGCGGATCGTCGACGGCTTTCTGGGCCGCCGGCGACTACGGCGAACTTCTACACCACGGGCAGGTGAGTTCGCCCCAAGGGGTGGATCCCGAGAAGTGGCGCGCGGAGATCCGTGCCCAAGCCCGTCGGGACAAGATCCGCATCGCCACGAGCCGGGACGGGGATCGCGCATTCGCCGCCAGGCACCGCTCCGTGTCAGACGCGTCGGACGAGGAGCTGCGGACCGAGTTCGCGCGCGGCGAACTGCTCCGGCGTCTCGCGGCCACGGCCCGCAGCCTTGGGCATCAGGTCGGATCTTGGCTGCGCAGCGATGCCGAGAGCATCACGGTCTGCTCGCGCTGCGACGCCCGCATCTACGTCCGCACCACGGCGACGCCCGTCACCGATGGCAAAGCCCTAAGAGGGTGCTGGTCACAAACGTGTCACCAGCCGCAAACGAGGGGCGAGACCAGTGGGCTGAGCAGCGACGTGCCCACACCCGGCGGCGGCTCCTGCTCGCCCAGTGGAAGCAGGGCCGCGTCCTGCGTTCCGCGCGCAAAGCGGTTGGAGCGAGGAGCAGCGAAGACAGCTGGAGGGTTCGGGGCCGGCCTGGCCGGGATCTGGTCGTTTGGCGGTTACTGCTGCAGCTTGAGGCCGACGGTTGGCAGAAAGAGTGACGCGATGAATCGGGGCCACCAGATCGAGCTGTTGCAGCGGAAGTGGATGTTCGTGCCGTCCGCGGCGTCGAAGGACTGCGCGTGGCTCGAGTATCGGCCGGCCTTGACCTGAAGCGTGTGCGGGCCGGGCTCCAGCTGGAGTTCGACGGTCTGGTTCCGGTCGATCGATCCGGCCGGGTTGCCGTCCAGCACGATCTCGAAAGCGCCGCGGCGAAGCTCGATGGCGCCGCTGGCCGCTCGTTCCAGCGTGAGGGCGGATGACATTCCAGGTTCCTTCGGTTGTGTGATCGGAGGTGCTTTGTGGATCGGGCTGAGGTGTCGCGAGGATCAGGGGCGTTAGGTGCGTGTTCCGGCGATGAGTCGTTCGCGGTCGAACATGGCTGCGACAGCTCGCCAGCCGAGCGCGTCGAGTGTGAGCAGGACGGCGGCGAGGCCGAGCGCGAGGCCGGTTGAGGGCGGGATCACGTTGAATCCCATCAGGGCGACGATCGCGACCGGGGGTATGTTGGCGAACACGCTGAGCTGTTGGGCGACGCGAACGTCGGAGGAGCGGGCGGAGATCGCGATCCCGACCCAGATCGACCAGCCTGCGAGTAACGGTGTGAACGCGACCTGAACCGGGATGTGCGAGCCGGCGAAGATCGCGGACTCGATGGCCGGATGGGCGAACAGGGCCGCGATGGCGAGGAAGACCCCGAAGATCGTGTAGGCGACCACCAGCGTTGGCATGATGACCGCAAGCGCCTTGCCGATTAGGAACTCCTCGCGGCGGATCGGGGTGATCAGTATCGGCTCCAGCGTGCCCTGCTCGCGCTCGCCGATCACCGAGTAGGCGGACACGGTGGAGGGTACGATCGCGGGGACCAGCAGCATGTACAAGAGCGAGAGGCCGACCCGGGTATCCAGCTTCGAGCTCGCCGCCGTGGACCGCAGGGCGAACAGCTCAACCGTCGGCACGGTGATGAAGATCAACGGCAGGATCGTCATCGTGAACACCATCACGAACCGGTTGCGACGGTAGTCGTTGAGCTCCTTGACCACGATCGCCCGCACGCGCGTCCAGCTGAAACTCATCATCGCTTGGCCTCCACGTCCTCATCGATCAGTTGCAGGTAGACGTCCTCCAACGAGTGGCGCGATTCCGCGAGGGAGAGGATGTCGGCGCCGGCGCCGATGAGCGCGCGCGCGACCGCGGGGGCGGCTAGCTCCGGGTCAGGCACCGCCAGCTGATAGCCGCCGGATCCAGACGGCTGCCATCCATCGACCCCTGGAATGCCGCCGAACACCTGACCGGGGTCGGCGAGCGCGCCGCGGACGCGGACCTCGAGGGTCTGGTTGAACAGTTGTTGGCGCAGCTCGTCGGGACGGCCGACGAGCCGTAGCGTCATGTTCAGGATCGCGACTCGGTGACACAGCCGCTCGGCCTCCTCCAACCGGTGGGTGGTGAGGAAGATCGTCACCCCGCGCTCGCGCAGCGAGACGATCAGCTCGTGCACGTCGTGAGCGGCGACCGGGTCAAGGCCGGAGGTGGGCTCGTCCAAGAACAGCACCGCCGGATCGTTGAGCAGCGCGCGGGCGAGCGCGACCCGCTGACGCAGGCCCTTTGACAGCGACCCGCACGGATCGCCCGCGCGGTTGAGCAGGTTGACCGCCCGGAGCGCCCGCTCGATCCGCCCGGGAATGCCATCCAGCTCGTAGAGCCCAGCGAAGCAGCGCAGGTTCTCAGACACGGTCAGGCGGCGGTACAGCCCGGGGGACTCGGGCATGATCGAGATCCGCGCCCGAATCGCCGGGCCGTTCTCCGCGCTCAACGGAATCCCCGCGACGATCGCCGATCCCGAGCTCGGCGCGATCAGCGTGCCCAGCGTCCTCACGGTGGTGGTCTTCCCCGCCCCGTTCGGCCCGAGAAAACCGAACACCTCGCCGTAGCCGACCTCGAACGACACGTCCTCGAACGCCACACGGTCGACGAAACGCTTGGTCAGATGCTCGACCACCAGCGCCCGTTGCTCGCCCGAGTGATCACCATTCGAAGCGGGTGCAACGTCGGTGCCCTTCCGCATCGGTTCCGAGTGCGCTCCCACCTCGTTGACCACTCGCTCGATGCTCATCCGGGCAACCTCGCAACATCGGAAAAAGGCTTGGGCCGCGACCGGACCCGGGCGGTCCAGCCGACGTCCACTCGGCAACCAGGCGCAGCCCTCGCTGCCGCCGCGATTCGGCTATCCGGGGTGGTGAAGATCGTCCTCCGCAGCACCGGGGCCGCCACCGCTCTGAGCCTGGGCAGCGCGATGGCAAGCGACAGCGGAACGTTCGAGGAGTTGGCGAACGCCGGGTCGCCGGTTTCGAGGACGGTGCTCACCGTTGCCTATTGCCGGATGTACAAGCCGCGACTCCGCCGCGGGCCAGCGTGGCCAGGCGGCAGGTCGATACCCGCGGGTAGTACGGTCCCATGGCAGCCGAGGCGGCGGACGGATCCGTCGCCTGGGTGATGTTCTGGGCCGCATGCGTGAAGCTGGGGTTGATGAGCTTGTTGCGCAGGTGCAGGAAGTCCAGGCGTGGGGTCTGCGTGTTCGGGAGCGGAAGGAACGTGGCGCCGGGCACCCGGGAGATGGCGGCTTTCTGCGTCTCGGTCCCGATGACGTAGGCGTAGTCGCCGTGGGCAAGGCGTGTCTGGTAGTCGTCGCGGCATCCGTAGTCGGTCTGGCCGTTCGGGAGTCTGTTGGCGACCGTCGGGACTGGCCTTTGATCGCGAGGGAGATGCACATCGACCAGTAGCGCATGTCCACGCCCGCCTGCGGCCATGGCGAGGGCGCGTTGCTCGGCGGGAACGTTGGCGCCTTGGCTGTCACGACCATGACGTCGTCCCCGGGCGGACGGAGGATGTAGGCCGTGACGTAAGCGGTGTTGGCGTCCGGCGAGGCCAGCGACGTACTCCGCAGCAGCGCATCCCGTAGAAGGTGCCGGGGGGCGGGGGCGCCGTCGCAGCGGAAGTGGGGGAAGTGCGCGCTGTCGCGCCGGGCGCCTTCGGGGGCAGCGCTATCGGGGTGTGGGTCCGGCAGGCCGCCAGCGTGCGGCTAGCCTTGCCCTGGGTGAGCGTGATCGTGGGGGGCGTCACCCCGGAGAAGTTCCCACTGGCGGGGAGGTAGAGCCGGTAGATGAGGTAGCCGGGGTGCGCTTCGGAGGTGCCGGCCGGGAGGGGAAGGACATTCGCTTTGCCGGGCGTCGCGGTCGACCGGACCGTCACCTCGTACCGGCCGCCCGGAAAGGCCCGGTGCTGCCAAGGATTGACGCTCCCGGGCTCGGGAACGATCTGATAGTCAGTCAACGACGTGCCGAGGCCGTGGGCAGTGACCGGTGCCCCGTACGGTGTGTACACGCTCAGCGTGAAATAGCGGGCATCGGGATAGGTCCCGGAGATAGTGATCCGCGTCGACGCCCCGGTGACGATCGGCTGATCCAAATAGCGCGCCATCGGATCGGGAACTCCCGTGTTGAACGTGTGGACGCCGACCACCGACGGCCACGCACACGACTGCCCGGGTCGCGTAGCAGACAACGCACTCGTGCTCGACGACGATGAAGATCCACAGGCCGATAACGCGATCAGGCAGCCCAACGCGACCGCGGTGACACGCACCGGATCGCCGCTCACACCTCGACGCCGGCGCTGCCTGCCAGAACGCGAAATGGCTTGCGTCGAGATCATCGCCTACCCATCAGTCTCTGGCCGCTCACTGTGTGCCGGCAGCGTGATCCGAACTGGCTTGAACCAGCGGCGCTTGCCGTGGGACGCCTCACGGGACTGCAACACCAGGAGTCCATCTGTCGTGGCAGGGCGCTCGATCGACTTGCTTCGGGATGCGTTCCGAGCCGGGTGATAGCCGCACCCTAGCACATCTCTGGCCGCGGTGCCAATCCCTTGGTCCATAAGCCAGCAGCGAGCGTGCTGTGCTAGTTTTTTGGTCATGGAGCCAGGACCGGAGTCGGCGGACCCTGAACGGACCTTCATCGAGACCGCCCGGCGGGCACAGATCGTGGCCGCGGCGATCGACACGATCGCCGAGGTCGGGTACGCGCGGGCATCGCTCGGCCGCATCGCCGAGCGGATCGGGATCAGCAGAGGCCTAATCAGCTACCACTTCGCCGGCAAAGACGAGCTCATGAAGGAGGTCATCAACGAGGTTCTCGCGCAGGCCAGGGCCTACATGGAACCCCGGATCTTCGCGGAGTCGACCGGACCCGGCACGGTGCGGGCGTACATCGAGTCGAACCTCGCGTTCATGCGAGAGCACCGCAACTACCTGATCGCCGTCGTCGAGATTCTCCGCCACCGCGCCGCCAGCGAGGGGCTGCGTGGCGTCAGGGGCCCCAACCCGCCGGTAGCCGCGCGCCCGCTCGTAGACCTGCTCGCCCGCTTCCAGGCATCCGGCGAGCTTCGAGAAGACTTCGACCCCCGGACCATGGCCATCGCGATCCGCGCGGCCATCGACGCCGTCCCACCCCTCCTGAGCCTCGATCCCGAGTTCGACATCGACAGCTACGCAAAAGAGATCGCCAACATATTCGAGCTGGCGACCCGCATCGACCCATAACACGGCATCCCCCTCGCGAAACCGCCAATGGCGCGCTCTACGCGGAACCGAAGAAGCGGTGACCGCTTTGCCTCGACGAGCGGTAGCGGCCGCCGCCGCTGACCTCGCTCCCGAGTCGAACGAGTCGCGAAATCAGGACATCGGCAATCAACCGATGTCGCTTCTCGCGGAAGCGACACCGCCACTGCCGCCGTTCCGATGCGAGAGCGGCGCCGAGGACCGCACCGGGAGTTCTGTGAAACCCGCCCTGACGCTTCCTCACGAGCGCGTGTGTGGGATCCCAGCTATGTTCCGAGTCTGCGTCGGGCATCGGAACTTCCAGCACGATCCGGATAACGAAGCGGAGCAGCCGCCAGCCGCCCGTTGGGCTTTCAGGATCACCGTCAACGGCGAGCGACGCCGACGAGCGTGTCGGGTCGGTAAGTCACCGGCCGCGACGACGCCAGCGGCGGGCGCACCGCCGGAGCGGGGCTTCGAGACGGGCCGTAGACGCGTCCGGCTTATTCGCGACACGCGAGCGAGGTCGTGGCTCACGGACGTAAGACGTCGCCGATCACCTCCAGCTCGCTGATCGCCAGGTTGCCGGTCGTGGGGCTGTTGGGCGATCGGCTGGTCATCTGCAGCTTGACCTCGGTCGTGCTGATCGGATGGAACGTGATGTGGGACGGCTGATTCGAGCCCGGGGCCAACTGCACTCGTTGCCCTCTCACCGGCACCCACGCGAGTCCGTTCCAGTAGAACACTTTCACGGTGGCCGGGAGCTGGTCGTTGGCGTCGACCGTGAAGTATGGCCGCAGCTCGCCGAACGTTTGGGGCGCAGGCCAGCTGATGCTGACCCAGTCGCCGGGCCGGGCGTTGGTGATCTCGGGCAGCGTCTGCGTGGGACCCTTGCTGAACCGGTTCGACCATCCGCCCGAGGTCGTGTTGCCGTCGAGCATCGCCGCCGGGACAGTGGTGCTTGTCCCGAAGTCCGATGCGTCGCCGGCGAACACCCCGCCGGAGAAGCTGGCGTCGGCGGAGGGCTGCTCGGGCCCGCTGGCCAACGCCAGGTTCTGGTTGGGCGTGACGTGCCGGGTCACCGTGACCAGCAGGCGCGCCGGAGTCGAGATCCCGCTCACCCACCCCGGCACGGAGAACCGGCCGGGCCTGGAGTAGCGGCGAGGTGCGATGTGCCGCCACTGCACGGGCAGGTACTGAGTCACTCCGTCGGAGTAGACGACCTTGATCACTGCCGCCGGCTGTGGCGCCATGCCGACGCCCACCACTGCGCGCGCCCTCTGCACCCAGGCCACGGTGGCCACCGTGATGATGGCTCGGGCTGCAATGTTCGTCCCGCGCACGACGCCGGTGACGATGTAGACACCGGGATGCGCGAGCGCGCCGGGTCCGCGCGAGGACCAGCTGACCGGGATCGCGCGCGTGGTGCCGTCGCCGTTGACGGCCTCGACGCTGTCCGGGAGCGTGGCGGCCGTGCCTCGCAGTGTGCGCAGGTAGACGGGGACGACCGCGGTCACACCGGTGCGGCCGGCTGCCTGCGAGTACAACGTCGTCGTCGCTGGCAGCAGCCCGTCCGACGATGTTCTGACCGTGATCGGGCCCGGTGAGGTCGTCGACTGGACGATCGCCAGCATCTGGCCGTTGAAGGCGTCGTGCCGCGTCGACTTGTAGCCCTCGGCGTCGTCCTGCTTGCCGTTGTCGGCGCCCTGGAAGGTTCCCGCTCCGGAAACCGAGGTGACGATGGAGTTGTCGGCGTCGGGGACTTCGACTCCGTGCCGGTCGACGATCCGGACGGTCAGATACGACAGCGACTTGCCGTCGGAGAGCAGCACCGTCTTGTCCGGGGTGGCCGTCAGTGCGTAGGGGCGCCCGGCTGTGTCGACCTCGTCATGAGCGACCACGCGGCCGCCGGCGTCCTTGGCCACCGCGACCAGCCGGCCCGGCCTGAATGGGACATTCCAGATCAGCTTGAGCTTGCCCGAGCTGCCGTTGGGGCTCTGGTAGCTCCCCGGGCACGCGCCGCCGGTGAACGTCTTGTCATCTCCGGTGCACTGCGAGGTCTCCAGATAGTGTTGTCCGAAGGTGGTTGTCTTCTGTGTGAAGGACTTGGCGCCCAGCGACTTCCCGTTGAGGAAGAGCTCCACCGTTGGCTCGTTGGCGTACGCCCAGATCTGGACGACATGTCCGGGCTGGTGATCGGTCCAGTTCATCGGCACGATGTGCACCATCGGTGTCGTTGTCCACTGCGACTGAAACAGGTAGTAGGCGTCCTTGGGGAAGCCGGCGGTGTCGACGGCACCGAAGAACGAGGTCTTGACCGGAAACATCGTATAGGGCGTCGGCTCCCCGATGTAGTCCCAGCCGGACCAGAGAAACTGGCCGGCGAAGAACTGCCGGTCGCGGACCTTCTTGAGGTCGTACTCGTTGCTCAGCGTCCAGGACTCCAGGTTGTTGTCGTAGGAGGAGAGCTCGTACCGGCCGGGAGTGAAGTTCTGGCCCGTATTGAGCAGGTTCGGGTCCTGGTAATAGCCTCGGGTCGAGGTCTCCGACGATGACTCGGATTCGAAGAAGAACTTCGTTGGGTACTGGGCGTGGAGGCCATCGATCGTCTTGGCCGTGTCGTAGTTGAGGCCGAGCCCGTCGAGGTTCCTCACCATCTGGTCGGCTACCGAGCCCGGCGCCGGGACGCTGCGGTAGCGATCCGAGCCGGCGACGATCGGCCGGGTGGTGTCGATCGACTTGATGTCTGCGATGAGCCGCTGCTCGATCGGGAGCGCCTGAGGCGAGGTGAAGTCCGGGATCTCGTTGCCGATCGACCACATGATCACCGCCGGGCTGTTCTTGGCCTCGTTGACCATCTCCTTGATGTCGTAGTCGCTCCACTGGTTGAAGAAGAGGTGGTAGTCCTCGCTGAGCTTGCCCACGTCCCAGGCGTCGAATGCCTCCACCATCATCACGATGCCCAGCCGCTGGCAGATGTCGATCAGCTCCGGCGATGGCGGGTTGTGCGAGGTTCGGAAGGCGTTGACGCCCATCGCCTTGAGCTCGCTCATCTGACGGTACATGGCGTCGTAGTTGTCGACAGAGCCCAGCGCCCCCTCGTCGTTGTGCAGATCCACTCCGTGCAGCTTCAGCGGCCGGCCGTTGAGCGAAACGCCCTGGGTGGGGCTGAACACCAGCCAGCGCACCCCGAAGGTGCTGGTGGCGCTGTCCAGCGACGCTCCGGCGTCGGTGACGTCGGTCTGAACCGTGTACAGGTAGGGGTCGGTGGTCGACCAGAGGCGGGGATTGTCCAGCCGGATGTCCGACACGCTGGTGGTGCCGCCGGTCGGCACCGCGACGCCTGCGGCCGTTGCCTCCGCCACGATGTGGCCCGCGGCGTCCCGAATCCGGTACCGGAGGTCGACCGTGCTTGCCTGCCCGCTGTCGTTGGCCACCTGGGTGGCGACGTGGACCGTGGCGAAGTGCGAGGCGGCGGTGGAGGCCACGTCCGGCGTCGTCACGGTGGTGCCCCAGCGCGCGATGTGGACGGGGTTGGCCACCGTCAGATGGACGTGACGGGTGATGCCGCTGCCGGAGTACCACCGGCTGCTCGGCTCCTGGTTCTGCACCACCACCGCCAGCACGTTGGGGGTGGCGCCGTCGGTGTGGACGAGGCCAGAGATGTCGTAGCTGTAGCCCGTGTACCCGTAGGGGTGATTGCCCAGCAGCCGGCCGTTGAGGTACACGTAGGAGTTCTCGAACACGCCGTCGAAGTCGATGGAGATGCGCTTGCCCGTCATCGACGAGGGCAGCGTGAACGTCTTGCGATACCAACCGAGTCCGCCGGGGAAGAAGCCCGTGGCGTTGCTCTGGCTCGGATCCGGCAGCTGGGTGATGCTCCAGTCGTGCGGCAGCGTCAGCTGCTGCCAGGCGGCGTCGGCGAAGCCGGGCGCCGCCGCCTTCGGGTCGGCGGAGTTGCCGTACTGGCCCGTGGGGTCCGTCGTGTCAGCGGTGTTGACCAGCTTGAACCGCCAGCCCCCGTCGAAGTTGAGCGTGCGCGTGCCCTGGTTCAGCACACCGAGATTGGGATCGCCCGAGCCCGAGCTCCAGCCGACGGGACCGAGGTCGCTCGGCGACGTCGTCGCCGCCTGCGCTCCGGTCATCGACAGCACCGTCACCGTGCCCGCCAGCAGCGCCGCGGCGGCGAGTCGCTTCAGCCTGTGAGCCATCTCCGTCTCCCCTCGGTTACACCTTGACGCCGGCGTGGATACCCATCGCCGCGCCGCTGTAACCAAACTTGTGAGCGCTCACATCGGCCATGTAACGACCTCACGAGTGCCGCGCATCGCGCTGCTCGCCGGCGCCTTCCAGCGAAGAGCGAAGCAGGACCGGACCTCGGCGGAGGGCGCGCACGATGGTCAGGCTGATTCCACGGCTGGCGCCGGTGACCAGCGTGGTTTCCCAGTCAGCTGGAGGTCCATGGCGGCACTCCTTGCCTAGCCTCAGACCGTGCTGAGCGGTAGCAGCAGCCCAGCAGGCCGAAGATGATCCCGCCGACCAGGAAGTAGCCGTCGGTGATGTTGGCTGACCAGATGGCGGACGCGGACCGGTAGTACGCCGCGCCCATCGTTTGCTTGTGTGAGAGGCCGGTGATCCCGTTGGGCAGCAGGCCGACCGCGCGCGTCAGGTCGTCGATGAGCCCGGCGCCGCCGCGGACGACGAGCACCGTGCAGCCGAGCCAGACGATGATCACGGCGGCGCGGCGCATCCTGCCGCGCGGCCACCCGCGAGCGATGGCCAGACACGCCCACGCGCCCAGTGGGAACGCCGACACGACCAGCACCTCAAAGATCCAGCCGGCCACCGAATGCGGGGCGTGCCGGTACCCCTCGCCGCCCACCCCGAACGATCCGCCGAGGTACCAGTAGACGTGAAAGGCGAAGAACACGATCACCCAGGTGAGTGCCGTGTAGGCGGTGCGGACCGGCAACAGCTGCTTGCTTGGTGACCGGTGATCCCCGTGCGGGGGCGCGGGAAATGCTGTCAGACGTGGTGTGGCGGTGCTGGCGTTCATCTGGTTGATCTCAGTAGCGATTTGACGTCGGCGACCGGTCCGAGGTGCCGCAGCTTGTCGGGGTTGACGATCGAGTTCACGGCTTGGATCTGACCGTCGGCGACGTCGAGGATGATCACGCTGGCCAGTCGGCCGTCGCGGTCAAAGAACAGCGCGCCCGGTTGGCCGTTGATCTCCTCGCGGCGTGCGTTGAAGCCGCCGAGCAGGGTCTTTAGCCGCGCAGACCCGCGCGTCAGGGCGCGCGCCACCTTGACGTGACCGTGCAGCGCGCGGGCGATGGCCGGTGCCTTGCCGCCACCGTCACCGTGGAGCACCACATCGTGCGCCAGCAGCTCTTGCAACCCTTGGAGATCGCCCTCCTCGGCGGCCGCGAAGAAGCGGGCCGCGAGCTCCTCGCGCTGCTGGCGTGAGGCCTCGAACCGTGGACGCCGCTCCTGCACGTGGCGGCGAGCCCGTGCGGCGAGCTGGCGAGCGTTCTGCTCGCTGGTGCCGACGATCTCCGCGATCTGGTCGTAGGGCTCATCGAACACCTCGCGCAGCAGAAACGCGGCGCGCTGCTCGGGCGACAAGCTCTCGAGCACGACCAGGAACGCGAGCGACAGCGAGTCCGCCGTCTCGGCCTTGCGGGCCGGATCGTCGTCGGCGCTGGTCAGAAGCGGCTCGGGCAGCCACTCGCCGACGTAGGTCTCGCGCCGGACTCGCGCCGAGCGCAGCTGGTCGAGCGCCAGCCGCGAGACCACCGTCGACAGGTAGGCGCGCGGCGACTCGATTCGCTCGCCGCCCGCGCGCGCCCGGTGCAGGCGCAAGAAGCCCTCCTGCACCACGTCCTCGGCTTCGCTGGCGCTGCCGAGCATCCGGTAGGCGATCGCAAACCCCGACGGGCGCAGCGCGTTGAACTCCTCCTCGGTCATCGCTTTAGCCCAGTCCCTGCGCGAAGCCTTGGCGCCAGCTCGCATAGCGCGGCTTCCAGCCGAGCTCGCGCTTGGCCTTCGCGTTCGAGGCACCCCGCACGTCGGTCATCATGACGGTCGCCGTCTCACCGGCCACCAGCCGCCCCAGCCAGCGTGGAATGCGCCTTGGTGGCTTGGCACCCAGCGCGCTCGCCAGCACCGGCAGCCACTCCCGTATCGGCGCGGGCTCGTCGTCGACGATGTTGTAGATCCCCGGCTCGCCGCGTTCGACCGCAACCGCGGTCGCCGCTGCGGCGTCTTCGATGTGCACGAGCGACCAGACGCCACCACCGTCGCCGACGATCGGGAACCGGCGCTTGCGGACCGGCGCCGCCATCTGCGCATCCGCAGCCCGGCTGACCGAGGTCCCCGGACCGTAGAAACCGCCGTAGCGCAACACGACACCCTCGCCCCACTCGATCGTCGTCACCGCCCGCTCCAGATGGAGGAGCCCCACCAGCGGAGCCCGCAGCGCCACCGGCGAGTTGGGATCGAGAGGGTCGGCCTCGCTCAGCACCGGCCCGCCCGTGCGGGCGAACCGAAAAGCCGCGAAGCTCTGCGCCACGAAGCGCCGTGCCCCGACGGCACGGCCGGCAGCCAAGAGATGGTCCGTCGCCTCGGTACGCAGCCGGTTGGTCATGGTCACCGCGAAGGAGCGGTCGGGGTGCCGCATGTCCCTCGCGGACATCTTCCCGGACAGCGCCGTTAGCTGATGCACGATTACCTCGGGCTCGGCGGAGGCCACCGCCTGGGCGACTGCGTCGGGGTCCAGCGCGTCGGCCACGACCGGGCGCGCCCCCAGGCTGCACACCAGGTCCTGCTTGGATGCGCTCCTGGTCATCCCGACCACCTCGTGGCCTCGCGCCACCAGCTGCGGGACGAGCGCTCTGCCGAGAACCCCCGTGGCGCCGGCTACGAACACCTTCATGGCTGCTCCTTTCGTCTCATTGCCCTTTAGACGAGATAGAGGCGCCGCCTGTGACAGTGCTCAGCGTTGGGTGCTCAGCGCCCGCACGTCTGACAGCGGCGCGTGGTCAGCTCCGGGCTCGAGCGGGATCGCGACCACCGCGATCCCCACGCACCTACACCAGTTGCGCGCCTCATGATCTCGACGTGGTCGGGCTTTCCTGCGGGTGGCCTCGGCCTCGGTCTCAGTCTCGATCTCGATGGAGGTCGTCCCAGGAGCCGTCGCCTGCCACCTCCCGGCTCGCGGTGCTCAAACGCAGAAAGCTCCCACCCGCGCGCGAGATTTTCTGCTTCCTGGTCCCCCAGCGCGCATCCGGAAGTAAATTCCGACCGGCCGTGCAAACTTTCTGCAGCAGAGCCCTGCCCGTGGCCGCCCGGGCTCATTTGAGCTGGGTTTGCGGTCACTCCCCTCCCGGGAGGGCGACGCCGGCTCGACCGGGGCTCGACACCGTCGGCAGCCCCGGATATCCCGTCCACTCCGGCAAACCGACTGCTCAGACCCACGGTCTGGCGCTCACCTTGACCACTAGAGCGTCCCGGGGTTGACCACCGGGAACGCGGGCTGGTCACCGCAGCGCACGACCACCGCACGACCAGGTATCTGCTCGTCTCCACGATGCAGCTCCCGGAGGGCGCCGAGCAGCTGGGAAACCGGCACGATCCTGGCGATGAAGGGTCCCGCCGGCGGGGTGGGCGTTTCCGTCCGGCAGTGCCGGTGACCATCTCGGGCTGATGCTTGACGCGATCAAGGCCGATCCCGGGCCCTGACGCATGACGTTCTCGTCACGAGCTGCCGCTTCGGGTCGGGGGACGGCCGCGCCTCGGCAGGGGCCCGGCTTGCTGAGGCATTCGGCTGGCGTCGTTCAGGGCTCGCCGCAGCAGCATCTCGACGTGCGCGTTGAGGCTGCGGAACTCGTCGGCGGCCCACCGGGCTAGAGCGTCATGGACCGTCGGGTCGATGCGCAAAAGCACCTGTTTGCGCTCGCGGCTCACGTATAGAGCGTCCCGGTGTTGACGACCGGGGACGCCGGCTGGTCACCGCAGAGCACGACCAGCAGGTTGCTCACCATCGCCGCCTTGCGCTCCTCGTCAAGCTCGACGATGCCGCGCTCGTCCAGCCGGGAGAGGGCCATTTCAACCATCCCGGTGGCGCCCTCGACGATCCGAGAGCGTGCCGCAACGACGGCGTTGGCCTGCTGTCGGCGCAGCATGGCCTGGGCGATCTCCGAGGCGTAGGCCAGATGACTGATGCGCACCTCCACGATCTCGACCCCGGCGATGGCGACACGCTGGGCCACCTCCCGGGCGAGCTCTCCAGCGACGACGTCTGTCGAGCCGCGCAGCGACGTGCCCGTGCCCGCGGGATCGTCGTACGGATGGGTCGTCGCGACGTGGCGTAACGCCGACTCGGCCTGGACCTCGATGAAGTCGACATAGTCATCGACGGCATAGACCGCCTGCGAGGTGTCTGCCACCTGCCAGACGACGATGGAGGCGATCTCTACCGGGTTGCCGTCAGCGTCGTTGACCTTCAAGTGGTTAGTCTCGAAATTTCTGACTCGGATGCTCAGGTTCCGCCGATCCGCCAGCGGCACGATCCACCACAGGCCGGTACGACGGACCGTGCCGACGTAGCTTCCGAAGAACCGCACGACCTTGGTGTGGCCGGGTTGCACGATGACCAGCGAGGTCAGGATGACCGCAGCGGCCAGGGCTGGCGCGATCGCGACCGCCGCGATTGAGCTTTGGGCGAGGAGAACGACAGCGGCGATGCACGCGGCGGCGATCAGCACGCCGGCCCAGCCGCTGATCGCCCAGGCGGGCCGTTCATGGATATCGACGCGGGTTCCCGAGTGGCCGACTGGAGTGGTCTCGGGCTGACGGTATGGCTGAGCGGCCTGGTTCATGTCCCCTCCCCGGGAGCAGCCGATAAAACGATATCTAATAGATATCACTTTTGCCTCAACCCCGCAAGGGAACGTTCCTCGAGCGTGGGCCACCTCCACCAGGCATTGCCGTCGAGGACGCTTGGCGGCGCTTCTGATCCTTATCACCTAGTCCTGCCACCGCGGCGATCGCACTGGAGCACGCCTCCGAACGGAGCAGGCCTCCGAACGGAGCACGCCTCCGAACGGCCTCCCGGAGCGCGGACGTCGAGGCCGAAGCGTGTGGCACTCCCACCCGGACCGGGTTCGAGCGACGCGGGAGAGAACGCCAACCGCCAGGCGCCGCTCGCCCGGACCCAGACCGCATGCGTCGCCCGCAAATCGATCCCCGATTATCATCGCCCCGTGCTCAACGGCAAGCGGATCGTCGTTGTCCTTCCGGCCTACAACGCCGAGTCAACGCTCAAGCGGACCGTCGACGAGCTCGATCGATCGGTGGTGGACGATCTGGTCCTCGTCGACGATGCCAGCACCGACAGTACGATCGAGGCGGCCGACGCGCTCGGTGTGACCATCATTCGACACCCACGAAACCGCGGGTATGGGGCCAACCAGAAGACCTGCTACCGAGCCGCCTTCGATCTGAACGCGGACATCGTTGTGATGGTGCATCCCGACTACCAGTACTCGCCGCTGCTCGTCCCAGCGATGGCGGCGATGATCGCGTACGGGGAGTATGACTTCGTGCTCGGCTCGCGAATCCTCGCTCAGAACGCGATTGCGCGGGGAATGCCGAGGTACAAGTACGTGTTCAACCGGGCACTGACGCTTACACAGAACCTGGTTGTGGGTCAGAAGCTCTCCGAGTATCACACGGGGCTTCGTTCCTTCAGCCGTGAGCTCCTGGCCGCCCTGCCGTTCGACCGCAATTCCGACGATTTCGTGTTCGACAACCAGATCGTGGCTCAGGCCTTGGCGGCCGGCGCCAGGATCGGCGAGCTCTCCTGCCCGACGAGGTATAACGCCGAGGCCTCGTCAATCGGCCTCGGACGCAGCATGCGCTACGGCGTCGGCGTGCTGCGCACCTCCGCCCAGTACCGGCTTCACCGGAATGGGCTGCGATCGTTTGCCTATCTCGAGGTGTCACCCCTCGAGCGCAAAACGTTCGTGCCTTCTTTGGCAGGTATCAACGAATTGTGAGTTCAGAGCCAATTCCGCGCTGCGCATGGTGCGGTGCTTCGGCACGACCGTCCGGCGGTCGGCTCGCGGTGTGCGACAGCTGCGGCGCCGCGACGACGTATCCGCGGCCGGGTGAGGCCGAGCTCCAGTCGGCGTACGCCGGGTGGTATCGCCCGCCCTCCGGTCGCTTCTCCGGTGGCGGCGACCGGGTGCTGAGACACACGCGGGGGCTGCTCGCCGGAACGCTGGACCGGCGGGCGCCGCCGGGCCCGATTCTCGACGTTGGTTGTGGCGAAGGTGTACTGCTGGAGGCATTGAGGTCCCGAGGACGGGACGCCGTCGGTCTGGAGCGAGGCGATCTCGCGTCCCGTGACGGCTTGGATGTGCGCCAGGTAGACGTGGTCGAGTTCGACGACCGGTTGGGAGAGTGGGCGGCGGTTGTCTTCTGGCATTCGCTCGAGCATCTGCGCGACCCCCGGGCGGCCGTGCACAACGCCTACAGACTGTTGGCCCCGTCGGGACTTCTGATAATCGCCGTCCCAAACTTCGCGAGCTGGCAGGCCGGGTGGCTTGGAGAACGCTGGCTCGCGCTCGACCTTCCGCGGCACCTGGTGCACCTGCCCGCCCGAGCCTTGGTGGATGGCCTGCAGGAGTGCGGCTTGGAGATCGATCGGGTCAGCTACTGGCGTGGCGGCCAGGTGGTGTTCGGCTGGCTCGATGGGCTCGTCTCCATGCTGCCGAGCCAGCCGAGCCTGTATGACGCAATCCGGCAAGGTCAAGCTCGCGCCGCGACGATGAGCCGGGCGCGCCGGGCGATGACCCTCGCCGCCGGCTTGGCGCTCGCGCCCGTCTCGACCGTGGTCGCCGCCGGAGAGGTCGCCGCCCGAGCGGGAGGCAGCACCTACGTCGAAGCTCGACGCCCGTGAGCCTAGACCGGAGCTCCTCGAGCTTGGTGGTCTCGGTGGTCGGGGTGCTTACCGCTGCGGGTCTGCTGCTCCGCCTGCCTTCGTTCGGGGACTCCCTGTTCGGCGACGAGCTCTCTACGTACTTCATCGTCACTGGGCACGGCCTAGGTCACATCATCTACCTACTTCGGGGCCATTCGGTTGACCTCAATCCGCCGCTGTTCTTTATCCTCGTTTGGGCGGCCGAGCGGTTTGGCGACGGGGCAAGCGCTTTGCGGATGGTCTCGCTGCTGTCGGGGACCGCCTCGATCCCGCTGACGTATCTGCTCGGGCTCTGGACAGTGGGTCGGCGCCCGGCGCTCGTGGCCACCGCGCTCATGGCGCTGAGCCCGTTCTTGATCTTCTACTCGAGCGAGGCGCGAGCCTATGCGCTGTTGATGCTTCTGGTACTCGCTTGCACTCTGGCTCTCCTGCGCGCACTTGACACGCGACGGGTGGGTTGGTGGGTGACATATGCGATTTGCTCATGCGCCGCGGTGTACACCCATTACATCGCCGTGTTCTTTCTGGCCACGCTGTTCGCGTGGGCGTTTTGGACGCAGAGTGAAGCGCGAGGCAGGCTCCTCGCGGCCAACTGTGCAGCGGCAGTCGCCTATCTGCCCTGGGTGCCGACCCTGCTCAGCGACACGAGCTCCCCCGGCAACAAGGTCATCGGCTTCCTCGAGCCATTTACTCCTCACCTCGTGGGGAGCTATCTGGCGCGGTGGTCGATTGGCCATCCGCTCCTCCCGCTCGTCTCGCTCCCTGGTCGCACCGCCATCACGATCATGGGGATCGGGCTCGCGGCCGCAGTGGTCGGCCTCGCGCTGACCCTACGGCGCGCGAATGGCAGTCGTGCGCTCCCGCGCCTGTCAGCGGGGACCTGGCTGGTCGTCGCGCTCGCCCTCGCGCCACCGGCCGAGATCGCGCTCTATAGCGC
Organism: uncultured Solirubrobacteraceae bacterium; assembly: GCA_963830595.1. Lineage (GTDB taxonomy): Bacteria > Actinomycetota > Thermoleophilia > Solirubrobacterales > Solirubrobacteraceae > Palsa-465. Next base: position 36,046 of record CAWHMQ010000005.1, read on the forward strand.
CGTTGGCAACACCGTCTGGGAGGCGCGGAACCTGATCGCCGGGTCGCCGGCGCTGCTGCTCGTCGTCGGGGCTTTCCTGACCAGCGTCCGGGGGGTCCTCCGGATTGCTGCCGTGGGCCTGGTCACCGCGGGGTTCGCGATCGGGGCCGCGAAGATGCTCGACGCCGGATACCGGCGACCCGACTACAACGCGGCGGTGAACTTCGTCTATCGGGCCGGCGCGCCCGGAGACCCCGTGATCGACCTGCCGTCCACGACGCCCGGACCACTGACCGAGCTGGACGCGGCATTCGCGCTGGCCGGGCGATCGCCGCGTGAGCGCCACCCAATCTTGCGCCTGGGTTTCCCCTCCCTCGCCGCTCTGTTGCATGCACCACCGTATGCTCTGGTCTTCCCAGCCCCCCCGAATCTCGTCATCCGGCGAGCGGTGGAGCTCGCCCGGGGGCGCACGCTGTTTGTCGTCGGAAGGCCGGGTGTGGCAACGCTGTTTCTCAAGTCGATACCCGCGCCGTTTCACGATGTTCAGACGAGGACGTTCCGGGGCTTGAACTCGGTGTCGGTCTACGTATTTCGTGCCGGCTAGCGCCCTGCTTGAGACGTCAGGGGACGGTTCTCCCGAGCGACGTCGGACGACTGACTCAGCCCTCGCCGGCCCGCACCTGGCCGTAGTTGAGTACCGCGGTGATGAGCACGCCTCCGGCGACGTTTCCGAGCAGGACCGCCGTGAGCCAGACCAGTGCGTGACCGAAATGCACCTTGCTCTTGAGCACCGCGCACAGGACCTCCATCGTGGTCGACACCGAATGGTCCAAGCCGACAAGCCCGACCACGAACACCAGCGTCCAGATCAACGCGACCTGTCCGATCACCACCCCGCTTGACTGAATCAGCCACGCCACCAGCGCGATCGCCCAGCCGCCGAGCACCGCGCTCCAGAAAAACGATGCCCAGCTACCGAGCGTCGCCTGGTGTCCGTCCTCGGCGACCTTCGCCACGACATCGGGGGCGAGCGCTCCCGTCTTGGTCACGACCAGAGCGAACAGCACCACGCCGATGAGATTCGCACTCAACACCACCAGCCAGAGGCGCAGGGTGGCAAGCAGATGGCGGCGCTCGTCGAGCACCAGCGTCACCGGATAGAGCGTGTTTTCGGTAAACAGCTGCGCGCGACCGATGATCACGACGATGAATCCGATTGGGAAGAAGAGCGCGCCAATCAGGCCCGCGTCACGATGACCCGCGAGCGCGACAGCCGCGCCGGCCGACGCAACCGCACCGAACCCCACGGTGGCGCCGGCGAATAGCCCCGAGAACGCCAGCGCCGCGACCGGCCGATCGAGTTCCTCCGCGGCCTCCGCCTTGACCCGCTCATAGATGTCCGAGGCGCTGGCGCGGAGTCTTCCGCGACCTCCTTCGCCATCGTCCGCATCCTCGCCCGCTGCCATAGCCTCGCCTCACCGAGCCTGCCGTCGCGCCGGGCGTCTCGCCGGCGCGGCTACGTCAAGAGCGGCTCACCCTAGACCATATGCCTGGCTCGACCACCAACGTTGGCGAAGCTCCCGACCCGACGACGCCTTTGAGCCCGTGAGCCGGAGGGTGTAATCAGGGATCCCAGACGAACCGCACCGGCATCTCTGCGAGCTCCGCACAGCGCTTGCGGGCGAGCCGGTGCGGGATGGCATCGACCACGATGTGTTGGACCGGGGCCCAGAGAGCGACCCATCCGACCACCACGATGCCCTGGCTCACTCCGGCGATCAGCACGTCGTCGGTGAGACGGTCAAGTGTCGTCGAGATCGCGATCGTAATCAGGAAGGTGATGAGCCCGACCCATGCCCCGACCCGTGCCCGGTGAGACAGGGGAACCGCTTCGCGGTACGGACGGGCGTACGCCCGAAGACCGTCCCGCAGCGCGAGCGACACCGCTTCGACATCGATCGACGCCCGCTCGGTCGCCGGAGCGTGAATGATCAGAGCCGTCGGACGCGCTTTGCGCACGTTGTCCCACTGATCGAGCAGGTACAGCCGAGCATCCTCGGCGATCCCTCGCTCGACGATCGGCGCGGCGTCGAACTCGTTGAACAGCGCATCCAGCGAGGCAATGCGGATCGCGAGCTCTCTGGTCTGGGGCTGGCGATCAGTGTCCAGCATCGTTCACCGGCGCTCGCCCGAGGCCCGATCTTCAATTCGGTCAGGAGTGTCGGCCGACGGCTGCGGTGGCACCGATTTGACCTGCCGGGGGATGCTGGGCGCCCCTCCGATCCATTCCTGCCAGCGTCTGTAGCGGTCACGATGCCGCGCGAAGCGCCCTGTCGCCTTGCGCATTCGTCGCCCGTCCGCGGGATACCGCCAGCGCGCCCAGGGTGAATCGGGCTGGGCCAGCCGCACGACGGCGAACAGGGCGAGCGGAGGGAAGACCAGCCCGGCGATCCCCAGCATGATGCGCCCCTTCAGCAGCGCGACGGCGCACGCAACCAGGACGAACACGACGGCGGCGATCACCCCCACCAACGAGCTGGTGTCGCTGGCGGTGAGCGGCTTGGCCCCGAGCAGGATCAGACCACCTACTACTGCGGCCACGATCACGGCGTCGATCGACCGCCGGCCCTCCTCCGCCCAGTAGACGTCCTCGAGGTGAAGCCAGAGCGCGAACTCGTCAAGCGTGAGCCCCGCTCCGACGCCGAACCCGGCGGCAACCAGCTCCAGGGCCGGGCTGTGGAGTGGCAGCGAGATCGCCAGGAAGCCCGACAGGAGGAGCAGGACGACTCCGAACACGAGGTGATGCACGTGCAGGCCGCCGGCGGTCTTGACGCTTCCCGGCCACCAGGGCACCCTGGGGCTGCGCATCAACCTGGCACTCGTCCGGATGAACGCGAACGAGATCAGAAACGAGCCGAGCAAGACGAATCCGGCAAGCCCGGTTGGCTTCTGCAACGTGTTGGTGCTCACATCGAGCGTGATATCCGCCAGGCCCCTGGTCATCCTGCCCTCCGACCTCCTCAGGAAGGGACGATACGGGGGAAATCTATTTGCGCAAGGGTGATCCGACTACTTTGATCGCTCCTGGGAAGTCTGGTGCGATGATTTTCGGTCCCGTGGCCGGTCTCGACTTCTTGGATGCGGCAGCACTCACAGAACCTCTTCGCGGGAATTCCCGCGCGTAGGCCCTGACGTGGCGATCGTGCGCGTTCATGGGCCCCTGAAGAAGCTCGCGGGGGGCGCTGCGGAGCATCAGGTCGATGGCGACACCGTCTGGTCGCTGCTCAGGGCGCTTGAACGTGTCCATCCCGCGCTGGCCGGTTGGGTTCTCGATGAACGCGGCCGCATCCGGCGGCACATCAACGTCTATGTGAACGGCGAACTCGGTAGCGAAGCCACGGCCGTGCGACAGCGGGACCGCGTCGAGGTGCTGCCGGCAATTTCAGGAGGATGAAGCTCGGGTGACTGAACTTGTTCTGGGGACCAAGAAGGGACTGTTCATACTCAACGGCGGCCCTGATTCTGGCTTTGAGGTCGGAGCCCGCGCATTCGCCGGCGAGCCGGTTGACTTCGCGATGCGAGACGCGCGGACGGGGCGGCTGTTCGCCACCGTCAGCTCGCCGTTCTACGGGCCGAAGATCTGGTACGCCGACGATCCGGGCGGGGAGTGGACGCAGGCGAAGGGGGTCGCGTTGCCGGACGGCGGGAACGCCGCACTCGCTCGTATCTGGGTGATAACCGCCGGTCAGGCGGACGGCCTGCTGTATGCCGGCGGGGACCCGGGTGTGCTGTTCGAGAGCCGGGACGGCGGAGCGAGCTGGGAGCTCAACGCGGCGCTCTGGAGCCATCCCACCCGGGAGTCGTGGCAGCCCGGCGGCGGCGGGCTGTGCCTGCACTCCATCGTGCCGTGGCCCGGCGACCCCAACAGGCTCCTGGTTGCGGTCTCGGCGGCCGGGGTGTGGCTGACCGATGACGGCGGACGCTCGTGGCGGCAGGGCAACCGGGGTTTAGCCGCCCGCTACCTGCCGGAGGAGACCCGGGAGGGTGCGACGAATCTCTGCGTCCACCACATCGAGCGCTCGCCCAACCGGCCCGAGCGTCTGTTCATGCAGTTCCACGGAGGCGTATACCGCTCAGACGACGCGGGCGAGAGTTGGGTGGAGATCGGCGCCGGCCTCGTCTCTGACTTCGGATTTCCGCTGACGCTGGACCCCGGCGATCCCGACAGCGCCTTCGTGATCCCATTGACGGCTGACATGGACCGGGTCACCCCCGACGGCCAGGTTGGCGTGTGCGAGACGCGAGATGCGGGCTCCAGCTGGATCCAGCGCACCGACGGCTTGCCGCAAACGCACGCCTACTTGACGATTCTGCGCCTCGCGTTTGACCGCGTCAGGAGCGGCTCCGCGCTCGAGCTGTACTTCGGAGCGACGTCAGGCGAGATCTTCGGTTCCTCCAACGCCGGGAAGAAGTGGTCAAGCCTGATTTCACAGCTGCCGCCCGTGTACTCGCTCAGCGCGTCAGGATGATGGCGTGGGGTAGGGTTGCCGCCTCGTGCGACGCCTGCCCGCCCCGCTCACCGCGCTCGCGCTGCTCGCCGGCTCCGGGGTGATCGCGGTCGCACCCACGCCGTCGACTGCCACGTTGTCGGCTGCCATGCCGTCGGCCGTCAGGGGGCAGGCACGAGTGTCGGACTGGCCAGCATACGGGCACGATCTCGCCGACAGCCACGTGCAGCCGAGTGCGGGCGATGTCGACGTGCGCACCGTCGGGCGACTTCGGATCGCCTGGGCCGCGCGTGGGCGCGGGCTCTCGGCCGACGGCAGCGCTTCGTTTGTCACCGGCGCGCCGGCGGTCGCGGGCGGGCTGGTGGTGTGGGGCGACTGGAGCGGGACTGTTCACGCCGCCGACGTCAGGACGGGCGCCGTGCGGTGGGCCACGCACGTCGCTGGGGCTCTGTATTTCGGGCAGGTCAACTCCTCGCCGGTGGTCGCCGGCAGCCGGGTGTTCGTCGGCACCGGAAGCGGCCGGGTCGTCGCGCTGGATCGGGCGACGGGAAGGCAGCTGTGGAGCACGGTGGTCGACAAAGCGTCGTACACGGATCTGTTCTCCTCGCCGGTCGTGATCGGCTCGAAGGTCGTGATCGGCGTCTCGTCGGTCCAGCTGACATTCCCGCTGCACCCGTACACGTTCCGGGGAAGCGTGGTCGCGCTTGACGTCCGCTCGGGTCGGCTCCTGTGGCGGACGTGGGTCCAGCGCCCCGGCGTCGACGGTGCCGGTGGCTCGGTGTGGTCGACGGCCGCGGTGGATCCGGCTCGCGGGCTGCTCTACATCGGGACCGGGCAGGCTTACGAGCAGCCCGCGGGGCCGCGGACGGACGCGCTGCTGGCCCTGCGAGTTGGCAACGGCCGCGTGCGCTGGCACCGTCAGTTCACGCACGGCGACGTGTTCAACTTCTTCGGCCAGAGCACAGGCCGGGACTACGACATCGGCGCCAGCCCCAACCTGTTCGACATCCGTGGCCGGCCCGTCGTCGGCGTCGGAGACAAGGCGGGCCACTATGCCGTCCTCGGCGCGCTGACGGGCAAGACCGTGTGGCGTCGCCAGCTGTGCCCGGGTAGCCATCTTGGCGGCGTGATGACGACGGCCGCGGTCACCGGCGATTCCATCTGGACGACGTGCAACCGGCTGCGCGACAAGGACGAGCTGGCCGACAAGGTCAACCGCACGAGCGTGCTCAGACTCGACGCCGGCTCCGGGCGCACGATCTGGACGCGGAGCGTCACCGGAGGAACCGTGGGCGCCGTCACCGAGGCGGGCGGGCTCGTGTTCGTTCCCAACACGCTCGGAACCGTCCGGGCATTCGATGCGCGCAGCGGGCGGTTGCTCTGGCAGGCGCGCCCGGCGGGCTCGGGTCAGCGCATCGACCACGGGGTCACCGGCGGCATCACGGTCGCCGACGATCGGGTCCTCGTCCCCTACGGCTACACGTTCATCGCGTCGCCGAGGTTCCCGAAGAACGCCGTCGGCGGCCTCGTGGCGTACCGCGTCCCCTGATCCGTTCCGGGGGACAACGGGCAGCGCTCGCCCGCGAGCTGTCGGAGCTTGCAGGGCCGCCGAGCCAGAGCTGGAGCGACGAGCCCGGATAGGTTCGGGCGACGCTCCGGCGAACTCCCGCGGAGCGCCTTGGCTGGGCACGACGATCCACCGTCTCTGGCTTTCGATGGCTGTCAGCCGGCGGGCCGGTGCCGGACGGGCTCGCAAGATGGGTGCCGGCGGTTTCCAACATGGGGAGTGCTCCCGATGTGCGCCGGTTCAGGCGGCCGTAGCTTGATCGGCATGCAATCACGCCAACAAACCTGAAGAAGGGATCCGTCGGAATCACTCAGGTGCGCTGCTCGACCCCTACTTCTACGCGTGAAGCCGGATCTAACACAACCACTGGAGGACAACATGTACATGCTCAACAAACGGACACTGGCCACCGCCGTGGTGATGGCAGCCGCGACTGCGCCGTCGGCCGCGTATGCGCGCGTGAATCTCGAAAACGGCTCGCCGCCCGCTCCGCCTACCGTCAGCCGGCAGCCGGTGCAAGCCGCGATCGCAGAGCCCGCCCAACCGGCCTCCTCCGATTCGTCGCAGGGATTCCAATGGGACGACGCGGCGATCGGTGCCGCCGGCACCTTGGTGCTGGCCGGCGTCGGCTCGGGTGCGGCGGTCGCACGCCGGCGCCGGTCCGGGCCGCTCGCCGGATGACGACGTCGACCCGACGAGCCCGGGTCCTCGCCGCGAAGGGAAGGCGGCGGGCTCGCCAATGCCGTACAGCTTGCAAGTAAGGGCGAAGAGCCCCCTCCCTGGACCGGGAGGAAATCCGATGGTCCGGTTTCAGCCGGACCAAATTTCATACCCCGAGCCCTGACGTCCAGAGCAGGAGTGCGCTGACCAGGGCATGTATCGGGGCAACTGAAGGGAGACGGGGATGGGAAAGCTACGGCTTCTATTCGGCTTGGGCATGACGGTGATCGGGGTTGCATTCTGTGCGGCTTCAGCTTCGGCGGACCCGACCCAGGGACCGGCGATCTGCTCGGGGCACGAGACGGCGGTCGCCGGCAGTTACGGCACTCTGGTGATCCGCGGTGACCGCTACGTGCCCAGTGGGGCCACCTTGAGGGTGAGGCGTGATCTGGTCATCGCTCCGGGAGCCTGCCTGGATGCATTCACCCTGGGGACAGTGAAGGTGAGGCGCGACGTCGTGGTCCGTGAGGGGGCGATCCTCGCGCTTGGGTGCACGCCGGGGTCGATCGGGGCGGTCCCACCGTGCAACAACGTGACGACGAGCGATACCGTCGGCGGGAGCATCGTCGCCTACCGGGCGCGAACCATGTATCTGGACGGCGACAAGATCTGGGGGAACCTGATCTCGATGGGAGGAGGACCCGGCCCGGTTCTTGATCCGTACGTGAATTTCCCGATCAAGGACAACATCATCCACGGCTATGTGTGGGTGACCGGCTGGGCGGGGGCGTGGTTCGGCTTCATCCGTAATGTCGCCTACCAGAGCGTCGTCCTGACCGACAACGTGGGTGTGGACATCGGTGATCTGGGCACGCGTGACTCGACCGAGGTCGTCACCAACAAGATATCTGGCAACCTGTTCTGCGTGGGCAACAAGCCTCCGGCGCAGGTCGGTGATTCAGGAGGCTCTCCGAACACCGTTGGCGGCCGCAAGGTCGGTCAGTGCTCCGGACTCTGAGACCGAGTCGGCTCACCGCCGGCAGGTAGCCAGGTAGGAAGGGCGCTACCGACAGATCGGGGGCTGGAAGGACCGTGGTGGCGGGAAGGCCTACCTCCCGCCACCACTCTCGCCAGCGGTCACCGCCTAGCCGTCCGGGGGAGAGCGCGTGGTTCGGCGCAGGCGAGCGGCGGTCGTGAACAAGGGCTCGAGCTGGCGGTGGGCGACGATCGCGGGCACCGCGATGAGCAGGAAGTTGAACGCCCGGTAGACCAGGACCGCCGCCAGCGCGGGGGCCAGCGGCAGGCGCACCCAGTAGAGCGAGTAGGTCATCAGGACTTCGGTCAAGCCGGCTCCCCCGAGTGGAAGCGAGCGCCGCGTGGCCGCGTAACCGGTGGCGTACGCGATGATCACCTTCCCGGCGCCGGGTTGCAGTCCAAACACTCGCAGGGCCCCGTAGAAGGCGGAGATGTCAGCCGCCCAGTAGAGGACGGTCCCGATCCACGCTCCGGCGTAGGTGCCGGGCTGGCTGATCAGCGTCCTGAGCGCCGCCACCGCCTCCAGCGCCTGGGCGACCAGATCCCGCCGCTTGCCGCCCAGCCGGGATAGTCGCTTGGCCCTGTGCGGGACGCTCGCCCAGAACGCCAGCGCCAGCCCAGTGGGCACGCTCACCGCCCAGGGCCAGAGCAGCGATGGCAGGATGTTCGCCCCGGTCGCCAGCAAGATGATCGACACCACGCACGCGGTGGGCGCCAGCACCGCCCACTCGAGCGCGCCCAGCGCCAGCACCCGAATCCGCGCGCTGCGCTCATCCTCGTTGATCGCATGCAGCATCTGCTTGTCGATGCCAAAGCCGCCGGCGAGTGCGAACGGCCCGAACCCCGCCACCACGATTCGAGCCACGGTCGGCAGCGCGAGCGGCAGATGGCCGTGCACACGCGCGATCGATCGGTACGCGATGACGTAGGCCGGATAGGTGAGCAGCTCGGCGCCCGCGACCAATCCGATCCAGTAGGGATCGAGATCGTCAAACGCTCGGCCGACCGCATCAGCCCCGGTCACCCGTGCTATCGCCAGCACGGCGATGGCGGCGATCACGGTGGCCAGCGCCGAGGCCACGAGCGGTCGCTCGTGAAGTAGTCTGCGCACGGCACCGAAGGTAGCCGCCCGGCCGCCCGCAGGCCGCACCAGGAGTCGATCAGCTTTGGGTCACCGGCGCCGTCGACCGCACCTCATCTGGGGCGGCGAGGAGGATCGCGCCCGCGGTGACGGCGGCGAAGGCGAGGACCCGCAGCACGCCGAACACGCCGGATGGCACCGGCTCGCCGAGCACGATCGTGCCGGCGGCTATCGGCAGCGCATTGGTGAGCAGCGAGGCGAGCCCGGCGACGGTGAGCGCTCCGCCTCGCTGGTAGCCGAGCTGCAGGAGCGAGGTCCCCAGCGTATAGCCGATGATCAGGGTGATCGCGAACGCCACGCGCGCTCCGCCCTGCGTCATCAGCTTGGTCGACAGATCCCCGATCGAGAAGAGCAGACCGCCGGCGACACCTTCGGCGACCGCCTCGGCTCCGCTCCGTCTTCCGGCCGAGAGCACCAGCACGGCAAGCAGGGCAGTCCCACCGAGCCACAGCAGCACCGCAGCGGTCGAGCCGTTGCCGCCCCCGCCGCTGCTCTTGGCCAGCGACAACGCCAGCGCCAGCAGGCCGAGCATGGAAAAGCCCACGCCCCACAGCTGCCGGCCGCTCAGCTGGGTTCCCTTCAAGCGCGAGGACACGTATGCGAGCACGCCGATCCCTCCGGCGCCGATGCTCTGCACGAGCGCGAGAGGGGCCAATCCCAGGGCTACGGCATAGCACGCGAAGCCACCGATCTCCATCGCAAAGCCCAACATCCAGCCGCGACTGGCGAGCAGCAGCCGCAGCGACTGGAGCGGGCGGCGCATCGAGAGGGAGGGCAGTGAAGCGGCGGCGTCGTGCTCGCGTAGGTAGGCGACGTTCGCCAGCGTCGTCGAGATGGCCGCCAACGCGATCGCGATCGCCGTGTCCCCGTTCACTCCCGTCAGCCTAGAGCCGACCCGTCTCAGCGGGTGGCGACGGGCAAGGAGGCGTAGCTGTGGATCGCGATGCCCGGTCGGCGCCTGGGATCGCCTGCCACGTGCAGCTCCGGAAACCTTCGGAGCAGCCTGGGCAGCATCACCTGACCCTCCAGGCGAGCCAGTGCCGCCCCGAGGCAATGATGAATGCCGGCCCCGAACGACAGCATCGCGGTCTCGTTGCGGTCGAGGATCAGATCTTCGGGCGAGGTAAACGCCCTCGGGTCTCGGTTGGCGGCGCCCAGCACGGTGATCACCCGCTGGCCGGCACGCAGCGGCAGCTCGCCCACGACGATGTCTTGCGCTGCGGTGCGGCCGTAGATCATCTGGACGGGGGCGTCGTAGCGCAGCAACTCCTCGACGGCCGGCTTGGCGAGCTCGGGCTCGCGGCGCAGCCGGTCGGCCTGGACGGGATGCTCGAGCAAGGCGACGAGTCCGTTGGCCAGCAACCCTGTGGTGGTCTCGAAGCCGGCGGCCAGGATGAGCGCCGCGGTCTTCACCAACTCGTCGTCGGAAAGGCGGTGCTCGGCGTCTTGACCCGTCGTGACGAGAGCCGAGATCAGGTCGTCCTGGGGGTGCGCTCGCCGCCGGGCCGCGAGATCGAGGAAGTAGGCGACGATCTCCTGCGCCGCTTGGTCAGCTCGGTCCACCTCCGGAGGGTTGAGGATCTCGAGCACCATGCTCCAGTCGTGCACCAGGTCTCGGAACCGCAGCCGGTCCTCGGTGGGGACGCCCAGGAGCTCTCCGATGACCGTGACCGGAAACGGGAAGGCGATTGCGTCGATGAAGTCAAACGACCCAGCCTGGTCACACAGCCGGTCGGCGATTGCCTCGACGGCGGGGCGAAGCCGAGCTATCCGGCGCGCGGTGAACGCCGTCGAAACCAATCGGCGCAGCCGGGTGTGCTCGGGTGGATTGAGCATCAGCATGCTGGTGAACATCATCCGCAATGCGGGCCGCTGCTCCCAGTCGGGGAAGCCGGAGGCGGTGAGCAGACGGCCCGGGCTCTTGCGCAGCCGCGGCTCGCGCAGGAGCGCCGAGCAGTCTCGGTACCCGGTGACGATCAGGGAGTCATCCGGGCCGGCGATCGTGTCGCCGAGCTCTCGAAGCCGGGAATAGACGGGGTACGGGTCAGCCTGGCCGCCCGGCGTGGCGAGCGCGGCCATCAGGGAGGCCGCGGAGTTGGGCAGTGCGGTGATCGAGTGGGAAGTCTGGCGCACTTGTGGAATGCCTCCGCCTTCGGCCAGGTGTCGGTGAAAAGGCGCCGGACGCCGCTGCGGCAGCGGCGTCCGGCGCGGTGTCGGTTTGGTTCGGTTCTGGGTCTGGCTCTCGGGTCAGCCGAGCAGGCCGGTGAAGCCGGCGAAGCAGTCGTGGGCTCCGGAGCCGTTGCCGGCGGGCCAGTTGACACCGTCGTTGTAGAAGACGTCGACCTCTTGACCGTCCGCGGCGATCTCGGTCGAGCTGCTGGCGCTTCCGACCTGGGCGAACGCCCCGGGGCTCAGCGGGTTCGTGGTCGTGCTGTCAAGCGCGTCACTGTCGGTGTGGATGTTGATCTTCGTTCCGGCCGGCATCGGGCCGTTGCCATCGAGATCGGCGGTCGTGTTTGCCCTGACGTCGAAGGTCGCCTGGTTCTGGCCGGTCGAGTCCTTGGAGCAGGTGGAGCTAAACGTGAAGTGACCGACCCGGCCGAGGATCCGTGTCTGCCCGGCGCTGAGGAAGTGATCGCCGTGCGACGTGGCCTCGTTCTGAGCCGGCAGGAAGTACTTGGAGCCGTAGCCGTTGAGGTGCTTGGAGTTGCCGGCCGTGGAATGGGCGATCACCTGCTTGATCTGCTGAGTACTGGTCAGCGCCGAGGCGGCGGCGTAGCTGCCTCCGCTGAGCGCCACCAGGATGGCGACGACGCTCAAGACCGACGCGGGTGAGGGTATGCGGACCTTCATGTTGTGTGGTACCTCCGGTGAAGGGGACGGAGTGACGGCTTTGCCTCTCCGTATGGCTTGTCGTCCCAGACTCGCGCTAAAGCGCCCGCCCCGCATCGAGCATCCGTTCTTTCTCTCGCGGGACGATTTAGGTTCTGAGCGAGAATCGCTTAGATGACCGCGCAGCCGGTTTAGCCTGCGCCGGAACCCGTTTAGACTTGGTTGACCCGACGGGGGCCTCGGGCCTCGCGTGCTACGTCCGTGAACGCACATGATTTGCTCCACACGCCTGACGAGGCTGAGCCTCAGCCCGGAAACCTCCCCGGTCAGCTGACCCGCCTGCTCGGCCGGGAGGCCGCTCTGCAGGAGCTCGGGCCGATCCTGCGGGGCACCCGCCTGCTCGTCCTGTGCGGGCCCGGCGGGGCGGGCAAATCCCGGCTGGGCCTGGCGCTCGCCGAAACCGTACGAACCGACTTCAGCGGGGGCGCCTGGTGGGCGGACCTGTCGTCGACGCTTGACCCGGGGCTGGTCGCGCAAGCCGTCGCGGCGTCGATCCTCCCGGCCACGCCGACCACCGATCCGGCCGCCGCAACCGCGTGGCGGCTCGCCGCCGACTCACTTCTGGTGCTCGACAACTGCGAGCAGGTGGTAAGCGGCGCCGCTGCGCTGGCGACCGACCTCTTGTCACGCGCGCCCGAGCTGCGGATCGTCGTCACCAGCCGCCAACCGTTGGGGATCCCGGGTGAGCACGTGTGGCGGGTCCCGGGACTGGACGTCGAAGACCGCGGGCGGTCAGATGCAGACGGGCACCAGGGCAATGGCGGTGCGGTCGCACTGTTCATGCAGCGAGCCCGCGAGTCGACCGTCACCTTTGCACCCGATGCTCCCGGCACGCGAGAGGCGGTGACCGAGATCTGTAGCTGGCTGGACGGCATGCCTCTGGCGATCGAGCTCGCCGCGGCCCGCGTGTCGGTCCTGAGCGCGGGACTGATCGCCGAGCGCCTGAAGAACGACGTCGGGTTTCTACGTCACTCCCGGCGGGCGGCACCGGCACGCCACCGCACGCTGCAGGACACGCTCGAGTGGAGTCATCAGCTGCTGGGGCCCGACGAGCAGCGCCTGTTCCGGCGACTCGGCGTGTTCCGCGGCAGCTTCGCGCTGCGGGCCGTCGAGGCCAGCTGCGGGGACGAGCTCCTGCCGGCGGCAGACATCCTCGACCTGCTCAGCCGGCTCATCGAGCATTCCCTTGTCCACGTGGTCGAAAGCCCTGACACCCCTCGGTTTCGGCTCCTGTCGACGGTACGACAGTACGCGACGCAGAAGCTCGAGCAAGGCGGCGAGCTCGAGGCGATGCGCGGGCGCCACGCCGATTTCTACTCGGGGCTGGGAGAGCGGGCGCGGATCGGGCTGGCCGGGCCGGAGCAGGTCACGTGGCTCGAAGGCCTCGAGCTCGATCACGACAACCTCGGCGAGGCCCTCGACTGGCTGCTCGGCCGGTCTCCGAGGCAGGCCGCCGAGCTCGCCTCCGCCCTGTGGCCATTCTGCTATCAGCGCGGGTACTACTCGCAGGCACGTTCGTGGTTCGAGCAGGCGCTCGCGTGCCCGGCTCAGATGCCGGAATCGGTCACGATCGACATGCTGCTCAACGCCGGCGAGGTCTCCTTCCTGCAGTGCGACTACCCGGTGGCGATCGGTCACCTGCAACGAGCGCTCGAGCTGATCGGAGCCGACGGAGACCGGCGCGCGGCGGCGATCGCCCTCCAGCGGCTCGGCTCGATCGCGCGGGAGCAGGCACGCTACGACGAGTCGCGGAGCTTTCATCAGCAGAGCCTTGCGATCTGGGAGGCGCTGGGCGACCGAGAGGGCGTCGCCTCCACTCAGAACTACCTTGCCTTCGTCGCCTGGCTGACGCATGACTTCGAGCGCGCGGAGACGATGGGCGTCGCGGCGCTGGCCGAGTTCCGCCGGACTGGGAACCTGCGAGACGTAGCGGTCACCCTGGTGAGCCTGGGCGCGAGCGCCACCTATGAAGGCGAGCACGAGCTCGCGGCGGGACGGCTCGACGAAGCGCTGCGAATTTCACGCCGACTGGGCTTTCAGGAGGGCGTCGCATGGTCGCTGCACGAGTTGGCGATCCTGGGCCGCCACCGGCGCCGGTCAGCGCGTGAGCAGGAGATGATGCTGCACGACGCGCTGATCGTGCACCAGCAGCTCGGCGACCGCTGGCGCATGGCGAGCGTGCTGGAGGAGATTGCGGGCTCGGTCCTGGCTCGCGACGATCCCCCACTTGCGGTGGCGCTGCTGGGCAGCGCGGACGCACTGCGCCAGCGGATCGGCGCGCCGATTCCGCCCGCCGAGGCAACCGACCGCGACGATGCCCTGGCCCGGCTGCACCGCCGGCTCAAGGAGACCGCGTTTGACGCGGCCTGGGCGCAAGGACGCGCGCAGGATCTCGACCAAGCGATCCAGGATGCGGTCGGCGCGATCGAGCGGCTCGATGCGGGGGCCTCGGACACAGAGGTCCAGAAGCTGGCGCCGATCCTCACACCCCGGGAAATGTCGGTGCTGGAGCTGCTGGCTCAGGGGCAGACCAACCGGGAGATAGCCGCGGCTCTGTTCATCAGCTCCAGCACCGCGGGCGTCCACGTCTCCAACATCCTGCGCAAGCTGCGGGCCAAGCGCCGGGTCGACGCGGCCACGCGGGCTCACGCGCTCGGACTGCTCCAGGAATAATCAGCCACGTTTCGGGCGTCGTCGGGTCAGCAGTGGCTGGTAAGACCTGAGGGACTGGACCCGCTAGGCGAGGTCGAGCACCGTCGTGGGATCGGGGATGACGTGATCCTCGGCGCCCTCGTCGAGGATGATCGCGGTGCCGATGGCGAAGAACTCGATCACGTGGCTGCCCCAGCCGTGACTCTGCTCGTGGATGTCCACGCCGACGATGCCCTCGGCTCTTGCCTCGACGGCCTCCAGCTGCATCCGCTCCATCGCCAGCTCCCGGGCGTCGTAGAGCGCCTGGGTGAAGTTGGGCAATTCGAGGTTGCGTCCGGTGTTCGAGATCGATTGGCGCCAGCTCTGGTGCGCGACGTGAAACACGCATGAGCCCATCACCATGCCGACCGGCCGATGGCCGGTCTGCAGCAGCGCCCAGAACTCCTGTCCCGAGAGGTCGCTGGTGAACGGGCGGCCCGACGGCGCCCGGTGCAGCTTGCCCTCGCGATGCTTGACCGCGGTGCCGATGGCCAGAAACTCGGCCATGTTCTGTCCCCAGTCATAGCGCCCGATCTCCAGGCGAACCCCGACCACCCCGTCGGCGCCCAGTTGATCGGCCTCTTCCTCCATGCGGGTCATCGCGAGCTCGCGCGCCCCATACATGGCCTGGGAGAGGACCTGCATCTCCTGGCTCTTGCGCCATTGGGCCTGCTGGTAGCCGATGTGATAGATGCTCGAGCCCATGACGAGACCGAGGGGCTGAAAGCCGGCGTGCCGGACGAGCAGGAACTCGTTGACCGAAAGGTCACTGGTATACAGGCCGCCCTGGTTGAGCGCCAGGCGCTCGCGGCCGGCCTCGGGAACGCCCTCTGTGCTGGTGGGGTCGTAAGCCATGGTGTGTCCTTTCGCCGGGGAAGGTTGTCGGCTCAGCGCAGGGAGATGACGCCGAGCGGAGTGCTTGCCTTGCCGTCGCGCAGCGGCGGCGCTTCGTGAACCGCGGTGCCCATGACGTGAAAGGTCACCTCGAGGTCCTCGGACTCGTACATGCCCCGGGTGACCCGGTGGGTACGGGCGGATTGGGTGATCTGCACCCCGACCAGCCCATCGGCTCGCAGCTTGCGCGCCTGGCCGGCGGCGGCCCCGACCGCCTTCTCCCGCGCCGCGTAGACGCCCGCGGTGAAGTCGACGAGCTCCTGGTTCACCCAGGCGCCCCCGCCCCAGCCGCCGCTCATGGCCTGCTGGGTCTGCCAGGTGGCCGGCACGTAGTGCACGCTCGTGTGCGCGGCGATCCCGACCGGGCGCACGCCGGCCCTGCAGAGTTGCACGAACTGCTGGCCGGTGAGGTCGGTGAGCACCGCCTCGCCGCCCGGGGCGCGGAGCGCCGGGGGGAGGCGCACGGCGGTTCCGACCACGATGAACTCGATCGCTCCGGCTGCCCAATCGTGCGCGCCCTGGACGATCCTCACGCCGACCACGGCGTCCGCGGCGGCGAGGCGCGCCTCCTGGAGCAGGCGGCCGAGCGCGAGCCGGCGACTCTCGTTGAACGCGCCCGACAGGATGGTCACCTCGGTGGGCACGTTGAAGTAGACCGGCTGCCAGCCGACGTTGTAAATCGAGGAGCCCATCACCTGGGTCAACGGCCGGATGCCGAGGCCGGCGAGCAGTGAGTACTCCTGCACTGACAGATCGCTGCTGAACAATCCAGGCCCGGACTTGCCCGCGGCGAGCTGGCGCAGACGCTCCTCGGCGGCGAGCGGCAGCCCACCGGCTTCGATGCGCCGGCGCGACTCGAGCGCCGCCTGCTCGGATCGCTCGGCCGCCTCGCCGCGCGCGCGCTCGGACGCCTGCTCCTCCTCGCTCTGGCGGCGAAACCAGGGCGTCATGCCCGCCGCTCTCCCGGAGCGCTGACCACGCGACTGCGAATAACTGGACTCATCGCGACCACCGATCCTACGCCGCGCGCCGACGATCGTCGCCGGCGGACCGTGGAGCCGGCACCGGTAAAAGACTTTGCGACCGAGTGATCCAGCCCTCTCCGCCGGCCGTATCACGCGTTACCCGACAAACCTCAGGAGAGGGGACCCATGAGTGACCTCAGCAGGCGCAGCTTCGTCAAGACCTCGGCGGGCACGGCCGCTGGAATGACCGCGCTCGGAGCGCTGGTCGCGTCTCGCGCCGAGGCGGACGCGCGGGCCGGATCGGACCCCGTGGTCGCCTATCTCAAGGATCCAAGCACCGGGGAGATCTCGGTGATGTCCGGTGAGCGTGAGGTCACCGTTCGCGATCCCAAGCTGGCCGCTCAGATCGCCCGCGCGGCGCGCTGAAGCAACCACTCCCACCACGCACGACTGGAGGCAAACCATGTCGTCTCATCGCGAGGCGCCGGCGATCAGCAAGGACCCGGTCGCCGACAACACCGACACGTATGCGTTCGTCAGCCCCGACGATCCGAGCACGGTGACGCTCATCTCCAACTACCTGCCGCTCGAGGCGCCGTTCGGGGGCCCGAACTTCTTCGAGTTCGGCGACGACGTTCACTACGACATCAACATCGATCAGACCGGCGACGGCGAGCCGGACATCACCTACCGGTTTCAGTTCACCACGGTGGTGGGCAACCCGAACACCTTCCTCTACAACACCGGCCCGATCGACTCGATCACCAGCCCCAACTGGAACCGTAAGCAGTTCTACTCGGTCACGCGCCTGCAGCGCGGTCGCGAGGAGGTGCTGGCGAGCAACCTGAGCTGCCCGCCCTGCAACATCGGGCCGGCGTCGACGCCTGATTACGAGGCGCTCGCCGGCGAGGCGATCCATCAGATCGGCGGCGGGCGCACGGTCTTCGCCGGCCAGCGACTGGAGGGCTTCTACGTCGACCTGGGGGCGATCTTCGACCTCGGCGACCTGCGGCCGTTCCAGAGCCTGCACATCGCCACGATGATGCCCGATGCGCCGGGGGTGAACGCCACGAATGACTTCAGTGTCCATTCGATCGCGCTCAAGGTCCCCAAGAGCGACCTCGCCCGCGACTGGTGGACGCCGACCAACCCGATGGATCGGCGTGCCGTGATCGGCGTCTGGGCGACCGCCAGCCGGCGTCAGGCTCTGATCCGCGAGCCGCAGACGGGGGTCAGCGTCGAGAACGGCCCGTGGGTCCAGGTCTCGCGGCTCGCCAATCCACTGTTCAACGAGGTCATCGTCCCGATGGGCAAGAAGGACCTGTGGAACTCGCTGCCGCCGGCCGATGACGGGGAGTTCCTGTCATACGTCCGGCATCCCGAGCTCGCGAGCCTGCTGCCGGTCCTCTACCCGACGGCGTTTCCCAAGCTCGCGGCGCTCACGGCGGCTCGAGCCGACCTCGTGGCCATCCTGCTGACCGGCCTGCCCTCGGGGATCGTCCCGGGCTTCCAGAACTACACCGGGAAGACCTACGCCGACGAGCTGCGGCTGAACATGGCGATCGCGCCGACGACGACCAACCCGAACCCGATCGGGCTGATCGGCGGCGACGCGGCCGGGTTCCCGAACGGACGCCGCGTGTTCGACGACGTCGTCTCGATCGAGCTGCGCGCGATCGCCGGAGCGACCTATCCGCTCGTGAACAAGAGCTACACGCCTGACTCCGCGGCGTCGCTTCTCACCGACGGTCTGAACCCGAGCAACACCCGCTATCTGTCGAGCTTCCCGTATCTGGGAACGCCGCAGAGCGGCTATCAGACCGCGCCGCTGTCGACGGTGTGAGCGGGGTGAAATCACGATGACGACGACAGCCACGAACGGCCGGAGCCCCGAACCGGGACCTGACATCGATCCCGCGGCGAGCGCCAGCGTCGCGATCGACGTCGGCGATGGGAAGGGGGCGCTCGTGATCTATCCCGCCGAGCGTTTCCGCGGGTCAGAAATAGAGATCAGCCGCGTGGACGGCGACGGTCGCCGTGTCCACACAGGCGTGCACGAGCGCCGGACCGAAGCCGGAGCCATGCTGACGGCGATCTTCGGCAGCCTGGCCGCAGACGACTACGTCGTCTGGACGGACGCGAGCACTGCCGGCCCCACGGTGACGGTTCCCGACGGAGCAGTCGCCGAGCTCGAGTTGAGGTAGGTGGCCTGGAGTCCTGGGGGCGCCCCCCGGCGGGCGCCCCCGGGGCTAGCACCGAGTCAGACCGGCTAAGAAAGGGAGCCATACATGACTACGTTCACCGCGAGCGCCGGCGCGCCGTCGCTGGCACAGCGCTTGAGGCGGGCCCTGACGAGGCGGGAGTGGTATGCGGTCGCCGGCATGGCCTCGGTCGTGATCGGGCTGCACGCCGTGGGCTTCTTCATCCTGATCACGGTCGTCGCCCCCCACCACTACCACCTCGGGACCTCCGGGACGTTGACGGTCGGCCTGGGGCTGACCGCGTACACGCTCGGTTTGCGCCACGCCTTCGATGCCGACCACATATCGGCGATCGACAACACCACGCGCAAGCTGATGGCCGAGCGCCAGCGCCCGCTCAGCGTCGGGTTCTTCTTCTCGCTCGGTCACTCGACGGTCGTGTTCGGGCTGACCTTCCTGTTCGCCGTGGGGATCCGGGCGCTGGGCGGACAGGTGAGAAACGGCGGCTCGACCTTGCACCAGGCGACCAGCCTGATCGGCACCGGCGTCTCCGGCGGCTTCCTGTACGTCATCGCCGCGCTGAACGTGATCATCCTATTCGGCATCCTGGGCGTGTTTCGCTCCATGCGCCGCGGCGAGTACGACGAACCCGAGCTCGAGCGCCAGCTCAACAGCCGCGGGTTGATGAACCGCTTCTACGGCAGCTTGACAAAGACCGTCACCAAGCAGTGGCACATGTACCCGATCGGCATCCTGTTCGGGCTCGGCTTCGACACGGCGACCGAGGTGGCGCTCCTGTTCCTGGCGGCGGGCGCCGCGGGCGCAGGGTTGCCCTTCTACGCGATCCTATGCCTGCCGATCCTGTTCGCGGCGGGCATGTCGCTGCTGGATACGATCGACGGCTCGTTCATGAACTTCGCCTACGGCTGGGCGTTCTCAAAGCCGGTTCGCAAGGTCTATTACAACCTCACGATCACCGGCCTGTCGGTCGCGGTGGCGCTGATCGTCGGAACCGTCGAGCTGCTCGGGCTCGCCGTCGCGAGACTCGATCTCAAGGGGGGCTTCTGGGATTGGGTGTCGCAGATCGACATCAACACGCTCGGCTACGTGATCGTGGCCCTGTTCGTGGCCACCTGGGCGGTTGCGCTCCTGATCTGGCGCCTCGCGCGCGTCGAGGAACGCTGGGACGGACAGCTACGGGACGGTCGCCCGGTCATCTCCGGGTCTGGCTGACCCGGCGGCCGCGGCATCGCCGCGAAGGAACTGGATGTAGCGAGCGGCCGAGCGGTGCAGGATCCGCTTGGCGTCGCGGCGTAGCACCGGAGTCCACCAGCCGCCGTAGACGCGGTCGAACTCGTAGGGCGAGACGGCCGCGACCACCTGCCGGACGTCGCGCTCGGGCAGCGGCAGGCGGTTCGGGGCGCTCCACACGAACGTGACCCGGTCCTCACCCGGAGTCACGAAGATGGTGTCGCCGGCCAGCAAGGCGCCCTGTCCGCCGGCGCCGTCCGGCCAGTGCAGCACCGAGCTGCCGGGAAAGTGGCCTCCACATTGCACCACGGTGACGCCGGGAAGCACGGCCAGTGAGCCCTCCCAACCGCGCACGCGCCGATCCGGACGCGCAAGCCAGGCCAGATCTATCTCGGGGAGAAGGATCTCGGCGCCGAAGGCGTGGCTCCACTCCACGATCGCGCCATACATGTGCGGATGGCTGGAGCTCACGGCTCGCAGGCCTCCGGCGCTCGCCACGGCGCCGATCGCCGACTCGTCCAGGAAGGCGGGCGGGTCCCAGAGCACGTTTCCCTCCGGCGTGCAGACCAGCAGCCCCCGTTGCCCGATCCCGATCGGCGGCTCGGTTCCGATCCCGATCAGGCCGCTCTCCAGCTCCCGGGTCTCCGTGTGGTGACCGGCCTGCGCCAGCCTGTCCATCGTCGTCCAGCGCTGGCCGTCCGGCGGAACCCACTGGCGCTCGTCTTCGCACAGCGCGCAGTGCGCCGGCGGGGAGGCCGACGGCGCGTAGTTCGCTCCGCAGGCCTGGCAGATCCAGGGCGAGGGCACCTGTCTGACTGTACGCAAGGATCGTCGACCGATGAGGTTCGCCGTTGGGGACGGTCAGAGCGGTGAAGCCAGAACTCGACAGGAGACCGTGATGACCGTTCGCTCCCCGTCCACTTCGTCCCGTGCCCCCGACGCGCCGTCCGAACGCCGACGCTGGATCGCGCTCTACGTGCTGTGTGCCGGAATGCTCATGATCGTGCTCGACGTCACCGTCGTCAACGTCGCGCTGCCCTCGATCCAGAGCGACCTCCGCTTCTCGGAGTCGAGCCTGGCCTGGGTGGTCAACGCCTACCTGATCGCGTTCGGCGGGCTGTTGCTGCTGGCCGGCCGCTTCGGTGACCTGCTGGGCCACCGCCGGATGTTCCTGACCGGGCTGGGGGTGTTCACCGTGGCGTCCATGGTGTGCGGCCTGGCGGACTCGCAGGCGGTGCTGGTCGCGGCCCGCTTCGTCCAGGGGGCGGGTGGGGCGATGACCTCCTCGGTGATCCTGGCCATGATCGTGACCATGTTCCCCCAGCCCCGGGACCAGGCGAAGGCGATCGGGGTCTACGGCTTTGTCGCCTCCGCGGGCGGCTCGATAGGCCTGCTCGCGGGCGGGGTGCTCACCCAGGCCATCGACTGGCATTGGATCTTCTTCATCAACGTCCCGATCGGTGTGGTCACGGCGACGCTCGCGCTGCGGCTGCTCGAGCCCGGCCGCGGCATCGGCCTGGCCGGCGGCGCCGATGTCCCGGGCGCCCTGCTGATCGTCACAGCGCTCATGCTCGGCGTGTACACGATCGTGGTGCCCGCGGCCCGGGACGGCTGGGGCGCAGACGAGACGCTCCTCCTGGGCGCAGTGTCCTTGCTCCTGCTGGTGGCGTTCCTGGCTCGTGAGGCCACCGCCAGGCGGCCCTTGGTCCCGCTGCGGATGTTCCGCTCCCGTGACGTTGCCGGAGCGAATCTCATCCAGGCTCTGCTGGTGGCCGGCATGTTCGGCATGTTCTTCCTGGGCGCGCTGTACCTGCAACGCGTGCTCCACTACGACGCGCTCCAGATCGGGCTGGCGTTCCTTCCCACCTCCGTGGTCATGGGGACGATGTCGCTGCGCTATTCCGAACGGCTCGTGATGCGCTTCGGTCCGCGCTCGACCCTGATCGGCGGCATGTCGCTGGCCGCGCTCGGCCTGGCCTGGTTCGCCCAGGTGCCCGAGCACGACGCCTACCTGGTCCACGTGCTCCCCGCCCTGCTCGCCCTCGGATTGGGGATAGGCGGCTCGTTTCCCGCCTTGATGGCGCTGGCCATGGCGGGCGCAGGGCCCGAGGACGCCGGTCTGGCCTCCGGCCTGGTCAACACGACCGCGCAGGTGGGTGGAGCGCTTGGGCTGGCGGTGCTGGCCACGCTGGCTTCGACCCGCAGCGCCGACCTGCTCCGTCGCGGCACGCCCTCGGCGGCGGCTCTGACCTCCGGTTACCGGATCGCCTTCTGGGTCGCGGCCGGGCTGCTGACGCTGGCCATCGGAGTGGCCGTGGTGGTGCTGAAGCGGCGAGCCGTCGCCGCGGCCGCGGGCGCGCCGGACACCGGGTCAGAGCCCGCGAGCGACGCGTCTGTGCCCCTATGCGCCGAGGCCGGTTGATAGCCGGATGCCCTAGCGAGTGAGGTGAGCATCGCGCGCCCGGCGGTGGAGCTGGCGATCCACGGGCCACTGGCCCGTTCGGATCTCCCCGGGCTCTACGGGCGAGCCTGCGCCGCCCTCGAGCAATCTCGAGGCAGAGTGCTGGTGTGCGACGTGACCGGCATTCGTGCCGACGCGGTGGCGGTCGAGGCGTTGGCCCGGCTGGCGCTGGGGGCGCGGCGACACGAATGCCAAGTCGCCCTGCGAGGCGCGACGGTGGACCTGCGCGCGCTCATCGATCTCGTGGGGCTGCGGGAGACGCTCCTGCGCGCCTGAAGGGACGCGGCCCGGTCGGGCGCGCCATGCATCGTCGACGTCGTCGGCGCCGTCGCCGTGACGCGTCGCGTTCAGGCGTCGAATGCGAGCGGCAGACCGAACAGGGGAAACAGCGTCTTCGTGTTCAAGAAGAAGGTCAGCCCGCCGATGCGCCCCCGCTGGATCTCGAGCACCTGCAGCGCCCAGGGCTCATAGCCATTCCCGGAGGGGGCCGGTTTGTACTGGCCAAAGGCCGGGGCGCCGTTGGCCGACACAGTCGGAATCACGCGTGAGCCACGGCAGCCGTTCCCCGGCCCCACCATCCACGCCAGGATCGCGTCGCGGCCGGCCAGCCACAGGTCGAAGGGCGGCATGGACTGGGTGGCGTCCTCGTGGATCAGCGAGGTCAACGCCTCCATGTCGTATTGCTCGAATGCCTCGACATACCGCTGCAGGAACGCCTGCTCGGATGCGCCGAGGTCGGCGACCGCGAGCGCGTCCTCCGGCTCGCGTTCGTCGCCCAGGGTGGCCCGCGCTCGCTGCAGGGCGCTGTTGATCGAGGCCACGCTGGTCTCGAGGAGCTCCGCGGCTTCCGAAGCCTTCCAGTTGAGCACTTCACACAGGATCAGCGCGGCCCGCTGGCGGGGCGGGAGCTGCTGGAGGGCGGCCACGAACGCAAGCCGGATCGTCTCCCGGCGCACCGCCTCCGCGGCAGGATCGGGATTCTGGGAGACGAGGGTGTCGGGCACCGGCTCGATCCACTCGCTCTCGGGCAAGGCGTGGAGGTTGGCCAGCTCACCCTCGCCGGCCGGCCCGAGGTCCATCGGGAGGGCCCGGCGCTTGCGGCCCTCCAGGTGGTCCAGGCAGACGTTGGTGGCGATGCGGTACAGCCACGACTTCAGCGAGGAGCGGCCCTCGAAGCGGTCCATGCTGCGCCACGCGCGCAACAGCGTGTCCTGGACGGCGTCTTCGGCCTCGAAAGGGGCGCCGAGCATCCGGTAGCAGTAGCCGGTCAACGCGGGGCGATGCTGCTCGAGGTCAGACGACGTGAAGGCTGTGGCAGACCCAGCCGGCATACGACAATCCTAGGCGGTTCGCGGCGCTGCGTGAAGCCGGGGGCGGCCCGGTCATCGGCCATCGGTGCAAGGCGAGCGCGCGGGCAGTGCAGTCGTGACATCTCGGCGGTAGGCTGAATCCGCACCGGACTGATGGCATTCGACCTGGTCATCGACGTCGACAACACGCCAGGGACGCTGGCGCAGGTCGCGGCCGCGATCAGCGACGCCGGGGTGAACATCGCAGCCGCCACGGGCATCGGGTCAGGCGACCGAGCCGAGCTTCACATCCTCGTCCCGCACATCGAGGCCGCGAAGCATTCGCTGGCGATCTCCCACCTGGCGGTCAGCCGCGAGCGCGAGGTCGTCGTCGTCGATGTCGAGGACCGCCCGGGCGTCCTGGCCGACCTGACCCGCAAGATCGCCCGGGCCGGAGTCGACCTCGATCTCGTCTATGTCGCCACCCGGAACCGAGTCGTCTTCGGGGCCGCGGACCTGGCTGCACTGCGGGCCGCTCTGGGCCCCGCAAGCTGAGGCGGCCGAGCTCGGAGAGCGCTAACAATTCCGAGCATGAGATCGGCACGCTATTTCTCCGCGGTCGATTCGCATACCGAAGGGATGCCGACCCGCGTGATCACCTCGGGGCTGGGTGCCCTCCCGGGTGCCACGATGCGCGAGCGCCGGCTCTACTTCGAGCAGCACCTCGATGATCTCCGGTTGCTGCTGATGCGTGAGCCGCGCGGCCACTCGGCGATGTCCGGCGCGTTCCTGCAGCCGCCGACGCGTCCGGATGCCGATTGGGGGGTGCTGTTCGTCGAGGTCTCGGGCTGCCTGCCGATGTGCGGACACGGGACGATCGGCGTTGCCACGGTGCTGGTCGAGTGCGGGTTGGTGACGGTCACCGAGCCCGAGACCGTGATCGCACTCGATACGCCCGCGGGCCTGGTGGAGGCTCGAGTCAGCGTCGCCGATGGACACGCCGATCGGGTCACGCTGCGCAACGTCCCCGCGTTCGTCGTCGAGCTCGACGCCGAGGTCCAGGTCGGGTCGCTCGGGACCGTGCGCTACGACATGGCCTACGGCGGCAACTTCTACGCGCTCGTGCCGGCCTCATCGGTGGGCGTGCAACCGGTCGCGGCACAGGCCCCGCGCCTGATCGCGCTGGGACTGGAGATCGCGGCGGCGATCGACGCGACCGCCCCGCCCGTCCATCCCCTGGATCCCGCCATCCGGGGCTGCAAGCACGTGGTCTTCCACGCCCCGGGCGCCGACGGCGCCGACGCGTGCAACGCCACCGCGATTTATCCCGGGTGGCTCGATCGTTCCCCCTGCGGCACCGGGACCTCAGCCCGGATGGCGGCCCTGCACGCGCGCGGAGAGCTGGCGCTCGCCAAGGAGTTCGTCAACGAGTCGATCATCGGCGGCCGCTTTACCGGTCGGCTGGTCGAGGAGAGCCGGGTGGGTGCGACGCTCGCCGTGATCCCCGAGATCAGCGGCCGCGCCTGGGTCACGGCGATGGGTCAGTACCTGCTGGACCCCAGCGACCCGTTCCCAGCGGGGTTCGGACTTTGAGCGGGGAGGCGCCGTGCGCGTGATCGTGGTCGGTGCCGGCGCAGTCGGCCTGTGCGTCGCGGAGTCTCTGGCCAGCCGCGGGGCGCAGGTCACCGTGCTGGAGCGTGGGCGCTGCGGGTGCGGCGCGTCGGCCGGCAACGCCGGCTGGATCACCCCGTCGCTGTCGATCCCGGTGCCCGGGCCGGGCGTGATCGGCGCCTCGCTGAAGTGGCTGGTCCAGCCGTCAGGACCGCTCTGGATCCGCCCCACGCTCGCGCCTTCGATGCTCACCTGGCTGGCGCGATTCATCGCCAGTTGCCGCCGGGGCGCCTACCGGCGGGGACTGTCCGCGCTCCAGGGGGCGGCAGCCCTTGCGGGCCCGGCGTTCGATCGGCTGGCCGAGCGCGGGGTGGAGCTCGAGCTCTACGACGAGCCCCTGCTGTACCCGGCCTTCGACGGCGACGAGCTGGAGCACCTCGTGAACGTCTCACGGGAGCTGCGTGACGCGGGCGCCCCCGGGTCACCGCGGCGCGCGTCCGCCGGGGAGCTGTGCGACCTGGAGCCGGCCCTGGGCGATCACGTCGTGGGTGGGGTTCTCGCCGAGTCCGAGCGACGCGTGCGGCCCGAGCGGCTCACGGCGGCGGTCGGGCAGGCGCTCTCGGGACTCGGCGCCCCCGTGCTCGAGCACCGCGAGGTCACGTCGGTGAGGCGAGAACGCGGGGCCTGGACGGCCCGCACCCCCGGCGACGCGGTTCGCGGTGACGCGGTCGTGCTCGCCAACGGGGTCGCGGCCCGGGGCCTGCTGGCCGAGCTCGGGGTGAGCGCGCCGATCATCGCCGCGAAGGGCTACAGCCGCACCTGCCCCCGGGACCCGACCGGCCCCCGGCGGGCCATGTACCTGGAGCGGCCCAAGGTCGCGGTCAGCGTGTTTCACGGCGCGGTGCGGATGTCGGGCACGCTCGAGCTCGGTGCTCGCCGCCTGAGTGTGTCCGCGCGACGGCTGGCCGCGATCACGCTGGCGGCCCAGCGCGCGATGCCGGGCTGGCGGATGACGGCCCCGGCCCAGGCCGAGGATTGGGCGGGGATGCGCTCGCTGTCCCCCGACGGGCTGCCCTACATCGGCCCGGTGCCCGGGCTGGACGGGCTGTATCTGGCGACCGCGCACGCGACACTCGGGATCACGCTCGCCCCCGCCACCGGTGAGCTGCTCGCCGGGTTGCTGCTCGATCGAGCACCACACCCACTGCTGGCGGCGTTTGACCCAGGGCGCGCCATGCGCGTCCGCGGCCGGCGCGCAGGATCGGCGCTCGCCGGCGCTCCCACGATGACCGGAGGAATCTCATGAACGGTGTACACGCGGCAATCGTCACCCCCTTCGATGCCGAGCTCAACGTCGACCATCAGGCGCTCGAGGCGCAGATCGAGAGGCTGATCGGCGAGGGTATCCACGGGATCGTCGCCAACGGCACGGTGGGCGAGGGCGGGAGCTTGAGCACCGAGGAGCGCCGGGCGGTGCTTGAGACGGTGGTGCAGGCGGCAGCCGGCCGGGTCCCGGTGTGCGCGGGGGTCTCGGCGCCGACCGCCGCCCAGGCCTGCGCCTACGCGCGTGACGCGAGCGAGGCCGGCTCCGATTCTCTGATGAGCTTGCCGCCGCTGCTCTACCGCGCGGACCGGCGCGAGCTGCTCCAGTTCTTCGGGACGGTGGCGACGGCCACCGAGCTGCCGATCATGATCTACAACAACCCGGAGGCCAGCGGCCGGGACATGCTCCCCGAGCTGCTCGCCGAGCTCGGCGCCGAGGTTCGGACCGTGCGGGCGTTCAAGGAGACCTCCGGCGACGCCCGCCGGATCGCCGAGCTGGTCAATCTGTGTCCCGAGATCGACGTGATGGTCGGCGGCGACGACTGGGCGCTCGAGGGATTCTGTGCCGGCGCGCACGGCTGGATCTCCGGTGTCGCCGACGTGCTTCCGGCATCGTGCGTGCGCCTGTGGACGCTGTGCGCGGCCGGAGAGCTCACGGCGGCGCGCGAGCAGTACGCAGAGCTGCTGCCGCTCGCCCGGCTCGACATGACCTCCAAGCTCGTGCAGTACTTCAAGGCCGCGCTCGACGAGCTGGGACTCCAGGGCGGTCGGTGCCGGCCTCCTCGGCTGCCCCTGGACGAGGCAGAGCTGGGAAGGTTGCGCGCCGCCGTCGCCCGGCCCTCGCGGCCCGATCTGTTGCCCAGATGACGACGGCGACGCGCCCCTGACCGGGGCCCGGAGTTGCCCGCCGCCGCCGATCGCGACGGGCAACTGCTCAGAGCCCCCGGTCCCCTCGCCTCAGCAGGTCCAGGCGGAGGCACCCTGCTGGGCGTAGATCTTGCCCGCGATCCGGTCCTGCTCGGATGCTGGGGCATCCTGCGGCAGGCCCTGCCCGCCGTAGGCCTGCCAGGTCGAGGGCAGGATCTGATACGCGCCGCCGGCGCCGCTCGACGGGTTGACCGCCGAGTAGTTGCCGCCCGACTCGCACTGCACGATCCCCGAGGGAACCGAGTAGCCGCCTGAGCCCGGCGAAGACGACGTCCCGGATCCGCTCGCGGTCGACGACGGCGTCGTCTCGGACGAGGTGGTCGGGGGCGGCGTCGTCGAGGACGAGCTCTCGCTCGTGGGCTGCGGCGTCGTGGGCCGTGGGGCGATCGGCTCCGGCGGGATGCCGAACAGCGAGCCCCAGGTCTGCGGACCCACGATCCCGTCGACGGCCAGGCGGTGACGGCGCTGGTAGTGGAGCACCGCCCGCCTGGTGTGGCCGCCGAAGTGGCCCGTCACGTGGAGGTGCAACACGTGTTGCACCCGCGAGACGGCCGGTCCGGCGCTGCCCTGCACCAGCAGCGAGGGCAGAGCCGGCGTATCAGCGACGGCGGGGGCGGCACTTGCCAGCAGCCCGGCGCTGCTGGCCGCCACCGCCACCGTGGCGGCAATTCGGGCAGCTCGGTATGTGTTCTGGCGCCGCGAGACGCGCGGCAACTTCAGGAGCATGAAGCCTCCTTCTTTCTCGTGCCTACGGGGTTAGCTGTCGGGCTCGCGCGAGAAAGTGCGCTACGCCGCAAAGCGGCGATTGGCCCCATGGCGGCGAATGCCGCCGAGTGGGTCCCCCGTTCTCCGCCGCGCGGTTACGACCAGCGGCCGGAGATTCGGCTGTTTTCGAAGGTTGGGCACGGTAGCAGAGCTACCGAAGCACACCTTGTCGCCTCCCGGCCGGGGTGCGATACTCGGAGCAGCGATAGCACTCAGGCTCGTCGGAGGTGACAAATATGTCTGAGCCGGTCGTCGTCCTCGTCGTCGCCCACCAGACGGCGGCGAACCGTGCGCTCCTGGACGCCGTGCGCGAACGCGCCGAGCGCGGCCCTGCCCGGTTTCATCTGATCGTTCCCCGCCGTCCACACGGCATGCACCGGGTCGTCGATCCGGCCGACGCCGGCGAAGGCGAGGCTCGAGCCGTGCTGAAGGAGGCGCTTCCCGATCTCTCGGCGGCGGTTGGCCAGCAGGTCACCGGCAGCATCGGGGATCCCGAGCCCCTGATGGCGATCGAAGACGCCG
The DNA here is from genome assembly GCA_963830595.1 of uncultured Solirubrobacteraceae bacterium. Taxonomy (GTDB): domain Bacteria; phylum Actinomycetota; class Thermoleophilia; order Solirubrobacterales; family Solirubrobacteraceae; genus Palsa-465. The sequence goes on from CAWHMQ010000005.1 coordinate 64,728, forward strand.
TGAATCTCGGTCACTACGACGAGATCATCATCTCGACGCTTCCGCTCGGGATCTCACGGTGGCTGAAGCTGGATCTCATCAGCAAGGCCCGGGGACTGGGGCTGCCGGTCACTCACGTCGCCTCCGAGAAGACCGCCGCTGCCGGCGTCAGCTGACCGCGGGCCTCGAGATCGATCCGGAGCCCGCGTCGTCGGCGTCCACCGGCCCGGTGCTCGCCCGCTGGGAGCCGGCGCTCACCGGCTCGGAGGGCAGGTCGCCTCGCAACCGCAGGCCGAGCACCGGGAACACGAGCGTCGACAGGACGGCGGCGCCGATCAGGGCGGCGGCGGTCGACGGCCGCATGTGGCCACCGGCGGTGGCAAGGGTGGTGATCGCCAGCACGAGAGGTAGCTGCGTGGAGCTCATCAGCGCGAGCACGATCCGGTCACGGCGGCCGAACACGCCGCGATACAGCACCAGCGCCGGCACCCCGCGCACGACCAGGAAGAGCACGAAGAACAGCCCCATCTTGGCGACGCCGGAAGCGGAGGCGAACAGCGCGGACAGGTCCAGGTTCATGCCGCTGACGATGAAGAAGAACGGGACGAACACGCCGAAGGCGATCGCCGTGAGCTTCGAGTCGAAGGCGGGAGCCTCCCGCTTGCCCAGCACGTGGCGCGTGATCGCCCCGGCGGCAAAGCCCCCCAGGAGGAGGTCGAGGCCGAGGTGGAAGGCGAGAACGAGGAGGCCGAAGATCAGGACCAGGATCCAGCGCACCGCAAGCTGTGAGCTGCTCTCCAACGTCCGCTCGAACAACGGCAGCGTCCAGAACGACGAGCGCGCCGCGAGCAGGGCGATGACGACCGCGACAGCGATGAAGGCGATCAGGATGAGCGCGTTGTGCACCGTTCCCTGGGCCGACAGGACCAGCGTCAGGACGAGGATCGGGCCGAACTCGCCTACCGCCCCGGCCGCCAGCATGAAGGTGCCAAAGCGCGTTTGCAGCTCGCCGCTGTCCGAGAGGATCGGGATCAGCGTCCCCATCGCGGTGGTCGTCAGGGCCGAGCCCGCGTACAGAGTCGACACGACCACCCCGACCGCCGCGAGCCCTCCCGCGAGCGCGTAGGCGAGCACCAGCGACAGCCCCCAGCCGAGCAGGGCGAGGTTCAGCGGCTGGCCAACGATCCGGTGGAGGTCGATCTCATAGCCCGCGAAGAAGAACAGCAGCGCCAGGCCCAGGTCGGAGAAGAACGTGATGAACTCGTCCACGTGCAGCCCGATCACGTGCGGCCCGATCACCACCCCGGCGAGCAGCTCCACCACCACGACCGGGATCACGACCCCGCGCCCGCTGGCCAGCGCCGCGAAGGTGGCCGCGGCGGCCGCCGCGCCGATGACCGCCAGGAACGGACCCGGCCGTACGACGATTACGGCTAATGCCCCGATGTTCACACAGGATGGATTATCCATCCTGGCGGTGATCCTGGCCAGTCCTACCCAGGCGCAGGATCTGAAGCAGCCGGAAGGGGGCTCGACCGAGCGGCTACAGGAGCTCGGCGATCACGGCCGCCGCCCGGCGTGCGCCGCCCGGCGCGACCGGCAGGTAGTCGACGTCGCGACCGATCTCCGAGGCAATCGCCGTCGCGATCACCTCCGGCGAGGAGTCCGCGAACGCCATCCGGCGTCCCGCGCCGTAACGGTCCAAGCGGTGGGCGACGTGGAGGTTCTGCTCGAAGTGGTTCTCGAGCGGGAAGTAGAGGAACGGCCGCCGGCCGGCCGTCAGCTCCATGGCGGTCGTCAGGCCGCCCTGCACGATCGCGAGGTCGCAGGCGGCGAGCTGCCGATACAGATCGTGGACGTAGGAGCGGATCTCCAGGCCGTCGGGCGCCGGCAGCGTCGCAGGGTCGACCCGAGCCGGGTCGATTCGAGCCGGGTCGATCCGGGGACCGGCGACGACGATCATGCGAAGCTCGGGGACCAGGCGCCTGGCCTGCGGAAAGCTCTCGATCACGCGCCGCAGCAGGGACGCGCCGATCCCCGAGCCCCCAACGGTGACGACGCACACCTGCTCTCCCGGCCGGTAGCCGAGCTCGGCTCGCAGCGCCGCCCTCTCCGCGACGCCCGGCGGGTCAAAGCCGGTGATGTAGCCGGAGAAGCTGTAGTGGCGCTCGGTCCACTCGCGGATCGCGGGCAGCCCGGAGCCGAAGTCGTCATCGACGATGTCGGCGGGCTCGCCGACGAAGATCGACCGGTCGCGCACGCGCGGGTAGCGGGCGATCTGCCCGATCATCTCGGCGTTGTAGTCGGCGGTCAGCCGGGCTTCGGGCTCGCCGCCGGCGGCCATCGGCAGCCAGCCCACGAAGTCGGTCAGCCAGGCGTAGGCCGCCGACTTCAGCTCCGGGTTCTCGTGCAGGAAGTAGTCGAGATCCCAGGCCTCGTCCCCGACCCACAGGTCGTAGGGCTCGCGCGCCACCAGGTCGGAGAAGACCATGAAGTTGGCGAGCAGGATCTCGTCCATCCTCCGGAAGGCGGCAAAGCAGTCCAGCTCGTGCCCGGAGGATTCCGACTGCATGTGGGCCGACTCGCTGGCCAGCTGGGCGCTCGCCGGATGGATCCGCTCCCCGCGCGCCTGCAGCACGGCGGTCACCGGATGCTGCGCCAGCCAATCGATCTCGAGCTCGGGGTGGAGCCTGCGCAGCTCGTCGGCGATCGCCACGTCCCGCCGGGCGTGGCCGAGGCCGATCGGCGATGACACGTACAGCACCCGGCGCTGTCGAGACGGCGCCCGCGGCCAATCCCGAGGCGGCGCCGGGCCGCAAATGAAGTCCCGCAGCAGCCGGTTGACCTTCACCGGGTCGCGTGCAGTCGGCAGATGCCCCGACCCCTCCAGCGTGACCAGCTCGCCGCCGGTCGTCTCGGCCAGCGCCCTGCCCTGCGCGTGGGGGCGGACCAGGTCGTGATCGCCGTGGATCACGAGCGTCGGACAGCGGATCCTCGCGGCTCGCTCGCGCACGCGCTCCTGCCCAGCGAAGACGAACCCTCGCGTCGCATCGATCAGCGCTTCCGGAGTTGTCTGAAGGCCCCAGCCCACGCAGTCCTCGATCTGCTTGGTGGAATGCGGCTCGCTGAAGCACTTGGCGAAGAAGAACTCCAGGAATCCCCGGTAGTCCTTGTGCCAGTAGTGGCTGTTGTACTTCGCCCAACCCTCGTCGGTGTCGAGCGCCTCGTCGAACAGGTGAGCCTCGCGCTCGGCGTGGTTCGGTGCCAGCGACACCGCGGGGGCGACGAACACGGCGCCATCCACACGCTCGGGGTGATGGGCGGCCAGGATCGCGGCCCACAGCGCTCCACACGACAGTGAGATCAGCGTCGCGCTGTCGGTTTCCGTGGCGTCCATCACGGCCAGCGCGTCGGCTGCGAACTCCTCGGTGCGATACGCCTCGGGCCCTAGCGGGCGATCGGTTGCACCGTTGCCGCGGCCGTCGAACGTGAGCACGCGGCAGTGGCGCGCCAGGTAGGGAATCTGCAGCTTCCACACCCGCGAGTGCACGGCCGACCAGGTCGGCAGCAGCAACGCCGTCGGCTCGCCCTCGCCGTAGCGTTCCCAGAAGATCCGCACCCCGTCTCGCACCACGTAGCCCTGCGCGTCGGGGTACCGCGCGCGGGACTGCTCGCCCCCAGCGGCGTCCGCGGGCTCGTCGTGGCCTGCGGACGCCGCTCCCGACTCGGTGATGCTGGTCACGGACGAGCTTCGTAGACGATGTTGAACGGCGTCTCCGCCACCCGGCGAAACCGCGTGAAGCCGCCCGCCTCCACGACATCGCGGATCCGCGCCTCTCCGGCCTGGGCGCCGAGCGCCAGCCCGACCTCCTGCGACAGCGAAGCCGGAGTGCACAGCAGCGTGGAGAAGGCGTAGTAGGCGCGTCCCACCGGGTTCAGGTTCTCCTCGATCCGATCGCCGGCGTGGGGCTCGACGATCATCCAGGTGCCATCGGGCCCGAGCGTGCTGCGCACGTGGCGCGCGGCGCCGACCGGATCGCCCATGTCGTGCAGGCAGTCGAACATCGTCACCAAGTCGTAGCCGGTGCCGCTGTAGGCGGCGGCCGGCTCGATTTGGAAGCGAGCCCGATCCGCGACGCCCGCCTCCCGTGCGCGCTCGCGCGCGGTCTCGATCGAGGCGTCGTGATAGTCGCAACCCGTGAAGGTGGAGCTCGGAAACGCCTGGGCCATGAGGATCGTCGACGCCCCGTGCCCGCAGCCGACGTCGGCCACGCTGCCGCCCCGCTCCAGCTTCTCGACGACGCCGTCCAGCGCCGGGAGCCATTCGGCGACCAGGTGCGCGTTGTAACCGGGCCGGAAGAAGCGCTCGCAGCCCTCGTGGACGTCGTGCACGTGCTCGTGCCAGCCGACTCCGTCGCCGCTGCGCGCGGCCTCGACGATCCGCGGGGAGTCGATCACCGAGCCGAGCGCGATCTGGAAGAACCCGGGCAGATACGCCGGGCTGTCTGACTGCGTGAGCGCCACGGTCTGCTCAGGGGGCAAGGTGTAGCGGCCCGTGTCGGGGTCGTAGGCGACGAAGCCGCCCGCGGCCTGCGCGTTGAGCCATTCGCGGACATAGCGCTCGGCAGCTCCGGTGCGCTCGGCGAGCTCCGCCGGCGACAGACCGCCGGTCCCCGCGAGCGCCCGGTACAGGCCGAGCTTGTCGCCCATCACCACGAGCGCGGCGTTCAGCGTCGCTCCCACTTCGTCGACTGCCCGAAATACGAACTGCATCAGCTTGTCGCCGTCCACCTGGGGTGCCTGCTCGACTGTGCTCATGATCTCCTCCTGGGTTGGTCGCCTGCGACCCTACGCGCGCGCCGGCCGGCCTCGCTTCCGGGGGGTACCTAGTCCTTCCCACCGTGGCTTTGTATTGAGGGGGGTTAGACTCGGACCGTGCTGCTCGGCCGGGAGCAAGAGCGCGAGGAGATCGAGCTCGCGCTGCGGACGGCGCGATCTGGAACCAGCGCCACGCTTGCGCTGGTGGGGGAGCCGGGGATCGGCAAGACGGCGCTGCTCGGCCATGCCGCCGAGCGCGCGGCCGGAATGCAGGTGCTGCGGGCGCGGGGCATCGAGTCCGAGGCGCAGATCCCGTTCGGGGCGCTGCTCGAGCTGCTTCGTCCCGCGCTCGGCCTCCTGGAGAAGCTCCCCAAGCCCCAGGCGGTCGCGTTGGAGAGCGCGCTGGCTCTGAGGCCGGCGTTTTCCCGGGAGCGCTTTGCCGTCGGCGCGGCCACGCTCAGCCTGCTGGCCGCCTACGCCGAGGAGGGCCCGGTCGCCCTGCTCGTGGATGACGCGCACTGGCTCGACGGTTCGAGCGCGCAGGCGCTGCTGTTCGCCTTGCGCCGCCTGGTCGCCGACCCGATCGCGGCGCTGATCGCGGTCCGCGAAGGCGAGCCCTCGCTGCTGGACGGCGCCGATCTTCCGGTGCGCCGGCTCAGCGGCCTGACCGGCAGCCAGGCGGAGATGCTGCTGGAAGGGCTGACTCCTGCGGCGGCGGCGCGGCTGCACGGGGCGACGGCGGGAAACCCGCTGGCCCTGCTCGAGCTCGCACCGCACGTCCACGAGCTTGCGATCGCTCCAGAAGGCGCTCCCCTGCTCGTCTCGGCGCGGATCTGTCGTGCCTTCCTGCGCCGGGCGGGCACCCTCGACGAGGTCTCCCGGCGGGCCCTGGTGCTCGCGGCGGCCAGTGACCGCGGTGACCTGGGAATGCTGGAGCACGCCGCCGGCGCGCTCGAGATCGATTTGCGGGCGCTGGAGAGCGCGGAGAACGCGGGACTCATACGACTACAAGACGGTTCGGTGGAGTTCCGCCATCCGCTGGCTCGATCCGCGGTCTACGCGGACGCGCCCATCGACCAGCGGCGGGCCGCTCACCGGGCCCTGGCAGCCGTGCTTCCCGACCGCGACGTCGACCGCCGGGCGTGGCATCTCGCCGCCGCCGCGGTCGGCGTCGACGACTCGGCGTCCTCGGCGCTCGAGCAGGCCGGGGTCCGCGGTCGCGATCGAAGCGCCTACGCCACCGCGGCCGTGGCGTTCGAGCGGGCCGGACGGCTGGCCTCCGACACCGAGCGGCGCGCGCGCCTGCTGCTCCGAGCCGCCGAGGCGGGATGGCTCGCCGGACTGGCTGACCAGGCCGGCGCGCTGCTGCGCGAAGCCCGGAGCTCCGGCACCCAACCCGAGACGCTGGTCGAGATCGATCATCTGGCGGGCCACATCGCGACCCGCCGCGGCTCGGTGATGAGCGGGCACGCGATCCTGACCGCCGCCGCCGAGCGGGCCGATCCCGAGCGGGCCGTGTCGATGCTCGCCGATGCGGCCGGCGCCTGCTTCTACGCCGGCCGGCCCGCCGAGATGCTGGCGGTCGTCGAGCGAGCTCGAGCGCTGCTTCCAGAGAGCCCGTCGGCTCGAGCGTCGTTCCTGGTCGCGACCACGCTCGGCATGGCCCGGATCCTGGGCGGCGACGCCGCCGCCGGCGCGGAGGCGATCGGCGAGGCCATCGCCCTGGCCGAGGGCTCCGCGGCGCTGCGCGACGAGCTCGAGCTGCTCCCCTGGCTGGCGATCGGCCCGATCTTCCTGCGGGAGAGCGACGCCGGGCGGCCGCTCCTGGAGCACGCGCTGCAGACCGCGCGCGCTCACGCGGCGGTCGGCGCGCTTCCGTTCGTGCTCAACCTGGTTGCCCGTGACCAGGCCACCAGCGACCGCTGGGCGGTCGCGGAGGCCACGTATCGCGAGGCGATCGAGCTGGCCCGAGAGAGCGGCCAGCAGACCGCGCTCGCGTTTGGCCTCTCGGGGCTGGCCTGGCTTCAGTCGCGCCGTGGCCGGGAACGCGACTGCCGGGACTGCGCGGGCGAGGCCTTGGCGCTGTGCCGGGAGCTTGGAACTCGCCTTCACGAGATATGGGCGACGGCGGCGCTCGGCGAGCTCGAGCTTGGTCTCGGCGCCGCCGCGCCCGCCGCCGAGCACTTCGAGCGCCAGCGCCGGCTGCTGCGCGAGCTGGAGATCACCGACGTCGACCTGTGGCCGGCGGCCGAGCTGATCGATGCCTATGTGCGGCTGAACCGCCGGGGGGAGGCGGAGGCGATCTCCGAGCGGTTCACGGCGGCAGCCGAGCGCAAGCGACAGCCGTGGTCGATCGCCCGGGCGCTTCGCTGCCAGGGGCTGCTCGCCGAGGCCACCGACGCCGCGCCGCTGTTCGAGATGGCGCTGCTTCACCACGCCCAGACCCCGGACGCCTTCGAAGCGGCGCGCACTCGGCTGGCCTACGGGGAGCGCCTGCGGCGAGCGCGCAATCGAGTCCTGGCTCGCGAGCAGCTCCGCGCCGCGATCGAGACGTTCGAGCGCCTGGACGCGCGCCCGTGGGCGGCTCGCGCCCGCGCCGAGCTCACCGCCACCGGCGAGTCGCTGCGGCGACGAGATCCCACCATGGTCGACGAGCTGACCCCCCAGGAGCGCCAGATCGGGCTGCTGCTGGCCGCCGGCAAGACGACCCGGGAGGCGGCCGCCGCGCTCTTTCTCAGCCCCAAGACGATCGAGTACCACCTGCGTCACGTCTACTTCAAGCTCGATATTCACTCCCGGGAGGAGTTGGCGCAGGCGCTCGGACCCGACGGCGAGCAGTCAGGCCTGGTTGCCTCCGGGGACCGCGCCGCGGCTACGCGCCGCTGAGCGCCTCGAGCACCCGATCGACGTCTTCCTCGTCGTTGTAGATGTGCCACGACGTACGCAGCCGTCCCCCGCGCATCGCCGCGATGATCCCGGCGCGCTCCAGTCGCTGCGCGCCGTCGGGAATCTCGACACACGCGATCGCGCTGTCGCTGGGCTCGAGCCCGAGACCGGCCCGAAACCGGTTGGCCAGGCTCACATCGTGAGCATGGATCGTGTCGACCCCGATCTCCCGCACCAGCTCCAGCGCCGGTAGCGTCCCCACCCACGAGAACCATGCCGGGGAGACGTCGAGCCGGCGCGCGGTCCTGGCCAATCGCAGCGGCGGGCCGAAGTAGCTCGCATGCACGTCCTCGCCCGCGTACCAGCCGGCACTGTGGGGCACCACGCGCGCCAGCAGGCGGTCGGAAACGCTGGCGAAGGCGCTGCCGCGTGGAGACATCAACCACTTGTAGGCCGAGCACACCAGCGCGTCGAAACGTCCGGCTCCGATCGGCAGCCACCCGACGGCCTGGGTCGCGTCACACACCGTGATCGCGCCGACGCTCTGCGCGGCGTCGAGGATCGCCTCCAGATCGGCGACCTCGCCGGTGCTCATCTGGACCGCGCTGAAGGCGACCGCGTTCACGCCCTCCGCGACCGCATCGGCCAGCCGTCCGGCGGAGACGGTCACCACCTCCAGCCGGCTCTGGACCAGGAGTGGAAACAGCGTCGAGGTGAACTCGATGTCGGGGACCACCACCCGGGCGCCCGCCGGCAGCGCTGTGATCAGCGACCCGACCAGCTCGGAAACCGTCGAGCCGACCGCCACCTGCTCCACCGGCACGCCGACCAGCTCCGCGAATACCGCGCGCGCCGCTTCGGTGCTCTGGCCCCACCGCTCCCAGCTGGTGCGGCCGTCGTGCCAGTCGGCCAGCGCGGCTTGCAGCGCCTCCCAGCCTGGCTTGGGTGGGAGCCCGTAGCTCGCCGTGTTGCAGTACACGCCGGCCGGCTGCCACAACGCCTTCACCTCAGAGACGCTCATCGTGGGGAGCGTACTTTGCGCCGAACTGCCGCAACCTTCGTCATCAGGGTTGCGAAATGCCGCAACCTTCGTCAGAGTCTGTTGTTGTAGGCAGTGCCGAGTTCCTGAGGTGCCAACTCAGGAAACGGGGAGCCCAGGTTGTTGGGGCGAGTCTGGCGGTGATCCGTCAGTAGCGGTCTTCGAGACTGCGAGCCCGTCAGCTAACTCCGTAGGCGCCAGGCGATCTCAAGTGCAGTGCCCGTGCCCCAGAGCCGACCTTTGCCCGGATCGACCATTTCCGTTCGCAGTCGATGGCGCCCTCGCCGGGCTCAATCTCGGCGCGCGCGCGGCGTCGGCCTGGGCTCAGGCCTGGGCCTGGCGGCGGTTCTGGCCATGCTGGCCGCCGCTCTGGTCGCGCCCGCGGCCGCCCTCGCCGCGTCGCCGGACAAGCCCGCGACCAAGGTGGTGCGCTACCACGGATATCGCGTCGTGGTTCCCGCCCACTGGCCCGTCTACCGGCTCGCCGGCAACGAGAGCACGTGCGTGCGCTTCGACCGCCACGCGGTCTATCTGGGACAGCCCGGAACCAATCAGCGCTGCCCCGCGGCGGCCGCCGGCCGCACCGAGGCGATCCTCGTAGCCCCCCTGCAGTCGCACGTGACCGCGATGGGCGCCGGCGGTGGCCAGGCGCTCCCGCTGCCCAGCACCCAGGGCTCGGTGCCCGCCCACGGATCGGCCACCCAGCTCGTCAAGGCTCGCGACGGTGTCGTCGTGACTGCGACCTGGCACCAGGACCCGGCGGTGATCAAGCGGGCCTTGGGCGTCGGCTCGCTTCCCAAGGTGACGAAGGACACGGATCCCCGGACCGCCGCGGCAGCGATCGCGCACGCCGCCCGGTCGGCCAGGATCTCCTCGGCGCCCGCCCAGCCGGGTGCGGTCTTCACCGGCGAGGGGTTTGACGCCTGCTCCACCCCAAGCAGCTCACAGATGTCTGCTTGGGGGGCGTCGCGCTACGGCGCGGTCGGGGTGTACATCGGCGGCACCAACATGGCCTGTTCACAGTCCAACCTGACCTCGAGCTGGGTCGGGACGGAGTCCGCCGCCGGGTGGCACCTGATCCCCATCTACGTCGGGCTCCAGGCGCCGGGCAACGACTGCGGCTGCGCCGCGATCTCCTCGGCCAGCGCCACCAGTCAGGGTGGGGCCGCCGCCCGCGACGCGATCGCCAAGGCGCAGGCGATCGGGTTGGCGGTCGGCAATCCGATCTACGACGACATGGAGGCCTACAACCCGAGCTCCTCGACCACCGCGACCGTGCTCGCGTTCCTGGCCGCCTGGACCAGCCAGCTGCACGCCAGCGGCTACAAGTCAGGCGTCTACAGCAGCTCCTCCTCCGGCATCCGGGACCTGGCCTCGCGGGTGGGCACGGGCTACGCCGAGCCCGACGACATCTGGATCGCCAACTGGAACGGCGCCGAGAACACCTCGGACCCGGACGTGCCCGGCTCCGACTGGAGCTCGCACGAACGACTGCACCAGTACGAGGGCGCCCACAACGAGACCTACGACGGCGACACCATCAACATCGACGGCGACTACGTCGACGCCGCCACGGCCGCGGCGGGTGCAGGGTATCCGGAGACTCCCGAGGTGGCGGCAGCGCCGAGCCTCTCGGTCTCCCCGGAGGTGGGCGGCGCCATCGATCTGCGTCCGAGCTGGGCCGGGCGAGGCGTCAGCACCTGGCAGCCTCTGGCGGGGGCCACGCCGGGCTCGCTCGCCGTCATCGGACCGCCCGTGACGGCGAGCGCGCGCAAGCCGATCGTGATCGACAGCGCCTATCAGTACTTCGCGGTGCGCGCGGTCGGAGCCACCGGACAGCTCCTCGGCAGCTCTGCGGTGGTCGCGACGCCCCCGCATCTGGCGGTGGTCGGCAAGAGCGCGTTCGTTCCCAGGCACGGCAGTGCGGGACTGCCGCTGCAGTGCTTCAAGCCCTGGCCCTGCTGGGTGACCACGACGGTCTCGGTCGGAAAGGCGATCTTGGCGAGGACCGGAGCCGAGCAGATCCCCCAGGGCGGCGGGGTCGCGTACTTCAGCCTGTCGTCGCGGGCCCGCGTGATGCTCGCCCACGCCCGGCAGCACCGGCTCCCGGTCAAGGTGGCCGTGCACGACTTGTCGGGGGTCGCGGTCAGCGGCCAGGTCAACCTGGTCCCGTTCACCACCTCGGGGTCCAGTCCGCATCGCGGCCTCACGCAGTCCGCGCTTCTGAAGATCGTCGGCACCACGGATTTCGTCTCGGGTGGCTGGGCCGGCGGCATCCTCGCCGTCTGCGCGTCCACCAGCCCCTGCCGGGCGACCATCACGATCGCGGCCGCAGGCAGGAAGATCGCGATCACCCGCCCCGAGACACTCGGCGTCGACGAGCTCGGTTACCTGCCGTTCGTGCTGACGGCCGCCGGTCACAGGGCGATCGCGGCGGCTCATGGCAACCAGCTCGCGGCCAGGCTCACCGTCAAGGTCACCGGGACGCTGGGGACGAGCACCGTGACCGCCGCCCCGGGTGGCGCCACGACGATCGCGGGTGGCGGCACGGCGGTCGCCGCTCCCGGAACGACGGTCACCGGAAGCTCCGCCGGCAGCATCGTGCTCGCGTCGTTCTAGACCGGCCGCTGGATGTGCGAAGCTCTGGCCATGCCCAGCGACGAGCAGATCCAGGATCAGATCGAGAAGCTCGAGTCCGAGCGCGAGACACTGCGCCGGCGTGAGGGGGGCGAGGACCCGACGCTCGACACCGACGCCGCGCGCGTGGAGGAGATCGGCGTCGAGCTCGATCGCCTCTGGGATCTGCTGCGCCAGCGGCGGGCACTGCGCGACGCCGGAGAGGACCCCGAGCGGGCCTCCGAGCGCTCCGCGGACGTCGTGGAGAGGTACTGGCAGTAGCCGCTTGGGAGTCCGGACGCTCGCCTGATCCCGGCGCCGAGATGCCGGCCCGCCTTCTGAGAGCTTGATCGCGGACGTCCATCAGCACGTGTGGCCACCCCCGCTGGTGCGAGCGCTCCGCTCCCGCGCGGCTCCGCCCCGACTACAAGGGTGGAGGCTCGAGCTGAACGGCGAGCCCGACTACCAGGTCGACCCCGGTCAGCACGATCCCGACCTGCGAGCCGCTCTGGCGCTCGAGGACGGCCTGGACCTCGCGCTCGTATCGCTCTCCAGCCCCCTGGGGATCGAGCTGCTGGAACCCTCGCAGGGGGCGGAGCTGCTCACCGCCTACGAGGAAGGAGCCCTGGCGCTGCCCGCCCCGTTTCGCGCCTGGGCGGCGGCGAGCCTGACGGACGTCGACCCGGCGGCGCTCGGTCGCGGGCTCGATCGAGGCTTCGTCGGGCTCCAGCTGCCGGCCACCGGGCTGCTCGACGACCGGGGCTACGCGCGCGCCGCTCCGCTGCTGGCGGTCCTCCAGGAGCGGGGGCGGCCGCTGTTCGTGCACCCCGGTCCGGCCTCCCGGGCGCGCTCCGGGAGCAGCGATCCGGCCTGGTGGCCGGCGGTCGTCGACTACGTGCAGCAGATGCACGCCGCCTGGTACGCATTCCGGGCCTTCGGACGGCCCCGATTCCCGCAGCTGCGGGTCTGCTTCGCGATGCTGGCCGGGCTGGCGCCGCTCCACGAGGAGCGATTCGCCACTCGCTCCGGTGAGCGCTCGCGGGTCGACCGGCAGGCCTACCTGGAGATCTCTTCGTACGGAACCCGGGCCGTGAACGCGATCGCCGGCGTGGTCGGAGGCGGCGGGCTCGTCAACGGCTCGGACCGCCCGTACGCGAAGCCTGTCGCCGCAGACCTCGGCACGGCGGCGCTGTCGGCGCTGCGCACCGCCAACCCGGCTCGCCTGCTCGGCTCCCAGCAGATGACACCTGCGCTCACCCCGCCAGCCTCCATTGCACCGGTCCGAGGCCCGGGAACCGCAGGGCCTCGGCGGCGGCTCCCGTGAGATCCCATTCGCGGCCCGCGATATACGGCCCGCGGTCGATGACCGGGATTCGGATGGCGCGTGACCCGTAGCGGAAGATGACCTCGGTCCCGCACGGCAGCGTCTTGTTGGCGACGCCCAGCGTGGCGACGCGCAGGATGCCGCCGCAGGCGACGGGATCGCCGTAATCGGTGTACACCGACGCGATGCTCGTGTAGTACCGGCCGGCCGGCAGCGCCGCAAGGTTCAGCAAGGCCCCGGAGAGGTCGAGCCGGTCCAGGTGATAGCGCGCGATCGCGAGCTGGAAGCGCGCGACGGCGGCGCGGACCTGGGCGTCGGTCGGCGCTCCCTTGGCGGGGGCCAGGGTCACCGTCGCCGGCTGGCGGAGGCTCGGGGTGGGCGAGGCGTCGGCCGGAGTCCCGGGATCGGCTGGAGCAACGTAGTGGGCCGAAGCTCTGGCCGTCGAGCGCGTGTGAAGCGCTCCCACCTGCCCGGCGACCGGCTCGACCACGTGTGGCCGCGGCCGCTGGTATTGCGCCGTGGTCGGGGTTCTAGACCGGGCCGAGAGCGTCGCGACCGATCGCGGTCGCGATGTGCCTGACGCGCAGCCCGCCACCGCGAGCGCGGCGATGGCTGTCGCCACTGGAGCCCGGATGGGCTCACTCTAGCCGCGGTGGTCAGCCCGGGCGCGCCGGTCAAGCATGCCGCGGTTGGCCAGCCCGGGCGCGCACGTTCGAGCACGCGGGGTCCCCCGGTTTGTAGTGTGGCCGACGTGCTGACCAGGGACGCTTCGACCACCGAGCTGTTCCTGGAGCTGGTGGCCGTGCCATCCCCGAGCGGACGGGAGCTGGAGCTGGGGACGCTGATCCGGGGCTGGCTGGAGGCCACGGGGGTGAGGGCCGAGTTCGACGCCAGCGGAACCCGGAACGGGTCGGATGCCGGGAACCTGATCGCCACCGTGCCGGGGGCCGAGGGCGCGCCCGCCTACCTGTTCGTGGCCCACATGGACACGGTCGAGTCAGGCGGGCAGCCGGTCCGCCCCCGGCTGGACCCCGACGGCGTCGTCCGCTCCGAGTCAGACACGATCCTGGGGGCCGACAACAAGTCCGCGGTGGCCGCGCTCATGCAGCTGTGCCGGGCCACCGGCGAGATGGATCGGAGGCGGCGTCCCACCGTGGTGGCGGCATTCACCTGCAGAGAGGAGAGCGGGCGGATGGGGGCGAGCCTGCTGCAGGCGTCTGACCTCCCGCCGATCGAGTGCGCGTTCTGCGTGGACGGCAGCCGGCCGATCGGGACCGTGATCACGCGCGCCCTGGGACAGACGGTGTTCACGGTCTGGATCCGGGGCCGCGCGGCACACGCCGCCGCCAATCCCGAGGCGGGCGTGAGCGCGATCCGGGTGGCGGCCGAGATCGTCGCCGCGCTGCCGCTGGGGCGCCGGCCCGGCGGCGGCAGCGTGAGCGTGGCCGCGATCGTGGGCGGCGCCGTCGTCGATCGGCTGAGCCCGGGGATGCTGACCAGCCTGGGGGTGCCCGGGAACGCCGACGGCGAGGCCGCGGTCGCCGCCGCCCTGGACGCCACCCCGACCAACTCGGTGCCCGACAGGGTCGCGCTGCGGGGCGAGGTGCGCGGCTACTCGGTGGATGACATCGAGGCCGGCGCCGGGGTCATCGAGGAGATCGTCGGCCGCGTGTGCGGCGAGCACGGCGCCGAGTACGAATGGGCCCGTGACCGCGGGCGCCTGGTGCCGCCGCTGCCGGCCCGGCCGCAGTCGCGCGCGCTGCGGGTGTTTCGCGACGCGGTGGCGGCCGAGCCCGGATTGCGGGTCATCGAGGAGGAGGCTCAGGCCACGCTCGAGGCCAACTACCTGGCTGCCTGGACCGACGTGGTCGCGATGGCCAGCGGCGGTCGCGACCCTCATCAGACCAGCGAGTCGATCGCGACGGCTGAGATCGACCAGCTCGGCGCGCTGCTGAGAAGGATCGTCGAGCTGGGGCTGGAGACGACTTAGGCCGAGCCCTCGGGGGACGCGGTCGACTGCACGAGCAGTCCGGCGGTGGCGTAGATGTGGGCGAACGCCCGCGCCTCCTCCCCCGTCCAGAGCGTCGACCCGTGGCCGTAGGTGGAGCCCAGGCGCCGCCCGGCGTCCAGCAGGCTGGACGGACTCCGACACCCGAGCGCGATCACGTTGCCCTTGTGCAGCCGGATCCTCACCTCGCCGGTCACGCGTTCCTGGGAGCTGTCCAGGAACGCCCGGATGTCGGACAGCAGGGGGTCGTAGTAGCGGCCCTCGTGGAGCATGTCGCCAAACGTGGTGCCCAGCGAGGCCTTCAGGGCCTGCTGGCCGTTTGAGAGCACCAGGCGCTCCAGCTCCCGGTGAGCGGCGATCAGGATCAGCATCCCCGGGGCCTCGAAGCCAAGCCGCCCGACGATGCCCATGATCGTCTGCCCGGTGTGGATTCCGCGGCCCACCCCGTGCGCGCCGCCGATCCGGTTGAGCAGCGCGAGCGTGTCGTAGCCCGGGACGCCGATCCCGGCGTCATCGACGTCATCGGCGTCACCGGGCGCCGCGCCCACGGCCTCGCACTTGGTCGGCAGGCCCCGCTCGAAGCTGAGGATCAGCTCCAGGGGCTCGTGGGGAGCATCGGCGATCGAGCTCGTCGAGGGCCACGCCTCCTCGGGCAGGTACTCCCAGGAGCCGTAGGTCTCCTCGCCGCCGATCGT
>CAWHMQ010000006.1:0-199791 GCA_963830595.1 uncultured Solirubrobacteraceae bacterium
CGTGCCGAGGATCCCGAAGTTGAACGAGTACCTGGCGGTGATGTCGCTGACCGCATAGCCGCGGGCGCGCAGGAAGTCGCGCTCCTCCTCGCGAGTGTGCTCCTCGTCGCGGATCAGGCCCACGATCTCCAGCGAGGGGGCCAGCGCCTTGGTCACGGCGTCAAAGCGCACGTGGTCGTTGCCGGCTCCCGTGGAGCCGTGGGCGATGGCGTCGGCCCCCCGGGCCAGCGCCAGCTTGGTTACCTCTTCGGCCTGGAGCATCCGCTCTACTCCCACACATGACGGGTATACGCCGCCCCGCAGGTAGTTGGCCTTGAGGATGTAGGAGACGAACTCCTCATAGAGCCGAGCCCGGCCGTCGATCACGATGTGCTCGACCGCTCCGAGCTGCGCCGCGCGGTCCTCGATCTGCTGCAGCTCGTCGATCCCGAACCCGCCCGTGTTGACGGTGACGGTGGTGACCCGCTCACCCCGGTCGACGAGCACCGCCAGGCAGTAGGAGGTGTCCAGGCCTCCAGAGAAGGCGAGCACGAAATCGCGTCCCGGCATCAGCTGCGCTCCAGGATCGGGACCTGGTCGTCGACCAGGCCGGGGGAGAGGATGTAGAAGCGGCTGGCTCCGGCATCGATCTTGCGCTGCAGCTCGCGCTGCGCCTCGCCGTCGCGGCAGTCGATCCTCAGCGTCGGCGGCTGCTCCGGGCCGTCCTCGTGGATCTCGCTGCGATAGATGAACGTGTGGGGGACCGGGTGCAGGTCGACGACGGCCGCGAGCACCTGCATGGGCCCGAACTTGCGGTGCACTCGCAGCGCCGGGTCGCAGAACTGGGCCACCCCGGTGAGCGTCTTGGCTCGGTAGGCCTCCAGGGCCAGACCCTTGGCCGTGGTTCCCAAGCCCGGGATTGCCGAGCACAAAGACCAGCCGACCCAGCCACCGGGAACCGGTGTCGGCGCCGCGCAGTAGCCGGCCACCGGGATCGGCCCCCGGTGGCCCAGGCGGCCCGCCTCGGCCAGGACGGCGCCCAGCACGCTCCGGGTGCGCGGATGGTCCCCCGCCGCCAGTGCGGCGGCCGCGCGCGCCGGAGGCAGCGTGATCAGCAGGAAGGCCGACGGCAGGAGCCCGAGATCGATCATCACCCAATTCTGCAACGGGATGCCCTTCTCGCCGAACGCCGTCTCGTTGAGCACGTTGTAGACGCGCATCAGATCGGCGATCTCCCAGGGCTCGTCACCGGCGCCCCGGGGCTCCTGACGGGCGGCCAGGAAGTCCACGGGCGTGACCGGGACCCCGAACGGCGAGACCTCCAGGCGCTCGAGCACGGCCTGGTTTGACACCAGCATCAGGCCGTAGCCGTCGGTCAGCAGCCGCTGTGCCGAGCCGGCGATCTCGGCTCGTGAAACCGCCAAGCGATCCTCCGCGGGTCCGTGGGTCGACGCGAAGCCCCCGCAACCCTCGGTCGCTGTGGGCACGCCGAATGTACCCGACGTACGCCAGGTCGCGAACCTGGCGTTCGCCGATCCGCGGAACCTGCCCTCAGTACTCGTAGAACCCCTGGCCGGCCTTGCGACCGTGATGGCCGGAGACGACCATCCGCTTGAGCAGCGGCGGGGGCGCGTACTCGGGGCGCTTGAACTCCTCGTAGAGCGAGTCGCAGACGGCGTACAGCACGTCCAGGCCGATGAAGTCGCACAGCGTCAGCGGGCCCATCGGGTGCCCGGCGCCGAGGCGCATCCCCTCGTCGATGTCCTCCCGGCTGGCAAAGCCGTCCTCGTACATCCGGACCGCCGCCATCAGGTAGGGGACGAGCAGCATGTTGACGATGAACCCGGAGCGGTCCTTGGTGCGGATCGGCTGCTTGCCGATCCGGGCGGCGAACGCCTCGGCGACAGTCGCGGTCGCGTTCCCGGTATCGAGCGCCACCACCACCTCGACCAGCTTCATGATCGGCACCGGCGAGAAGAAGTGCAGGCCGATCACGCGCTCGGGCTGCCGCGTCCAGGAGGCGATCTCGGCGATCGGGATCGAGGAGGTGTTGGACGCCAGGAACTGCGCCTCGGGGAGCAGCCGGTCGAGCTGGGCGAACAGCTCGCCCTTGACGCGAGGGTCCTCGGTAACGGCCTCCAGTACGGCATCGACCCCCTTGAGATCATCGATCCGGGTCGTGTAGGCAACTCGGCCGATCAGGCTCTCGCCCTCCTCGGAGGTCAGCTTGGCGCGGGCCGTGGCCCGGGCCACCGACGTCTCCAGCTGAGCGCGGGAGCGCTCCAGCGGCGCCTGCTCAGGCTCATAGACGGTGACGTCGATGCCGGCCGAGGCGGTGGACTCGGCGATCCCGGAGCCCATGAATCCCGCCCCGACGACGCCGACACGATCGATGCTGACCTCAGTGCTCATGACCAACGCTTCCGAAGCTCAGCCTCGGCCCGGTCTGGCTCCCGCCGGCCGTGAACGTGGCCGTCGCGCGATTGAGCTCGAAGCTCAACGTGGCACCGTCCTCGGTGTCGACCTCCAGCCGGCGGGCGTCGGGATCGACGCTGCGCACGACTCCGCGCGCCATCGATCCCAGATAGTCGATCGTCACCGGGCCACCCACCTCGGGCATCGCTCGCAGCGCCACCCCGCCAGTGATAGCAGGCGCACGGGGAGCATCGACGCCTCGGTGTCGTGCGCTCGCTACGGTCAAAACGTGCCCGTGCTGCAAGCGCAAGGCCTCGTCAAGACGGTGGGAGCCGGACGAGCACGGCGGCGGGTGCTGGACGGCGTCGGTCTGTCGGTGGCCCGGGGCGAGCTGGTCGCCGTGCTCGGGCGCTCGGGGAGCGGCAAGTCCACGCTGCTGCACCTGCTCGGCGGCCTGGATCGACCCGACGAAGGGGAGATCGTGCTCGCCGGCGAGCGCCTGACGGGTCGCAGCGACCGGGTCCTGGCCCGGCTTCGCCTCCGCCACATCGGGTTCGTGTTCCAGCAGTTTCAGCTGATCGAGGAGTGCAGCGGCGCCGAGAACGTGCTCCTGCCCACCCGGCTGCCCGGCGCGCCCGCGGGCGGCGCCCGGCGCGCCGCCCGGCTGATCGAGGAGCTCGGGCTCAGGCAGGTCGCCGACCACCTGCCCGGCGAGCTGTCAGGCGGAGAGCAGCAGCGCTTCGCGCTCGCCCGGGCGCTCGTCAACGAACCCGAGCTGGTGCTCGCCGACGAGCCGACGGGCAGCCTCGATGCCGAGAACGGCGCCGCGGTGCTCGAGCTGTTGCGCGGCCTGCGGGGGCGAGCGGTGGTGATCGTCACCCATGAGCCCGATGCGGCGGCGATCGCCGACCGGGTGTTGAGCCTGACCGACGGGCGCCTGCACGGCACCCCGACGTCGGTGGCGGGCACGGGAGGGCCCTGAGGCCCGTGCGCTCGCTCACGGCCGCCTTCGCCGAGGCCCGGCGCGGCCTGGGCGCCCGCCGGCGCCGGACCTTGCTCACGGGGCTCGGGATCGCGCTGTCGGCCGCCATGCTGTCGGCCGCCGTGGTCATCTCCGATGGGCTGGGGCTGGGCTTTGACCGCGCGGCGCGCGCCGCCGGCCTGCCCGACCTGATCGTCCGGTTCGACCCGCGGTCAGAGGGGCTGGTCGATCGGCGAATCCGCGCTCTGCCTGACGTCGCGACGGTCGCCACCCGGCTCGAGCTGACCAACGTGTCGGTGGCCGCGCGCGGCGACGAGCAGCGCGACGATGCGGTCGCCGAGGTGGTCGGCCCCGGGCGGCGGCGGGGCTATGCGGTGGTCGCCGGACACGACCTGGGGCCTACGGGATCCGAGGTCCTGGTGGAGCGGGCCTTCGCCCAGGCTTGGCATCTGGGGGTGGGAAGCGAGCTTTACGTCGGCGGTCTCGGTGCGCAGCGCGTGGTCGGGCTCGCCGAGGCTCCCGATAACGTCGGCTTCCCGCTGGCCGAGCCGCGCTTCTACGTCTCGCGCCAGGCGATCGATGCCCGCTTCGGGCCCGAGCGCAACCCGCAGGTCAACTACGCCGAGATCTGGCTGCGCAACCCGGCCTACCTCGACGAGGTCCTGGTCCAGGCCCGCGCCTCGGCCTTCGGGCTGCACGACATCCGCTTCGCCACCCGCTCGGGGGTGCACGTGCTGCTCGACCAGGCCGCGGGGATCGTCATCGACCTGCTGGTCGCGCTGTCGCTGATCGCGCTGATCACCGCGGGCGCGATGCTCGCGGCCTCGGCGCGTGCCGAGGTCCAGCGGCGGCTGGCGGGGATCGGGGTGCGACGCGCCGTGGGCGCGTCCGGCGGCCAGATCGCGCTCGCCCACGCGCTGGAGGCGCTGCTGGTGGCCGGGCCCGCGGCTGCCGTAGGGTGCGCCGCCGGGGTGGCGGCGACCTACGGCCCGGCCGGACGGCTGCTGACGCTGCTCAACGAGCCCGCCCCGGGGCTCGGCCTGGCGCTGCCCATCTTCGGCGCCTGGCTGGTGAGCACTGCGCTTCCGGTCGCCGGAGGCGCCTGGCCGGCCTGGCGAGCCGCTCACCGCCCGGTGGTGGGCCTGCTGCGGGGCGCGGACGTGAGCCGCGGTCCCGGCGCCGGCGGCATGGAGGGTCCACGCGCCGGCCACTCGCTGCGGGGGCTGCGCCGCCTGCGGGCGCCCACCGGGCTGGGCACGCTGGGCGCACGCCTGGTGGCGGCTCGCCGGGCGCGCCTGGCGGCGACCGTGGTCACGCTCGGCTTCTCGACCGCGTTCGTTCTCCTGCTGCTGTCGCTGGCCGCGGGATTGAGCGCGCTCGAGACCGATCCGAGCGCGCTGGGCAAGCGCTACCAGCTGACCGCGTCGCTGGACCCGGCGCAGGCCGGCCGGGTCCGGGCCGTGCCCGGCGTACAGGCGGTGGCCCCGCGCTACGAGGAGCAGGCGGTCGACTCGTTCTCGCTCGGGGAGACGATCGACCTGATCGCCTACCCGGGAGACCACACGGTGTTCGAGGCGCCCCCACTCACCCAGGGCCGTCGCCTGCGCGGCTCCGGGCAGGCCGAGATCGGGGAGGGGCTGGCCCAGGCGCTCGGGGTGGGCCCCGGCCAGACGCTCGCGGTCGGCCTGTCCGATGGCCGTGAGCTGCGCCTGCAGGTCGCGGGCGTCGTCAGCTCGCTGGACCACGACGGCCGCGTCGCCTACGTCCCGGCGGCGGCCCTGCTGCGCGCCGACCCGTCGGCCCCCTCCGAGCTGGCGATCCGCCTGGCGCCGGGCGCCGACCAGGGCCGGGTGTACGACGCGCTGAACGCCCTCGGCGCATTTCCCACCGCGGCCACCACGGCCACCGCACGGGGCGCGCCGCTGGTGGCGGTCCTGCGCACCATCCTGGTGGCGATCGCGGTCGTCGATGGGCTTGTCTGCCTGTACGCCCTGGTCCAGGCCTGCGCGCTGACGGTGCAGGAACGCGGGCGCACCGTGGCCGTGCTGCGGGCCTGTGGCGCCGGAGCGTCCGCCGTGCGCCGGCTGCTGCTCGGCGCCGCGCTGGCACTCGTGGTCCCGGCGGCGATCCTGGGTGTGGCGCTCGAGCGCCTCGTGCTCGGTCCGGCGCTCGCGCATCTGGCGGCCAGCTACGCCACCCTGCCGCTGGGAGCGAGCAGCCTGGAGGTGCTGGCCACGGTCGGCGGCCTGCTCGCGGCCGGTGGCCTCGCCGTCCTCTGGGTCGCGCGGCAGGCCGGACGGGAGTCGGTGATCAGAGGCCTGGCGGCATGAGGCGGATCACCCGGCGCCGGGCGCTCGCCGAGGCGCTCGGGGGCGCCGGCGGCCTGGCGCTCGTCCTCAACGGCTGCGGTGCCGGGGCGAGCGCGCCGGGGGCCGCGCCCACCGGATCGACGCTTCAGAGCACTTGGGGGGACCCGGTCGGCGACGGTCAGCTGCGCGTCGGTCCCGGGGAGCCGCTCGTGGCTCGCCTCGAGCTCGGCCCCCGGCGAACGCTCGCCGCCCCCCTGGTCACGCTGGCCCATGTCACCGACGCCCACGTGCTCGACGCCTCCTCGCCGGCGCGGGTCACGTTCCTGGACCGTCTGGGACCGCCGTTTCAGTCGACGTTTCGCCCCCAGGAGGCGCTGACCGCGCAGGTGCTGACCGGAGCGGGCAGCGCCGTCCGGGCGCTCGCGCCCGAGCTGGTCATCCAGGGCGGTGATCTGATCGACAACGACCAGGAGAACGAGCTCACCCGCGCCCTGGCCGCCCTGGGCGGCGGGGTGGTGTCGCCCGGCAGCGGCCGCGCCGGCTACTTCGGGGTGCAGTCGGCCAGCGACACCGACCCCTTCTACTACCGCCCCGACGTCGACGCTCCCCGCCATCCCGGCCTCCTGCAAGCCGCGGTCAGAGCGTTTCAAAGTGCCGGCGCGGGGAGACCCGTCTATCCGGTCCTCGGTGACCACGACGCGCTGGTGGCGGGGGAGCTGGTCCCCACCGGCCTGACCCGGTCGCTGGCCGTCGGCGACCGGGCGCTGTGGAGCCTCCCGTCCGGCCTCACCCTGCCTCCCGGGACGCGGACCAGCGCCCTCGCCTCGCCCGACGGACCGCCTGACCCCGGTCTCGTCGATCCGTTCCTGCGCCGGGCACTCGCCGGTCCCACGGTGCGGGTTCCCGCCGACCCGAGCCGGCGCGAGCTGACCTTTGCCGAGGTCATCTCCCGGCTGAGCGCGGCGTCCGGGGTCGCTCCGGCGGCGGGTGGGCGCCTGGACTACGCGTTGGACCTCGGCTCGAAGGTCCGCTTGCTCGTGCTGGACCTGGTGCGGCGCGCCGGCGGCTCGGGCGGCCTCGTCGACCCCACGCAAGCTGGCTGGCTAGCCAGCCAACTAACTCGGGCAGAGGATCGCTGGGTGATCGTCGTCTCCCACCAGCCGCTCGAGTCCTCGGCGGGCGGCGAGGCGCTGCTGGCGTTGCTCGATCGCGCGCCGCGGGTGATCGCGGCCGTCAGCGGCCACACCCACCGCAATCAGATCCAGGCCCGTCCGTCCGGAGCCGGCGGCTATTGGCTGATCAGCACCGCATCCCTGATCGACTACCCCCAGCAGGCCCGGGCGCTGCGCATCCACGCCACCGAGGGTGGCGGGGTGGCCATCCAGACCTGGATGCTCGATCACGTCTACCCGGGGCGGTTGGGCACGATCGCCCGTGAGCTCTCCTACCTGGACGCCCAGGGGGGCCGGCCCGAGGGGTTTGCCGGCGAGCCCTCGGACCGCAACGCGATCCTGTTCCGCGGCCCGGCATCGATGTAGGACGCATTCCGCTCCGGCGGCACCTCAGTCACCACTCAGACCCCGAGCTGCTGGGAGGCCTGCCGGGCCCCGTCCAGCCGATTAGAGATCTTCTTCATCGCCACGTCGCGGGCGAAGTCCGGTGACCCGTGCTGGGGCTTGACGTCGCGGCTGAACGGCGAGAAGCCGCAGTCGTCGGTCGCGCCCAGGCGCTCCACCGGGATGTGCTTGGCCGCCGTCAGCAGCTCGTCGCGGACGTGCTCGGGGGTCTCGACCTCGGGCGACAGCGGGTTGATGACGCCCATGAAGCACACCTGGGCGACGCCTTCGGCGTCCTCGCGGCTGTACTTGCCGCACAGCTCGTAGACCTTTTCGCGGTCGTCCTCGGACGCGCACTGGATCAGGAAGTAGCCCGCGTTCATGTCGAACATGTGCTCGAGCAGCAGCTCGTACGGGACCTCCTTGGAGTGCACCGAGTCACAGTCGCCGCCCGGGCAGGTGTGGAGCCCGATGTTCGTGCGCTCCTGCGCCGAGAAGCGGGCGAACAGCCGGTTGTTGAGATCGATGAACTCCTGCAGCATGTTCTTGCCCGTCCACGGGTTGCGCGAGTCGTTCTTGTTGGCCAGCCGCCCCTCGGTGAAGTCGACCGACACGCGCACCGCGCCGGCCTCGAAGCACTGGCGGATGTCCTTCTCGGCCTCGTTGACGCAGTCTTCGAGGAACTGCTCACGCGGGTAGCCGTCGATCTCCCCGTCCAGCGGGTACAGAAGCATCATCATCGAAGGGGAGATGACGGCCTGCTTGACCTCATGGGTCGCGATCTGCTTGTTCTTGGAGACGAACTGCGACGCGTAGGTCTTGTAGTGAAACGGCCCCTTGGTGATCCGGGGCAGCTGGCGGTTGTGGCCGTCGTCGAAGATGGCGAAGAACTGGCCGTCGCCGGCGAGGCCGTCGGCCAGTCCGGTCCCCGCGAGCGTGTCCGTGAGGTTGTAGGTGGCAAAGCTCGATTCGCGCTGCTCGCCGTCGGTGACGATCGGCTCGCCGGTCTCCTCCAGGCGCTTGATCGAATCTTCGGCCGCCTCGTCCTGGATGGCCTGCAGTTCGTCGAACTCGATCTTGCCCTCGTCGTAGTCGGCGTAGGCCTCCTGGAGCTTCATCGGACGCGGGAGCGACCCCACGAGCTCGGTGGGAATGGGCACGGTTGTTTCCTCTCCTAGGGATTTGGTGGATCGCCGCCCGGTTGCCAGGCGCCTCTCCAAGAGCCAGCGGCCCGCGCCCGCAGTCAGACTGACCGATCTCCCTCCGCGAGCCAACATATACGGCGCCCGCGGCCCAGTCAACCTCGCCTTTCGCGTAACCTGCGCGCGCGATGACAACCTCGGCCCGCCAATACCTGTTCACCTCGGAGTCGGTCACCGAAGGCCATCCCGACAAGATCGCCGATCAGATCTCCGACGCCGTCCTGGACGCCGTCCTGGCCCAGGATCCGTCCGGCCGGGTCGCCTGCGAGACCCTGGTCAACACGGGGCTGGTCGTGGTCTCCGGCGAGATCTCGACCACCGCCGGCTTCGACGTCCACGAGATCGCCCGCCAGACGATCCGGGAGGTCGGCTACGTCGACGCCGGGCTCGGCTTCAGCGCCGACTCCTGCGCCGTGCTCAACGCGCTCGGCAAGCAGTCGCCCGACATCGCCCAGGGCGTGGACAGCGCGTACGAGACCCGGCGCCCGGGCGCCCCGGACGACGAGTTCGACCGGGCGGGAGCCGGCGACCAGGGAATGATGTTCGGCTATGCCTCCAACGAGACCCCGGAGCTGATGCCCCTGCCCATCGCGCTCGCCCATCGCCTCGCCCGCCGGCTGGCGGCCGTGCGCAAGGACCGGACGCTCCCGTACCTGCGCCCCGATGGCAAGACCCAGGTGAGCGTGCGCTACCTGGGCGGCCGGCCGGTGGCCATTGAGAAGCTGCTGATCTCCTCCCAGCACGCCGAGGGCGCCGAGGATCAGATCAAGCCGGACCTGTGGGAGCACGTCGTGCTCCCCAGCCTCCCCAAGGACCTCTATGACGAGCGCGAGCTGCGCGCCGCCTTTCTCGTCAACCCCACCGGCCGGTTCGTGATCGGCGGGCCGGTCGGAGACGCCGGGCTGACCGGCCGCAAGATCATCGTCGACACCTACGGGGGCATGGCCCGCCACGGCGGCGGCGCCTTCTCGGGCAAGGATCCCTCCAAGGTCGACCGCTCGGCCGCCTATGCCGCCCGTCACGTGGCCAAGAACCTGGTCGCCGCCGGGCTCGCCGACCGGATCGAGGTTCAGGTCGCCTACGCGATCGGCGTCGCCCGCCCGGTGTCGGTGATGGTCGAGACCTTCGGCACCCAAGCCCCCGGCCTGACCCCCGAGCGAATCGAGTCGCTCGTCGACGCGCACTTCGATCTGCGCCCCGCGGCCCTCCGGGCCCGGCTTGACCTGCACCGCCCGATCTACCGCCAGACCGCCGCCTACGGCCACTTCGGCCGCGACGATCCCGACTTCACCTGGGAGCGCACCGACGTCGCGCCCGCCCTGCGCGCCGCCGCCGGGCTGCGCGGCACTCCCGCGGAGGCGGCGGCATGAGCATCACGGTCGTAGGCTCGATCGCCTTTGATTCGGTGACCACCCCGTCAGGGGAGCGCGACCGGATGCTGGGCGGCGCCGCCACCCACTTCGCGCTGGCCGCGTCGCTGTTTGACACCGTCCATCTGGTCGGTCCGGTAGGCGACGACTTCGGCGATCGCGAGCTGGACATCCTGCGCACCCGCGGCTCCAACACCGACGACGTGGAGCGCATCTCCGGCGGCAAGACCTTCTTCTGGAGGGGCCACTACCACGACGACCTCAACATCCGGGACACGCTCGACACCCAGCTCAACGTGTTCGAGCACTTCCAGCCCAAGCTCTCGCAGTCCTCCAGGGACGCCGAGGTGGTGTTCCTGGCCAACATCCAGCCCGGGCTCCAGCTCCAGGTCCGCGAGCAGTGCGAGGCCGCCCGGTTCGTCGCCCTGGACTCGATGAACCTGTGGATCGACATCGCCCGCGACGAGCTGGTGTCGGTCATCGAGCGCGTCGACTGCCTGATCCTCAACGACGAGGAGCTGCGCCAGCTGACCGGCAAGTCCACCCTGCTCGCCGCCGCCCGGGACATCCTTGATTGGGGCCCGCCCACCCATCCGTCCGCCCCCTCGATCATCGTCGCCAAGCAGGGCGCGTACGGGTCGGCGCTGATCACGGCCGACGCCTATTTCTCTCTCCCCGCCTACCCGCTGGATACCGTCGTCGACCCGACGGGCGCCGGCGACACGTTCGCGGGCGGCTTCGTCGGGCTGATCGCCACCCAGCTCGGAGAACCGCTGAGCACCAACGTGCTCGCCAACGCCATGGCCTATGGGACCGCCGCGGCCTCGTTCAACGTGCAGCGTTTCGGCACCGAGGGTCTCGAGCCCGTGTCGGCGGCGGACGTGCGCGAGCGGGTCTCCGAGCTGTGGCGGCTGACACGCTTTGAGCCGCTCGACGTCAAGCTGATCGACTGAGCTTTAGCTCTGGTCGAGCAGCAGCGCCCCGAGGCTCTGGGCGCGCCGGGCGGCCTCACGGTCGCCCTCGCCGGCGGCCACGATCGACCCCTTCATGAGGATGTGCCACTGGCGCGCGAACTCCCGGGGCTCGGCGATCCCCGCGTCCCGCGCCAGTCCGGTCAGGAAGTCCCGGATTCGCTCCAGGTGCCCGGCGGCGGCGCGGTGCAGAGGGTGGTCGTCGTCCGGATGCTCGAGCATCACGTTGATGAACGAGCACCCCTCGAAGTCCGGCCGGTGAAACCACTCGCCAAAGACGTCGAAGATCGCCAGCAGCCGGGCCCGCGGATCCTCGGTGCGGCTGGTGACCTCGGCGGCCAGCCACCCGTAGGTCCATACCACCTCGCGTCGCTGCATGAAGGCGAGCACGAGATCCTGCTTTGAAGCGAAGTGGCGGTACATGGTCTGGCGCGCCACCTCGGACTGCTCGATGATCGCATCGACACCCACGGCCTGGACCCCGTGGCGGGAGAACAGCTCGTAGGCGGCGGTCAGCAGCCGCTCACGCGCCTCACTGGAGTTGACCACGACCACGTCGGTCATCCTGGCCATTCAAGCAGGGCCCGACCGTCTCGAGGTCGCCCCGGCGTCGACGGCCGTATGCTCCGCGCCCTGCCACCGTTCTCGTTTCTCACCAATCACGGGCTCGCACTGCTGTGCATCGCCGAGGATCCTCGCGTCCGGATCCGCGAGATCGCGGCGTCGCTGGGGGTCACCGAGCGCGCCTCCCAGCGGCTGGTCTCCGACCTGATCCAGGCCGGCTACGTGACCCGCACGCGCCACGGGCGCCGGAACGTCTACACGGTTGACACCGACCTGCCGATCGCGCTTCCCAGCCAGCGAGACGTCGATCTCAGCTCGCTGCTCGACGTGCTGCTCCCTGATTCCTCGAGCGGGCGGCGCCGCGAGGGGATGGCCGGCGACTGATCACTTCGGCGGGGGGTTGAGCAGGGCGCCCAGGATCCCGGTGGCGAACAGGACGACGATCGCGATCGCCGGCACGTCGAGCACGTTGAACCCGTTGTGGTCGATGTCCAGCGCGGTGAGCACGGCGATCACGGCGGTGAAGACCACCGCCACGGCGAGCCAGGCCAGGCGCATCAGTACGCTGCCGCGGTGGGCGGGGTCGGCTTGCGCCGGGTGGCCAGCGGACGGATCGCCCCCGCGCCCAGGACGAGCCCCGCCACCACGCCGAGATAGTCGCTCCATCCGACCGCCGCGAACACCGCCTGCATGGCCAGCCAGAGCACCGCCAGCACGATCATCGGGACCTCCGCGACCGTGAACAGGAACGGGATCACGACCACGCCCAGCACCTGACCGCGGGGGTAGAGCACCACGTAGCCGGCCACCACCGCGGAGACCGCCCCGGCGGCCGATCCGGCCGCGCCGGCGCCCGCGGCGGCGAGCACGCCGTATCCCGCCAGGCCGCCCACCAGGTAGAAGGCCAGAAAGCGCACCGGCCCCATCGAGTCCTCGACGCTGGCGCCGAACAGCCACAGAAACCACATATCGCCGATCAGCTGCACGACCGACGCGCGCTCGAAGATGGCCGCCAGCCCGTGCGCGTGTTGGCCGCCGACCACGTAGCCGACCAGATTGGCGACGATCAGCCCCAACGTGACCCACGGGAGGCGGTCGGTGGGCAGGTTGTCCTTGAACGGGATCACGTCGTCAAGAGGTTATGGACTGGCAGGACAGTCCAGCGCGAACCGGCCGATTGCCCGCAGGGGCTGCGGTCTCGCGGTTGGTCGCGGCGCCCGCGTGCGGGGGCGCGTCCCGGTCCCGGCCGCTGCGGGTCGCCGACGGGTCGCCTAGACGAGGCCGACTGGCGCCGCGACCGCGCTGATCCGCCACGGCTGCTGCTCATTGCCGGTCAGGCTGAGCGTCCAGCGCTCGGTGAAGCCGGTGGCCCGCGAGCGGCTGCCCGAGAGCACCGCGGCCGTATCGCGGTCCTCCAGGTAGCGGCGGCCGGTGATATCGACCTCCAGCGTCATCGTCGGCGGCTCGCTGGCCGCATCGAGGTTGACGATCCGGATCCGGCTGACGTGCGGCCCCCGGACCACGACGCGGCTGCGACGGCTCTGGTCGCCGGCGTAGAGCAGCTCCTGGGCGGCCTGGGGGGTGGCGATCCGCCTCAGGTTGGCGTCATCGCCGTCGACGGCCTGGGCCCAGGCGTCCACGGCCCGCCGGGCGGCGATCTCGAGCACGTGGGGCGCGAAGCGTCCATCGGCGAGGCTCAGGTCGTTTGCGGCGGCCTGAGCATCCCCGGCGTACTGGAGGTCGGCCACCTCGGCCACCTTGGTGCCCTCGGGCACGGCCTCGGCGACTGCCCCTTCCACCAGCGCCCGGTCACGCAGCCCGCGCTCGTCGGCCCAGGGTGTGGCCACGATCTGCTCGTCGAGGGCGTGGCTGCCCTCGGCGGCCTGCTCGATCGAGGCCAGGACCCAGTGCGGCCCCCGTCGCTGCAGGGTCCAGAACTCCCTCATCCGCGCCGTCTCGCCCAGGCGCCCGGTGCGCTTGAGGTGACGGCCGTAGCGGTCGACGACGTAGTCCTTCAGGCGCGCGTCGATGCGCACGACCACCCGATCGGTCTCCGGGTCGCCGCTGTGGTTCAGCCCCACGTACTCGATCGTCGGCTCGCCCAGGGGCTGCACCCGGTTGCGCCACCCCCGCCGCTCGAAGTCATCCAGGCGCCGCTCCCACTCGGCGAGCAGGTCGGGCGCGACCAGGCCCCGGAGGCGGATCCGGTCGTCGGCGTCCCAGGCGCTCTCGATCTCGGTGAACAGGCGCGTCGCCGTGGCCAGGACGTGGTCAGGCGCGAACGCGGGGTCCTCCTCGGCGGCTTCGGCGGCCGCCAGCTGGACGCGCCGCTGGCGCTGGGCGCGGTGGCGCTTGTTGCCGCCGCGCCCTCCCCGGCCGGCGTAGCCCTGCCGGGCGTTCGGCATCACGCGGGTGAAGAAGAAGTAGGCGAGCGCGAGCCCGATCAGCACGAGCGCTCCCAGGCCGTGCCCCAGCACCGCGATGTGGATCAGCACGTCGATGATCACGTACAGGGCAAAGCCGTTGCCGCCGCCGCCACCACCGCCGCCCTCGCCGCCGCCGCTGAAGCCGGACGAGCCGCCGCCGGCGGACGCCAAGGCGGCGGGCACCACGATCAGCGCCAGCAGCGCGACCGCCAGGGCGATCAGGATGCGCTTGCGGGTGCTCATGCCGTTGCCCTCAGGGGCCCGATCCCGGCTTCGGTCTGGGGGACGTGCTGGTCGGCGTGATAGCTGCTTCTGACCAGCGGGCCGGCGGCCACGTGCTCGAAGCCGAGCTCGTAGGCGGCCGTCTCCAGCGCCTCGAACTCGTCCGGGTGCCAGTAGCGGACGATCGGAAGATGTCTCTCGGTGGGGCGCAGGTACTGGCCGATGGTCAGGACCTGGACGTGGCTGGCTCGCAGCTGTCCGAGCGCGTCGACCATCTCGTCAAAGGTCTCGCCGAGCCCGACCATGAGGCCGGATTTGGTGGTGACCTCGTCGCCCGCGTACTCCTTGGCGTTTCTGAGGACTCGGGTGGAGCGCTCCCAGGTGGAGCCCCTCCTCGCCACCGGGTACAGCCGCGGAACTACCTCGACGTTGTGGTTGAAGACGTCCGGCTTCTCGGCGAGCACCTTGGCCAGGGGCATCTCGGCTCCGCGGAAGTCAGGGGTGAGCACCTCTACCTTGGTTTGCGGGGACTGCCGGCGGATCTGGCGGATGACGCCCACGAAGGCGGCGGCGCCGTAGTCGGGCAGGTCGTCGCGGTCCACGCTCGTGATGACGGCGTGCCGGAGGCCCATCTTGGCGACCGATCGGGCCACCCGCGCGGGCTCCAGCGGGTCGTTCCAGGTGGGGCGGCCGGTCTTGACGTTGCAGAACCCGCACCGGCGCGTGCACGTGTCGCCGAGGATCATGAACGTCGCCGTGCCCCGCTGCCAGCACTCGCCGATGTTCGGGCAGGCCGCCTCCTGGCAGACGGTGTGCAGGTTCTCGCTTTGGATCAGGCTGTGGAGCTCGCGGTACTTCTGACCGCCGGGCGCCGGGACCTTGAACCAGGGCGGCTTGCGGGCCTTGTGCGGGAGCGTGTCGGGGCCCAGAATCGTGAGCACGTCCGCGATCCCACCGGGGTTGGCCCGGGATCGTGTCGAATGGTGACGTTCGCTCACGCTCATAAGGCTACCGCGACGGCTGGGTGGACCGGGGCGGGGGGCGTCGAACAGCCGGGCTCGGGCTCTACCGCACATGGGTCCCGAAGCACGCCCACCCCGCGTGACACCGGACGCGGGGCGAGAAACGCGTCTATGTGGGACGTTTCCCGCCCCGCGCGGGGCTGTGGACCTGGCGGTGGCGGCGGCGGCCGAGCGTCAAGGTGGGGTTCTGACGCTCGCTCAGCTGGTCGAGATCGGCCTGAGCCCCTCCGCGATCCGCAGCCGAGTGGCCCGCGGGCGGCTTTTCCGGGTGCACCGCGGCGTCTACTCGCTGGTCCCGCTCGCGCTGCTGCACCGCGACGGGCGCTTCATGGCCGCGGTCCTGGCCTGTGGCTCCGGGGCGGTTCTGTCGCACCGCTCGGCCGCGGACCTGCTTGGGCTGCGGGCCGACCAGCGGGCCGTGATCGACGTCACGATTCCCGGGTGCTCGGGGCGCAGCCACGACGGCATCATCGTCCACCGCTCGCGCACCCTCATCGCCGCCGATGTGACCACAGTCGCCGGGATCCCCTGCACCACGGTCGCGCGGGCGCTGTTCGATCTGGCCGCGGTGCTCGGCGCACGCCCCTGGGAGCGGGTCTACGACCAGGCCTCGATCCTCGAGGTTCTGGACGGCCGAGCCCTCGATGATCAGCTGCGCCGAAATCCGAGCGGCGCCGGCGTGCGCCGGCTGCGGGCGGTGCGTGACGAGCATCGCGCCGGCTCCACGGCAAGCTGGAGCGAGCTCGAGGAGCGGCTGCTCGCGGTCTCCCGGGGAGCCGGACTCCCTGGTCCCGAGCTCAACGCCTGGATCGTGCCCGGCGATGGGGAGCCGGCGATCCGCGTCGATTTCCTGTGGCGCTCCGAGAGGCTGGTCGTCGAGGCCGACGGCCATCGCTTCCACCGGACCCGCCTGGGGTTTGAGACCGACCGGCGGCGCGATCAGCGCTTGATGCTCGCCGGCTGGAGGGTGATCCGGGTCACCTGGCGCCAGCTTCAGCACGAGCCCGAGAAGGTGGCGGGTGTGATCCGCGGACTGCTGTGCGCGCCGCGAACCTAGACGGCGGCCGCGACCGGCGCCGTGGCGGCCTCGAGCCGCGCGCGGGAGACGAGCCGCTGCCGGCACCCGAGCGAGCGGGCCACCTCGTAGGCGGCGCGCTTGCGAAAGCAGCGCATCTGACCGGCGGTCCGCCCGGTCTCCTTGATCACCGAGGTCATCGCGACCCCCTCGAGGCCGCAGGGCACGACCCAGGAGAAGGGCTGCAGGTCGTTCTCGACGTTGACCGCCCACCCGTGGGTGGTCACGCCGCGGGCCACGTGCACGCCCAGCGAGGCGATCTTGCGATCGCCGACCCACACTCCGGTGTAGTCGGGACCATCCTCGGGCCGGGCCCGCGCCGAGATCCCCTCCTGAGCCAGGGCCGCCACCAGCCCCCGCTCCAGCGTGCGCACGTACTCCACGACGTCGTCGACGCGCACGATCGGGTATCCGATCTGCTGGCCGGGTCCGTGGTAGGTGAGCTTGCCGCCGCGATCGACGTCGACGATGTCGATGCCCTGCATCCGGTACCAGTCCTCGCCCATCGGAAGCTCGCCCGGACTGGAACGCCGGCCCCGCGTGTACACCGGCCAGTGCTCGAGCATCAGCATCACGTCTGGCAGCTCGTCGGCCTGACGGGCGCTGCGCACCCGCTCCTGGAGAGCGAGCGCCTCCCGGTACTCGACCGTGCCGAGATCGCACACCCACAGCTCGGGCCGCCGATGCTCCATCAACCGTGATCGTAGTAGGCCCGGTGCCCGGCCGAACCATGGCCCGCCGCCTGGTGCTCGTGACGAGGAGATCCGGCTTGAGTCGTCGCTCAGGAACCGAGGTTCCCGAGCGGCGCGTAGCTGCGGCACGGCTCGCCGCGCAGCGCGTTGCAGTTCGCCGGTAGCGCAGTCGGAACCTTGATGCCGGGGACCACGGGCAGCGTCAGCTTGGAGTCCATCGTGCGCGAGTAGCCGATCGTCACCTTGGCGGTGCCCCCGGCGTTTGGCTGCGCGAACGACCAGATCGGCTGGTTGCCGCCGATCGATCCGATGATCACGCGGATCCTGGACCCCGCGCGATAGGCGTGACCCTCGTAGTACAGCGGGATCGTGATGTGCGTCCACCGGTTCGCCTTCAGCGGGATCAGGTCTGCCTTGCGGAGCGTCTGCGAGGCCTGAAGCGAGGTGCTGCCCGGCGTCAGCTTGGTCTCGTCGCCGCGCAGATACCCGTTCTGCACATAGACCTCTTTGCCGTCCGGCCTCACCTCCGTGACCGTCGCCTGCAGGTCGACGGCGGGCTTGGTCGACTTCACCCACACGCTGGCCGTGCCGGCCCCGACGACGACCGTGTTGCCGGCCAGCGGAGCGGTGACGAACGACACGGCGGTGCCGGCCTTCGGCGAGACCCAGTCGTAGGTGGGCAGCGCGTTCCACAGACCGCCGGCGCCGGTGTTCTTGCCGTGGTAGTCGATCACCGTGCCCTCCTTGGAGCTGTAGGTGAACGCATCGGTGCCGCTTGCGCCACTGGGTGCCGGAAGGAGCCGGCCGCCGGGGGCGAACGACCACGAGCGCGCCTGGGTTCCCGGGAACGGGAACCGTTGGGCGGTCGCGGTGAACGCGGGCAGCGGTATGCCCGGGGCGTTGCCCGCAGCGGCGCCGGTGTCGAACCCGACCGTCACCTCCGGCGTCTGGTTGAACTTCGCCAGCGCGCTGGCGTACGTCGGCTCGGCCGCGACGGGGTCGGGCGGGACGTCGTTGAGCGACGCGGTCTTGATCCCCATCGTGATGTTCAGCAGCGGCCCTCCGACCAGGCTCAGCGCCGAGCTGAAGCTGGTCTGCAGGGTCTTGCCGGGCCCGAGGTCGACGTCGAGCAGGGGCCGTCGGTGCGCGACGTACAGCTCGTAGAAGTCGATCATCCGCGACAGCGTCTCGGGATCCAGCGAATCGACGTGCGTGCCGTTGGTGAACGTGAACCACTTCTTGTCGGTGCCGGTGAAGTGCTCGGCCAGGTCGGGGCAGTGGCCGCCGACCTGCTCATCGGTGAACTGGCATACCAGGAAAGTGGGGGCGTGGATCTCGTGCACGAATGTGATCGGGTCGATCGGGTCGGCGACCTTCGGGGTGTAGTACTGGTTGGCGTGGACCTTGTGGAGCAGGTTGTTGGCCTCGCCATGGAGCGCCTGGTTGGCCCGGCATGTCCTGTCGCCCTGCCGGATGCGCGCCAGCGCATACGCCTGGTCGGAGGTGGTCGAGAACGGCTTGGCGTCATCGACTCGCTGGACCGCCCACGAGTAGGCGAACCCGGTGTTCAGGTCTCCACCCGGGTACAGCGTGGTGATCGTGGAGTCGATCGGCGACAGCGGCGCGATCGCCTCCAGCGCCGGCGGGTCATCCTCGGCGGTGAACAGCTGGCTGATGCCGCCGTAGGAGATCCCGAGCATCCCGACCTTGTGATCCAGCACCCAGGGCTGGTGGGCAATCGTCTGGATCACGTCGTATCCGTCGAGGCCCTGGTTGGGCTCGAAGTAGTCAAACGCCCCGCCTGAGCAGCCGGTGCCGCGCATGCTGACGTCGACCACCGCGAAGCCGAGCAGGTTCGCGAGCGGCGCGATCCCGTTCACCGGTCCGGCCGGGTTGGCATAGCCATAGCCGGCGTACTCGATCAGCGTCGGGTAGGGCTGGGTCGGCTTGACGATCGAGGCATTCTCGGGCAGCGCGGCGCCGCCGAGCAGGGCGCTCGCGTCGGTCGGCTTGGGCAGGTGCACGTCGATCGCGAGCGTCGTGCCGTCGCGTGTGGTCAGGTACTGATAGCCCGCGTGGATCTTCTGGCGGTAGGTGCTGGCCGTCAGCGGCGCCGGCCGGTCGCTGTAGACCCGAAGCGGAGCCGAGCGGTGACGGCCGGAGACGATCCGATAGCCGTTGGCGGGCGTGACGTTGCGAAACAGGATGCCGCCCTGCGCGTCGGCGCGGGAAACTCGAACGGTATGACCGCTTGCGTTCAGGAGGCTGACACGGCCATACTTGGCGACACCCGTCGCATACGCCTGCTCCGCGCTGCCGCGAGCCACGAATGGCGTGGCGGCGCCTGCCGGGGAGATCGCTCCGAACATCGCCCAGACACAGATCGCCGCCAGCGCCAGCACCCCGGCGCGGGCCTTGATCGGCAGGTTGTTCACGACGATCGACGGTGGCATCGGGCGCGGATCCTTACAGATCCGCGGGCCGGCAGGCAAGGATGAACGCGCCGCGCCGCCCGCCGGCCGCACGGCCGAGCCCGCGGCGCGTCACCCCGCCGGGCTCTGGAGCGCGCGCTTGACCGTGGCCAGGAACTGGGCCGACAGGGCGCCGTCGAGCGCGCGGTGATCCCAGCTCAGGCCGAGGATCGTCATCGGGCGGATCGCGATCGAGTCGGTGCCGGTCCCGTCGGCGCCTTCGATCACCACAGGTCGCTTGACTACGGCCTCGAAGTCGAGGATCCCGACCTGAGGCTGATTGATCACGGGGGTGGCCATGATCGAGCCGTACTGACCCGGGTTGGTGATCGTGAACGTCCCGCCGCGCACCTCGTCGGCGGTCAGCCGACGGGCCCGGGCCCGCTGGGCGAGATCACGGATCCGCGACGCCAGCCCCTCCACCGAGAGCTCGTGGGCTCGATGGATCACCGGCACGATCAGCCCGTCGTCGCCGAGCGAGACCGCGATGCCGAGGTTGACGTCATCCACGCGGGTGTAGCGATCGCCCTCCATCCAGGCGTTCAGCGCCGGGTGCTCGCGCAGCGCGTCGATCGTGGCCCGGGCCACGAACGCCAGCGCCGTCACGTGCAGCCGCGCCCGCGCCGCCTCGACGCGACTCATGTCGACCTCCATCCACGTCGTACACGTCGCCGCGGTCTCCAGCGAGCGCTTCATGTGCTCGCCGATCGTGCGGCGCATCCGCGACAGGCCGTCCTCGACTCCCGCCCCCGGCGCCGGCGGATCGGGCCGGTACGGGCTCTCGATGTGCAGCGGTGGCTCGGGGGCCGACCCGGCGGTCCCGCGCGCACCGCCGCCGCCGTCGGCGACGAGCGCCAGCACGTCCTGCTTGCGCACTCGCCCGCCCCGGCCGGTGCCGGTCACGGCGCTCAGATCGATGTGGTGCTCGGCGGCGATCCGCTGGACAACGGGGGAGTAGCGGCGGCCGTTCGCAGCGCCGAGCGGTCGCGGGGCGGCCGCGGGCCTGGGGAGGGTGTCCGGCGCGGGGGGCGCGCCTGGCGGGGGAGCCGCGCCCGGCGATGGGGCCACAGCCGGCCCGGGAGCCGCGCCCGGCGCGGGGGCCACAGCCGGCCCGGGGGGCGCGCCCGGCGCAGTCGCCTCAGCGCCACCGTCGGGCGCGATCCGAGCCAGCACGACGCCCACCTCGACCGTCTGCTCGACCTCCACCAGCAGCTCGGCCAGGATCCCGGCAACCGGGGCCGGCACCTCGGTGTCGATCTTGTCGGTGGAGATCTCGCACACCGTCTGCTCGGCCTCCACGTGGTCGCCGACGCCCACGCGCCATGCCACCACGGTTCCCTCGGCGACCGAAACCCCCATCTGGGGCATGGTCACCTCCACCAGGGCGCCTCCGACCTCAGTAGGCGAGGAGCTCACGGCATGCCTCCTTCACGCGGTCGACGCCGGGCAGCACGGCCTGCTCCAGCGGCGGCGAGAACGGGATCGGGACGTCCGGCGTGGCCACGCGAACCACGGGGCCATCGAGATCCTCGAACCCCCGCTCGGCGATCAGCGCCGCCACCTGGGCGCCGGCCGCGCAGGTCATGTTGGCCTCGTCGACGATCACCACCTTCGAGCACCGGGCCACCGACTCGAGGATCGCCTCCTCGTCCAGGGGCACCAGCGAGCGCAGGTCCAGCACCTCCACCGAGGCGCCCTCCAGGTCCTCGGTCGCCGCCAGCGCCACGTCCACCATCGCCCCATAGGCGATCACCACCAGGTCAGAGCCCGGCCGCGCCACCCGGGCGTCGAACGGGGTCTCGAAGATCCCCTCGGGCACGTCGCCCTTGACCCGCCGGTAGAGGTGCTTGTGCTCCATGAAGCAGACCGGGTTGGGGTCGTGGATGGCGTGGTGCAGCAGCCCCTTGGCGTCACGCGCCGTGGACGGCGCCACCACCTTCAGGCCCGGCGAGTGCATGAACAGGGCCTCGGGGTTCTGGGAGTGAAACGGGCCGCCGGAGAAACCTCCGCCCGAGGGTAGGCGCACCACCATCGGCACGGCCAGACCCTGGCGGTAGTGCATCTTGCCGGCCACGTTGACGAGTTGATCAAAGCCGCACGAGATGAAGTCCGCGAACTGCATCTCGCACACCGGGCGCATCCCGACCACGGCCGCCCCGACCGCGCACCCGATGATCGCCGATTCGGCCAGCGGAGTGTCCATCACCCGGTTCTCGCCGAATTGCTCGACGAACCCGTCGGTGACCTTGAAGGCGCCTCCGAACGCCCCGATGTCCTCGCCCATCACCAGGACCCTCTCATCGGCGCTCAGCTCGTCGCGCAACGCCGAGGAGATCGCCTGCAGGTAGGTCATCACCGCCATCAGC
The DNA here is from genome assembly GCA_963830595.1 of uncultured Solirubrobacteraceae bacterium. GTDB lineage: Bacteria > Actinomycetota > Thermoleophilia > Solirubrobacterales > Solirubrobacteraceae > Palsa-465. Next base: position 21,623 of record CAWHMQ010000006.1, read on the forward strand.
CCGCCCCCTCCGTGACCGCGCGCGGGTCGGCGCCCGCGTCGGCGCGCGCGTCCCGCCGGGCAAATCCGCTCCAGGGAGCCTGACCGTCTCCCAGCGGCTCGGCCGGCCCCTCGCAGAAGACGCCCTCGAGCACCTCGCCGGCTGCCGGCATCGGCTCGGCCAGCGCCTCCGCGGCGGCCTGCTCGATCTCGGCCGCCACCGCTGCGCGCACGCCCTCCACGTCGACGCCCAACGCGTGAAGCCGCTTCTCCTGGCGCTCCACCGGATCGCGCAAACGCCACTCCTCCACCTGCTCACGGGGCACGTACTTCATGTCGTCGTGGGCGGCGTGGCCGTGCATCCGCATCGTCACGGCCTCGATCAGCGTCGGCCCGTCTCCCGCCAGCGCCCGCTCCCGGCCGGCCCGCGTGGCTTCGAAGACCGCCTCGCAGTCGTTGCCGTCGACCGTTACCCCGGTGAAGCCGTAAGCGGCCGCCCGGGCCACCGGATCGACCGCGTACTGCTTGGACAGCGGGGTCGAGTAGGCGTACTGGTTGTTCTCGAGCACGAACACGACCGGCAGCTTCTGCACGCCGGCCCAGTTCATCGCCTCGTGGAAGTCACCGCGGGAGGTGGACCCGTCGCCGAACCAGGTCAGCGCGCAGCGCCGCTCGCCGCGCAGCTTGAAGGCCATCGCCATCCCCGCGGCCACGAGCATCATGTCGGGCAGCATCGAGACCATTCCCACGCAGCCCAGGGTCCGGTCGCCGAAGTGGACGTTGCCGTCGCGCCCGGCGGTGATGCCGGCCGCCCGGCCCATGTACTGGGCCAGGATCCGAGACGGCGAGACGCCGCGGATCAGGTGGGCCGCCAGGTCCCGGTGCAGGATGCACAGCCGATCCTCGGGGGCCATCGCGAAGGCTGCCCCCGCCGACACGGCTTCCTGGCCGTAGCCGTCATAGAAAGAGCCCGGGACCTTGCCCTGGCGGTAGAGGCTCATGGCGCGTTCCTCGATGCCGCGCATCAGCAGCATCGCCCGCAGCAGCCAGACCCGGTCCTCGAGCTGGAGGTGCTCCTCGCCGCCGATCCCCTGATCGGTCGCAAGCGCCGTGTCGGTCGCCATCTGTCGTATCTCCCGTTCGTCTCAGGGCCGGACGGGATCCTCCGCCAGGCCACGCTCTCGGGCTCTCCGGGATCGCCGGTCGGCCCGCCGATGGGCAATCGTGAATGTACTCCCCACCACGGGCGCCCGGGGTTACTCTTGGTCGATGGAAGGTGCCTGGCTCGCCCGCGCGCGCTGGCGACGGCGCGGCGCCTGGCTGTGGCCCACGTTCGCCGGCGCGGTCGTCGTCGACGCTGTGAGCGTCCACATGCTGCCGCTGATCGGCGACTCGCAGAGCATCTTCGGCGGCCTGCTGGCCGGCATGATCGCCAGCCTGCTGGCGGTCCTTTTGGCTTCACGCCCCCTGGGCGCCCTGCTGCGCCGCCGCCGGCCTGACCTGCCGGCGATGATCGCCCGTGACTACGCGGGCACGTTCGCGGTGCTCGTGGTGAGCGCGCTGATTCTGACCGGGGGGCTCCTGCACCGCGCCACCATCGTCCGCCAGCAGAGCACGTTGCGCGACGCGATCGTCCGTGCCGAGGCCTACATTGGCGCCCACGCCCCAGCCGCCTTCGCGGTCAACGCCATGCACACCGACACGTTCACGATCCAGCCGGGGATCTACCGCACCTGCGCACCCAGCCGCGACGTCGGCGATCGCTACTACTGCGTGATCGTCAGAACCGCGCTCCCGCTGGCCCAGAGCGTGGTCTTCACAGGCTCTGAGCCCAACGCCGCCTTCGCCGAGGGCGTCGGCTAAAGGCTGGTCAGGCGGAGCTCCCGGGCGGCCACCGCGGCCAGCACTCCGAGCGCCGCCACCTCGGCCAGGATGGCGATCAGGAGCGGGAGGCGCAGGGTGGGCTCGCTGTAGCCGAACAGGCTGCCCTGCAGCGCGATCGCGATCGAGGTCAACGAACCGGCGGCCAGGGCAATCGACCCGGCGACGGCGAGCAGGCGAAGCAACCGGTCGCCGCTGAGCAGGGCGACCGCGAGGCCTGCGCCGCCCGCGGCGTTGAGCAAGAACAGAACCCCGATCGTCGGGACCTCGCTCATGAAGTCGATGTACTGCTGCAGGTGCACGCCGGCGATCACCGTGACCAGGACGGCGGCGACCACGGTGCGCCTCGGCTCCGGGCACGTGAAGCGACTCATTTGATCACCGTCAAGGACCCACCCATGAAGGCGTGAAACTGGCAGTAGTACTGATACACCCCGGGCTTGCTGACCGTGAAGCTCTTCGACCGCCCGGGGTTTACGGTGCCACTGTCAAAAGCTCCCGAGCGCGCCGTGACTGTGTGGGCGGTCTGATCGGTGTTGGTGACAATGATCTTCGTCCCGGCTCTCACCGTCAGCTTCACCGGCTCATACGCGTAGTTGGAGATCTTCAGGTGTGCGACCTTGCCGCGCACGACGATGCCGGGACTCGTGCTCGCCTTGGCGGACATGGAGGACATGGAGGACATGGAGGACATGGAGGACGTGGAGCCCATGGACGGGCCGCTGTGCGCGAACGCCAGACCGGCCCCGGCGACCACGATCGCCGCCAGACCGGACAGGAGTGCAGACCGCAGGCGCATGTCCAGTAATGCGGGCTGCGGAGGGCAACGGATCAGTGCGAGCGGATAGGCTCCCCGGCCAACATGGCCTCAGTGGCATTGATCACCGGAGCCTCGAGCGGGATCGGCGAGGCGATCGCACGGCGTCTGGCCCGGGAGCCGGAGGTGCGACTCGTACTGGTGGCCCGCCGTCGGGACCGGCTCGAGCAACTGGCCCGCGAGCTGGGCGGCGCAACCGTCATCGCGCTTGACCTGACCGAAGCCGATGCACCCCAGCGGGTGCGAGAGGTCGTGGAACGCGAGCACGGCGAGCTTCACCTGCTCGTCAACAACGCGGGCGCCGCCTGGCGCGGGACCTTCGCCGACACCGGGTGGGAGGGGATCGAGCGCCACATGCGCCTGAACTTCGACGCCCCGGTCCGGCTCACCGAGGCCCTGCTCCCGCTGCTGCGCGCCACTGCGACCGCCGCGGGCATCCCCGGCGGGTCCGGAGCCGGGCTCGGAGGCCGCCACCCCGTGTCGATCGTCAACGTCGCCAGCACGGCGGCCCGCGTCTCCCGGCCTCGCTCAGGCGCCTACGCTGCCGCCAAGTTCGCCCTGGCGGGCTGGAGCGATGCGCTCCACAACGAGGAGCACGCCCACGGGATACACGTGGGCCTGGTGCTCCCGGGCTTTGTCAGGACCGAGGGCTTTCCCGCCGCCGAGCTGGTGGGCAGCCCCATCACCCGCTGGCTGGTCATCGAGCCCGAGGAGGCGGCCGAGGCGATCCTCGACGCCGGCCCCGGCGGGCGGGCCGAGCGCTACGTCCCCCGCTTCTACGGAATCTTCGCCGCGCTTCGGATCCTCGCCCCGGGCCTGGTCCGTCGCGCCACCCGGGGCGGAGCGTTCACCACCGACACCAACCCCGACAGCGAGTGCTCCCGACCATAAATACGCCCCATTCGAGCGACCCCTGGCGGCGCCTGGCGACGTCCTCGGAGGCTCGCGCAGCGCTGCTGCGCCACGCCTCCTGCGTCCTTGCCAGGCATCCACCAGGAGCCACTCTCGGTGGGACCGTACTTACGGCGGGAAGCACTAGCCCTCCCGGGTCCGCGATCGCAGCAGCCCGGTGACATCCGCGGTCGGCCCGAGATGGGCGAGCTTCTCCGGGTTGACGATCGACTTGATGCCCTGGATGTGATCGCCGGCGATCTCGAGCGCCCAGACCGAGATCAGGCGCCCGCCGCCGTCGAGCAGCAGAGCGCCCGGGGATCCGTTGACCTCGACGCTCCGCATCGAAGCGCCCGGGACCCGGGCGCCGAGCTTGATCCAGTTGCGCAGCGTGCGCGCGACCCGGCTGCGACCCCGCAGCGACCGGGCGAGGGCCGGCACGTTGCCTCCACCGTCGCCGGTCAGGGTCACGTCGTGGGCCAGCAGCGACTCCAGGCCCGCCAGGTCGCCATCGCGCGCGGCCTTCAGGAAGCGGCTCGCTAGCTCGTCACGCCGCTGGCGCGAGGTCTCAAACCGAGGGCGCTCGGAGTCGACGTGGCGCCGGGCGCGAACCGCCAGCTGACGGACGTTGTCCGAGCTCTTGCCCACGATCGCCGCGATCTCGTCGTAGCCGTACCCGAACACGTCGCGCAGCAACAGCACCGCGCGCTGCTCGGGCGACAAACGCTCCAGCAGCACCAGCATCGCCATCGACAGCGAGTCGGCCAGCTCGGCGCGGCGCGCCGGATCCTCTGAGCCGTCGGTGAGGATCGGCTCGGGAAGCCACTCGCCGACGTAGCGCTCCCGGCGCTTGCGCGCCGAGCGCAGCTCGTCGATCGCCAGCCGCGTGGTCACCGTCGAGACGAAGGCATGTGGGGAGTCGATCGGCTCGGGGCCCTCCAGCGCGCGGTGGACCCTGAGCAGCGCCTCCTGGACCAGATCCTCGGCCTCGGAGACGCTGCCCAACATCCGATAGGCGATCGCGAACGAGGTCGGTCGCAGCTCCGCCAGCAGCTTCTCGACGGCGGTCACGAGCCGAACCCCTCCCGCCAGCTGGCGTGCTCGGGCCGCCACCCGAGCTCGTCCTTGGCCTTGGCGTTGGAGGCCCCCCGAACCTCGGTCATCATCGCCGCGGCGGCCTCGCCGGCCAGCAGGCGACCGACCAGCCGCGGCACCTTCCACGGCTTGGGGGCGCCGAGCTGCTGCGCCAGCACCGGCAGCCAGAGGGCGACCGGGGCCGGATCGTCGTCGACCACGTTGTAGACCCCGCGCGTGCCCTGCTCGAGGGCGGCGACGGTGGCCTGCGCGGCGTCAGCGACGTGGATGAACGACCAGACACCGGCGCCGTTGCCGACCACCGGGAGCTGGCGCTTTCGCACCATCTGGGCCTGCTCGCCGTCCGGCGCCATCGAGGTGCCCGGACCGTAGAACGCGCCGTAGCGCAGCACGATTCCCTCGGTCCAGTCGGCGCTCGTGACCGCGGTTTCCAGATGGCGCATGGCGGCCACGGTCTCACGCATGGCGCTCGGAGGGCTGGGATCGATCGGGTCGTCCTCGCTCTTGACCGGTCCTCCCACCCGCGCAAAGAAACCCCAGTAGCTCTGGGCCACGAAGCGCTTGACGCCGGCGGCGCGCCCGGCCGCCAGCAGATGGTCGGTGCCCGCCGTGCGCAGCCGGTTGGTCTGGGCGAAGGACTGATCGAAGTGGCGCAGGTCGATCGAGCCGATCGCGGTCAGCTCGTGGACGATCGCTTCGGGGCGGGCCTCGCCCACGGCCTCCATGACCTGCTCGCGGTTCAGCGCATCGGCGACCACGGGCGTGGCCCCGAGCTCGAGGATCGCCTCCTGCTTGGAGGGCTGGTGAGTGGTGGCGACCACCTCGTGGCCACCGGCCACCAATCGGGGAACCAACTGCTGGCCGATCGCTCCCGTGGCTCCTGCGACGAACACCTTCATCATGACTCCTTTGGCCGATTTCATCACCTTGACGCAACGGCGTCCGGGGGTGTGACAGTCGACCGGGGATTCAGCTATTCAGGTGTGTCCGACGGCTCGGCGGCGGCAAGCATCCATTCACACGCTGCCGGCGAACGGACCCGCAAGCTGCTCTCAGGATCCGCTTCCAGCTTCGACGATCTCCTGTGGGACGAGTCCGATCCTCGTGAGCTGCGCGGCGTGCTGGTCAGGGTCGACGGTCGTTGGCAGCTGCTGCTCGGCAAGCTCGGCCTTGCAGTAGTCGCCGCGCTCACGCAGCATCCGCAGAATCTGATCCTTGGCTATCTCCATCGTCCTCTTCCCGTCTTTGTGGTTGCGCGAAGGAGGTTGGGGGCACGGAGCGATTATCGTCTCTCGCTGAGACTAGCACGGCCACTATTGCGACACGACTGTCTCAACAATCCGATGTGCTGCGGCGCTGCCAGAGGGACGGCTCGTTCGCGCCTGGGGATCAGGAGCCGGAGTGGCGCAGATGCACGGCGTCGGTCACTCGAGATCGGCTTCGAGCGCGGAGTGATCGCTCAGGCCGCGGTCGCGCCAGGCGTGGTGATATCGACATGCGATCGGGCGCAGCTGTGAGGAGGCGAAGATGTGATCGATGCGCCAGCCACCGCCGTGGCCTGCAATCTGCCTCCAGGTCCAGCTCGGCTCGCGCGCCCCATATCCCTCCAGAGCGCGATATACGTCGCGGTAGCCAAGCTCCCGTAGGCCGGGAACGACGTCGAGCTCCGCGGCATCCCAGCCCGGGCCGCGGTCGGGGCGCAGGCGCCCGCGCGAGTCCCGTGCGAACGACAGGACCTCGCCGTTGGGCAGCTCCCGTCGCGGCGTGTTCAAGTCACCGCACAGCACGCGGGGCGCCGGCTCCGCGACGGTCAGGCCGCGACGGATGGCGCGCAGGCTCTCGACTTTCACCCAGCCGTTGGCCGCGTTGGGGACGTGGACGCAATGAAGCTCCACCTCGACCGGGCTCGAGTCGACCGCGGCGCAAAGAGCGGTCTCCGGCCACGGCACCGCGAGGGCGTTGCGGGCGCGGAGCGGCGTTCGCGAAGCCAGCATGACGCCAGTGGTGCGCCGAGTGGCCGGAGCTCGTGCCGGGTCGGCGTCGTCTAGCGACATCCGGACGTGGTCAAGACCCATCAACTCGAACGCCCTGGACCACAGCGCCGCAGTTCGCCGGGTCACCTCCTGTAACGCGACAACGTCCGGCTCCCGGAGAGCCAGCGCGGTGGCCTGTTCCACGATGCGGGAGCCCCGCCTGGCGACGTTCCAGGTAATGACTCGCATGCGCTTAGCTGCCCGCGGCGGCCGCTGGCGCCCTCTAGACGTCGGGAGGGATGTCGTCGAACATCGCGTGCAGGCTGTCGAGAACCGCCGCCGCAGCCCGGAGCTCGTCGTCTGAGAACTTCGCCAGGGCGTCGTCCCACAGGGGCGCGATCTTGGCGTGCCGGGCTTCCAGCAGAGACTGCCCGCGCTCGGTGAGCGAGGTGAGCACCACCCGGCGGTCGGTCTCCGAGCGGACGCGGCGGACCAGGCCGGCGCTCGCCAGTCCCTCGAGCATCTCGGCCGTCGCGGCGGGGGAGAGCCCGGCCAGGCAGGCAAGCTCGCCCGAGGGGAGCCGATCGTGGGCGCGCAGCCCGAACAACAGCTGGTACTGGGCGTCGCTGAGACCGTTTGGGTTGCGGGTCTCGCGGCTGCGCAGGCGCCGGACGGCGGCGAGCAGGCCCCTGAACGAGGCCCCGAGCTGCGCCGCGGCTGCTTCGCGGGTGGCGGTCATGCCGCCACCGCCTCGGTCCGCGCCTGCTCGTCGGGCGCGCCTCCTCCCTCCTTGGCCCGGCGTGCGGCGCGTTCGGCCCGCATCAGGACGATGCAGGGCACGATCGCCAGCGAGGTCAGGCCGACAGCCCCCCAGAACGCCGTGCCGTAGGCGGATGCCATGCCCGGCAGCGTGTGCACGCCCGCCAGCGCGCGCTGCAGGACCACCGCCAGCACGGCTGTGCCGATCGAGCCTCCCACGCGCTGGAGAACGTTGAGCTGCGGGGTGGCGTCAGACAGCTCGGAGCGGTTCAGGGCCGCGAACGCCGCCGACATCGCCGGCATGAAGGCAAAGCCGATCCCGAAGCCTCGGACCACCATCACGGCGCACAACCAGGCGATCGAGGTGTGGGCGCCGATCAAGCCCAGGGGAATCGTCGCCAGGGCGGTCAGCATCACCCCGAACAGGGCGGGAGGACCGCCGCCGATCCGATCGGTCAGCTTGCCGGCCAGCGGCATCATCAGCGCGGCGCCCAGTCCCTGGGGGGCGAGCAGCAGACCCGTCATGACGACGCTCTCGTGGCGAACCGTCTGCCAGTAGTAGGGGAGCAGGATCATGCCGCCGAACAGCGCCGCGGACACGAAGAACATGGCGATGGACGCCGAGGCGAAGGTGGAGCGCTTGTACAGGCGCACGTTGAGCAGCGGCCGCGGGATGCGCAGGGCATGGAGGGCGAACGCGGCGACCAGGGCCAGGCCGGCGAGGATCGGGATCACCACCTTGTCCGACGTGAAGCTCCCGGTGGTGCCGATCTCGGCCAGCCCGTAGGTGATGAGCGGCAACCCGATGGCCATCAGCGCCAGTCCCAGGTAGTCGAGCCGCTCGGTCGGCTTGCGCTCCACCGTGGGGAGGATGCGCAGGGCGGCGATCACCGCGATGATCCCGATCGGCAGGTTGACGTAGAAGATCCAGCGCCAAGTGGTGTTGTCGAGGATCAGGCCGCCGAGCGTGGGTCCGAGGATCGGCGCCAGCATCGCCGGCACAGCGATGACGCTCATCACCCTGCCCATCCGCTTGGGCCCCGCGGCCTCGGCCATCATCAGCTGACCGACAGGCAGGATCATGCCCCCGCCAATCCCCTGCAAAACGCGGAACAGGATCAGCTCGGTGCTCGAGGTGGCCAGGCCGCACAGCGCTGAACCGGCCGTGAACAGGATCAGGGAGAGCATGTAGACGGGCTTGGCGCCGAAGCGGCGCGCCGCCCAGCCGCTGACCGGGATCACGGCGGCCAGGGAGAGCATGTAGCCCGTGACCACCCACTGGATGTTGGTGATCGAGGAGTGCAGTTCCCGGCCGAGCCTGTCCAGCGCGACGTTGACGATCGTGGTGTCGAGGATCGACATGATCGAGCCCACGATCACGACGGCGCTGATCCGCCACACGTAGGCGTCGATACGGTCGGAGTCGGGGCGGGAAGAGATGGAGGCGTCGGACATGAGACCGAATCCAGAAAGTACTACGGACCCGAAAGGTTAGGCACCGAAGGAACCTCTGTCAAGGCCCGGGAAGCTATCTTCCGTGGCGATGACCTCATTTGCCGACCTCGGCCTCGCACCGGAGCTCCTGGAGGCAGTCCACGATGTCGGCTACGAAGCTCCAAGCCCGATCCAGGAGCAGGCCATCGGGCTGCTGCTGGAAGGATCGGACGTCATCGGCCAGGCCCAGACCGGATCGGGCAAGACCGCCGCCTTTGGGCTGCCCATGCTCCAGTACGTCGATCCGACCGAGAACGACGTGCAGGGTCTCGTGCTGACGCCGACCCGTGAGCTCTGCATCCAGGTCACCCAGGCGCTGCGCACCTACGGCAGGCGCAAGGGGGTCGATGTGGTCGCCGTCTTCGGGGGCGCGCCGATCCGCAGCCAGCAGGCACAGCTACGCGCCGGAGGCCAGGTCGTGGTGGGCACGGTGGGCCGCGTCAAGGACCTGATCTCGCGCCACTCGCTGATGCTGCACGCCTGCCGCTTCGTGGTCCTCGACGAGGCCGACGAGATGCTCGACCTGGGTTTCCTCGAGGACGTCGAGCGGATCCTCGCGCTGACGCCGTCCAGCCGCCAGACGGCGCTCTTCTCGGCCACGATGCCGCCCGAGATCCGCCGCCTGGCCGACCAGTACCTGTATGACCCGATCACGGTCAAGGTCAAGACCGCCACCCTGACCGTGGACACGGTCGAGCAGTTCGCGCTCGAGGTGCCGGCACGTGAGAAGAACGACGCCCTGGTCACCGTGCTCGAGGCCGAGCGCCCCGAGCAGGCGCTCGTGTTCGTCCGCACCAAGATCCGCTGCGATCAGCTGTACCGGACGCTCCGTGACCGGGGCCTGAACGTGCGCGCGCTGCACGGTGACATGACCCAGGGCGCCCGGGACGGGGTGATGATCATGTTCAAGGGCGGCAGCCTTCCGCTGCTGGTGGCCACGGACGTGGCGGCCCGCGGCCTGGACATCTCGGGCGTCTCGCACGTGATCAACTTCGACGTTCCGACCTCCCCGGATGTCTACGTGCACCGCATCGGGCGCACCGGCCGGGTGGGTCGCAGCGGCCGCGCCATCACCTTCTACGAGCCTCGCCAGCAGCGTGATATCCAGGCGATCGAGCGCAACGCCGGCGTCAAGCTCTCGCCCTGGGTCAGGGGCGCCCACGTGGCCCCGATGCCGGTCAAGCCGCCGCCTCGCCGCCATTCCAAGCCCCGCGTGTCGGCCAACGGCGATCTCCCCGCCAGCAAGGTCATCGTCTCCGGGGGACGCGCGGCCGGCCTGGAGCCCTCGGACATCATCCATGCGATCACCGCCGCCACCGACCTGGACGGCGAGGCGGTGCGCAACGTGCGCGTGCTCGAGCGCTTCGCGTTCGTCGAGGTGCCCCGCCGGGAGGCTGAGCGCGTCGTGGCCGAGACCGGGGGCACCCAGGTCCGGGGCCACGTGCTTCGCCTGGAAGTTGCCAACACCGGCTGAAAGCACTCTGGCTCCGGCCCCGCGGCCCCATGACGGGAATCCGCGCCCCTGTCCACCTGTCAGGTTTGCGTCAGCACGATGACACCGCGGCGCGACTTCGAGACAGGGGATCGTGTTGACGAGGGAGAAGGAACCCAAAAGGTCCCAATCAACCCCCAGGAGGTAATCCTTTGCGATTGCGTTCCCTCTTTTCCCGTCGGCCCTCGCCAGCGTTCGTCATCGCTTCGCTGGCGCTCTTCATCTCGATGGGCGGGGCCGGCTACGCCGCCACGCAGCTGCCCCAGAACAGCGTCGGCAGCTACCAGCTGCGCAACAATGCCGTCACCTACACGAAGATCGTGCCCGGCGCGGTCGGCAACGTGCGGGCCAACACCCGGCAGCTCCAGGAGCGGGTGTTCCGGACGTGTGCTTCGAACTCCGCCATGTCCGCGATCTCCCAGAACGGCACGCCGACCTGTAGCTCGACGCTTCCGTCGCACTTCGGCACCACGAACAACACGGTGGCGAATTTCATCGGCGCCGCCCCGGCCACCGTCACCAGCGTCGCGCTGCCCGGCGGGTCGTCGTATCTGGCGCTGGCCAACCCGACGGCGACCGTGACTCCCGCCGCCGGCCTCGCGGCACGTCAGCACGTCACGGTGACCTGCACGCTGACCGTCGGGTCCAACACGGCCACTCGCAGCGTCACGATCGACGTGTTCCCGGGCGGTCCGGCGAGCTCCGGATCGATCCCGCTGCAGGCCTCCGGACCGTCGGGCACCGGCTCGGTCAGCTGCTCGAGCGCGCTTCCGCTTGGCTCCGGAACCGCTCCGGCGATCAGCGTGACCTCGGCGATCAACGCGATCCAGATCGCCAGCTAGTCCGTTCACGTGCAGGCTCAGCGATCCGGGCAGCTGCTCACCGGCTGCCCGGATCCTGGGTACTGTCAAGGTATGTCCAAAGCCAACATGAACACCACGCTGGGTACGATCGGTCTCGAGCTGTTCGACGACGAGGCGCCCAAGACAGTCGCCAACTTTCGCAAGCTGGCCTCCGACGGCTTCTACGACGGCATCATCTTCCACCGGGTGATTCCCGATTTCATGATCCAGGGCGGGTGCCCGCAGGGCACCGGCACCGGAGGCCCCGGGTATCAGTTCGAGGACGAGTTCAACCAGCACAAGGTGGTGCGGGGCGCGCTGGCGATGGCCAACGCCGGGCCCAACACCAACGGATCGCAGTTCTTCATCGTCACCATCGACAGCGCGCCCTGGCTGGACGGCAAGCACACCGTGTTCGGAGAGGTCACCGCCGGGATGGACGCCGTCGACGCGATCGAGGCTACGCCGACCGGTGCCCAGGACCGCCCGCTGGAGCCGCCGTCGATCGAGTCGATCGAGCTCGATCCGGCCTGAATCAAGCCCGCGACCTGCGCGGCTGAAGCTCGCCGCCGAGGAGAGCGGCTACCGCTAGATTTCGCCCCCGACCCACTGAGCGGCAGAGGAGGAGCGATGGCAAGCGTCGAGGACCAGAAGTCGGCTCAGGCCGACGGCGCGGTATCGGCCGGCACGATTGCGGTCGAGAACCCGGCGACCGGGGAGCGAATCACCACGGTGCCGATCCTCGGCGCGGACGAGCTCTCGGCGATCGCGGCCCGCGCCCGGGAGGCCCAGCCTCAATGGCAGGCGATCGGCTTCGCGGGACGCGGGCGGATCATGCGCCGGGCTCAGAAGTGGATGCTTGACAACGCCGACCGCGTCCTGGACACGGTCGTGTCGGAGACCGGCAAGACCTACGAGGATGCCCAGCTGGCCGACCTGGGCTACACCGTCTCGGCGCTGGGCTTCTGGGCCAAGGAGGCGGCCAGCTACCTCGCGGACGAGCGCGTCCCCTCCTGGAAGAATCCCGTCGCCGCCGGCAAGAAGCTGATCATCCGCTACGTGCCGCTGGGCATCGTGGGCGTGATCGGTCCCTGGAACTACCCGATCGTCAACGCCTTCGGGGATTGCATCCCAGCGCTCATGGCGGGCAACTGCGTGATCCTCAAGCCCAGCGAGGTGACGCCACTGAGCTCGCTGCTGATGGCCGAGATGATGCACGAATGCGGCCTGCCCGAGCATGTCTTCCAGGTCGCCACCGGCGACGGATCCACCGGCGCGGCGCTGATCGGCGAGGTCGACTGCGTGATGTTCACCGGGTCGACCAGGACGGGCCAGAGCGTCATGAAGGCCGCCGCCGACGCGCTCGTGCCCTGTTACCTGGAGCTCGGCGGCAAGGACCCGATGATCGTCTGCGCGGATGCCAATCTGGAGCGGGCCGCCAACGCGGCGGCGTTCTACTCGATGAACAATGCCGGACAGGTCTGCATCTCGGTCGAGCGCTGCTACGTGGAGGCGCCGGTCTACGACGAGTTCGTGGCCAAGGTGACCGAGACCGTGCGCGGGCTGCGCCAGGGCCAGCCGACCGGCGTGGGCACAGTCGACGTGGGCGCCGTCATCTTCCCGCCCCAGCTGGAGATCGTCGACGAGCACGTCCGCGACGCCGTCGCCAAGGGGGCCCGGGTCCTCACCGGCGGCCATCCTCACGCCGAGCGGGGCCGCTACTACGAGCCCACGGTCCTGATCGACGTCGACCACTCGATGAAGATCATGCGCGACGAGACCTTCGGCCCGGCGCTCCCGATCATGAAGATCGCCAACGCCGAGGAGGGGCTGACGCTGGCCAACGACTCCGACTACGGGCTGCAGGCGAGCGTCTGGACCGGCGACATCGAGCGGGGCGAGGAGCTGGCGCGCCGGATCCAGGCCGGCGTGGTGTGCGTCAACGACGCCCAGATGAACTATTCCGCGCTCAACCTGCCGATGGGCGGCTGGAAGAGCTCGGGAATCGGCACCCGCCATGGCTCAGGCGGGATCCGCAAGTACACCAAGATCCAGTCGCTGCTGGTGACTCGTCACGCGCTCAAGCGCGAGCCGTTCATGTTCCCCTACAGAGCTCGAACCACGATGCTGCTGCGCCGGTTCTTCAAGCTGTTCTACGGCCGCGGCGCGCGGGACTGACCCGTGCGCCGGGCCCCGGCGTTCAGCGAGCCGCACCGGCCGGCCCGGGTTTCGGGGCTGGAGCCTCAGCCTCAGATGTCGGCGCACGCCGGGATCCCGAGCGACCGCCAGGCGGCGTCCCCCCTGGCCTCCAGCGGCGCGAGCTTTTCCTGCAGGGACTTGATCGCCACCACGGGATCGTCGCCGACCTTGAGATCGGCGAGCGTGAAGCGCAGGGCGGCCAGCCGCTTGCCGGAGAAGCCCACCGCCGTCCGGTAGGCGCCGGCCAGGTCGCCGGGCGGGCGCAGACTCTCCAGCGTCGCCTGCGCGGGCGCCAGGGCGGTTATCCCGCGGCTCAAGAAGCCGGCGCCCCCGGCGGGCGTCGATGGGGTCGGGATCTTCTCGGCGCGCTGGTGGGCGAGGTCGCAGGCCTGGGCGGCCGATGTGCGCAGCTGGACCGTCGACAGCGAGCTGGAGCCGCACGCCGCCATCGCCAGAGCCACGGCCAGCGTCCCGGCAACCCCGCCCAGGCGCCTCATCACGGTCCCAGGCGCCTCATCGCAGTCTCACGGCCAGCAGCTCCTCGAGCTCTGAAATCGTCTGCTCGGATTCGACGTGGCGGACGATCGCCATCCCGAGATCGGCCGCCGGCTCGAGATTGAACGGGAGATCGTCGACGAACACGCACTCCCGGGGCTCGAGCTCGACGGCCCGGGCCCCGAGCTCGTAGATCTCGGGGGTTGGCTTGCGGATGCCGACTTCGCCGGAGATGACGACTCCGTCGAACAGGTCGGACAGCAGTCGGCGGTCATAGCGACTGGTCCCCCACGAGTTGGAGATCAAACCGGTGCGGACGCCCCCCGCTCGAGCGCGCCTGACGGCATCCTGCATCGCCTCGTCCGGGACGCCACCGGCAAACAGCCGGTCGATCAAGCCAGTGGGTCCGACGCCCAGGAGCTCGGCGAACCGGGGCTCGAACTCGGCCTCCTGAAGCGTCCCGGTCTCCAGGCCGACGAGTAGCTCCCGGCTCTCGGGGTCAGAGCGAAACCGCTGGCCGACGGAGTCCGGTGACAGCCCTTCCTGCTCGCAGAAAGCTCGAAACGAGTGAAAGACGTTGCTCGTCATCACGCCGCCCCAGTCGACCAGCAGGCCGCGATAGCGAGCTCTCCCGGTGGTCATGGTCGGTCAGAACCCGTCCTGGGTCACGGCGAGGGCGCGCTCGGCCAGCTCGACGACGCCCTCGCCGAAGCTCTTCAGGTACGGGTCATCCGTGGTCCCCGAGATGGCGCGCTTGTAATTGCCCTCCATGAACACGACCGCCTTCCACATGGCGAGCGTCACGTACCAGTCCAGGGCCTGCATGGAGCGCCCCGAGCGCTCCTCGTAGCGGGCCACCAGCTCCCGGCGGGCCGGGAAGCCGGGCAGGGCCGTGACACTCTGGAGATTGAAGCGGGTGCGCCGGTCGCCCGGCTCGGTCCACTGGAGCATCATGTAGCCGACGTCGGCCAGGGGATCGCCGATCGTCGCCATCTCCCAATCGAAGATGGCCACCAGGCGCGCCGGGGCCTCGGGGGCGAACATCGTGTTTCCCAACCGGTAGTCGCCGTGCACGATGGTGGCCGGCGGCGACTCCGGAAGATTGGCGGCCAGCCAGGATCCGACCTGCTCCACGGCCTCGATCTCGCGCGTCCGGTTGTGCTCCCAGAGCCCGCCGAAGCGGCGCAGCTGGCGCTCCAGGTATCCGGTCGGCTTTCCGAACCCCTCCAGCCCGAGCGTCGTCCAGTCGACGCCGTGCAGCTCCACCAGGCTCTCGACCAGCTCGTCGGCGATCCGGTTGCGCTGCGCGGGAGCGTCAAGCGCGGGCGGGAGCTCGTTGGTGATCACGTCGCCCTGGACCCGCTCCATCACATAGAACGGCGCCCCGATCACGGTCTCGTCGGCGCACACCGCCAGGACCCGCGGGGCCCTCACCACCGTCGGCTCGAGCGCGCCCAGCAATCGCGCCTCGCGCAGGACATCGTGCGCGCTCGGGGGCAGAGGGCCCCGCGGCGGACGCCGGAGCACCGGCCCCGTGGAGAGCGCGAAGGTCACGCACGAGTGCCCGTCGCCGACGTGCTCGGCGGTGAGGCTCTCGGGGGAGGGGAGGCCGTGGGCGGCCAGGAACTCACGCAGCGGCTCGAGGACGAGCAGCGGCTCGCGCTCGTTGGCTTGCGCCTGAGCGTACGTCTGAACTATGTCGTCCGGTGCGAGCGCGGCGGGCATGCGGGAGGAGCCTACCGACGCCGACGGCTCTCAGATCGCGAGCGGTGCGCGTGTTGGGCGCTGCTCGGGTGCGCTGCTCAGGCGGCGCTGCTCAGGCGCGCTGCTCAGGCGCGTTGCTCAGGCGAGGACGGGGGCGCCGCTCGAGAGCTCACGGTCAAAGCGCCGGCCCAGCAGCTGCTCGCGATCGCCCGCCGTGCCCGCCACGCGCGCCCCGGTGCGCAGCTCGATCGCGGTCAGCAGCCCGGCCAGCCGCTCACGCAGGCGGTCGCCACCGGGAGAGTCGTCAAATGCCCAGTCCGAGTCGAGGTCAGCGAGCAACACCGTGACCCGGCTGGGATGAAGGCGCGTGATCTCGGCCACGAGCTCGTCATCCTGGTCCGGAGCCCCGAATATGGCCAGTACGTCGCTCATGGAGCTGAGTCTTGTGCGGCAGCGTAAAGAGGGCCTGAAGGACCCTGAACAATTCCCGCTGGCGGGCGGTAGCGGGGCTCTGTAGCGCTGAGTAGGCTCGTCTTACATGCCTGAGCTACCCGAGGTCGAGATCACGGCTCGCCTGATCGGCGAGGCCATCGCCGGCGCCCGGATCGAGGCGGCGCGCGCGCCGGGAATCAATGCCCTGCGCAGCTTCGATCCGCCGCTGTCGGCGATCGAGGGGCTGACCGTGGTCGGGCTCGGGAGACGCGGAAAGCTGTTCACGGTCGGGCTCGAGAACGAGCTCACGCTCCTGATCCACCTCATGTCGGCGGGACGCCTGCAGCTGTTCCCGCAGCCGGCCTCGCCGCGCGACCGGACGTCCCGGCTGCTGCTCGGGTTCGAGGACGGTCGCGAGCTGCGGCTGCGGGAGTTCGGTACCAAGCAGGCGGCCTGGGTCAAGCTGCTCACGCCCGAGGGACTCCGAGACGAGGAGACGCTCGCCACCCTCGGGCCCGAGGCGTACCCGGATCCCCCGGATTTGTCCGAGCTGCTGGATGCGCCGCGACCGCTGCACGGCCTGCTGCGCGATCAGCGCGTGATCGCCGGGATCGGGCGCTCCTGGGTCGACGAGATCCTGCACGCCGCCGAGCTGTCGCCGTTCAAGCGCGGCGCCGAGCTCTCCGAGGAGGAGGCGGAGCGCCTGCGCGGCGCGACCGCAGAGGAGCTCGGCCGCGCGCTCGCGCACTACGAGGAGCATCTCCAGCTCCCGATCGCAGACAAGCTGCCGATGCCGCTGAACGTCCACCGGCGAAACGGCGAGCCGTGCCCGCGCTGCGGAGACACGCTGGAGGCCGTCTTTTACGAGGACTACGTGATGTGCTACTGCCCGACCTGCCAGACCGAGGGCAAGCTGCTCAAGGACCGCCGGCTGTCCCGGCTGCTGAAGTAGGCTCGCCAACCTCGGCCGGACCGTCGGCGCCGTGAGCCACGGCTCGCCGACCTCGTGGGTGCGCGTCGTTCGCCGTCGGCAGTGGCAAGATCGAGGCCGCGTTCCCGATCTCCCCTCCATGACGATCACGCTGGACTACACCGATCTCGGCTTCGAGGACGACCGAGCCGTGCTGCTCGCCACGGAGTTCGACTTCCAGTTCGACTTGCTGTACGCGCATGTCGTGTTTCGGGTCGACGCGGCGGAGTTCACGTTCGAGGGGCACATGCCGCTGCTGGATGCCTCGGCCGGACTGCGCTGGCTCATGGACTTGCTGGCCGACGGTGAGGCGAGGACCTACGAGTCTCCCGTCTCGCGGGACAAGATCAGCTTCGCCCGCTCCGGCGATCAGGTGGCGATCTCAGCGAGCTATACCGAGGCCACGGCGACCGTCGACTTCACCGAGCTTCACGACGCTGTCAGAGGGTTTCACGAGCGCGTGACGCGGGACCTGCTGATCAGGTATCCAGGGCTCGCCGAGAACCCGAACGCGGCAGAGTATCTGGCACCGGGCGGGCGGGGCTCCAGTTCTGGCGCCTGATCGCCCGGCGCCGCCCCGGCGGGCAGCGCCGCCGCACAGCTGCGAACATCTCACGCGATGCTCAGCCCAGGTGATCCGGCTCCCGATTTCACGCTCCCCGACCAGGACGGCCACCCGGTCTCGGTGTCGGGCCTGCGCGGCAAGACGGTGGTCCTGTACTTCTACCCGAAGGCCGACACGCCCGGATGCACCACCCAGGCGTGCGGGGTGCGCGACCACCGCCCCGACTACGAGGACGCCGACGCCGTCGTGCTCGGCGTGTCCCCGGACAGCGTCGAGGCCACGGCGAAGTTCGACCGCAAGCACGGGCTCGGCTTCCCACTGCTGGCCGACGAGGGCCACAGGGTCGCCGAGGACTACGGGGTGTGGGTGCAGAAGTCGATGTACGGGCGCAAGTACATGGGCAACGAGCGCACGACGTTCGTCATCGCCCCGGACGGGACGATCAAGGACGTGCTCCACAAGGTCAAGCCCGGCGAGCACGACGAGCTCGTGCTGGCGGCGCTCGCCCGGCCCTGATCAGGCGCTGCGACCCGCGTCCTGATCGGTCGCTACTGAAGGCCCTCGCGCGCCTCGCGCACGAGGGTGACGGCCTCGGGGAAGACCGTGGCCATAACGGAGCGCAGCTGCTCGGCCTGCTGCTCGGTGGTGCCCTGGATGTTGACGCGGTTCATCGCCGCCATCGTCAGATCGACGGCCAGCTTGATCGCGTTGTCGGCCCAGGCGAGCTTCTGGGCGCCCTGCATCTGCTCCGCGAACTCGCCGAGCCGGCGCTGCAGGTCGTCCGGGTCACCGAACAGTCCGCCAAAGCCGCTTCCTTCCATACGGCAATGGTAGCTCCCTCCTGAGGCCGGCGTCCCGAGGCGCCGCGCCCCCCGCTACGTCTCCTGTGCCCCCCTCGCCCACTAGCATAGGTCGGCCGATGAGCCCGGACGCTCAGCTGCTTCACGAGACGCGCGTGCGCAACCGCCAGGTGGCGGTGGCGGCGTCCGCGGGCGTGCTCGTCCTGCTGGCCTCGATCTTGTCCCTCGTGGGACCGCAGGCGAAGGTCAGCGAGGCGACGCTGCAGCTCATCTATCTGCACAAGCGGTTCCCGCTGGACCTGATCGCGTCGGTGATCAACGCGGTCGGGGCGCTGGCGACGATGGGGACGCTGGTGTTCCTCTACAGCTGCACTCGAGCTCGCAACCCGCAGACCGGTCGCTACATCCGGATCATGGTGATCGTCGGGGCCGTCGTGGCGGCGGTGGTCGGCGTCGCCTACCAGGTGGTGCAGGCGATCGACGCGCACAAGTTCGTGACCACCGGCCAGCAGACCTACCCCGAGGCCAACCACCTGCTCGGCAGCCCGGGCGTATTGACCCTGCAACTGGCGGCGCTGCTCGCCTCGTTGCTGATCGCCTTGAGCTTCGTGCTGGTCTCCCTGGCCGCCATGCGCGTGGGCCTGCTCCCGCGCTTCATGGGCTACCTGGGGATGGTCGCCGGGGCCCTGGTGCTGTTTCCGTTCCTGCCGGTGCCGATCGTGGAGACCTACTGGCTGCTGGCCCTGGCCTACCTGATCTCAGGCCGCTGGCCGACCGGCATGCCGGCGGCGTGGCGCACCGGAAGGGCCGAGCTTTTGCCCTCGTCGGCCGAGGTGCGCGCCCAGCGGGCCGCCCGAGCTGGTCGCGGAGCCCGCGGTGGGCGCTCCCAGCCGGCGCCCGCACCGGCCCCCGCGCCCGAGGCGGCGGGAGCGGGCGGAGGGGCTGGGACCCGCGCCGGGACTCCCAAGCGCAAGCGCAAGCGGCGTAGCTAGCGGTCCGGGATACCGGCGGGCGGGCCCGAGCGGTCACCGCTCAGCTGCCGATCTCGACCGCTGGGCCGCGTCTGCCCGCCGCCGAGCGATTCTGGCTTGCCCGCGTTCACCGTGAAGCGGAGCCTGTTGCGCCGACTCTCGTCAATCCACGAGTAGGAGGCAAGAAGATGGAAGCAGGCAGACTTCCGCCGCGAGGCGATAGGGCGCGTGAGGCGGATCTCGCGCCCGCGGCCGAGGATCCGACCGCCGCCGAAGGAGACCGGGGCTGGACACCGTCTGACCCCGCGCCATTGGGCCTGGCTGGATTTGCCCTGACGACGTTCGCCCTCAGCCTCGTCAACGCGAACCTGGTCAGCAGCACGGCGCTGCCGATGGTCGCGATCCTGGCGCTCGCCTACGGCGGCATAGCCCAGCTGCTGGCCGGCATGTGGGAGTTCCGGACCGGCAACACGTTCGGCGCGGTGGCCTTCACGTCCTACGGGGCGTTCTGGATCTCGTTCTTTGTCCTCGTCTACTTCGGTCTGCCGAAGATCCCTGTGGCCCACGTGCCGAGCACGCTTGGCCTGTACCTGTGGGGATGGGCGATCTTCACGGGCTACATGTTCGTGGCCTCGCTGCGGACCACTGGCGCCGTCGCCCTCGTCTTCCTGCTGCTGCTGATCACGTTCGTCATCCTGGCGATCGGCAATTCGGCCCTGGCCGGCGGCACGGCGGCGACCAACAGCACGATCAAGCTGGGCGGCTACTTCGGGATCGCCACGGCGATCCTGGCCTGGTACACGTCGTTCGCGGCGGTCATCAACTCGACCTTCGGCCGGGTGTTGGCGCCCGTCTTCCCGCTGAATCGGTAGCCATAAGTCCCCATGTCGAAGTCCGACTTGGGGTACAACTAAGAGCAGACACAGCCGCACATGTGTGGCCAGCCCGGGCGCCGGCGATCTCGTCGGCGCCCGTCGCTGATCCGGTGCCAGGCACCAGGTTCGTAACAAGGAGAGGCTTGCAATGGCAGACACCGCATCGACTCCGGCAAAGGACCAGTCGCTCGAGCAGCAGCTCGACGAGATGCTCGATATAGAGAAATTCGAGCCACCCGAATCGTTTCGCGAGCACGCTCTGCTGAACGACCCATCGGTCTACGAGGAGGCCGAATCCGACTGGAAGGGCTGGTGGGTCAAGCAGGCCAAGGAGCTGCACTGGTTCAAGGAGCCCACCGAGGACCTCGATGACTCCGATCCGCCGTTCTACAAGTGGTTTGCGGACGGCACCATCAACGCCTCCTACAACTGCCTGGACCGCCACGTCGAGGCCGGAAACGGCGATCGGATCGCCTTTCACTGGCGTGGCGAGGAGGGCGAGGAGCGAGACATCACCTACGCCGAGCTGCTCGCCGACGTGCAGCGCTTTGCCAACGCGCTCAAGGACCTGGGGATCCAGAAGGGCGACGTCGTCGGCATCTACCTGCCGATGATCCCCGAGGTTGCGGTCGCGATGCTCGCCTGCGCCCGGATCGGAGCCCTGCACAACGTCGTCTTCGGCGGTTTCTCCGCCGACTCGGTCAAGGAGCGGATGCAGTTCTCCGAGGCCAAGGCGCTGGTCA
The DNA here is from genome assembly GCA_963830595.1 of uncultured Solirubrobacteraceae bacterium. GTDB lineage: Bacteria > Actinomycetota > Thermoleophilia > Solirubrobacterales > Solirubrobacteraceae > Palsa-465. The sequence goes on from CAWHMQ010000006.1 coordinate 42,599, forward strand.
CCGCCGACGGCGCTCGGCGCAAGGGCAAGACGGCCTCGATCAAGGATGCGGTCGACGACGTCATCGGCGACGCGAAGTCGGTTGAGCACATCATCGTGGTCAAGTCGACCGACACCGAGTGCCAGATGCAGGACGGGCGAGACGTCTGGTACCACGAGGTCTGCGAGGCCGCCGATCCCGAGTGTCCGGCCGAGGAGCTCGACGCCGAGCACCCCCTGTACATCCTCTACACCAGCGGCTCGACCGGCAAGCCCAAGGGGATCCTGCACACCACCGGCGGCTATCTCACGGGGGCCAGCGCCACCCATCGCTACGTGTTCGACCTCAAGCCCGAGGAGGACGTGTACTGGTGCTCGGCCGACGTCGGCTGGGTCACCGGGCACACCTACATCGTCTACGGGCCGCTGCTCAACGGCGCCACCTCGGTGATGTGGGAGGGCGCTCCCGACTATCCGCACAAGGGCATCTGGTGGGAGCTGTGCGAGCGCTACGGCGTCACGCTCTTCTACACGTCGCCGACGGCGATCCGCGCCTGCATGAAGTGGGGCGTCGAGTATGTGGAGAAGGCGAACCTCGAGAAACTGCGGCTGCTGGGTACCGTCGGGGAGCCGATCAACCCCAAGGCGTGGCTCTGGTACCACAAGGTGGTGGGCGGCGAGCGCTGCCCGGTCGTCGACACCTGGTGGCAGACCGAGACCGGCGCGATCATGATCACCCCCCTGCCCGGGATCGTGGCCACCAAGCCCGGGTCGGCGACGCGCCCGTTCCCCGGCATAAAGGCCGACGTGGTCGACGAGCGCGAGGGCAAGCCGGTCGACGAGGGCCAGGGGCTGCTGGTTCTCCAGCGCCCATGGCCGTCGATGCTGCGCTCGCTCTACAAGGAGGAGGAGCGGTTCATCGAGACCTACTTCTCCAAGTTCGGCAAGGAGACCTACGTGGTCGGGGACGCCGCGCGCAAGGACGCCGACGGCTACTTCTGGATCATCGGTCGCATCGACGACGTGGTCAACGTGTCCGGCCACCGCCTGTCGACGGCCGAGGTCGAGTCGGCGATCGTCTCCCACGGCAAGGTGGCCGAGTCAGCGGTGATTGGCCAGGCCGACGAGGACCAGGGTCAGGCGATCTGCGCGTTCGTGACCCTGGAGGGCGACCTGGAGGGCTCCGACGAGCTGGTCGAGGAGATCCGCGCCCGTGTCGCGGATCGGATCGGCAAGTTCGCGCGGCCCAAGCGGATCGTCTGGGCCGACGACCTGCCCAAGACCCGCTCGGGCAAGATCATGCGCCGCCTGCTGCGAGACATCGCCGAGGGGCGGGCCCTGGGTGACGTCACCTCGCTGCGCGATCCCGACGTCATGTCCCAGCTGGAGGGCAAGATCAACGAGGAGCAGGCCGCCGACGAGAGCTGAGGCGAAGGCCGGCCGGCGGGCGGCTCGCGCCCGCCGGCAGCCGCCTGCCCGTGAGGCGCAGCGCCAGCAGCAACACCGCCGGTGCCGAGGTCACCACGATCAGGATGATGAACCAGGTCTGGCCGGCGTCGGTGCCTTCGGTGAAGGTGTGGATCAGGCCGGCGATCCAGGCCAGCAGGGTCAGGCGGTGGATCAGCTTCCAGCGCTGGCGGCCGATGCGATCCCGCAGGTAGTAGGAGAGCCCGAGGAAGATCAGCGCCCATCCGGCGGTGATGCCCAGTGACGTCGGCAGTGTCTTGTAGGAGAAGTGCAACGGCACGGTCACGTCGGCCAGGCTCGGGTGCAGGAAGCTGTCTCCGATCAGGCTGAGTCCGTGCACGGCGATCGCGACCATCACCGAGAGCGAGAGCATCTCGTGATAGATGCGGCGATCCGCCCCGCCGCGCTTGATCAGTGAGCCGCTCATCGCCAGTCCGAAGCAGATCGATGCGCTGGACAGGATCAGCGCCGTGGTGCCCGCGCCGCGAGAGACGATCCAGAACAGATGGGTGGACGGGTTGGTGATCGCGGCGATCATCCGCTGATCGCACTCGCGGTCGCCGGCCAGCGGCCAGTCTCGACACCGAGCGACAGCGCGCGAGGCTCGATCAGCTCGACCGCGCCGTCGTCGCCCACCACCACCCCGCCGTGGCGAAGCCAGTCTCGGGCGCCGTCGGGCCCGCTCAGCAGAGCGGCCTTGCTCAGCGCCTCGGCCTCGGTGGCCGTGGCGGCCAGGGCCGTGGCCTGAGCGACGCCGGTGAAGGCCGGCTGTCCGGTGGCGGGATCGAGCAGGTGATGGGCCGGCCTGCCATCCGGACCGGTCCAGCGGCGCTTGACGATCGCGCTGGTCGCGGCCGCGCCTCGCGCCAGCTCGAACACGTGCAGGATCGAAGCGTCGAACGGGCTGGCCACCTGGATGGGGCGCGGCGCGGAGGCCGTACCCCCGAACCGAACGTCGCCGGCGGCGTCGACGCAGAAGCAGGCATGACCGGCGAGCACCGATGCCAGGATGTCCCCGAACATCCCCTTGACGATCCCGCCGCCGTCCAGCCGCAGGCCGGGGGGCCGGGTCACGGTCTGGGCTGCCGGGTCGACCTGGATCCGTGCCCAGCGGGCACTGGGACTCGGTCCGGCGGGGGCTCGGCACGCGAGCGCAGCTGGCGCCGGCGGTGCCGGCGGTGCGGGTGGTGCCGAGCTCATCGACTCCCGGTAGCCCGCACTCTCCAGCTCGTCCACGAGCGTCGGGTCCAACAGCCCTCCCGTAAGCTCGGCCGCGTTGACGGCGGCCGCGACGAACCGCGCCATCACAGCCGACACGGGCACCGTCTCCCGCGGGTCTCGGTTCAGCCGTGAGAGCTCGCTATCAGGCTCAAAGCGCGAGAACTGAGCATGCCAGGCCTCCAGCCGGCGCCGGGCGCGCGCCACCGCCTCGGCGGGACGCCCGGCCGGGCCGGTTCCGCTCACCATCACCGCGCAGCTCCCGCCGAAGCAGGGAAATCGCGTCACCACCTCTGAGCTCATGAGGCGCTGGTCGTGACGGGCGCGGGCGAGCTCGCCGAGGCCCCGGCGCTCGCCGAGGCCCCGGCGCTCGACGAGGCCCCGGTGGCGCCACCCGAGGCGGCCGACGAGGCGCCAGATGATGCGCTCGAGGCTGCCGGGGCCGGGTTCGTCTTTCGGGCCAGCGCCGGATCCTTCCCCGTCACCAGCTGGGCGAAGATCACGCCCGAGGTGGCGAGGAAGGTGGCGACGGTGACGCCGGCCACGCGCCGGCGGATCGCTCGCACCCGGTCGCGGCGAGCCCGCAGCCGCTCGGCCACCACGGTGCGCGGATCGGGATCCGCGGAAGCGCGGGGATCCGGACAGGCGTGGCGGGCATGGTCGCGCTGCGTCATACGAGATCTCGATCAGATCGGTGGAAAGCGATGAAGCCATCGTGACGCGCCCGGTTGGCAGTGTCGTAAGAGTCGTCTAAGCCAAACCTATGAGTGCGGACCGCGAGTTCGCGGCCGTGCCGCTCAGACTCGGAGCAGGCGTCCGAGCTCGCCGGCGTGGCGCCGGGCGACCGGAATCGTCTGCCCGCCGGCGAAGCTCAGCTCGGCGGTGCCGCCCAGCAGCGGTTGCAGCTCGACGGCGTTTCGCAGGTTGGCCACGTACTGGCGATGCACGCGCACGAATCCGTGCGGCGACCAGCGGAGCTCGAGCTCGGCCAGGGTGGCCCGGAGCAGGTAGCGCCCATCGGCGGTCACGATGCGGACGAAGTCTCCGTAGGACTGCGCGTAGAGGATCGAGGCCCGCGCGAGCAGCCTCGTAGACCCGCCGTGCAGGTTGGCGACCGCGAGCATCTCGGTGTCGGGGGCCGCGCCCGCCGGCGGTCGCGCGTCAGGCGGCTCGGGGTCCGGCGGGACCGCTGACTCGATCGCCGCCGACACGCGCTCTATCGCCTCCTGCACCCGGCGACGGGCGACCGGCTTTCTCAGATAGTCGAGCGCGTGAAGCTCGAAGGCGTCGGCGGCGGCACTGTCGTAGGCGCTCACGAACACCAGTTGCGGAGGCGCGGCAAAGCGTCGCAGCACGCGTCCGAGCTCCAGCCCGTCGAGGTCGGGCATCCTGACGTCGAGGAAGATCGCGTCATAGGCCTGGGTGGAGGCCTTGACCAGGGCGTCGTGTCCGTCGGATGCACACTCCACGTCGCGCACGCTTGGAAACCCGCGCAGGAGGCGAGCCAGATCCTCGAGCTGTGTCTGCTCGTCGTCGACGGCGAGGATCGTGAGCTGGTCACCGCTCGTCGCAGTCATGCCGGGACCGGCGTCATCGCCACCGATGCCGCGTGACCACCGAGCAGGTTGGGCACGGTCATCACCACGGTGGTTCCCCGTCCGAGCTCGCTGTCGATCCGCAACCCGTGGCGCTCGCCGAAGGTGGCGCGCAGCCGGGCGTCGACGTTGGAGAGCCCGATCCCCCGGCCGGCTCCCGCAAGCAGCTCGGGCACCCGGTCGGGGTCGATGCCGCCTCCGTCGTCGCACACGTGCAACTCGACGTCGGATCCCGCCAGGCGCGACTCGATCGAGATCCGGCCGGTGCCGGCGCGCCGCTCGACGCCGTGGCGCACCGCGTTCTCGACCAGGGGCTGGACCGAGAGCGCCGGCACCACCGCGCCGCGGGTCTCAGGCGCGACATCGATCGTCACGTGCAGGCTGTCGCGAAAGCGCGCCTGTTCCAGTCTCAGGTAGCGCTCGACGTGATCGAGCTCCTCGGCCAGGGTCACGTAGGAGCGTCCATCGCGAAACAGGTAGCGGGTGAACTCGGCGAAGTCGGACAGCAGCTCCCGGGCCTCCTCGGGCCGGGCGTGGATGTTGCCGGCCACCGCGGCCAGCGCGTTGTAGATGAAGTGCGGCGAGATCTGCGCACGCAGCGCGCGCAGCTCGGCCTGGGCCAGGCGCTCCTCCTGTTCGTGCAGGACCGACAGCTCCACCTGGGCGGAGACCAGGCTGGCCGCCTGGGCGACCACCCGCAACTCGTCGCTGCTGGGCCGTCCCACGGACCGATAGAAGGTGATCAGGGTCCCGGCGCGTCTGCCCTGGACGGTCAGCGGCGCCAGCACCGCGGCACGCAGCGGGCAGGTCGGATCCGAGGAGACGAGCCGGGTGACGATCTGCATCCGGTCGTCGGAGGTGCGATCCAGCAGCCGCGACAGCAGGTCGCCCGGGCGCACCTGCTCGCGTCCCTCGCCTTCGATCGCGAGCACCGAGCGAGTGTCGGCGAGCGCGATCGCGGCCGCCCCGGTGAGCGCCCGCAGGTGCGGCGTCGCCTGCGCCGCGGAGCGCATGTTCAGGCCGCGGCGGAGGTGGGGCAGCGTCGCGGTGGCCGCGTGCAGCGCCGACTGCATCCCCTCGGATTCCGGGGCGCTGGGCTCCCTTGGCGTGCGGTTCATCTTCCACCCCACCCACAGAGCGACCGCTATGACGATCCCGACGAGTACCCCGAGTGCGAGGTCCATTAGCTCTCCTTGAGGGAGAAGCCTACTCAGCGCGCAGGCGGATGTCAGAGCGCGGGCCAAGCCGTGCAGGGCCGCGACGCCGGCGCTCAGGAGCCGGCGGCGGCGCGAGCCTGGCTGCGCATCTCGGACAGGATGCGCTCCAGGCGAGGCTCGGCGTCGGTGTCCACGTGCATCATCGCCGCGGCGACCGCCGGGTGCACGGAGGCGATCTGAGCGTGCATCTCGTGGGCGACCGCGCGGTAGCTGGGGTGACCCTCGCGGCCCGAACGAAGCTCGATCAGCTGCATGGCCTCGCGGGCGTTGAGATCGAGGATGAACCTGATCCGGTAGCCGAGGCACAGGGCATAAGGGGCGGCGCTCGGCATTCCCGCGTCCACGAGACGGCCGTACTCGCAGCTCGAGATCTCGAGCGCCCGGCGATAGGCCTCGCCGGCGCCGGCCAGCTCCACCTGCTCGGGAACGTCCGCTCCGAGGTCGGGAGTCAGGGCCTGCCACTGAACCGTGAGCATCCGGTGGCGCTGCAGATCGCGAAACGCCCCGTAGTCGGCGACGATCTCAAAGCGGTACCGGAGCGCCTCGAACCCGCGTCCGGGACGGTGACGGCGGTTGGTACGCTCGCCCACCAGGTCGGAGAGCAGGCGGGCCCGCTCGGCGTCGCCCAGCGACTCGATCGTCTGGCGCACGCGCTCCTCGGGGAGGCGGCTGGACTCGAACAAGAGTGCGGCCAGCAGCGCGTCCTCGTCGCCATCGACGTGCAGCAGCTTCACCGATGGGCCCGCCGGGGCATGGTCATGTGAGCTTTCGTCCAGCCCCAGGCGTCGCGCCCAGTGCTCCCCGGCCCGGGCGCGGGACTCCAGATAGGCGATCCACTCCCCCCCGCGGTCGGGGCGCGGCACGCGGGTCAGGAAGCTCGGGATGACCGCCTGGAGCTCCCCGAGGATCATGGTGCCGTACCGGCGCGCCTCGGGCAGGGGATGAGCGAGCAGGTGCAGGATCAGCTGCTCATAGGTCTGGCCCGTGGCAAAGATGCCCATGTGCGAGAGCGAGGCGGCGGGCAGCAGGCCGCGCAGCAGGTCCAGGGCCTTGGCTTTCAGCGCGCGGGCGTGGGCCGCGGGGGGCTCCTCGTCGGCCCGCGGGAACTCGGTCTGTGCCCAGGCCAGGACGCGGGGGAGGGCGCCCGCGTAGATCGCGAACAGCTCGTCCATGGCGCCCGCGTATTCGGGGCCGAGCCCGGGGTCCGAGTAGTACCGGTAGCCCCCGGGCGGGTCGGGCATCGGGGTGTCGTAGGCGATGTACCGGGTCGACTGCTCCAGGTAGGCGCCCAGGCGCGGGCGCTGCAGAATCTTGGTCAGCACGTTCGACACCCACTCGCAGGCCACGTGGGCGCCCCCCAGCTGGGCCACAGAGTCGTCGCCGTAGCCGAGGAAGATCCGCTCGTAGAGGCGGTCCGCCCGGCCCGGCAGGGCGCTCGCCGGGGTTGACACCGGCGCCGGGGCCGGGGCCGGCGGAGTCGGCGTCGGCGTCGGCGCGTTCGGCCACTCCGGGAGGTCGCCGGCGAACTCGTCGAGCAGCAGCCGGCGCAGGGTGCCGGGGTAGCGCGAGTACCGGGCGAACAGCGCGCCCTTCAGGGTTTCGGGGAGGTTTACGAGCGCGAACACCGGCCGGTCAAGATTGGTGCAGTAGGCGCTGAGGGTGACGCGCTCGGCAGTGCTGAAGCTCTCGACCGGATATCGCACGGGCGGTCGATCGTAGCGGCGGTCGCGGCAGCCGCTGTCGGCGCCGGCAACGGGGTCCGCGCCCCCCGCGATCATCATCGTCACCGTCGCCTGACCGACGGGTAGCGTACGCGCTGTCGTGGAGCTCGAAACGTTGGCAGGCTCAGGCGAAGCGCGATCCGGCCCTGCTGTACGCGCCGTGCGACCGCATCTGAGCGGCTGGGTCGGAGCGATCGCCGCCGCTCAGCTCGGGATGTTGCTCGCGACGAGCACGCGCTACGGATATCACCGGGACGAGCTGTATTTCATCGTCGCGGGGTCGCATCCGGCGTTTGGCTATCCGGACCAGCCTCCGCTCGTTCCGCTGTTGTCCTGGGCGATGCACGCGATCGGCTCGGGATCGATTCTGGTGTTGCGTACCCCCTCGGCGCTGGCCGCCATCGCGACGACGATCCTCGCGGCCCTGATCGCCCGAGAGCTCGGCGCAGGCCGGCGCGCGCAGATCATCGCCGCGGCCTGCACGGCCTCCTCGGGCTTCGCGCTCGCGGTCGCCCATCTGGTCAGCACCACGACCTTCGACATGTTGGGCACGACCATCCTGGGGTGGCTGGCGATTCGGACGGTCGTCAGTGGAAGCGGCGCGTCCATCCTGGCCGCCGGTGTGATCGTAGGCGTAGGTGTCGAGGCCAAGCCCCAGGTGGGCCTGGTCGCCGCGGTGATGGTCGCGTCGCTGATCGTCGTCGGCCCGCGATCGCCGCTCCGTTCCTGGTGGGCCGCCGGGGGGGTTGTATGCGCCGCGGTCCTGGCTGCGCCCTACCTCATCTGGCAGCAGCAGCACGGTTGGCCGCAGTTGACCGTCGCGGGCAACATCGCCGGCAGCCAAGAGGGTGGCCGGGCCGGCTTCTTCCCGTTCCAGCTCGTCATGGTCAGCCCGGTGCTCGTGCCCGTCTGGGTCGCGGGCCTGCTGGCCCCGTTTCGCCGCGCGGCATGGCACCGGCTGCGCTTCGTGCCGATCACCTACGCGGTGATGGCCGTCCTGTACTTCGCCGGCAACGGGCACGCCTACTATCTCGCGAGCCTGTATCCCGTCCTGCTCGGTCTCGGCGCCCTGCCCGCAGCCGAGTGGACGATGCGGACCCCGAGGCGCACGTGGTTGATGACGGCGGCTGTCGCGCTCAGCGCCGCGATCGGCGCGGTCATCGCTCTGCCGCTGCTGCCCGAGCGTGACCTGCAGGGGAGCATCGTGATCGCGCTCAACTCGGCCCAGGGCGACACCGTTGGTTGGCCTCGCTTCATCCAGGCCGCCTCGACGGCGTGGCGCGAGATTCCAGTCGCCGAACGCCGGCGCACCGCGATCTTCACGAGCAACTACGGGGAGGCCGGGGCGATCGATGTCCTCGGGTCGCCGTTGGGACTACCGCGCGCCTACAGCGGTCACAACGGCTTCAGCGAATGGGGAGAGCCGCCGGCCACCGATACCCGCGCCCTGGTCGTCGGCTTTGACAACGCCGCCGGCGCCGCCCCCTACTTTGCGGGATGCCGCACGCTGGCCACCGTCAACGATCGCGTCGGCCTCGACAATCAAGAGCAGGGTCTGCCGATCATGCTCTGCCGGCCCACCGCCTCGTGGTCGGCGCTCTGGCCTCAGCCTCAGGCACTACGACTGAGCGCCCCCCAAGTGGTTCGTTTCGAACCACTAACCTTGACCCCTGATACGCATGCGTACCAGCGCCGATGAACACCTTGACGTGCTGATCGTGGGCGCGGGTTTGTCGGGGATCGGGGCGGCGTGTCATCTCCGGCGCTCCTGTCCGGATCGCAGCTTTGCGATCCTCGAGGCCCGACAGGCGATCGGCGGGACCTGGGACCTGTTCCGCTACCCGGGGGTCCGCTCGGACTCCGACATGCACACGCTCGGCTATTCGTTTGCCCCCTGGAAGGAGCAGCAGGCGATCGCCGGGGGTCCGGCGATCCTCGACTACATCCATCGGACGGCGGCCAGCTACGACGTGCTGCCGAGCGTCCGCTTCAGCCACCGCGTCGTGCGCGCCGAGTGGTCGAGCTCGGAATCGCGCTGGACGATTCAGGTGCGCCGGACCGACTCGGACGAGCTGGTGACCATGAGCGCCGGCTTTCTGGTCATGTGCACCGGCTACTACCGCTACGACCGGGGCTATAAGCCTGAGTTTCGGGGCGCCGAGCACTTTGCCGGGACGATCGTCCATCCCCAGCACTGGCCCGAGGAGCTGGACTACGCCGGGCGCAAGGTAGTGGTTATCGGCAGCGGAGCGACCGCGATGACGCTGGTGCCGGCGCTGGCGCAGCGCGCCGAGCACGTCACGATGCTGCAGCGCTCCCCCAGCTACGTGGTCTCGCTGCCCGCCGAGGATGGCCTCGCCGACCTGGCCCGGCGCGCGCTGCCCGAGAAGCTGGCCTACCGGGCCGTGCGCCTCAAGAACGTGGCGCTGATGACGCTCAGCTATCAGCTCAGCCGCCGCCGGCCCGAGCTGATGAAGTCGCTCATCCGCCGCGGCGTCGAGCGTGAGCTTCCCGACGGCTACGACGTGGACGCCGACTTCAGGCCTCGCTACAACCCGTGGGACCAGCGGCTGTGCCTGGTTCCCGATGGAGACCTGTTCGCCGCCATCCGTCGCGGCGCCGCCTCGGTGGTGACCGATCAGGTGCAGACCTTCACCGAGCGGGGCGTGCAGCTGCGCAGCGGCCGTGAGCTCGAGGCCGACATCATCGTGACCGCCACTGGGCTCTCGCTGCTCGCGCTCGGGGGTGCCGGCCTGGCCGTCGACGGCCGTGAGATCAAGCTGCCCGAGACGCTCGTCTACAAGGGAATGATGCTCGGCGGAGTTCCCAACCTGGCGCTGGTCATCGGTTACTCGAACGCCTCCTGGACACTCAAGGCCGACCTGACCCTCGCCTATGTCTGCCGGCTGCTGAACCTCATGCGCGCCAAGGGCTTTCGCAAGTGCGTCCCGGCCGGCGAGCAGCCCGGCGTGGTCCGCGAGCCCCTGCTCAACCTGACCTCGGGATACGTGCTGCGATCCGTTCAGGACTTCCCCGCCCAGGGCGCCAAGCGGCCGTGGCGGGTGCATCAGAACTATGCGCTGGACCTGATCGACTTCCGGCTGGGCTCGCTGCGCGACGGAGTGCTGCGCTTCTCCCGCGGAGGCGAGCCCGCGGCGGCGGTGGCCGAGCCCCCGCGCGCGGCCTGACCCGTCAGCGGCCCGGAGCCCCGCGGGGCGGCGTCAGCGGCCCGGAGCCCGGGCGCCCGGCCCGACGCGTCAGCGCCTCGGAGCGTGGCTCAGCCGGCGCCGTGGGGGCTGCCCGTCGACTGCGAGCCTTCGCTGGACTCGCCGCCAGGTCGGTCCCCGCTCTGCGCGTCGCGATCGGCGGCGTCACGCGAGCGCTGCTCGTCTCCACCACCGTGACCGGGCTCAGCCTCCTCGGCGTTCTGATTCGAGACCGAGCCGGGAAGCGGCTCGTCGCTCTGTTTGCGGGATTCGTCCATGCCCTGTGCACTACCCGGCCGAACACTGCCGCAACCATCGGGCAGAACGCAGAAAAATCCATCCGGGCGCGGCCGGGGGCGGCCGGGGGCGGCGGAGGACCAGCCTAGAAGAGGCCGCTGAGCGCGTGTCCGGCATGCGCGGCCAGGTCAAAGAGCGGCGAGGGGAAGATCCCGAACACGATGCAGGCGGCGCCGAACAGGACGGCCACGAACGCGACCTCTCCGTAGGGAGAGGAGAGCGCGGCGGGCAGCCCGACCCCGGATGGGCCGTCGACCACCGGCCCCCGAGCGCTCGCCTCGGGCTCGACATCGGCATCCGGAGAGCCACCGGCGATCGGCGCCAGACGTCCGCCGTCGCCACCGCCGGGGGCGATCGCGAAGCCGGGCCCCGGGGAGGGCGTGGGCGAGCGCATCCAGAGCACCGAGATCACTCTCAGGTAGTAGCCGAGCGAGATCATCGAGCCGACCACGAGCACCACCGCCAGCCACGTGTAGTCGCCGTCGACGAGCGCGTGGATGAGCTGGAACTTCCCGATGAAGCCGACCGTGCCGGGGATCCCGGCCAGCGCCAGCATCGCGATCGTCATCGGCCACGCGAGCAGCGGGCTGCGCGCCCCCAGCCCGGCGAGCCCGGTCAGCTCCTCGCCGTCGGAGCGCTCGTGCTGCACGGCGACGATGACCGCGAACGCCGCCAGGTTCATCATCAGGTAGACGATCAGATAGAGGACTGTGGCCTCGACCCCGAGCTGGGTGCCGACCACCACCCCGGAAAGCATGTACCCGGCCTGGGCGACGCTCGAGTAGCCCAGCAGCCGCTTGAGCGAGGATTGGGTCAGCGCGCCCGCGTTGCCGACGATGATCGTGATCGCCGCGATCGTGGCCATCGCCGGGGCCCAGGTGTCCTGGACGCCGATCGCCGCCACGTCGAAGAAGCGCAGCAGCACGCCGAGCGCGGCCGCCTTGGTGGCGGTCGCCATGAAGGCGGTGATGGGCGTCGGCGCGCCCTCGTAGACGTCGGGCGTCCACTGGTGAAACGGGGCCACCGACGCCTTGAAGGCAAAGCCGACCAGCACCAGGCCGATGCCGGTGAGCAGCATCGGGTCGCCCAGCACCCCGGGGGCGAGCGCGTTGCCCGAGATCCGGGCGGCGATCGTGGAGAACTGGGTGGAGCCGGTGGCGCCGTAGACGAGCGCCAGGCCGTAGACGAGCGTGGCCGAGCCCACCGAGCCGATGACCAGGTACTTAAGCCCGGACTCGAGCGAGCCCGCCCGGAGGTACTCCGAGGCGCACAGCACGTACAGGGGGATCGATAGCAGCTCGAAGCCGATGAACAGGGTGATCAGGTTCTGGGCGGAGACCAGGACCGTCATGCCGAGCACGCTGAACAGCAACAGCGCGTGATACTCGCCGTGTCCGGCGGTGGTGGGCGCCCGGGTGCGCAGCGACAGGATCACGCAGGCGATCGCGGCCGCGGCGAGGATGAAATCGAGGATCAGCGCCAGGTCGTCGATCGCCAGCGCCTGCGAGATGATCGACGCGGGGTGGTGAAAGCGGGTGATCTCGACCACGATCGCGGCCACCAGCGTGGCTACGGTGAGCAGCGGCACGACGCGCTCACGGGCCACCGAGCCGCGCAGCAGGCCGACCAGGAGCACGATCAGGGCGCCTCCGGCCAGGACCACGATCGGCATGAACGACGCCCAGTCGATGTGGGGCCCGTGAATGTGGGCGGCGGCCAAGAGGAGCGAGGGCTTGACGTAGCTCATGGCGCCTGCGCCACCTGGTTGCGCGCCGCCGACAGGTGCTGCTGGAGCACAGCGGGCGCGATCGCCGCCTTCAGCGACGGCTGAGAGCGCCTGAGGCCGAACTGGGGATAGAAGGCGAAGACGAGGATCACCAGCACGATCGGCACCACCGCGACCGCCTCTGTCAGTCCGATCTCCCGAGAGGTGTCCGAGCGACCGACGCGGTTGTGCATCGAGGTGATGTAGAGCCGGAGGGCGTAGGCAGCCGCGCCGACGACGCCCAGGAAAGCGATCGCGGCCATCGCCAGCTTGGCCTTGAAGAGCCCGAGCAGGATCAGGAACTCCCCGGCGAAGTTCGAGGAGCCGGGCATGGCAAGCGTGGCCAGGACCACGATCAGGAACAGACTGGCCAGCACGGGTGCCCGGAAGGCGAGCCCGCCCATGTCGGCCAGCTTCTCCGACCCTCCGGCGCGCAGGGCGAGGGTGGCGACGATGAAGAACAGCGGAGCGGTCACCAGCGCGTGGTTGACCATCTGCAACAGCGCCCCCTGGCCACCCTCGGGGTGCAGCGAGAAGATGCCGAGCGTGATGAAGCCGAGCTGGGCCACGCTGGAGTAGGCGACCACCAGCCGGGCGTCGGGAGTGGTGAAGGCCACCACCGTCCCCCAGAGGACCGAGACCAGCGCGATCAGCAGCATCAGCGTCTGGAAATGGGCGGCCGCGTAGGGGAACAGCGGCAGCGCGACCCGCAGGAAGCCGTAGGCGGCCACCTTGGACAGGATCGCCGAGAAGACGGCGATCGCCGGGATCGGCATCGCCTTGTAGCCGTCGGGCAGCCAGCCGTGGAAGGGGACCAGCGGCATCTTGACCACGAACGCGATCGCGAAGCACAAGAAGATCCAGTCCTGAGAGGTGTGCGAGAGCGGCAGGGCGCGCAGCGCGCTGAGCACGAACGTGAGGTTGGTGCCGTGCTGGCTGGCGGTCAGCACGCCGGTGGCGATCGCCCCCACCAGCATGAAGAACGATCCCACCAGGGTGTAGATGACGAGCTTGGTCGTCGCCCGGACGCGATCCTCGCGGGCGGGCGGACCCCAGATCCCGGCCAGGAAGTAGAACGGGATCAGCATCAGGTCGAAGAACCCGATGAACAGAGCGAGATCCTGGGCGCAGAAGGCGCCGAGCACGCCGCTCTCGGCCAGGCCGAACATGAAGTAGAACAGGCGGGGGCGCTCCCATTCCCGGGTCGCCGACCACAGCATGGCCGCGGTGAAGATCGCCGTCGCCACCACGACGAGCGCGACGTTGAGACCGTCGAGCCCCAGCTTGTAGTGGATCCCGAGCACGGAGATCCAGACCTTGTCGGTCACGAACTGAAGGCCCGAGCGGCCCGTCGCAAAGCGCGCCAGGAACGAGATCGCGATCCCGAGCGTGACCACGCTCCAGCCGACTGCGATCCGCCCGGCCAGCCGGCCGGGCAGGAAGGCGGCGAGCACGGAGATCGCGAGCGGCACCCAGATCAGGATCGAGAGGGTCATCTAGGTGGCCTCGATCAGGAAGTAGAGGGCGATGCACCCGATGCCGACCAGCATCGCGCCGACGTAGTAGCGAAGGAAGCCGGTCTGGGCGCGGCGCACCGCGGCCGACCAGGCGCGCACGACCCCGGTGGTGCCGCCCGTCACCCCGCCCGCGATCACGCCGCGCTCGAGCGTCGAGTTGGCAAAGCGCCCCAGCCACAGCGCCGGACGGACGACCGCGAAGTCGATCAGCTCGTCGAAGTACCACTTGTGGAAGAGGAAGTTGTGCAGCGCGGGCAGCCGCGCCTGCAGGCGCGCCGAGGTGCCCGGCTTGGCCAGCCAGATCCGATAGGCGATCGAGATCCCGGCGATGGCGACCAGGGCGCCGATCACGAGGCCCGTCCAGTCGCCTCTGACGCTCGGCCCGAGCTGGGCCAGCCTCGAGTCGGCGAACGTCGGCGACAGGAAGCGCTCGACCGACCTGTCGACGCCGGGGATCTGCAATACGCCTCCGACCAAAGCCAGGAACGCCAGGATCGCCATCGGGAACTTCATCGGCCAGGCGCGCTCGGCGATGTGGTGCTCGGCGCCGGGAAAGCCGACGTCGGTGTCCTCGAGCTCTCCGGTGCCGGGGTTGAACCCGCTTTCAGGGTGGAACAAGTGGCCGTGCTCGAGCTCCCGGGCCTCCTCGACGGGCTCGCCGAAGAAGGCGCGGAAGATCATCCGGAAGGTGTAGACGCCGGTGAGCAGGGCGCCCACGTAGCCGGCGACACCGAGGATCAGAAAGCCGCCGCCCCGGTGGTCCAGATAGCCGAGGATGTCGTCCTTGGACAACCAGCCCGAGAACGGAGGCAGACCGGACAGAGCCAGGCCGCCGATCACGAAGCAGATGAACGTGAACGGCATCGCCTTGCGAAATCCGCGCATCCGATCGAGCGACTGCTCTCCGCCCATGGCGCTGATCAGCGAGCCCGCCGCCATGAACAGCAGCGCCTTGAAGAAAGCGTGGGTCATGAGGTGAAACAGGCCGGCGGAGTAGGCGCCCACCGAGACGCCCATGATCATGTAGCCGATCTGCGACATCGTCGAATAGGCGATCACGCGCTTGAGGTCGGTCTGCACGATCGCGATCGTGGCCGCCACCAGCAGCGTCAGGCAGCCCCCGATCGCCCCCACGTCGGCGGCCGTCGGGGCGCGCTCGAACAGCGGGTGCATGCGGGCGATCAGGTAGACGCCGGCGGTGACCATGGTGGCGGCGTGGATCAGCGCCGAGACCGGCGTCGGGCCCTCCATGGCGTCGGGCAGCCACGTGTGCAGCGGGATCTGGGCCGATTTGGCAAACGCCCCCACGAGCAGGAGCAGGCAGCCCGCCACCAGGTCGGTGCCGTTGTGGGCGAACACGTGCGGCACCAGGCGGAAGGTCTGCTCGAAGTCAAGCGTCCCGGTGCGGCGGAAGATGAAGAACGTCCCCAGGACGAGGCCGACGTCGCCGACGGTGTTGATCAGGAACGCCTTGATGCCGGCGCCGGTCGCGGTCCTCCGGCGATACCAGAAGGAGATCAGCAGATAGGAGGCCGCGCCCACGAACGCCCAGCCGACGATCAGCAGCAGGAAGTTGCTCGCCAGCACGAGCAGCAGCATCGAGAAGACGAAGTAGTTGAGGTAGGCGAAGTAGCGGGAGTAGCCCCGGTCTGACTTCAGGTAGGCGATCGAGTACATGTGGATCAGCGTCGAGACCCCGGAGACGACCAGCACCATGAACACCGAGAGGGGGTCGACGAGGATCGAGAGCCTGGCGTTGACCCCGACCGTGAAGACGTAGTTCCACAGCGAGGAGGTCAGCTCACGGTGACTTTCGGCGTGGCCCAGCAGCGAGATCAGCGCGCCAACCGACGCGGCGAAGGAGAGCGCGATCGCGAGCGTTGCCAGCCAGCCCGCGGCGGTGCCGCTCAGTCGCCGGAATCCGAGCCCGATCAGGATCGTCCCGAGCAGGGGGAACAGCAGGATGAGCCAGCCGAAGGTGGTGGGGCTCATCCCTGGAGCTCGCTCAGGTCATCGACGTTGATCGGCATCCGGCGGCGGTAGATGGCCACGATCAGGCCCAGTCCGACGACCACCTCGCAGGCAGCCACCACGAGCACGAACAGCGCGAACACCTGGCCGTCGGCGCCGCCCCACATGCGTGAGAACGCCACCAGGGCCAGGTTGCCGGCGTTGAGCATCAGCTCCAGGCAGAGCAGGATGACCAGCGGGTTGGGGCGGATCATCACCCCCACGGCGCCGATGCAGAAGATGAGTGCCGAGACGGTCAGGTACCAGCCGATGGCCATTACCAGCCGCCCTCCGAGGGCTGGTCATGGCCGCCGGCACGGGCTCCGACCGGCTCGGTCTGGCGCTCGGGCTCGGGTGTGGTGCCGGCGCCGGGACGCAGTCCGGCGGCCTCGGCCATCGTGCCTGTGTAGGCGGGCCGCGGGGTGGCGACGATCCTGTCCTCGAACTCGTCGGTGCCCTCCAGCCCGCGTCGCCGCCGGGCGAGCACGACGGCGCCGATCGCCGCCACCAGGAGCAGCAGGGAGGCGAGCTCGAACGGGAGCAGGTAGGTGGTCAAGAACAGGCCGCCGATCTGGCGCGGCGTCCCGAACCCGAACACGTATGGGGCGCCCTTGCCGCCGATTCCCTTCAGCGCCGAGCCGAGCATGGCGATGCAGAGCTCGATCGCCAGCGCCAGGCCGAAGATCGGGCCCAGCACCTTGAGCGCCCCCGCCGGCCTGTGCAGCGGCTCGTCGGCTCCGCCGACGTAGGCGACCACGAAGATGTACAGCACCATCACCGCGCCGGCGTAGATGACGACCTGGGCGGCGGCCACGAACTCCGCGCGCAGCAGCAGGAACAGCGCCGCCAGGAAGATCAGATGCCCGACGAGCGAGAGGGTGCTGTAGAAGGGGTTGCGCAGCGTGACCACGCCGATCGCCCCGCCGAGGGCTCCGATCGCCGCGATGAAGAAGATGACCGCCGACATCCGGTCACTCCCCCTCGGAGCGCAGCGGCGCGCGCTCGATCGGCTCGGCGAGCAGCATCTCCTTGGTGAAGATCAGGTCCGAGCGGGTGTAGTCGGAGAGCTCGTAGTCGTGGCCCATGGTGATGGCGTCGAACGGACACGCGACCTCGCAGTAGCCGCAGAAGATGCAGCGACTGAGGTTGATCTCGTACACCGCGGCGTAGCGCTCCCCGGCCGAGACGCGGTTCTCAGGCGTGTTCTCGGCGGCGACCACGCGAATGCAGTCGGCGGGGCAGGCGGCGGCGCACAGCGAGCAGCCGACGCATTTCTCCAGACCGGTGTCCTCGAACCGGTGCAGCTTGTGGCGGCCGCGAAACCGCGGATAGACGGGCGTCTTCTCCTCCGGGTATTGGATCGTCGTCGGTCCTTCGACGACCCGCGCGAACGTTGTCTTGAGGCCGCGCAGGGTCTCACCGAAGACGCGGTAGGCGCCGCGCACCGGGCCGGCACCCGGAGCGCGCACCACCTCGACGACGTCGGAGCCGGGGTCATAGGGGGTCATGGTGCTCCTCTCCGGAGGCGCTTTTCGCGGATCATGGCGGCGGGCGGGGCGACGGTCACGAGACCACCACGATCGCGGTCACGAGCAGGTTGAGGGTGGCCAGCGGCAGCAGGATCTTCCAGCCGAAGGACATGAGCTGGTCGTAGCGCAGGCGGGGCAGCGTGGCCCGCACCCAGATGAACAGGCTGAAGATCAAGAACATCTTCGCCAGCACGACGATCGGATCCACCCAGCCCGGGGGATGGATCCCGAAGGGCATCAGCCAGCCGCCGAAGAACATCGTCACGGTGATCCCGGAGACGACGATCATGTTCGCGTACTCGGCGAACTCGTAGGCAACCCAACCCGTGCCGCCGTACTCGGTGAAGTAGCCGCCAACGAGCTCGGTGTCGGCCTCGACGAGGTCGAAGGGCGCGCGGTTGGTCTCGGCGAAGGATGCCGTGAGGAACACCAGAAAGCCCGCGAACTGGGGGATGAAGAACCACAGGCTGCGCTGGGCGTGGACGATGCCGGTCAGAGACAGCGTCCCGCTGGTGATGATCACGCCGACCAGAGCCAGGCCCTGCGAGACCTCGTAGGAGATCAGCTGCGCGGCGCCGCGCATCGAACCCAGGAACGCGTACTTGGAGCCCGAGGACCAGCCGCCGAGCATGATCCCGTAGAAGGAGATGCCACCGAAGGCGAACACGTACAGGGGTCCCACCGAGACGTCGATCCCGTACAGGCCGACCCGCTGGCCGAAGATGTGCTGGACGTTGCCGTACGGGATCAGGGCCAGCGAGGCCACGGCCGTCAGGATCGCCACCATGGGGGCGATCCGGAACAGGTAGCCGACCGAGGTGGTGGGGCGAAACGCCTCCTTGGTGGCGAACTTGACGATCTCGGCCAGGGGCTGCATCAACCCGAAGGGGCCGACCCGGTTGGGGCCGTAGCGGTTCTGGAAGCGTCCCAGCAGCTTGCGCTCGTACACGATCAGGATCGGCAGGACCGCGAAGATGACCGCGAAGATCACCAGCGCCTTGACGATCTGCACCCACCAGGGCTCGAAGTAGGTGACCAGCCCGAACCCGATCACGGCTTGGGGACCTCCAGCCCGAACCCGATCACGGCTTGCGGACCTCGATCAGCGGCTCGGTCAGGGCGTTGGCCGACTCGGAGGCGATCCCGTCGGCCAGGAACGCGCTTCCCACCGGAACTCCGGAGCGGATCGCGGCGGTCACGTTCAGGCGGGTTCCGTTGGCGCCGACCTGCACTCCGTCGCCGTGGCCGATCCCCAGGCGCCGGGCGTCGTCAGGCGAGAGCTCGACGGTGGGCTCGGGGACCAGGAACTTCAGGGCGGGCGAGACCTCGACTTCCGGCGAGGCCCACAGCGGGCGGTACGTGCCCAGGCGCAGGGGTGGGTGGGATCCGATTCCGTCGGCCGCCGCGTCGGCCGCGGGGCCGGGCGCCGGCGTCGTCACCGGGACGGGCGCCGGGGGCGGAGCGATCGCCTCCGGGTCGCCGGCGTCGAAGTTGGCGACCCCGGCGCGCTCGGTCCAGCGCAGGCCGTGCCCGGCGATCTGCTCGAGCGTCAGCCCGGCATAGAACGGGACCTCGGCCACCAGCTGCGCGAAGGCGTCGGCGCTGCGCCCGACGCCGAAATCGCTACCGATCCGGCGTCCGAGCTCGGCCACCACCCACCAGCCGGGCCGCACCTCGCCGGGATGGGCGACGGCGATCCGCAGCCGCTGCAGGCGACCGTCCGGGTGCACGACCGTGCCCTCCTTCTCGGCGTGGGACTCGGCGGGGAAGATCACGCCGGCGTGCTCGCGCAAGCCGTCGGTAAGCACGCTGGCATGGGCGACGACGAGCGCGGCCGAGTCAAGCGCCCGCTCCCACAGCCCGCGGTCAGGCTGGTCGCGGACGGGGTCGGCTCCGAACAGGTACAGCGCGGTCAGCTGCCCGGAGGCCAGCGCCTGCCCGATCCCTTCGGCGTCGCGGCCGGGTTGGGCCAGCGGCACGTAGCCGGGCCCGGCGTCGGGCACTACGCCGGCTTCGCGCAGGCCGCGGCCGTTGGCGCCCGAGGGGATCTGCAGCAACCCGGCCCCTTGACGCTGCGCAAGACCCAGCCGCTCCGCCACGCGCAGCAGCCGGGCCGCCGCGCCGGCTCCGATCCGCTCGCCCCAGACGATCACGATCTCCTCGCCCCCGTCGCGCAGCAGGGCGGCCAGCGCCTCGGTGGCCTCGCTGGCCTGCCCGCCGCCCACCAGCGCCCGGTCGAGCTCGGCCAGGAAGGCGTCGGCCTCGTCGGGTGGGTAGCGAACGGTCGCGGTGGCGTTGGGATCCAAGGCGCTCGGGCGGGCGGTGGCGACGGCCAGCTTGACCGCGTTGCGGCGCACGCCCTTGCGCACTCGCAGGTCGAGGATCGGGGCGTCGTCACGCGGCTCGCAGCCGAGCACGAGAACGGTGTGGGCGTACTCGAGGTCGCTCACGCTCGCCTGCAACGCCGGCGCGGCCAGGGCCCGGGCCAGGGTCGCCGGCAGCGGTGGTTGGGAGCCGACCGCGCGCGAGTCGATGTCGGCGGACTGCAGGCCCTCGCGCATCAGCCTGGCGAGCAGGTAGCCCTCCTCGTTGGAGGCCTGGCCGCCGACCAGCGCGCCCACTCGCCCCCGATGGCGGGCCAGGCCGGCCGCGGCCTGCAGCGCCCGCTCCCAGGACACCGGCCGCAGCTCGCCGCCATCTCTGACCAGGGGCTGGGTGATCCGCTCATCGACGTTGAAGGCCTGGTAGGCGAAGCGCCCCTTGTCACACAGCCAGCCGTCGTCGACGCCCTTGTTGCCCTCGTAATCCCGGGCCAGCACGCGGACCACCCGTTCGTCGCGGACCGTGAAGGTGACGTTGCATTGCGACGGGCACAACGTGCAGATGCCGGCGCCGGACTCGATGTCCCAGGGGCGCGCCCGGAAGCGGTAGGGCTGGGAGGTCAGCGCTCCGACCGGGCACAGCTCGACGATGTTCCCGCTGAATGGCGACACGTAGGGATGGCCGTCGTGGGTGGCCACGAAGCTGTGCGCGCCGCGCTCGGCGAAGATCAGCTGGTAGTCCTCGGAGACCTCCTGCGAGAAGCGAACGCAGCGATAGCAGAGGATGCAGCGCTCCCGGTCGATGGCCACCAGCGGCGACAGGGCGAGCGGCTTCTCGAAGTGGCGCTTGGGCTCGATGAAGCGCGACCGGCCCAGTCCCCAGCCGAAGGTGATGTCCTGCAGCGGGCACTCGCCGCCCTTGTCGCACACCGGGCAGTCCAGGGGATGGTTGACGAGCAGGAACTCGACGATCGCGTTCTGGGCGTGGCGCACGCGCTCGGTCTGGGTGTGGACGACCATCCCGTCCTTGACTGGCGTCGAACAGGAGGTCTGCAGCTTGGGAATGCCCTCGATCTCGACCAGGCACATCCGGCAGGCCCCGACCGGATTGCCGAGCTTGGGCTCGTAACAGAAGTAGGGGATCTCGACGTCGCCCAGCTTGGCGGCGTCGACCAGCATCTGGCCCTCGACGGCCTCCACTTCGCGGCCGTCGATCGTCAGCTGGATGGTCTTGCGCTCGGGACGTGGCATGCGGGCAGCGAGGCTAGTGGGTGTCGGTGGCGGCCACTCAGTGAACGGGAATCGGGCCGGCCTGCTCGTCGGCCACGCCCAGCCCGACGACGTCCTGCACGGCCGCGAGCTCGTTGCGCTGGCGGGCGGCTTCGATGTCGGCCTCGAGCTCATCACGGAACTTGGCGACCATCGATCCGATCGGCATCGCCATGGCGTCGCCGAGCACGCACAGGCAGTTGCCGATGATCTGCTCCTGGACCGAGGCCATGATGTCCAGATCCATGGGCGTCGCCTCGCCGGTCTGGATGCGCTGGAGCATCTTGAGCGTCCAGTTGGTGCCCTCCCGGCAGGGCACGCACTTGCCGCACGACTCGTGGGCGTAGAACTTGGCGAGCTTCAGCGCCGTGTCGAGCACCCGGCGTGACTCGTCGGCGACGATGATCGCGCCGGACCCGAGCATCGAGCCGGCCTTGGCCAGGCTGTCGAAGTCGTACGGGATGTCGAGATCGTCGCGGGTCAGGACCGGGGCGCTCGAGCCACCCGGGAACCAGAACTTGATCTCCTGGCCGCTGGGCGGACCGCCCGCCAGGTCATAGATGATCTCCCGGGAGGGGATGCCGAGCTCGATCTCGTAGTTGCCCGGACGCCGGACGTCTCCGGAGATCGAGACCAGCTTGGTTCCCGTGGAGGTCTCGGTCCCGATCTTGGCGTAGTCGGCGCCGCCCATGCGGATGATGGCCGGAACGGTGGCGAGCGTCTCGACGTTGTTGATCAGCGTCGGTCCCGCGTACAGGCCCTCGATCGCCGGGAACGGGGGCTTGAGCCGCGGGTTGCCGCGCTTGCCCTCCAGCGAGTCCAGCAGCCCGGTCTCCTCGCCGCAGATGTAGGCGCCGGCGCCGCGGTGCAGCACCAGCGACGCCGAGAACTCGCTGCCCAGGATCCGCTCGCCGATGTAGCCGGCGTCGGCGGCCTCGGCGATCGCCGCCTCCAGGATGTCGGCCTGGAGCTGGTACTCGCCCCGGATGTAGATGAAGGTGCGGCTGATCTGACCCGCGTAGGCCGCGATCATCACTCCCTCTATCAGCATGTGCGGGGACTTCTGCATCAGCTCGCGGTCCTTGAAGGTTCCGGGCTCCGACTCGTCGGCGTTGCAGACCAGGTACTTGGCCATCTCGCCGTGGGGGAGGAAGGACACCTTCCTGCCCATCTGAAAGCCGGCGCCTCCGCGCCCGCGAATGCCCGAGTCCATGATCTGGGCGGTGACGTCCCCGGGGTCCATGGTCAGGGCCTTGCGCAGCGATTGATAGCCGCCGCGGCGCTCGTAGACATCGAGCTTGTTGAGGCCCGGCTCGTCGATGCGGTCGAACAGGATCGTCTTCATCGGTCGCTTTCGAGGTCGGGCTCGGGTTGGTGGGGAGGGATCTCGACCGGAGCCGGCGGGCCGGGACGGTCGGTTTGAACCTCGGTCTGCGTCAGCCCCGCGGTGTCGGCGCGGGGCACCCGGTCGTCGGCCACGAACTGGTCGCCGGCGGCCTCGACGCCGGGGTCGACCGAGCGGCGGTAGCGGATCTGCTTGTCGGGCAGCACCGGGCGCTGGGAGCGCAGGTCCTCGACGATCTGCTGGGCGTCGTCGAGCTCAAGCGGACCGACGTACTCGCCGTTGACCGAGGCCATGGGCGCGATGTCGCAGGCCCCCAGGCACTCGAACGAACTGACGTGGATGCGCTCGTCGCCGGCGGCGGCCCCCACCATCGCGTCGAACAGCTCGTCGGCGCCCAGCAGCGAGCACGAGATGTTCGTGCACACGTAGACGTCGTCGTGGGGCGGGCGGGGGAACGTCTCGAGCATGTCGTAGAACGTCGCCACCGAGGTCAGGTAAGCCGGGGTGAGCGCCATGACGGCCGCCACCTGGTCGATGGCCTGCGGCGAGCAGTAGCCGTGCACCGCCTGGGCGGCGTGCAGGGCGGGGATCGCGGCCGACCGCCGGTCCGGGTACTTGGCCATCGCTTGTTCGATTCTGTTGCGCAGGGCCTCGGGCACGGGCGTGGTCGCCGGATCGGGGATGACCGCCGGATCCTTGGCCAGGTCGACCGCGTCGTCCCAGCCGGGGACGCGGGATCCGTGGCCGAATCTCGGGACCGCGGGCCTCGGACTCATCGATCGATGCCGCCCAGGATCGGGTCGAGCATGCCCAAGGTCGCGATCAGGTCGGCGATGTAGGAGTCGCGGACCATGGGCGCGAGCGCCTGCAGGTTCGTGAAGCTCGGATCGCGCATGTGGACGCGGGCCGGCTTGGCCGAGCCGTCGGCGCGCACGAAGCAGCCCAGCTCGCCGCGGGGGCTCTCGATCGGGTAGTAGGCCTCGCCCGGCGGCACCCGGAAGCCCTCGGTGACGAGCTTGAAGTGGTGGATCAGCGCCTCCATGCTGGTGGCCAGCTCGTGGCGGGGAGGCAGGGCGACCTTGCGGTCGGCGGTGATGAACGGCCCCTCGGGCAGGCCGTCCAGGGCCTGGGCGATGATCCTGGTCGACTCATACAGCTCGGCATGGCGGACCCGGAAGCGGTCGTAGTTGTCGCCCACCGTCCCGACCGGGATCTTGAAGTCGAAGTGGTCATAGCTGGAGTAGGGGGCGGCCTTGCGCAGATCCCAGGGGTTGCCGGCGGCCCGCAGCAGCGGCCCGGTCACGCCGAGCCCCAGGAGCGTCTCCTCGCTCAGCGGGCACACGTCGCGCAGGCGCTCGAGCAGGATCTGGTTCTTCTCCAGCAGGTCGGCGTACTGGTCGGCCCGGCTGGGCATCTCGTCCACGAACCTGCGCACCTTGGCCGCGAAGCCGGACGGGATGTCCTCGATCACCCCGCCGACCTGGATGTAGCGCGTGTGCATGCGCTGTCCCGAGGACATCTCGAACAGATCGAGGATCGTCTCGCGCTCGCGGAAGCAGTACCAGAACATCGAGATGGCGCCGAGGTCGAGCGCGCTCGTTCCCAGCCACACCAGATGCGACATGATCCGGTTGAGCTCGAGATGGATCACGCGCAGATACTGGGCGCGGGGCGGGATCTCCACGTCGAGCAGCGTCTCGACCGCCCCGCAGAACGCCATCGCGTTGAAGTAGTAGCTGAGGTAGTCCATCCGCTCGACCACCGGGATCACCTTCCAGTAGGACTTGTCCTCGGCGGTCTTCTCGATCCCGGTGTGGACGTAGCCGACGATCGGCTTGATGTCGCGCACCACCTCGCCCTCCAGGGTGGCGATCAGGCGCAGCACGCCGTGGGTGGCGGGATGGTGGGGGCCGATGTTGAGCGTCAGCAGCTCGTGGGTCTCGCCCTGGCCGGCCGGCTCGGCGGCGTAGGTGATCGACTGCTCGCGCTTGCGGTAATCGGTGTCCAGCGACATGCCTACGCCCACTTCCCGTAGGAGTTCTCTTCGTTGAAGGTGAAGAGCACCGGTTCGCCCCCGACCGGGAAGTCACGGCGCTGGGGAAAGCCCTCGTAGTCCTCGGGCATGAGGATGCGGCGCAGGTCGGGATGTCCCTCGAAGACCACGCCGAACATGTCGTAGACCTCGCGCTCGGGAAACTCGGCTCCCGGGAACAGGCCGATCGCCGTCGGCATCCGGGGGTCGTCGGTGGAGACGCGCGCCTTGACCGAGATCCGGTCGACCTGCTTCATGTCCAGCAGCTCGTAGAGGACGCCGAGGCGGGGCTCCTCCGGGTAGTAGTCCACGCCGTGGAGGCTGGCCAGAAAGGCGTAGCCCTTCTCCTTGAGTGTCGCCAGCACGCTCGGTACGTGCTCGGGCGCGACCTCGAGCACCGCCCGGCCCCGGTAGAAGTCGGTGGCGATGATCGACTCTGCGTGGGCGTCGCGGAGCTCGTGGGCCGTCAGCTCGAGCCCGGTCGCGTCAGGCACCGGCGGTGTCCCCTCCGGGAAACACGTTGATCGCGGCGGCGCCGTCCGGGGCTGCCGGAAGCACCTCCTCGGTGCCGACAGCGTCATAGCGCTCGCGCCAGCCGGCGGGCTCGTGGCCCTGGACCTTGTCACGCAGGCGCAGGATCCCGTGGGCCAGCGCCTCGGGGCGGGGTGGGCAGCCCGGTACGTGGACGTCGATCGGCATGAACTTGTCAGACGGCACGAGCGCGTAGTTGTTGAACACGCCCATCGACGAGCAGCAGGCCCCCATCGAGATCGCCCACTTGGGATCGAGCATCTGGTCATAGAGCCGGCGGATGACCGGCGCCATCTTGGTCGACACCCGGCCCGAGAGGATGATCAGGTCCGCCTGCCGCGGCGACGCGCGCATCGCCTCGAACCCGAAGCGAGCGATGTCCACCCGTGAGCCGACGATCGCCATCATCTCGATCGCGCAGCAGGCCAGACCGAAGGTCAGCGGAAAGAACGAGTTCCCGCGGGCCCAGCCGACCGCCTTGTCCACCGTCGTGGTCAGGACGGCCTGCTCGACGTAGCGCTCGAGCGCCTCGCCCTCGAGGTCGCCGCGCAGCATGTCGCGGGCCTGGAGCTGGCGCGAGCGGAAGTCCGCCGGCGCCTCCAGGGGCTCTCGCTTCATCTCCATTCCAGGGCTCCCCGGCGCCACACGTAGACGAAGGCGACGAGCAGCAGCGCGACGAAGACGATTGTCTCCGACAGCGCGAACGGCCCGAAGGCCCGCATCTGGACGGCGATCGGATACAGGAAGATGACCTCGATGTCGAACAGGATGAACAGCATCGCGATCAGGTAGAAGCTGATCCCGAAGCGGAAGCCACGCTGGATCTCCGAGGGCAGCCCGCACTCGTAGGGAGACAGCCGGCTCTGCGTACGATGGCCTCCCCGCTTACCGGTGAACAGGTTCAGGACCCCGAACAGCGCTCCAATTGCGCCTCCGAGGACGAGAAACACGATCGCCGGCAGATAACTTCGAAGCACAGACCTCTTATATCACCAGCGGTCGGAGGTTTGTAACAAATTGTTACTTAGTGCTGAATGCGGCTATCTCCGAGACGGTGAGACGATCTCGAAGCCCCGGAACGGATCAGAAGCTTGAACCAGGTTCACATGGTCATCGGCCTGCTCAGCGTCGCCCTGATGGGCGGGGCCGGGCTCTGGGGCGCCTGGTGCTGGTACCGGGTGCGGTCCAGTCGCCTGTTCTGGCGCCTGCTGCGTGCCGGCCAGGCCGTGATCGTGATCGAGGTCCTGCTGGGGGGCGTGCTGCTGGCGATCGGCAAGAAGGCCTCCAGCCTGCACCTGATCTACGGACTCCTGCCGATAGCCGTCTCGTTCGTCGCCGAGCAGCTGCGGATCGCCTCGGCCCAGCTGGTGCTCGACAAAGGGGGCCACGAGTCGGCAGCGGCGGTCGGCCGGCTGCCCTCCGAGGAACAGCGCCGGGTGGTGATCGCGATCGTCCAGCGCGAGCTGGGGGTGATGGTGCTGGCCGCGCTGGTGATCGTGGTGCTGCTGGTGCGGGCCGCGGGAACCGGCGGCTGACGGGCTCGCTCGGTGGCATTTCGCCCGGGCGAGGCACGCGTGGCGGGAAGCGTCCCCCCACGGGACGTTTCTCGGCATCGAGCGCGGGTCATATCGTCCCCCGGCGCCGGCACCTCTGGTTGCCGCCGTAGGAGGACGTCCGCGCTGTTGTCGTGCCAGCGGGCGTCGCCAAGCCGGCGCCGGGGGTGGTATTAGCTTCGCCGCCGATTTTGCGCTTCCTGCCGGGAGGCGGGCGCCCCGGCCACGAGCTCAGGATCCGACGATCAGCGTGCCGTAGGCGCCCAGGGCCTGGTCGGAGGCGATCGTGGACGCCATCAGGTAGTCGCCCGGGGCCAGCGTGGCGTAGAGCTGCACTGTCTGGCCGGGCGGGATCGGCGGCGTGGAGGCCTCCGGCTGGCCATCGAGGGAGATCACCAGGCTGTGGGTCAGCCGCCCGTAGTTGTGGACCTCGATCGTCAACGGGCCCGTATCGGCGTGCACGCGTTGCGGGAGCACCCGGTATTCCTCGAGCCCCAGTCCGAGCGTGCGTGATCCGCCGACGGTGGCCGTCGAGCCGCAGCCGGAAACCCCGACCAGCGCGACCGCCGCCGCGAGCGCGAATGCTGAGCGCCTCCCTGACACAGGGACCCGATTATGATCTCTGCGCGATGAGCCGGCTGGCGAAGATCCTGGTGCTCGTGGTGGCAGCCGTCGCGCTCGCCGCGCTCACCGCGGCGTGCGGCACCGAGAAGATCAGCGTCCCCAAGTCCGAGGCCAGCGCCTACCGGGGCGCGGTCGTCTTCTCGGAGCGGTGCGCGGGCTGCCACACCCTCTCCTACGCGGGAACCCATGGCTCGGCGCCCAACGTCCGCACCGCGCAGGCCATCAGCGGCCCCAACTTCGACATCCGCTGCGAGCGGCCGATCACCCGCGTCCTGTACGCGATCGAGAACGGGGGCTTCTCGGGGGCCTACATGCCGCAGAACGTGGTCGTCGGCCAGGACGCCCTGGATGTGGCCAAGTTCGTGGCCACGTACTCCGGCCGCAAGGCACCCATCGTGGTCGACGTGCCGCGATGCCTGGACAAGCCGATCGGCACGCTGCCGCCCGGCTCCGGTACGACCCACGTGGAGACGACCACCACCGCCGCTCCCACCGCCACGACTGCCGCGTCCGCGCCGGCCGCCACCACGAGCACGTCGGCGACGACATCCTCGAAGGCGTCGTCCTCGAACGGGTCGTCCGCCAAGAAGCCGGCGCACAAGCATTCCGCCCATTCGTAGCGCCGGCGGCAGAGTGCTTGACATCAGGCTGATCCGGCGCGATCCCGAGGGGGTGCGCGCCGCCCTGGCCCGCCGGGGGCCTGAAGCGGCGGGAGCGGTCGATGAGCTGCTCGAGCTCGACGAGCGCTGGCGTGCGGTCACCACCGAGCTCGAGCAGCTGCGCTCCGAGCGCAACCAGGCCAGCCGGGCGCTGCGCGGCGCTCCCAGCCCCGAGCAGCGTGAGCAGCTGGCGGCGCTGGCGGCTCGGGGACGGTCGGTCTCTGACCAGGAGACGGCCCTGCGCGCCCAGCGAGACGCGGTGCTCGCCTCCCTCCCCAACCTGCCGGCGCCCGACGCCCCGGATACCGACACCGCCCTGCGCGAGGTCGGGGAGGGCGCCCCCAGCGGTCGCGACCATCTGGAGCTGGCCGGACCGCGGATCGACATGGAGCGCGGGGCGCGGCTGTCAGGCTCGCGCTTTGCCTATCTGCGCGGCGAGCTCGTGATGCTGGAGCTGGCGCTCGTGCGCTACGCGATGGACAAGTTGATCGGCGAGGGCTTTGAGCCGGTCATCCCACCCGTCCTCGTCCGCGAGTCGGCGCTGTACGGGACCGGCTTCCTGCCAGACACCGAACAGCAGATCTACCGGCTGCCCGACGACGACCTGTACCTGACCGGCACGTCAGAGGTGGCGCTGGCGTCGCTGCATCGTGACGAGATCCTCGTGGCCGACGACCTGCCGCTCCGCTACGCGGGCTTCTCCAGCTGCTTTCGCCGCGAGGCCGGAGCCGCGGGCAAGGACACGCGCGGGATCTTTCGGGTGCATCAGTTCGACAAGGTCGAGATGTTCAGCTTCGTCGAGCCAGACGCCGCGGCCGCCGAGCACGAGCGGCTGCTGGCGATCGAGGAGTCGATCATGCGGGACCTGGAGATCCCCTACCGGGTGGTGGCGATCGCGGTCGGCGACCTGGGCGCCTCGGCGGCCAAGAAGTACGACGTCGAGGCCTGGCTGCCGGGACAGGGTCGCTACCGCGAGCTGACCTCGTGCTCTGACACGACCGACTACCAGGCGCGCCGGCTGGACATCCGCTACCGGGCGGGGGACGGGCGGCCCGCCCACGTGAGCACCCTGAACGGCACCGCGGTGGCCGTCGGGCGGACGATCATCGCGCTGCTCGAGAACGGCCAGCGCGAGGATGGGTCGGTGGCGCTGCCGAGCGCGCTCGCCGGGCTCGGGGCCCCGGCGGTGCTGGCGCCGGCTTCGTCGCTCTGACGCTCTGAGGTCTGACGCTCTGAGGTCTGACGCTCTGAGGCCCTGAGGCTCTGAGGCTCTGAGGCTTTAGCCGGAGCGGGAGCCCGAACGCCGCGCTTCGGGCGTGGAGCTGACCGCGCGCAGCGCCGGCCGGCCCGCGTTCTCCAGCACGATCAGAGCGGCCCGCGGCGGACCGCAGGTCGCGATCCGGGCGCGCATCCGGACACCGAACGTGTTCCACGGCCGCACGAAGCTGCGTGCCGTGGCGGGATCCCGTCCGTCGGCGGCCTCGGCGATCGCCGCCGCGAATCCGGTCGCCCCCTGGGCTTCTGCGTCGGCGGGCACGAGCAGCTCCGCGACCGGCTTGTCGATCGCCAGCTCCTCGGTCATCCCCAGCAGCGACTGGGCCTCCCGGGACATCGCCTGCACCAGCAGCGAGGAGTCGACGACCAGGAAGGCGTCACGAGCACCGGGCACGGCATCCTCGCGGGTCTCCAGGAGCAGACCAAGTCCGCAGGACGAGCAGACGCGAGCATTCGGCGGCGGTGCGGCTCCGCCCGGGGAGGGTGCCGCGCAGTGCCCGCAGAACCACAGCCAGTTGGCAGGGCAGTCGTCGAGTCCGCCCGTTACAAGTCTCAGTGCCGTTCGTTCTGTCATGGCTCAACCCGCCAGCGTACGACGTAGCCCCCTGCGCCCCTAGACTTCAGTGTCATCGCGGCCAGTCTACGTAACTCGGCCGATAATCGCAAGGATCCTCGCCCGGTGCGTGTGTGCCGGGTTACTCGCAGGCTCTATTCCGGTCCCTCTGCCGCGACTGACGCGGAGACCACGTGCGCTCGGTCTGCCGGCCGTTCAGGGTTGGTGATCGATCGACGGAGAGGGGGGGATTCGAACCCCCGAACGAGGTCAACCCCCGTTACACGATTTCCAATCGTGCCCGTTCAGCCGCTCCGGCACCTCTCCTGACGGCAGCGGTTAGCCTAGCGCGCGGCCGGCCGCCGCCCGGTCAGATCTGCCAGATTCCCTCGCGCAGCACCGGGATCTCCCTGCCGTCGGCGGCCACGCCGATGACGGCCACGGAATCGCCGCCGATCATGAAGTCGACGTGGATCTCCGAGGCGTTGACCCGCTCGGCGTCCTGCTCGGAGCCGACGCCCATGTGGTAGCCCTGGCCGAGGGCGATGTGGCTGGCGGCGTTCTCGTCGAGGAGGGTGTCGTAGAACACGGTGCCCAGCGGTCCGATCCGGCCCTGGCGGTCCACCAGCGCGACTTCTCCCAGCCGCGCGGCCCCGTCGTCGTGGGCCGCCAGGCCGCGGAGCACGTCGGCGCCCTGGTCGGCGTCGATCTGGACGACCCGTCCGGCCTCGAAGCGCACCTTGAGCCCGGTGATCAGCGTGCCGGAGGTGAACAGCGGCTTGGTGGAGGTCACGTGTCCGTGGGCGCGAGCCGGGTCGGGAGTGGTGAACACCTCCTCGGTGGGGATGTTCGGCTGGTGCTCGATTCCGTCGACGGTCTCGAACCTGGCCGCGCACCAGTGGCTGGACGGCAGCAGGCCGACCGTCAGGTCGGTCCCCGGTCCCTGGAAGCGGACCGCGTCAAGGTGCAGCGCGTCCAGCCTCTGGGTGATGCTCACCAGCGCAGACAGCCTGGCCTCCCAGGACGTGATCGGGTCAGGCTCGTCGAGCCGGCAGACGTGGGAGATCTCGGTCCACAGGCGCTCCAGTGCCGCAGCCGGTTCGAGCTGCGGATGGGCCAGCGAGGCCCAGGCGCTCGTAGGGCAGGGCACGACGCTCCAGTTGGTCGTGCGATCGTTGAGGATCTTCATGGCCTCGGGTACGCGCGGCAGCGGGTCGAGCGCGATCAGCTCGGGATCGACTCCGTCGAGCGCACTCGGCGCGACCGGCCCCGAGAGCGCGATCCGCGCGCAGCGATGCTCGCCGAGCGCCAGGGCCCGCTCGCCCAGCCAGGGCGGGATGAAGGTCAGCGATTCTCGTTGTGCGTGCAGCGCCCGAGCGCGCTTCAGGTACACGTCGAACACGGTCAGGTCCACGAACTTGGCGCCCGCGGAGTACGCGGCGGCGGCGATCGCCCGGGTGAGCGCCTCCTTGCCCGGCTCCGAGGCGAGCGCCAGGATCTGCCCCGGCTGAAGGTTGGCGCCCTGGCGAACGGCCAGCTCGGCGAGGGCGGCATAGCGGTCGGACTCGGCGGATCCGGGGGTCAGCTCAGTGGTGCTCATCGGTCACGGCTCGTTTCGATGTGGGGCGTCTCGGGGTCTCTTCGGTCACGGTATCCGGTGCGGGCTCGGAGTACGCTCAGCTTCGGCACAACGCGATCCACGGGAGAGAGCATGCGCGAAGCGCTGATGATGGACGACTACCCCCTGTCGCTGACCGGGGTGGTGGAACGGGCGGAGCGCTTCAGTGCGGCCCGGGAGGTCGTCTTCCGGCGACCGGACGGCTCGGTGGGGCGCACCAGCTTCGGCGACTGCGCGCTGCGGGCCCGGCAGCTGGGCGCCGCGCTCGGGAAGTTGGGGATCGCGCCCGGCGATCCGGTGGCCACGCTGCTCTGGAACCAGCCCGAGCATCTGGAGCTGTACTTCGCGTTGCCCGCGATGGGAGCGGTCCTGCACACGCTCAATCCGCGACTGCATCCCGACGAGCTGAGCTTCATCGTCAACGACGCCGAGGACCGGGCGATCTTCGTCGACGAGTCGCTGCTGCAGGTGTTCGAGTCCTTCCACCAGGCGCGGGAGTTCGAGCACGTGATCGTCGTCTCGCACTCCGGGTCGGTGCCCGACGGGTACCTGGACTACGAGGCCCTGATCGCCGGCGCCGAGCCGATGACCTGGCCGGAGTCCGACGAGCGGCGCGCGGCCGCGATGTGCTACACGTCGGGCACGACGGGCCGCCCCAAGGGCGTCGTCTACTCGCATCGATCGCTCGTGCTGCACTCGCTGGTCGGAGCGCTCCCCGACCTCAAGAACGTCTCCTCTCAGGACACGGTGCTGCCGGTCGTGCCGATGTTCCACGCCAATGCCTGGGGGCTGATCTTCACCTCCGCACTGGTGGGCGCCGGACTGGTGCTTCCCGGTCCCAAGCTCGACGCGGTCAGCGTGCTCGACCTGCTCGCGCAGGAGCGCGTGACGATCACCGCCGGAGTGCCCACCGTCTGGATGGCGGTGCTGCAGGCCCTGGACGAGCAGCCAGACCGCTGGGACCTGAGCGCGCTGCAGATGCTGCTGGTCGGCGGCTCGGCCGCCCCGGTGAGCCTGATCAAGGGCTTCGATCGTCACGGCCTGACCGTCGTCCAGGCCTGGGGAATGACCGAGACCTCGCCCCTGGGCAGCGTCTGCCGTCTGCCCCGAGCGCTCGAGGATGCGCCCGAGCCCGACCGGTACGACTATCGAGCCCGCCAGGGCACGGCGGCCCCGTTCGTGGAGATCCGCGGCCGCGCCGACGATGGAGAGCTCATCCCCTGGGACGACGAGGCGATGGGCGAGCTCGAGGTGCGCGGCCCCTGGGTGGCCCGCGCCTACCACCGGGGACAGGGCGCCGACAGGTTCACCGACGACGGCTGGTTCGCCACGGGCGACGTGGTCACGATCGATCCCGCCGGCAACCTGCACATCTGCGATCGCTCCAAGGATCTGGTCAAGTCCGGCGGTGAGTGGATCTCATCGGTCGATCTCGAGAACCTGCTCATGGCCCACGAGGCGGTCGCCGAAGCGGCGGTGATCGCGCTCCCCGATGAGCGCTGGGGCGAGCGGCCGCTCGCGGTGGTCGTGCTGCGCGAGGGCCAGGAGGCCGGTCCCGAGGAGCTGCGCGACCATCTGGCCGGGCACTACGCCAAGTGGCAGGTTCCCGATCGCTTCGAGTTCATCGACGAGATCCCGCGCACCGCGACCGGCAAGTTCAAGAAGACCGCGCTGCGCGAGCAGTTCGCGGACGTCAAGGTCTAGTAGAAGATCCGGAGCCGGGTGGCGCTGGGGTGGCGCTGGGTCAGTCGCCCTGGGTTACTCGCTCTGGGCCAGTCGCTGCTTTTGTACCTTGCCGAGCTCGTTGCGAGGGAGGTCGTCCAGAAAGCGCACCAGGCGCGGACGCTTGTGGGGCGCCAGCCGGCCGGCCACGTGGTCGATGAGCTCCTGCTCGGAGGGAGCCGAGCGATCCGGAGAGCCTTCGTTCAGGACCACCCAGGCCACGACGCGTTCGCCGAGGTCCTCGTCGGTCTCGCCGGTCACGGCGACGTCCTGCACGCCTGGATGCTCGCGCAGCGAGGCTTCGATCTCCCCGGCGCCGATCTTGTAGCCGCCGCTCTTGATCAGGTCGGTGGCCTGCCTCCCGATCAGCCGGATGTATCCGTCGGGACGGCGGGTCGCCATATCCCCGGTGACGAACCAGCCCTCGCGCATCGCGGTATCGGTGGCCTCGGGACGGTTCAGATAGCCGAGCATCAGGTTGGGACCGCGGATCTCGATCTGCCCGACCGTCTCGCCGTCGGAGGTCTCGATCTCGGATCCGTCATCGTCGACCAGGCGAAGCTCCACCCCGGGCAGGGGCGGCCCCACGGTGCCGGGCGCGGGCGCGGCGTCGGCGCGGACGGCGGTGTTCATAAGCGTCTCGGTCATCCCGTAGCGCTCGACCACGCCCCGGCCGCTCAGCTCGCGCAGCCGGTCGTGCTCGGAGGCCGGGAGACCCGCCGAGCCCGAGACCAGCAAGCGGGCCCCGTGCAGCGCCTCGGCCAGTCCGGGCGCGTCCTGGGCGGCGTCGGCCAGCCGCCGGTACATCGTGGGCACGCCGAACAGCATCGTCGCCTCGCCGGCCAGGGCGCGCTCCACGGCCTCGGTGCAGAAGCGCCCCAGGTGCATCGCGCGGCCCCCGCGCCGCACCGGCCCGAGGATCCCGACCACGAGCCCGTGGACGTGGAACAGGGGGAGGGCGTGAGCCACGACGTCGCGCTCGGTCCAGGCCCAGGCGTCGGCCAGGGCATCGAGGTTCGAGGCCAGGGCGCGGCGGGGGAGGACCGCGCCCTTGGGGGGTCCGGTGGTGCCCGAGGTGTAGACGATCAGGGCGGGATCCTCGGGACCGGGCGGCAGGGTGGGCCTCGCGCCTCCCGGCGGCGGGGGACCCGCGTCGTCCGGCGGCGAGGGACCCGCGTCCTCCGG
Organism: uncultured Solirubrobacteraceae bacterium; assembly: GCA_963830595.1. GTDB lineage: Bacteria > Actinomycetota > Thermoleophilia > Solirubrobacterales > Solirubrobacteraceae > Palsa-465. The sequence continues at coordinate 76,806 of CAWHMQ010000006.1, forward strand.
TGGCGCTTCGCCGAGGTCCACGAGCACTTCGGTCCGGCCGCCCAGCTCGTCCCGTGGGCCGGGGGTGCCGGCCGGGCGCAGCAGGGCGTCGGGCTCGGCATCGGCGATGATGTGCGCCAGCTCGCTGGTCCCCGACTTGGGATTGATGGGCACGACGGGCACGCCGGCTCGCAGCGCGCCGATCACCGCCACGCACGTCTCCATCCGTGACTCGGCGAGCACCGCGGCGCGCGAGGCTCCCGCGTGGGCGAGCGCCTGGGCCACCCGCGCGCTCGCGCGCGCCAGCTCCGCGTAGCTGAGGGCCCGCTCCGGGAACGAGATCGCGATCTTGTCAGCGGGGGCCTGCCCGAGGGCCGGGAACAGCTCGTCGCGGGGCGGGAAAGGCTGCGCTGGCACGCTCGCCAAGATACCCGGCCCCCCGCCGGCTCAGCGCGTGGCGGTCAGCTCCTGCACCATCGGCTCGGCCTTGACCTTCGGCTTGCTCATCGGCACCGTCCCCAGGTCGGCCGCAATCAGCCTGATCCTGATGAAGCGTGCGCTGACCGACGGAAAGCGCAACGTGTCGGTGATGCGGCCGGTCCTGTTGCGGACCGTCGCCAGCGTCCTCCACGAGTGGCCGTTGCCGGAGACCTGGAGCGCGTAGCTGGTCGGACGCAACGTCTTGACCGGCTTGGGCGCCGGATGGACGTTGGGCTTGGGCTGAGCCGGCCATTGCCGGCCCCAGACCACGACGACCTTGTCGATCACGCGGTGGCTGGGGCGCGTCGGAACCGTCAGGGTCGCCGGCAGCCGGACGGGCTGCCAGTCGGTGGCCTGGCTGCCGTCGACGGCGGCCAGCGCGGGGGCTCCGGGCTGGGCGGTGCTCGAGCGAGCGGCCTGGCAGCGCAACGCGTCCGAGGTGGGCGCCAGATCCGGCCGGGCGGTCCGTAGCCGCAGAGCGTGGCCGAGGGAGACGACACGGCTGCCGGCCGGCGTGCTGACCGGCAGTGGCGCGCCGCTGTCGAGCCTGACCGTGGTCGTCGACCTTCCGACGGAGATGTCAAACCGCCGCCCTCGCCAGGACACGTCGTGGAGGATGACGCCCGAGAGCTGGCCGGTGAGGCTGGGCGCGATCCGCGCGGCGCCGGTGTTCTGCCAGCGCAGCCCCGAGTAGCCGTAGAGGAACTCCTGCAGGAAGCCGCCGATCCCGGTCATGAACGTGAACGCTCCGCCGGTCTTGGTCTCGGAGAACTGGTCGAAGACGTCGCGGATGAAGGGCTGGTAGCTGCGCTCGGTGTAGACGAAGCTCGAGCAGCCCGGCGACCCCAGGCTCGAGCTGTCGATCGAGTTGACGGCGTCGCTCATCGACGGCCCCTGCGGATCGGTGCGCGGCACGTAGAAGTTCAGGTCCGCCTGCGCCACCAAGCGAGACATCGGCAACTGCCAGGGATACTGGAGCATCGTCACATCGGCCTGCTTGACCAGCTGGGAGCGATAGCCCGCGTACTCCGGGTGATGGCCGCCGGACACCGGTACGACCAGCCTGGCGGCGATCGTCGACCAGCTCGCCGGATACGGCATTCCGAGCACCTTGGCGGCGGCGATCGCGTTGTCAAGCGCCGTCTTGGCCCCGGTGTTGGTGAACGCCTCGTCGTTGACGTCGGGGTTCTCCTCGTCGGGCCCCGTGACCTGGTCGATGTGGTAGCTGCCGTTGGCGGCGCGCCGGGCGTGCGATGCCCAGAAGGTGGCGGCGCCCGAGATCACCGGCCACCCCCGGGTGGCCAGCCACTGCCTGTCACCGGTCGTGAGGAAATATTGCCATTGGGCGAGCGCGATGTCGGCGGTGATGTGCTGCTCGTAGACGCCCTCGCTGTTGACCGACACCGGTGGCGGGATCTGCTCGGTCCCGTCCAGGGCGCTCTCCCACGGGAAGCGGGCGCCGCTGAACCCGGTCGCCGTGGCGTGCTGCTCGGCCTGCGCCAAGCGGTTGAATCGGTAGGCGTCCATGGCCGCCGCCAAGTCGGGATGCTGGGCCAGCAGCGACGGATACATCCAGGTCTCGGCGTCCCAGAAGATATGGCCGTCATAGCCGTTGGAGGACAACCCGGCCGGGGACACGCTCCAGTCCTGGTCGGCACGGGTGCTCGACCACAGATAGAACTCGCTGGCGTTGACGTCGGTGGCCACCGCCGGGTCCCCCAGCACGTCGATCCGGCCCTGCCAGAGCTGCGCCCAGGCAGCGTCGCTCTCGGCCTGCAAGGCACCGAGCCCGGCGGACGCGGCGCCCGCCGCCTCCCCCTGGGCCGCGGCCACGGTGTTGGGCGTGTCCTGCGAGTCATCGACGCCCACGTACTTGGTCAGCGTGTAGGTCTGTCCCGCGGTGACCGGGAAGCTCACGGTCTGGCCGACGCTCTGTGCCGTCGTCTGGGCGGTCTCGGCACTGGCCGCGGTGATGTTCGCGCTGGTGGTCAGCTGGTCGGCGACGGTGGCATCGATCGCGGTGCCCAGCGTCTGGATGGTCACCCAGTCCTGGCGCGAGCCCAGGTTCCAGCCCTTGCCGACCTGCGTCGTGAGCACCGGCGGCGTGGTCGAGGAGGTCGTCGTGTCGGCGGTTCCGTCGATCAGGTCGTCCACTGTCGCCGTACCCGACCACCGCGGGGTGAGCACGAGCTGCACGGCGCCGACGTGCTCCCGGGCCCGGTCGGTGAACACCTGGTAGCTGAGGTCGGTGACGTGACCGTCGGGGGCCTGCCAGCGCGCGTTCGTGGAGACGATGCCGGTGTGCAGGTCGATCGACTGGCGCCAGCCCGTGACCTTGCCGGTGTTGGTCGAGAACGTCTGGCCGCCGTCTGAGAAGCTCAGCGTCGACCAGGTCGGGATGTTGGCGCGCTGCTGGACCAGTTCTGACTGCTTGCCCTGGGAGGGTTTGGCGTAGAACCCGGCCATCTCCGACTGTGCGGGAACGGTGCCACCGGCGTAGCCCTGACCCGACGCGGGCACCCGCACCCCCAGCAGGCCGTTGCCGGTGAACGTCGGCGCATAGCTCTTGCCGGTGCTGCGCGCGGTCAGCACGAACGATCCGGCAGCGCTGGCGCCCGCCACGCCCCACGCGCCGGTGATGATCAGCCCAAACACCAGACAGCTCGCCGTCAGCCAGGTACGAATACGCATCCCTCTCCTCCTCACCTGCTCAGATGAAGCCTGCTGGTCTTATTCCATGCCGGAGGCCCGCGCAAACCTCGGGCGCGCCGGGCCCGGCGACATCCGAGGCCCCGGTGCCCAGCCGGCGAGCTGGCCTCGGTTTGCCAATACTTTGATTATGAGGGCGGTGTGTCCGGGTACGTACGTTCTGGCTCGTACAGCATCCATCGACGGGGGCGCGCGGCCCGCCTACTGTGGCGATCCGAACAGAGCATCCCCGTCCAATCGAGGTCAGGAGAGCAATGATCCTTCTGGGAATAGTGCTGCTGATAGTCGGGTTCGTCGCCAAGATCGCCATTCTGTGGACGATCGGAATCATCCTGCTGGTGGTTGGGCTGATCCTCGTGGCGCTCGGATCGATGGGTCGTGCCGTGGGTGGGCGGCGGCACTGGTATTGACCGGGTCCGTACGGGGGCCGGGCCACTAGCCGGAGGTCACCAGTGCCCGTTCCCACGCGCGCTCGAGGGCTCCGAGGATCTGCTGGACCGCCGTGCCGACATCGACGTCGGTGGTGGGAATGCGGATCTCGGGGCTCTCGGGCGCCTCGTAGGGCGCGTCGACTCCCGTGAAGTCCTTGATCTCGCCCGCGCGGGCGCGCGCGTAGAGTCCCTTGGGGTCTCGCCGCGCGCACTCGTCGATGCTGGTGTCCACGTGCACCTCGATGAACGGGAGGCCCGCGGCGTCGTGAAGCCGGCGTGGTACCTCGCGGTCCGAGCGCAGGGGGGAGACGAGCGAGACGACTGCGATCACGCCGGCATCGGCGAACAGTCGCGCCACCTGCCCGACCCGCCGGGCGTGCTCGGCACGATCGCCGGGAGCGAAGCCGAGGTCATCGGAGAGGCCGTGGCGGATGTTGTCGCCGTCGATCAGGTAGGCGACTCGGCGGCGGTCGACGAGCTGGCGCTCGAGCGCGACCGCGATCGTCGATTTCCCGGAGGCCGGAAGCCCGGTCAGCCACACCGTCGCCCCGGCCAGCTCCAGAGACCGCCAGCGGCTCTCTCGGTCCAGCGCGGAGGGCTGCCAGGTGACGTCGCGACGGCCCTCGATCGCCGGCTTGACCTCGCGCGCCTCGCGGACGATGCCGGCGCCGACGGTGTCGTTGGAATGCTCGTCGATGAGGATGAAGGCGCCGGTTACGCCGTTGCGGCGGAAGCGGTCGGCGAGCACCGGCGAGCTGGTCCTCAAGCTCACCCGGCCGATGTCGTTGAGGCCCAGCGAGCTGGGATCGGCATAGATCTCGAGCGTCTCGGGGTCCCAGCGGTCGTTGATCGCCTGCACGGTGGCCCGCACGGTGCGATTGGTGTGTTTGAGCGCGTACCGGCGACCCGGGGCGAGCGGTTGCTCGGCCATCCAGCAGATCGTGGTGTCGAGCTCGCGGGCGGCCGGAGGGCGGTTCTCGGGGGCGACGAGCACGTCCCCGCGCCCCACATCGAGGTCATCGCGGAGCGTGACCGCGACCGACATCGGCGGGATGCCCGTGTCCGTGGACGGGTCCAGCGTGTCGACCGAGGCCACCCTGGTGGTGGCGCCCGCCGGGGCGACCACGACCTCGTCGCCGGGCGTTACCGTACCCGAAGCCAGCTGGCCCATGTAGATGCGCCGGCCCCCGCCGTCAGGGCGAGCCACCCACTGAACCGGCAGGCGGAGGTGGCTCTGCTCGACGTCGCGGTCGGCCGACAGGTCGACGGTCTCGAGGATCTCCAGGAGCGGCGGTCCTTCGTACCAGGGCGTGCGCTCCGAACGCGCGACGACGTTGTCCCCGTCCAGGGCGCTGATCGGCACGACGTCGAGGTCGGGCAGGCCCAGGTTGAAGCCCAGCGCCCGGGCCTCGGCGGCCACCCGGTCAAAGCGCTCCCGGGAGAAGCCGGTCAGATCCATCTTGTTGACGGCCACGACCACATGGGGGATGCGGAGAAGCGCCGCGATCTGCGCGTGCCGGCGGGTCTGGACGAGGACGCCGGCGCGGGCGTCGATGAGCACGATCGCCAGGTCCGCGGTCGAGGCGCCCGTGAACATGTTGCGGGTGTAGCGCTCGTGTCCCGGGGTGTCGGCGAGGATGAAGGTGCGGCGGGGGGTGGCGAAATAGCGATAGGCGACGTCGATCGTGATTCCCTGCTCACGCTCGGCGCGCAGCCCGTCGGTGAGGGCGGCCAGGTCCGGGGTGCCCCCGCGCCGCGACACGGCCTCCAGCTGATCTGACATCAGCAGCTTGGTATCGAGCAGCAGCCGTCCGATCAGGGTCGACTTGCCATCGTCGACCGACCCCGCGGTGGCAAGGCGCAGCAGCTCCCGGGGTTCGGACCGAACGGCGGCCACTAGAAGTAGCCCTCCCGTTTGCGGTCTTCCATGGCGGCTTCGGAGGTGCGGTCGTCAGCGCGGGTCTGGCCGCGCTCTGAGATCTCGGAGACCTTCACCTCCTCGATCACGGAGGCGACGTCGAGCGCGTAGGACTCGACCGCGCCGGTCACCGTCAGGTCGCCCACGGTGCGGTAGCGGACGGAGCGCTTGAGGGCGATCTCGCCGTCGCCGGGTCGCACGACGCCGGAGACCGCGAGCAAGATCCCGTCGCGCTCCACCACCTCGCGCTCGTGCGCAAAGTAGATGCGGGGCAGCTCGAGCTTCTCCAGGGCGATGTAGCTCCAGACGTCCAGCTCGGTGAAGTTGCTCATGGGAAACACGCGGATGTGCTCTCCGCGACGGATCCGGCCGTTGTACAGATTCCAGGGCTCGGCTCGCTGGGCGCGGGGCTCCCACTGGCCGAACTGGTCCCGGAAGGAGAAGACGCGCTCCTTGGCGCGGGCGCGCTCCTCGTCGCGGCGGCCGCCGCCGAACGCGGCGTCGAACCTGCCCGCCTCCAGCGCATCGAGCAGCGTGCGGGTCTGCAGCTGGTTACGCGAGGCCGTTGGGTGGTGCTCGCGCACTCGGCCGCTGTCGATCGAATCCTGCACCGAGGCCACGATCAGCTCGTGGCCGGCGTCGGCGATGCGGCGGTCCCGGAACTCGATGACCTCGGGGAAGTTGTGGCCGGTATCGACGTGCAGCACCGGGAACGGCAGGGCGACGGGGGCAAACGCCTTCTCGGCGAGGCGCAGGAGCACGATCGAGTCCTTGCCCCCGCTGAACAGGACGACCGGCCGCTCGAGCTCGGCGGCGACCTCGCGAATGATGTGGACCGCTTCGGCCTCCAGCGCGCGCAGCTGGTCGACGGCGGCAAGCTTGGTGGACGTCATCGCATGCGGGAGGTAGGCGTGGGATCGCCGGAGGCGGAGAGGGAGGCGTGGGGTCGCCGGAGGCGGACTTTACTCCACTAGATCAGTTGCATTTGGGGCAGCGAGTGGAGATCGCCGACGGCGGGCCGAGGCGCGCTGCGAGCGCGCGCGTAAATCTTTTCCCTCCGGTCCGTGTGACTGGGATAGATTGCTCGCAAAAAGCATAAGCCTCCGGGACCAATGAAAGGGTGAGGCAAATGATGAAGCCCAAGCTTTTGCTGGGTTTATGCGCGCTGCTCGTGGGCGGAGCCTGCGCGTCGACGGCCGCGGCCGACCCGACTGCGGGGCCGCCGATCTGCACGGGTCCGGCGTCCAGTGTGACGCCGATCGCCGGCAGGTACGACAACCTCCGGATCACCGGCAACCGCTACGTGCCCGGCGGGACGACCTTGAAGGTCAGGGGGAACCTGACGATCGCTCGTCGGGCCTGTCTGGACGCCTTCACGTTGGGCACGGTGAAGGTCAGGGGCAACGTGGTGGTCCGCCGGGGGGCGATCCTCGCGCTCGGGTGCACCCCGGGTTCGCAAGGGCCCGGGCCGCCGTGCAACGGGCAAACCACCGACGACCAGGTCGGCGGCAGCCTCATCGCCATCCATCCGCTGACGATGTACCTCGACGGTGACACCATCTGGGGCGACGTGCTCTCGTTTGGGGGAGGCCCTGGGCCGGTGTTGCAGCCGTACGTGAATTTCCCGATCAAGGACAACGTGATCCACGGAAACGTGATCGTCAACGGCTGGGAGGGGGCCTGGTTCGGATTCATCCGAAACGTCACGTACGGCAACGTCTTTCTGACGAACAACGTCGGCGTGACGACCGGTGACCTCGGCACCCCTGACTCGACCGAGGTCGTCACGAACACGATCGCCGGCAACCTGGTCTGCCTCGGGAACCGGCCACCCGCGCAGATCGGCGACTCGGGGGGCACCCCGAACACCGTCGGCGGCCGGAAGATCGGACAGTGCGCCGGGCTCTGAGGCCGGGCACCGCACCCGGGTAGTGGCGAAGCGGTGGCGGGGAGGTCAGGCTTCCCCGCCACCGCTCGCGGCTCCGACCGCGCTCCCGAGCAGCGCAGCCGTCCGCTCGGGGCCGATCGAGAGCATCAGCGTCGGCAGGCGAGGTCCGGTCTCGGCATCGCAGAGAAGCCGGTACAGCGCCTTGAAGAAGTCCCGCTGCGCGCGCTTGAGCTCCGGAGTGGGCTCCGCATCCGGAAGGAGACCGAGCAGCAGCTTGGGGACGCCATAGACCAGCTTGGTGAGACCGTCCAATGACCAGTCCGCTTCCATCTCCGTGGTCAGCAGCTCGATCCCCGCGCGAGTCTGCCCGTCCAGCTCCGTCCAGGCGCGCTCATTGAAGCTGGTGCGGACCACGGTCCGCTGATCCGGCGCCACGATCTCGGTCGCGTAGTGGATCGCGCAGCTCAACCGCGGCTCGAGCTCGTCGAGCAGCACGCCGGGCGGGGGCACCGGCGCGTCGAGATGGGTGGCCACGATGCGCGCCATCTGCTCGCGGTTGGCGCTCGTCAGGTCGGCGACCGAGGCCAGCAGCCGGAAGGACACCGGTCGTGGCGTGCGCCGCAGCTCACCGCTCATCGTCTGCGTGCTCAGGCGGTAGGTGATCGCCTCCTCGGGCCGGGCGTCAGGACCCGACGCCGCGGCCGCGAACTGATCCCAGTGGTCATATAGCCGCTGTATGCCCCGCGCAGAAAGATCGATCCCGAACGATCGCGAGGGCTGTCGCTCCACGTAGGGCCGGCGGATGATCACCGGCTCGAGCACCTCGAGCGCGGCCTCCGGTGTCACCCCGGTACCCACCGACCCCGACATCTTGCCTGGGACCCCGGACAGGGTGACGAACGAGTAGACCGCCGACAGCGGTGCCTCGCCGCCGAACACCTCCCGGACCAGGGTCCGTCCCACGGTGAAGCTCCCAGTGGGCGCGTGATGGTCCTCGCCCGCGGGCTCGAAGATGACGCCCTCGTGCTTCCAGCGCATCGGCCAGTCGACCTTCCAGACCAGCTTGCCGCTGATCCGAGCCCCGTCGGCGAGGCTCATCTCGTGCTCGTAGCCGCAGCGATGGCAGCGATAGCTGACGCAAGCGCCCTGGTAGCCGAGCACCTCGGTCGCGTCGTAGCCGCAGGATTCGCAGTAGGGCTTGAACGGGTAGTAGGCGCGCCGGCGCTCCTCGATGCTGCCGCTCTGGCGACCGGCCGTCTGCTGCTCGGCCAGGGTGTCGAAGATAAGCTCGCGCAGATCCAGGGCCCGTCGAATCGCGGCGTTGTAGACGCCTGACGGATAGCGCTCCGACTGACGGACGGGGACGATCTCGATGCCGAGCTGATCCAGTGCGGCGGTGAACTCGCCGATGAAGCGCTCGGCGTAGGAGGGCCCGGCTCCGGTGGGGTCGGGGACCGCCGCCAGGGGCATCCCCACGTAGCGCTCGAACTCCGCCGCCACGCCGGCCGGAAGCTTGCGCAGCCGGTCATAGTCGTCCCAGGAGTGCAGATGGACGGCGGGCAGCCCCCAGCGCTTGAGCACGTCGACGACCAGATGGGTCGTGAACACCTCGCGCAGGTTGCCCATGTGGATCGGCCCCGAGGGAGAGATGCCGGACGCGCACGTGATCGGCGTGTCCGGCGATGACTGCGACCAGCGGGCCTGGACCCGCGCCGCCAGCTGCTCAGCCCAGTGCTCCGGGCCGCCGTCTGAAGTGCTCGTTCCCATGCATTTGAGCCTACCGACGGGTGTAGGCCCCAGGGAGGACCGCGGTTTGCGCGACGGTCTTACGCCCGGGCCCGTGACCAGCGACAATCCGAGCATGGCCGAAGATCGCCCCGCCGCGACCGACCCGAAGCCGGCCAGGAAGCCGGCGCCGGGGCCGATGCCTCGTGACAAGCAGGGGTGGCGGGTGGCGCCGGCGCCCGATGGCCGGGGAACGCCCGACGAGCACAAGCCCCGGCCCCCGCATCGGCTGCGCGGGTTCTGGATATTCGTGCTCGTGCTGCTGGCGCTCAACTGGCTGTCGGTGCTGCTCATCCACCCCTCGGCGCAGCCCCGGGTCAAGGTGCCGTTCAGCCCCTACTTCCTGGCGCAGCTCGAGGACGGAAACGTCAAGTCGATCTCCTCCAAGGGGGACACGATCCAGGGCACGTTCAAGGCCAACGTGCGCTATCCCTCCAATGACACCCGGGCCACGCCGACGACGCTCTTCTCGACCGAGGTGCCGACCTTCTGGAGCACGTCTGCACTGACCGACCAGCTGCGCAGCGAGGGGGTCCAGGTCAACGCCACCTCGACCGCCAACAGCACGTCGCTGCTCGCCGAGATCCTGCTCGGGTTCGGGCCCACGCTGCTGCTGGTCGGGCTGTTCGTGCTGCTGATGCGCAGGGCGCAGGCGGGCGGCGGCGGGCTCGGGGGCCTGGGCGCGTTCGGGCGCTCGCAGGCTCGCCGCGTCGATCCCGAGACGATCCGGGTCACATTTGACGATGTGGCCGGGATCGACGAGGCCAAGGCGGAGCTGACCGAGATCGTCGACTTCCTGCGCACGCCCGAGCGCTTCCAGCGGCTGGGCGGGCGGATGCCCCACGGGGTGCTGCTGTTCGGCCCCCCGGGCACCGGCAAGACGCTGCTGGCGCGGGCGGTGGCGGGGGAGGCGCATGCCGCCTACTTCTCGATCGCCGCCTCGGAGTTCATCGAGGCGATCGTCGGGGTGGGTGCCTCCCGGGTGCGCGACCTGTTCGCCAAGGCCAAGGAGGCCGCCCCATCGATCATCTTCATCGACGAGCTGGACGCGATCGGCCGTTCGCGCCAGGGCTCGGCGGGGATCACCGGAGCCAACGACGAGCGCGAGCAGACGCTCGATCAGATCCTGACCGAGATGGACGGGTTTGACTCAAACGAGGCCGTCGTGGTGCTCGGCGCTACCAACCGGCCCGAGATCCTCGACCCGGCGCTGCTGCGTCCGGGACGGTTTGATCGCCGGGTGGCGGTGCAGCCGCCCGACCGCGAAGGGCGCCGCCGGATCCTCGAGGTGCACACCCGATCCATACCGCTGGCCGCCGACGTCGATCTCGGGGTCCTCGCCGCCACCACCCCGGGGATGGTCGGCGCCGACCTGGCCAATCTCGCCAACGAGGCGGCGCTGCTGGCGGCTCGTCGCGAGCACGACAAGGTCACGCTCGCCGATTTCACCGACTCGCTGGAGAAGATCATGCTGGGCGCGCCCCGGGGAATCATCCTGAGCGCCGCGGACCGCCGGCGTACCGCCCATCACGAGTCCGGCCACGCGCTGGTCGGGATGCTCACCCCGGACGCCGACCCGGTCCGCAAGGTGTCCATCATCCCGCGCGGTCAGGCGCTCGGGGTCACCCTGTCCACGCCTGATGCCGATCGCGTCTCCTACTCACGAGAGGATCTCGAGGCCAAGATCAAGGTCGCGCTCGGCGGCCGGGTGGCCGAAGAGATCGTCTACGGCCAGATCACCACGGGCGCCGAATCAGACATCCAGCAGCTCACCCAGATCGCGCGCCAGATGGTGGGCCGGTGGGGGATGAGCGACAAGCTCGGGCCGGTCACCCTGCTGCCCGCAGACGGCGCCGGACCGCTGCTGCCCGGGGCCAGCGAGACCTCTCCGCAAACCCAGTGGCTGGTCGACCAGGAGGTCCAGCGCCTGATCGACGACGCCCACGGGGAGGTCACCCGGCTGCTCACCGACCATCGCCCCCAGCTCGACTCGCTCAGCGACGCGCTCCTGCGCGCCGAGACCCTGGATGCCGTCGACGCCTACGCCGCCGCCGGGGTCGAGATGCGACCCGTGGAGCCCCTGCCCGAGCCTGAGCCCGCCCGTACGGGCTGAGCCCGGCGCTACTCGTCGTCCTCGAGCAGCGCCACCGCCCGCGTCCACCCGGCTGAGGCGCCCTCGATGCTGACCGGAAAGCAGACGACCGTGAAGCCGTCGTCGGGGAGCTGCTCGAGGCCGTGCAGCTTCTCGAGCTGGCAGTACCCGTGCTCGCGCCCGGCCTTGTGACCCTCCCAGATGATCGACGGATCACGATCGCGGACGAAGCGCTCCAACGTCGCGCTGAAGGGAGCATCCCAGCTCCAGCCGTCGGTGCCGACGATGCGCACGCCCTGCTGGACGAGGTGAAGCGTCGCGTCGCGGCCGAACCCGCAGCCGGCATGGATGTAGTCCTCATGTCCGTAGCGGGCGCCGGCTCGCGTGGCGCAGACGACGATCTCCAGCGGGGCCAGGACGTGGCCGATGCGCTCGAGCTCGGCGTCGATCTCGTCGGGCATGACCACGTGGCCGTCGGGCAGGCCGCGGAAGTCGAGCCTGACACCGGGGCGCATGCACCACTCCAAGGGGATCTGGTCGATGGTGCTCGCCGGCCGGCCGCTGTCCATCGTCGGGTGGTAATGCCACGGCGCGTCCATGTGGGTCCCGTTGTGAGTCGAGATCCGAACCCGCTCCACGGCCCAGCCCTTGCCCTCGGGCAGCTGCTCGGGGGCCAGGCCGGGGAAGAGACCGGCGAGCTCGATCGCGCCCTGATCGTGTTCGGTGTACTCGATCGAGACCTTCTGGATGGGCGGGTCGGCGGGGACGTCGTTGGCGAGCGGAACCGAGAGGTCAAGGATGCGCATCAGCGGCTGAGGATCGGAGAGAGTCAGGTCTGGGGCCGGCCATGACCTGCGTCAGGCTCCCGGACGGTGACGACGATAGTGCGCGCCTCGGGGGCGGTCAATCGATCAGCCCCGCCCACGGAGCGGACTTCGCTTCACCGGTCTGCACGTTTGCGGCCAGGCGCTCAAGATGGCGCTCGATGTCCGCGAGCTCCTCGCCGGTGATGCCGCGGCGCAGGCGCCGGTCGAAGGCGACTGCGGCGTCACGGAGCGCGAGGAAGGCCGCCTCGCCGTCCTCGGTCAGCTCCACGACGTGGATGCGGCGGTTGGCCCCGTCGCGGCGGCGGGTGAGCAGGCCATCTCTCTCCATCGCGTTGAGGTGGTGGGTGAGGGTCGCCTCCCGGACGCCCACCGCGTCGGCCAGCTCCCGCTGATTGGCGAGCCGGCGGGTCTTCAGGTTGAGCAGCACGAGCCACACCGGCACCGAGCCGCCGGCCTCGGCGAGCGCGTCGTCGAAGGCGCGGCTGACCAGCCGGGCCGCCCGGGAGAGCTTCAGACCGATAGGAGGGCGAACCGGTCGCACGGGCACGGATAGAGGCTAGCAGGCACATCGATACCGAAGCATTTGACTTCACAGGCTTCGATATCTATCTTTTCATCGGTGTTCCTTCAAGACAACCCAAACCTGGGACCCGGGCGGCCGCGACTGATCTGCATCCAGCCCAGCCCCACGATCGTCGGGGAATACCTCGAATGAGCCAGAGGCAGGCGCTCTATCCAGACCTCTCCGGCAAGGTGGCGGTGGTGACGGGCGGCTCCCGTGGCATCGGAGCCGGCACCGCCCAGGCCCTGGCGGCCAACGGCGCTTCCGTGGCCGTCGTCGGGCGCGACGAGCAAGCCCTGGCCCACGTGGTCGAAGAGATCCACGATCAGGGTGGCCGGGGGCTGCCGGTTCGCGCCGACTGCACGGTGCAGGCCGATGTCGACCGGCTGGCCGGCACGGTCGCGGAGCAGTTGGGAGCGGTGGACATCCTCATGGCGTTCGCCGGCGGCAACGGCATGCCGGTTCGGACCGTCCAGGAGACCGCCGCCCATTGGCGAGAGGTGATCGAGTCTGATCTCACCTCCGCCTTCCTGACCACCGGCGCCTTCCTCCCTCGCATGATCGAACGCCGGCGCGGGTCGATCGTCATGATGTCCTCGGCCGCCGCCCGGCAGGCGGCGCACTCCAGCGCCGCCTACGCGGCCGCGAAGGCGGGCGTGATCGCGTTCACGCGCCATCTCGCCAACGAGACCGCTCCCAACGGGATCCGGGTCAATTGCCTCGCCCCGTCGGCGATCGAGAACGAGCGCATCCGAACCTGGACCACCGACCGCCAGCGCCGAGAGCTGGCCAGCTCGTTTCCGCTGGGGCGGATCGGTCAGCCTGACGACGTGGCCGCGGCGGCGCTGTTTCTCGCCTCGGAGTCCAGTTCGTGGATCACTGGCGTCACGCTCGACGTCGCCGGCGGCAAGATCATGATCTGAGGCTTGGATCGCGACGTTCAGGAGGGAAGGGTGCTTCGTTGGCGGCCTGGTAGCGGGTCCGGCGCCCCAGCCGGGTGACCCTGTGACCGGTCTCGGCTGGGTGGGCGAGGCCTTGTTGGCGCATCAGCGCCGGAATCCTGTCGCCAAGGTTGTCGCTCAGGCGCGGGACGCGCCGTGACAGCCGTGCCACAAGCCCGTCGGAGCGCTCCACGCGGCCGCCGAAGTCGATCAGGTGCAGCGATCCGCCCGGGCGCAGGACCCGCTTTGCCTCCTGCAGCATGTCCCGGCGCGCGGCGGGCTCGAGGTGGTGAAACATGAAAGCTGACAGCACGTGATCGAAACTTGCGTCCGGATACGGGAGCTGCTCGGCGAAGCCGTCATCGAACTGCACGGGTAGCCCGGCGCGTGCCGCCTTGCGTCGAGCGCGCGCGAGCGCGGCGGGGTCCGGGTCGAGCGCGAATACGATCGAGTTCGGTTGCCGGCGCTTGAGCAACAACGCGAGGTTGCCGGTCCCGCAGCCGATCTCGAGCGCACGGTCGCCCGGGCGCAGGTTCGCCTGCTCGGCAAGCTCTTCGTGCGCTGCCCGCAGGCCGAGCAGGCGAGTGAAGGGATCGTAGATGGGCAGCAGCCAATCCCGTCCCATTCCGGGAAGGTAGGCGCGCGCCGCCCCGTGGCTGACTGGCTGCGTCGTCGCTCGGGGTGATGCTGCGGATTCGCTCACGGTTGCTCCTCTGATTGGTGGATATGACGATCTGCCGATAGATTCGAGCGACCCTGGCCATGCTTTCAGGGACGTGTAGGCAGATCCTTGGCCATCATGCAACGATCATTGGCTCCGCTGCGGACCCCGGCGGCGACTCGGCTGGCGGGCCGGCGCGTGCAGGGAGCGCCCGTGTACACCTACGAGCGCATCCCAGGCACGCCGCCGGTCAGCGTGATGAGGCTCCCCGCCGAGGACTGGCCCGTCGGCGAAAGCGGATCCGACCACGCTCACGCCCACGACTTCCTGGTCCTCGCCTACTTCGAACGAGGTGGCGGGTCGCTCCGGCTGGCCGGCCGGACGTGGCCGGTCGCAGCCGGGGATGTGTTCCTGATCGCTCCCGGTGAAGTCGTGGCCGTGCACGACGGGGAGGGACTGTCCCGTGCGCGGGCGTGGCTGGTGTTCTTTCCGGTCGAAGTCCTCGCGCCGGGTGCCCCGGACGCGTTCCCCTCCTGGAGATCACATCCGCTGCTGTTTGCGTTCCTCGGTCACACGGCCGGAGCCGCGCAACGGCTCCGCGTGCCGGAGGGAGAGCGCCCCCGGTGGTCAGAGCGGATCGCCGCGATGCAACGCGAGCTGCTCGAGCGCCGTGACGGCTGCGAGGAAGCGGTCATCGCCCACCTCACGCTTCTGCTGGTCAGCATCTCACGCCTCGTCGCCGACGTGGGCGACCACCACAGGCTCAGCGACGAGCCACTGCTCGCGGCCGTGTTCGAAGCCATCGAAGCGAACTACGACGCCCGGATCTCGCTCACGGACATCGCCGAGGCCGTTGGACTCACCCCGGGCCACCTGACGACCGTCGTCCGGCGCAAGACGGGACGCACCGTGCAGCAGTGGATCGCCGAGCGGCGTATGACGAAGGCTCGCAAGCTGCTCGACGAAACCGACCTCACCGTGAACGCGATCGCGGCCCAGGCCGGCTACGGCAACCCGAGCTACTTCATCAAGCAGTTCAAGCGCGCGCACACCGTCACGCCCCTGGTCTGGCGCCGCGCCGGCCGTATCCCGGCCGAGTCCCGCCGTCAACCGGCCGCCCGCGCATAGCCGCGAGCCTAACGCCGGACCTTTATGGGCCAGCCGAGGGTTACCGACCCGGACGCTGTGTGAACCACGACGCGAAACGTGAGCGGCACCGCCGTGGCCGAGGCAGGGAAAGTGACATGGTCGTTCAAGCGCCCGTTCTTGAGTGGGTGCGTCGGCGGGGTTTCCCGGCCGACGACGGAGCCGTTGAACACGAACTCGGTGTCAACTGCCCCGGGCAGGGCGTGACCGCTGGTGTCGGTGGCGAGAACCGCGTAGTGCCACGGTCTGCCGACGATAGGGGAGTGGCTCTCGCCGTGCAGCGAGGCGCGCATGCTCCCGGCCGTGCCAGAGACCTTCGGGCCGGCGAGAGGCGCCGGCACCGCGCCGCCGTGCTTGGTCTGAGAGCCACCGCTGCCCGAGGAATTGCCGGCACCACTCCTGGTCGAGGAGCTGGTCGTCGTGCTCGTGCTCGTGCTCGTGCTCGTGGTCGCGCTGGTGGGCGAGGACTTCGCCTTGGCGCCGCCGGAGCCGCCGCACGCGGCGACGAGCGGGGATAGGAGAACGCAGGCCAAGATCACCGCCGCCGGCCGCGCCCGACGGGCAGCGCGGTCAGGTGCCCCGATCATCCGCATCCGCCCACTGATGCAACGAGCTGGCCCGAACATGATCCTCGACTTCGATTCAGTTCTCCCGGCCCGGTTCCCCCAGATAGATTAGCCGTCGGGACGTGTCATCCCGGTGACCACTCGCGCCCTGATCAGGCCGCTGCCTGTCGTCCGGACCGGCGCGATCGCGCCGTGCCGCGCGCCATCTGCAGGCCGAAGCGGGCCATCGCCCGCGGGACGCGCTCGGCGGCGGCGACCACTTCGGCCAGAGCGTCGGCGAACTCGCGCACCTCCGGTTCTGAGATCAGCAGCGACGGCAGCGCCTTGACCACGTTCATGCGGTGCCCCGCGACCTGACACAGGATCTGGTGCTCATGAAACAGCGGGACGGTGATGAGCTGGGCGAACAATCCGGGCTGGGCGCGCTCCACGGCGTTGAACAACGAGCGACGAGTGCCACCCACCGGCGGCCCCAGCTCGATCGCCCACATGAGACCGAGACCGCGCACGTCGCGCACCACCTCGTGGCGGTCGATCAGGGGACGGGTCAAGTCGAGCAGCAGTGCACCCATGCGCTCGGCATGAGCGACCACGCCGTCGCGCTCGAGCACCCTGAGCGTGCCCAGTCCCACGGCGGCCGCGAGATCGTTGCCGCCGAACGTCGATCCGTGGCGCACAGCACGCTCCATCCCGTCGAACACGCGGTCAAACGCGTCCCTGGAGACGAGCACGGCGCCGATCGGGACCAGGCCGCCGGAAAGCGACTTGGCCAGGCAGATCAGGTCGGGAGCGAGGTCCCAGTGCTCGAGCGCCAGAAACCGCCCGGTTCGCCCCACGCCGGTCTGGACCTCGTCGCAGATGAACAACGCGCCTGACTCCCGGCACCAGCGCTGCGCCGCGGCCAGGTAGCCGTCGGGCGGCAGGTGCACGCCCTTGCCCTGGACCGGTTCGACGATCAGCGCGGCCACGTCCTGGCGGGCCAGCTCGAGCTCCAGCGCGTCGGAGTCGCCGAACGGGACGCGATCGCAGTCGGGCATCAGGGGCCCGAAGCCGGCGCGAAATTCCTCGTTGCCGTTGACCGACAGTGCTCCCAGCGTGAGCCCGTGAAAGGCGTGATCGGCATACAGGACGCGCTGGCGGCCGGTCGCCGCGCGAGCGATCTTGATCGCCGCCTCCACCGCCTCGGTGCCGGTGTTCGCGGGCACCATCGCCGCGACGCTGCCCGGAGCCCGGGCGAGCAGCTGCTCGGCGAGCACACCGCTGAGCAGCGTCACGCCGAGCTGAGGCAGGTTGGCCGTGGCGGCATCGAGCACGTCGCGCACGGCCGAGATGAGGTCGGGATGGTTACGGCCCAGTGCAAACACTCCATAGCCCGAGATCAGATCCAGGTAGCGCTGACCGTCTGAGTCGATCAGGTGCGCCCGGTCGCCGCCGACCCAGGTTCGGTCGAAGCCGAGCGTGCGCAGGATGCGCCCCATCTGCGGATTGAGGTAGCGATCGTTGAGCGCCATCTCCTCACCCACGCGCCGGGCCAGCAGCTCACGGATCTCGGGGACTTGGGTCACCGCGCGAAAGCCTAGAGCTCTCGGCACATGGCCGGTGGCTGCGATTCGCCCGTGCCCTCGGCTCAGGTCTCGGCAACGCCGAGCGTCGCCTCGGCCCTGCGCTCGCGCCCAGTGGACGCGGGCGATCGGACGGTGGGAGGCTTGGCGACGTCATCGGAGGCTCTGGCGGTGGCGACATCCGACGGGTAGCTCGATCTGGCGCGCAGCAGGATCAGCCCGGCGGCGAACAGCACCGCGAGCATGATCAAGAACGCGTCGAGGCCAGCGCTGCGAGCAGCAGCGGCAGCGAGACCGGGAGCGCGAGTTGCGTGCTGCCAACCTTGAGGGAGTCCTCCGATGGACCGGCCACGGCGCCGATCGTGCCGGGTCTCCGGTGCCGGGCGCGCGGCCGTCATCGGGCTAACAAGTCTCAATTCGACTGCGCGCTAGGGTTGCCACATCGTCGATTTCGAACAGGAACGTGCGACGTCAGGTAGCGGATCGGAGAGCATCCGCGACCGCTCGGCCGTTCTCAGCGAGAGGATGCTTGGAAAGACTGAAAGGTGCCCGAGCGCGCGCTAGCCGAGCCCGGAGCCGGCGAGCCCGGCCCGTCGTCGGCGCTTTCTCTGGAGGATGTTGAGCGAGGGCTGGCGCAGGCTCGGGAGCGTCTGGCTTCGCTCCAGGATCCCGCCGGGCACTGGCGGGGACTCCTCCAGACCAACGTAACGATGGACGCCGAAGACCTGCTGCTGCGCGAGTTCCTCGGCGTCCGCGACGAGGCGCGCAGCCGGCGCTCGGCGCAGTGGATCCGCTCCCAGCAGGCCGTCGACGGAAGCTGGGCGAACTTCGCGGGATCTGACGGTGACCTGTCGACGACGATCGAGGCCTACTGGGCTCTGCGTCTGGTCGGGGACGAACCCGGCGCCGAGCACATGCGGCGAGCCGCCGGGTGGACGCGCGCACGGGGCGGTCCTCGCGCGGCGCGCGTGTTCACCCAGATCTGGATGGCGTTGTTCGGGCTGTGGCCGTGGGATGAAGTTCCAGCGCTCCCGCCCGAGCTGGTGCTGCTGCCCAGCTGGTTTCCCCTCAATCCGTATGACTTCGCGTGCTGGGCGCGGCAGACGATCGTCGCGCTCACGATCGTGCGCGCGCATCGTCCGGTGCATCAACTGCCGTTCGCGCTGGACGAGCTCGGTCCCGGAGCTCCCGCCGCCCGTCCGGCCGCCTCGGCGACCGGACGGTTGCTCAGGCGGGCCGACCGGCTGGCCCGGCGCTACGAGCGACACCCGCTGCGAAGGCTGCGCCGGCGCGCCCTGGCGACGGCCGAGCGCTGGGTTGTCGAGCGCCAGGAGGCCGACGGCAGCTGGGGCGGGATCCAGCCGCCATGGGTGTACTCGCTGATGGCGCTGAAGCTGCAGGGCTATCCGCTCGAGCATCCCGTGATGCGCACCGGCCTTCGGGGCCTCGACGCGTTCACCGTCGACGACGCGGGCGGGACCTGGCTCGAGGCGTGCCAGTCGCCGGTGTGGGACACGGCGCTGGCCATGCTCGCGCTCGTCGAGGCGGGCGCCGAGCGCGACGACCCGGCGCTGGTGCGAGCGGCGGACTGGTTGCTCGCGCGCCAGGTCACCGGCGTGGCCGGCGACTGGGCGGTCAAGCGTCCGGGCCTGGCTCCCGGGGCCTGGGCATTCGAGTTCCACAACGTCAACTACCCGGACGTCGACGACACCGCGGTGATCGCGCTGGCGCTGCGGCAGGTCGTCCACCCCGAGCCGCGGCGGGTGGGGGAAGCGGTGAGGCGCGCGATCGACTGGATCATCGGCATGGAGTGCACGGGTGGCGGGTGGGGGTCCTTCGATGCCGACAACACTCGCGGTCTGTGCGCAAGGATCCCGTTCTGCGACTTCGGCGAGGTGATCGATCCTCCGAGTGCCGATGTCACGGCTCACGCGGTCGAGCTGCTGGCGGCCGAGGCGGGACCCGCCGCGCAGGCCGCCAGCAGGTCCGGAGTCCGCTGGCTGCTGGGAGAGCAGGAGGCGGACGGGTCGTGGTTTGGGCGCTGGGGGGTCAACCACGTCTACGGGACCTGGTCGGCGCTGTGCGCCCTGGCGGCGGCCGGCGTGACCGGTGCAGATCCGCGAATGCGGCGGGCCGTGGCGTGGCTGCAAGTCCACCAGAACCCGGACGGAGGCTGGGGCGAGGACTGCCGTTCCTACGCTGACCCGGCCTGGATCGGCCGCGGCGAGAGCACCGCGTCGCAGACGGCGTGGGCCTTGCTGGGGCTGCACGCGGCCGGAGCGGCCCGGTCCGCATCCGCAGAGCGCGGGATCCGGTGGCTGTTGGCCACGCAGCGGCCAGACGGCACCTGGGACGAGGCGCAATTCACAGGCACCGGTTTTCCGGGCGACTTCTACATCAACTACCACCTCTACCGGCTCGTCTTCCCGGTGATGGCGCTCGGCCGTTGCCTGCCGGCGCTGCGATCCCGCCCGGCCGGCGCACCGCAAGCGTCCGTCTCCGCGGGCACCCGGCCGGTCTCATCCGGCGCGCCCGTCGCGCCCAGCGCATCGACCGTGATGGCGCAGGCGCGGACCGAGAACTTCCCCGTCGCCAGCCGCTTGCTGCCGCGACGCGTGCGCTCGCACCTGCTCGCGCTGTATGGCTTTGCCCGCCTGGTCGACGACGCCGGCGACGAGGCCCCGGGTGACCGGCTGGCGCTCCTCGATGGGATCGAATCAGACCTCGAGCGCCTGTGGGACGGTGGCGTCCCACGGAATCCACTGATCGCCGGCATGGCGCCGACCGTCTCCGCGTGCGGGTTGGACATCGCCCCGTTCCGGCGGCTGATCGAGGCGGGACGCCGCGACCAGGTCGTGCACCGCTACGAGACCATCGAGGAGCTGCTGGGCTACTGCGCGCTCTCCGCCAACCCGGTGGGAGAGCTCGTGCTCGAGGTGCTGGGCTCCGCAACGCCGGAGCGCGTGGGCTACTCGGATGCCATCTGCAGCGGACTGCAGCTCGCCGAGCACTGGCAGGACGTGGCCGAGGACAGCCAACGGGGCCGGATCTACCTGCCCGCGGTCGACCGGGCTCGCTTTGGGGTCACCGAGGCCGAGCTCGCGACGCCGGTGCCCACGCCGGCGTTTGGTCGCCTGATGGCATTCGAGGTGACACGAGCCCGGCGGCTGCTCGATGAGGGCGCGCCGCTGATCCGCACCCTGGAGGGACCGGGGGCGTTCGCGGTGGCGGCATTCCTGGCCGGCGGAAGGTCGGCGCTGACCGCGATCGAGCGCGCGGACTACGACGTGCTGGGCGCACGACCCCGCCCCCGGCAGTCGTTGCGGGCGGCGACCTTGGTCACGACCCTCTTGCGGGTGCGGTTTTAGATGAGCGACGGGCGGGTGGTGATCGTCGGAGGTGGGCTGGCCGGGATTGCCGGCGCGCTTGACTGCGCGCGCGGGGGGGCGCAGGTGACCCTCGTCGAAGTACGGCCCCGGCTGGGCGGCGCCGCCTACTCCTTCGAGCGCGACGGACTGTGGCTCGACAACGGGCAGCACGTGTTCCTGGGCTGCTGCGTCGCCTATCGGGAGCTGCTGCAACGCCTGGGCAGCAGCGCGCAGACCATTCTCCAGGATCGGCTCGAGCTTCCGGTGCTGGCGCCGGGCCGACCGCTCGCCTGGCTGCGCCGCTCGTCGCTGCCGGCGCCCTTTCACCTGGTCGGATCGCTGTTGCGCTACCGGCATCTGGGACCGGGCGAGCGCATTGCGGCGGTCCGGGCGGCGCTGGCGCTGGCTCGCCTCGATCCCGAGGACCCGGAGGTCGACGAGCGCAGCTTCGGCGCCTGGCTGGCGCAGCGCCGACAGAGCCCTCGAGCGATCGAGGCGCTGTGGGAGCTGATCGAACGTCCGACGCTCAACCTGCGCGTCGACGAGGCCTCGCTGGCCGCGGCCGCGTTCGTGTTCCGCGTCGGCTTGCTGGAGAGGCCCGACGCCGGCGATATCGGATATGCCCGCGCGCCCCTGCAGCAGGTGCACGGCGACGCCGCGCTGCGGGCGCTGACCGAAGCCGGCGTCGAGGTGCGCCTCGGCTGGCGGGCGGAGCAGGTCGAGGTGATTCGCGATGGACTGCTCACCGTCGCCGCGCGCGGGGAGGCGCTGGAGGCGGAGGCCGTCGTGCTGGCCGTGCCGCACGGGCGCGTCCCGGCCCTGCTTCCCCACGGGGCAGTGCCTGATCCCGGCCAATTGAGTCAGCTGGGCATCTCGCCGATCGTCAACCTGCACGTCGTCTATGACCGGCCGGTTCTCGACATGGAGTTCGCGGCCGCGGTCGGCTCTCCGGTTCAGTTCGTCTTTGACCGCACGCAGTCGGCCGGACTCGACCGCGGGCAATGTCTCGCCGTGTCGCTGTCGGCCGCGTCGGCCGAGATCGACGCCTCGGCGGACGATCTGCGAACGCGATTCGTGGCGGCGCTGGCGGCGCTGCTGCCGGCCGCCCGCGACGCCCGGGTGGAGCGCTTTGTGGTCACGCGGGAGCGCATGGCCACCTTCCGGGCCGGCCCGGGGGCCCGCCGGCTGCGCCCAGGCTCACGTACGGCGATCCGGGGACTGGCCCTGGCCGGCGCCTGGACTGACACCGGCTGGCCGGCGACGATGGAGGGCGCGGTCCGGTCCGGACATGCAGCCGCGCACGTGGCGCTGGACGCGCTCGGAGGACAGCAGCGAGTGGCGACCCCGGCCGCGTTGCGGTGAGCCGTGCGGGTCCTGGTCACCGGAGCGAGCGGGTTCATCGGCTCCCATGTGGCCGCGCGGCTGGCGGTCGATGGCGCCGCGGTCCGCGCCTTCTGCCGCTCCGAGCCTCCCGCTGAGGCCAACGCCGCCGAGTGGATCCCGGGCGACGTGACGGACCCCTCAGCCGTGGCCCGCGCCGCGGACGGCTGCGACGCTGTGGTGCACTCTGCGGCGCTCTACAGCTACAAGCGATGCGACGCGCCGGTGATGCAGAGGGTCAACGTCGAGGGTACGCGCAACGTGATCGAGGCCGCAACGCGAGCGCGGGCCCGCCTGCTCGTCACTTCGAGCGCGGGTACCTGCGGTCCGGTGCGTGGGCGTCCCGGGACAGAGCGCGATCACCCGCCGGCGTGGGAGCTGTGCGTGGCCTACAAACGCAGCAAGCTGGCCGCCGAGCGGCTGGCGATCGCCGCCGCCCGGGCGGGAACCGAGGTGGTCTGCGTGAACCCGACGACCGTCGTGGGCCCGGGTGACCGGCAGCCGACACCGAGCGGCAAGATGATCCTCGATCTCGTCGAGGGGCGCATCGGGGGTTACCTGCGCGGGGCCGGGATCAACGTGGTCGGCGTGCAGGACGTCGCCCGGGGCCACGCCCTGGCGCTCGCCCGCGGTGTCTGCGGCCAGCGCTACATCCTCGGGGGCGAAGACCTGTGGATGCGCGATGCCTTCGCCTTGGCGCTCACGGCGGTGGAGCGCCGGCCGCCGCGCCTGGGGGTGCCCTGGCGCGCGGTCTACGGCGCCGCCCGGCTCACCGACGTGGCAGCGCGCGCCCGGGGGCGCGAGGCCGGGCTGCTGAACCTTGACGAGGTACGGCTGGCGCGACTGCCGCTGTTCTTCTCCAGCGACAAGGCGCGGGCCGAGCTCGGCTACGCGCCGCGCCCGGCCGCCGAAGCCCTCGCGGCGGCGGCGCGCTGGTTCGCGCACCGCGCATGAGCCCGCCCGGGGGGTCCAGGTCAGGCAGGCTCGCCCGGAGCGGAAGCTCATAACTCGTCTCGCGGAAATGCTCGGCCTACTGGCGGCGCGGGTTATAGACCGAGCTGAACTTCCACAGCATGCGCAGGAAGTTGCTCTGAGCTTCCAGGCGTTTTCGCTAGTCTCCGCAGTCCCAGGTTGTTCGTGGCCTGACACTTAGGTCGTCCGCGGGCGTCCTCGCCCGAACCGGGAGTCCTCGACTTGGTATAGGTGGACTGTGGCTATTTTGCCTTCCGCACGCCGTGATCGGACAACGATGATGGAGCAATCCGAAGACGAGGTCGAGAAGGCGTATCTTCGCTGCGAGCACATCACCCGTCGCGAGGCCGCGAACTTCTTTTATGGCATCCGGCTGCTGCCGCGCCCCAAGCGCCAAGCCATGAGCGCGGTCTATGCGTTCGCTCGGCGGGTGGACGACGTCGGGGACGGGGTCCTGAACCGAGACGCGAAGCTCGCCGCCCTGGCGGCTGAGCGTGACCAGGTGGCGGATCTAGCAAACGGAGGCCCGGACGGTCTCGCCGATCCGGTGATGGTGGCGCTGGCCGATGTCCGCCGGCGTTATGACCTGCCGCTCGAAGCGCTGGAGCTGCTGATCGAAGGCGTTGAGCTCGACGTGCACGAGACCCGCTATGAGACTTTCGATGAGCTCGTCGTCTACTGCCGCGACGTGGCCGGATCGGTTGGACGGCTGTGCTTGACGATCTTCACCGGGAACGGCGATGGCGACTCAAATGGCGCTGGGAGGCTGGCCGACGATCTCGGGGTGGCGATGCAGCTGACCAACATCCTGCGCGACGTACGCGAGGACCACGAGCGGGGGCGGGTCTACCTGCCCGTCGATGACCGGCGCCGGTTTGGCTGCGAGGACTTCCCCGCGGGCCCCTCCGAGCGTGCTGTCCAGCTGATCCGCTTCGAGGCGGCACGCGCCGGCGAGTGGTTTGACCGCGGGCTGCGGCTCGTGGACGAGCTCGACCCACGCAGCGCCTCGTGCGTGCTGGCGATGACCGGGATCTACCGGTGCATTCTCGATCGCGTGGCGCGCGAGCCCGAGGAGGTCCTGCTCCGCCGGATCTCCGTACCGGCATGGGAGAAGGCGTGGCTGGCGGCCCGCAGCCTGGCGGTGGCGGGAGCCAGTCTGGGGCGGACATGACCACGACTGCGCCACTCCTTCCCGCCGGCGACCTGGGCGTCGTCGTGCTGGCGCCGCTGTCGATCGAGGCGTGGGCAGCGCGGGGCGGGGCGCCGTGGGCCCGCGTTCACCAGATCGGCATGGGCCCTCGGCGGGCGGCGCGGTCTGCGCACCTGGCCGGCGATCCGGCGGGTGAAGCCGTCCTCATCGTGGGATTCTGCGGTGGGCTCGACGAGGCGCTTGAGCCTGGCGATGTGGTGCTCGCCAGCGAGGTCCGTGGCCCGACCGGCACGACGGCCTGCGCCGACCCGACGATCCTCGCCGGCGTGCTGCGCCGCGGCGGTCTGCGCGTGCGCGTGGGCCCGATCGCCTCGAGCCAGCGCCTCGTGCTGCGCGAGCGGCGTCGGGCGCTGCGGCGCACCGGCGCCCTGGCGGTGGACATGGAGTCGGCGTGGCTGGCCCCGGCCGCCCAGGGCAAGCCGCTGGTGACACTGCGCGTCGTGGTCGATACCCAGCGGCGCGAATTGCACCGGCCGCTCAGCACTTTCACCGGGGCGGCGGTGGCTTATCGCGCTCTGCGCCACGCCTGCACGCTCGTCGAGGAGTGGGCGCGGGCACTCGGTGACCGCGAGGTGGTGCTCGCCGCACCGCGCGCCTCGTGCGCCGGGGTGGAGCGCGCCGTAGAGGTGGTCGAGCGCGCGCTGCAGGAGCGGGGCGCCCCGCTCTACGTCCGCAAGCAGATAGTTCACAACGCGCACGTCGTCGCCTCGCTGCAGGAGCGAGGAGCGGTGTTCGTGGACGAGGTCGACGAGGTGCCCGTGGGCGCGACCGTGATCTTCTCGGCCCACGGAGTCTCTCCGGGGGTGCGCGCTCGGGCCGCGGAGCGCGAGCTGGACGTGATCGATGCCACCTGTCCTCTGGTTTCCAAGGTGCACAGCGAAGCGCGCCGGTATGCGGGGGCCGGTTACGAGATCGTGCTGATCGGACACGAGGGACACGAGGAGGTGGAAGGGACCTGGGGAGAGGCTCCGGAGCGCACGCACGTGATCGCCGGCGCCGCCGATGTGGACCAGCTGAGCTTTGGGGACCCCGAGCACGTCGCCTACCTGACCCAGACCACGCTCGCGGTCGACGAGACCGCGGACGCCGTGCGCGCGCTCCGGGAGCGCTTTCCCGCGGCGGTCGGTCCTGCGTCCAGCGACATCTGCTACGCCACCCAAAATCGTCAAGACGCCGTGCGCGCGCTCGCCGCCGACTGCGATCTGGTCCTCGTCGTCGGGTCCGCCAACTCGTCGAATTCTCGGCGACTCGTCGAGATCGCCGAGCGCGCCTCCTGCTCGGCGCTGCTGATCGAGGACGCCGACGACATCCCGCCTGAGCGACTCGTGGGCGTGCAGCGCGTCGGCCTCACCGCCGGGGCGTCGGCGCCGGAGGCGCTGGTCGCAGACGTGGTGCGGGCCCTGGACGGCCTGGGCAGCGCTTCGGTCAGTGAGCGCACGGTGGCCAAGGAGGACGTGCGCTTCAAGCTTCCACCCGAGGTTCGACCACGGAGATGATGTCATGCCCCCCCCGCTGAGACAGTCCGCGCACATGGCGGCGTATCTCGTCGCCCAGAAGCTCCGCCGGCGCGAGAAATTCCCGCTGATCGTCGAGTTGGAGCCGTTGTTCCAGTGCAACCTGGAGTGCGCGGGCTGCGGCAAGATCCAGCACCCCGAGCACGAGCTGCGCCGGCGCATGCCCGTGGATCAGGCAATCGGGGCGATCGAGGAGTCTGGTGCGCCGATGGTGTCGATCGCCGGAGGTGAGCCATTGATCCATCCGGAGATCGACGAGATCGTCCGGCAGCTCGTCGCACGCCGCAAGTTCGTCTACCTGTGCACGAATGCGCTTCTCTTGGAGCGCAAGCTGAAGCTGTTCACCCCTTCGCCTTACTTCGCTTGGGCGGTGCATATCGACGGCCTCCGCGAGCGCCACGACGAATCGGTGTGCCGGGACGGTGTGTTCGACAAGGCGGTTTCCGCCATCCGCGCCGCCCAGGAGAACGGTTTCCGGGTCACCACCAACACGACGTTCTTCACCCACGACTCGCCGGATAGCATCCGCCGCGTGCTGGACTTCCTCAATGACGAGCTCGAGGTCGACCAGATGATGATCTCGCCGGCGTACGCGTATGAGAAGGCCCCTGACCAGGAGCACTTCCTCGGGGTGCGCCAGACTCGTGAGCTGTTCCGTGAGGTGTTCGCCGACGGCCGGCGCAGGCGCTGGCGACTGAACCACTCCCCGCTGTTTTTGGATTTCCTCGAGGGCAAGGTGGATTTCGGGTGCACGGCGTGGGGAATCCCCAGTTACTCACTGTTCGGCTGGCAGCGTCCCTGCTACCTGATGTCCGACGGGTATGCCGAGACATACCAGGAACTGGTGGAGACGACCGACTGGGAGGCGTACGGACGCGGGCGCGACCCTCGGTGTGACAACTGCATGGCCCATTGCGGCTACGAGCCCACCGCGGTGCTGGCCAGCACCCGCTCGCTCAAGCAATCGCTGCGCGCGGTCGTCCAAGGCTAGAGCGGCCCGGTCGCTGCAGGCTGCAAGCGCAAGTGACACCTCGGGGCCGGCCCGGCTCGGCCCGGCTGGGCGGCCCGGCTCGGCCCCGGCTGGTGCTGCTGCTCACCGCCGGCATGGGGGCCGGGCATACCGGCGTCGCGACCGAGCTCGGCCGCCGGTTTCAGGGCCGCGGCTACGACGTTGAAGTCGTCGATCTGCTGGAGATCCTGCCTTGGCCGCTGGGAAGCGGCCTGGGCGCTTTCTACGCGGCAATGCTGCGGTGGACGCCATGGCTCTACGAGGCCATCTATCGAGCCTGGTTTGCGCCCAGGCGCGGCCGGGCAGGGCCGGTCTCGCCGGTGACGTGGTTCGGGGGCCGCGCCGTGAAGCAGAAGATGCTGGATCGCGAGCCGGTCGCGGTGGTGTCGACCTTCCACCTCTGTTCGAGAATCCTCGGCAACCTACGGCGGACGGGCCTGCTGGGCGTGCCCACCGCCACCATGATCGTGGACTTCGCCGTGCACGATCTGTGGGTCGACCCGGACGTGAGCCTGCATCTCTGCCTTCATCCCAGCATGGTGGACGAGGCGCGGCAGCGGGGCGCCGAGCGGGTCACAGCGCCCGGTCCGGTCGTGCGCTCGTGCTTTGCGGACTCGGTCTCGGGCCGGCGGCTCGCCCGGGCAGCGCTCGGTCTGGCCGACGACGAGCGGGCCGTGCTGATCGTCACGGGATCGTGGGGGACCGGTGATCTTGACTCCGTCGTTGACCTGATCGGTGAGGCACCGGGCCTCGCCGCGTTGGTGGTGTGCGGCGCAGACGCGCGGCTGAAGCGGCGCTTGGCCAGCCGTGTCTCGGGTAATCACAGGGTGCGGATCCTGGGCTGGGTGGGCGACATGGACCGCCTGATGCTGGCTGCCGATGTCGTGGTCGAGAACGCCGGCGGGCTGACCTGCATGGAGGCGCTGGCCTCGGGACGTCCGGTGGTGAGCTTCCATCCGATTCCCGGTCACGGCGCAGCAAACGTCGAGGCCATGGTCCGATGCGGGATCGTCGAGCGCGTGGTCCGGGCGGGGGACCTCGTCGCCGCCATCGAGGCAGTGGCCGGCCCCACGCCGGAGCGCGCCCGTCGCCTGCGGGCCGCGGGCGAGATGTTTCGCCGGGACGCCGCCGACGACATCCTGACCACCTTCTCAGGCGGGGTGGGTTCGTTCGAATCCGGTGACGATCGGTGATCGCGCCACCAGGATCACCCCGACTGCCATCACTGCCAGGCTGAGCGCCTGGATCGCGATATAGGGGGCGCCCAGCCGGATGTGCTGGGCGAACAGCCCCGCGCCGATGCCGATACCGCACAGGGGCTCCGCGATCGTGAGGGCCGGAAGCGACGCCGGCAGGGGCGCGAGCTTGAATGCGTTCTGACCCAACGCGATTCCCACGATCGCCACCGAGACCAGCGCGTACGGCTGCCACGACGTGAGCGTGGCCAACACTCCGTGACTGACGTCATCCAGACTGTGCTGGGTGAGAGCGTCCTGGAGTCCGAAGAGGATTCCGGCGGCGGCGGCCAGCAGGGTGGCCTCCT
This sequence comes from uncultured Solirubrobacteraceae bacterium, assembly GCA_963830595.1. Classification (GTDB taxonomy): domain Bacteria; phylum Actinomycetota; class Thermoleophilia; order Solirubrobacterales; family Solirubrobacteraceae; genus Palsa-465. Next base: position 105,349 of record CAWHMQ010000006.1, read on the forward strand.
CACCGAGCGTGAACCGCTTGGCCACTCCGGTGAGCGATGCGGCAACCGCCACGACGGCAAGACCGGCGATGATCCAGTCGACCAGGGGCACGGCGGGATCCTGGGCGCGCGCCGGGCCCGCCGCGACCATGAAGCCGGCCAAGCCGGCCACCAGCGCGGCTGCCCCGACATACTCGCGGATACCGAGGCGCGATCTTCGCCAGGCGGCCGCCAGAGGCAGCGCGAAGAACAGGTTGGTGGCGCCGAGCGGCTCGACCAGGGTGAGGCTCCCTCGCCCGAGCGCCAGCGCCCCGAGGACGTTACCTCCGGCCATGCAGACGATTCCGGCCAGCCACAAAGGGCGGCGGACCAGCTTGATCAGCAGCCCGGCCGACACCCGCCGATCGGCGGGTGCAGCCTCGGCGGCGACATGCTGTTGGAGCACGAAACCCACCGCGAGAAGGAACGCGCCGGAGAGGGCAAAGACGTAGACGAGGGTCATATGAGTGAGCAGTCAGCTCCGGTCGGGTTGGGCTGTCTACGCTTAAGTGCGGGTGAAGGAAGTTACTGGCATCTGCGAGTTGATCATCCCTACGGCGCCTCGGGAGGGCGCTGGATCCGGAGCTCGCCGAGCGCGCCGGGCTGCCTGAGGGATGTTCGTCTTGTGGGCGCTCCTGGCCGCTTGTGCCAACGCGACGTCCTCGGTCCTCGAGCGCGGGGCGGCGCGCAATGCCCCCAGCGAGGATGCGCTGAGCCTGCGGCTGGTGACAGACCTCATCCGTCAGCCGATCTGGCTGGCCGGGATCGCTGCCCTGACCGCCGGCTTCGGGCTTCAGGCGCTGGCCCTGCATGCCGGGCAGCTTTCGGCCGTCGAACCGATCCTGATCTCCGAGCTCCCACTCACGCTGCTGCTCGCCGCGGCGGTGTTCAAGGCCCCACTCCGTCGCCGGGACCTGGCGGCGGCACTGACGATGAGCGCCGGCCTCGCCGTGCTGCTGTTCGCCGCCGCACCGTCGGGGGGCCACGCCGGCCGGATCTCCGGGTGGGAGTGGCTGTTGACGGGACTGGTCATCTTCGGGGCCTGCGCTGCGCTCATCACCGCGGGCTGGCGCGCCGGCGAGGGTGATTATCGGGCCGCCCTGTGGGCGATCGCCGGGGGAGCCTGCTTTGGACTGGCCGCGGCGCTGATCAAGGCCACCACCGAGCTGCTCAACCACGGTCTCGGCACGGCCCTGAGCTCATGGGAGCCTTACGCGATGGTGGCCGTGGGAGTCGCCGGGCTGTACCTGTTCCAGAACGCCGTCCAAGCCGGCCGGCTGCTCTTCGCCCAGCCCGCGATCAGCCTCACCGACCCGGTGGTCAGCGTTCTGCTCGGGATCGTGCTGTTCGGCGAGCATGTCCGCGGCGGCGCGTTCATCTTGATCGAGCTGCTCGGGGTGGCGATGATCGCCTCCGGCACGATCGCGCTCGCCCATTCGCCGCTCGTCTGCACCGAGTCAGATGCAGGCCCGAAGCAGCCCCGCCAGGCCACAAAACCCGAGACTGTGGGCTCGCCCTCGGCCTGAGCTCAACAGCCGCGTCTCGTCATCTCGGAGGCGACAGCGCCGCGCTCGGGGCACCGCGCTCAGTCATCGAGCAGGATCGTGTCCTGATGGGAGTAGGCCGGCGCGCAGCAGCACAGCAGGACCAATGGCTCCCGCTCGTCGGCCCACAGCTTGTGCGGGGCGCCGGGAGGTATGACGATGCAGTCACCGGCCCGCACCGAGCGTTCCTTGTCGCCGAGGCGCATCCGTCCGCTCCCGCCGGTGAAGAGATAGATCTCCTCCGTGCGGCGGTGGAGGTGAGCGATCGTCGCGCCTCCGGATGGGACGATCGCCTCGGCCAAGCTCTGGTTCGCCGCGTTGCCGGATGGGATGCCGGCCAGCTCGCGGATCGACGAGCCATCGGCGGTCATGAACGCCTCGCGCTGCTCGCGACGCACGATCTCCATGGCCCAAAGGCTAGAGCCCCGGTGATCGATAGTTCACCTGGCAAGGCCGCGTGGTTGAATTACGCCCGTGGGTGCTGCTCCAGCCCAGGTACTGGTGGTCGGCGCGGGGCCGTCGGGACTGTTTGCGGCACTCGAGCTCGCACGCCACGGCGTCCGTGCCCGCGTCGTCGAACTCGAGCCCGAGCCCCACCATCAGGCGCGGGCGACGGCGATCCAGCCCGGCACGATGGAGATTCTGGCGCGGGCAGGCTTGGTCGACGAAGTGCTCGCGGCCTCCGAGCACCTCCGGTTCGCCAGGGTCTTCGATGCCGATCTCGGACTGGTTGGCGAGATCGCGTTCGCTGGTGCCGGCTCCGACTGGGAGTTTCAGTGCAGCTTGCCACAGTGGCGCACGGAGCAGATCCTGGCCAAGCGGCTCGCCGAGCTTGGGGTCGCGGTCGAGCGAGGCGTGGAAGCAACCCAGCTCGAGGTACGGGACGATGGCCTGCTCGCCGGACTCAGGCGCTCCGACGGGACGCTGGAGACGATCGAGATCGAGCGCGTGCTCGGCGCCGGCGGCGCTCGCAGCGTCACGCGAGAATCCATGGGGGAGACCTTGGCCGGAGAGACGTACCCCGGTACCGCGCTGGTTGCCGACGTTCGCGTGCGCTGCGGCCTGCCGCGGGACAATTCGGCGCTCATCGCCACCCCAGAGGGTTATGTCCTGCTCGCGGCGCTGCCGGACGGGCGGTGGGTCACGTTCGTCGGCGATCTCCACGATGACGAGGTCAGGCGGCTGGCGAGCGACACCTCTGCCGCCGTGGTGGCGGCGGCGATAAAGCGGCGGATCACCGGGGAGATCAGCGTGCAGGACATCGCCTGGGCGTCGCCGTTTCGCATGCACCGTCGCATAGCCCCGCGCGTGGCCGGCAAGCGGCGGTTTCTGCTCGGAGACGCCGGACACCTGTCGAGCCCGTTCGGTGGCGAAGGACTGAACTCGGGACTGCACGACGGTCACAACCTCGGCTGGAAGCTTGCCCTGGTGCTGGGCGGCAAGGGCCGTACCGGCTTGCTGGAAAGCTTCGCGTCCGAGCGTCTGGCGGCCGACCGGCACGTCCTCGAGGTCTCGGACCGGCTACACGCCGCCGCCCACGCCGCGGTCGAGGCGGCCCGAACAGGGGTGCGCCCTTCACCTCCGACACCGGATGTCGTGACGGCACTGGTGCGCTCGCGCTCGATGCTCGACATCTCCTACGCCGAGAGCCCGATCGTCGGCGAGTACATCGCCGCCGACGAAGGTCCCGCCATCGATCTGAGTCCCGGCGCTCGCTATCCAGACCGAATCGACGTCGGGACTTCCCACCACCTGCTGCTCTCAGGCGAGATCGACGAGGCGCGCGCGGCCCGATTTCGCGACCGCTGGGACGGTCTGGTCGAAGTGAGACAGGATGAGCGCCGGTCACCAACGGTGGGTTTGGTGTTGGTCCGTCCCGACGGATATGTCGGCTATCGCGCGCGACGCGCCAGCGCAGACGCGATTGCGGCGCTCGACGAGCATCTGAGCTCCTACCTGGTCGCCGGATGAGGTCGGGCCGGCCGGCAGTGGGATCCGGCCGTCCCGGTGCACCCGCACCCAGCGTCACTCAGCGCAGCATGAGCGCGAACAGTCCAGCGAAGATCGCTCCTCCCACGGTGATCCAGGTGACGTAATCGCCGGGGTGCCCGGAGATGCCTTGAGCGAGTCTCGCCACCAAGCTTCATGACCGGGCGCGGGTGGCGACGGTCCGGGCCAGGCAGGCCGCACCGATCCCCGACAGGACGGCGCGGCGGGCAGCGACAGCCAGGTCACCGGATCGCTCGACGCGATCGGCCGCGGACCGCACCGCCTCGTGGTCGGCGGCATCGATGCTTATCACCCCGCCTGCAGAACGCGAGCGACGAGCTCGATCCCCCGGTTGATGTGATAGGTCCCATCTGTATCGGTTCCCGCCACCAAATCGCCGCGCCCGGAGATAAGGCACAGCACCGTTTTGGTGCCCCCCGTCGACGCCGAGAAACATCTCCTCAGGTTCGCAGGGGGTGCAGCCTCACCCCCTGCACCACCCGGTTGACCTCGCCCGATGGGAACGGGTTGTCAGGCGTGCATCCTCGGGACAGCGAAAGCGCCAGCGCGATCAGCTGAGCGCAGATCACGGCGGGAAGCGCCAGTGCCGTGTCGGGTAGGTCCTGCAGGCCGGGCAGCGTCCAGGTTTCATCGTGGGGCGCCGCCTGGTCGCCGTCGGCGCTGATCGCCACCAGGCTGCCGGCCGTTACCGTGCGGCGCAGCTCGCCGAGGATGTCCAGATCGTATTGGCGCGTGTACGGATCGTTGGAGAGGTAGACGACGACGAGCGTGCGCTCGTCCAGCACCGACTTCGGACCGTGGCGGAACCCGAGCGCTGAGTCCGACAGGGCGACCACTCCACCGGCGGTGAGCTCAAGCGTCTTCAGCGCCGACTCGGCGGCCAGGCCCTTCAAGCTCCCGCTGCCCAAGTAGACGACCCTGGCCGGATCACGCGCGGCCAGCGCCTGGACGTCGAACGCCCGTCTGGCCAGTAGCTGCTCGGCCGCGGCCGCTATACGTTGCACGAGTTGATCGTCTGCGGTGTCGTCCAGGCTCTGCATCGCGGCGAGGATCATGCCGGTAAAGCTTGAGGTCATCGCGAAGCCTTGGTCGTTGGCCATCTCGGGCAGAAGCACCACCTCAGAGCGCTCCCGAGACGCGTGCTCACGCGCCAGCTGACCATCGGCGTTACAGGTGACGACCAGCTGCCAACACTCGCTCAACAGCTGATCGGCCAGCTCGGTGGCAGCGACGCTCTCCGGACTGTCACCTGAGCGGGCGAAGGACACAAGCAGGGTCGGCACGTCCTCCGCCAGCTGCTGGCGCGGGGTTGACGCGATGTCGGTGCTCGCCACCGCGTCAACCCGGCGGCGCAGGGAGCGAGCGAGTTCCGGCGCCAGCACCTGGCCGGCAAACGCCGAGGACCCGGCACCGGTGAGGACGATCCGCAGCTCGGGACGATCCAGCAGCGGGCACAGGAAGGCTTCGTCCGCCTGACGGGCCGCGACACGCGCCGCGGAGATCTCCCGCCACAGGTCAGGCTGCTGGGCGATCTCACGAGCCGTATCAGCCCCGCCTCTGGACTCGAGGTCGGCCCACGGATATCCGAGTAAGTTGGTCATCAACTGCTTCGGTGGCACGACACGGCGGCGACGTCTCGCGTAGCTCATAGTATTCGCCGATCGTTTCACGAACCCCCGGGGGGAGACCGATGAACAAGACAGAGCTAGTCGACGCGATCGCGAAGGACAGCGGGCTGAGCCGCGCCGACTCCACGAGGGCGGTCGACTCGCTGGTGACCACGATTCAGAAGACGTTGAAAAAGGGTGACGAAGTCTCGCTGACGGGGTTTGGGAAGTTCTCAGTCGCCAAGCGCGGCGCGCGCACCGGACGCAACCCCCAGACCGGCGACAGCCTGAAGATCAAGGCCTCAAAAACACCCAAGTTCACGCCTGGCGCCACCTTCAAGACGGTGGTCAGCGGCAAGCGGAAGTGATGACGGCGGGGCGTGGATCGGCTTCGGTCCGCCGCTACCGGGATGGGGTGGCGCGAGCGGTCTATCCGCACGGCGGGCGGCGTAGGGGGTGAACCGGCTTGGCAGGGTTAGGGCTAGCGTTTGGCGAGTCGACGGCTGCTGGCGGTGCTGGGCGGGTGTAGTTGAGCTCGTAGTGGTGGTAGAGCCCGGCCTCGGCGGGTTGGTCGATGTTGGGGGCGTCTTTGATCTTGCCTTTTGAGATGGTGAGCCATACTCGACCGGCCGGCTGATGCCGTTCATGTTCGTGTGGTCGACGATGCTGGTCACGCCGCTGATCATGGCCATCGGCATGATCGGGATCGATTACCTCCGCCTACTTCTGGTACTCGAGCGCCTCCGGCGCTGCTCGCGATGGGCCTGGTCACCGCGGTGGGCGTGCTTTCTCTCGCTCACCCACGTTGATCAACGCGGCTGATCGCGATGGCAATCTGGGCGCAGTTCGTCGGTCAGTTCCTTGAAGCGCAGCGGCAGGACGCGCGAGAGCAGCCTGGACGCCCAGTCGAACCGACTAGTACAGCGCGGAGTTGAGGATGAGCGAGTCCTCCAGCGCTCACCAACGGCCCGACCAGGACTACTCCAGCGGGGGCGCGCTTAGCAGCCGGACGTGAGCGCCGGGGTCGTGGCCGGCGGATAGCCGCGCCAGTGCGAGCGCAGCGGCGCCGGCCGCGCCGCTGGTGGCAATCGCCGGGACGAGTGCGTAGCGCGAGCGAACGTCAGCGTCAACGCGCTCAGCCACTGGGTTCTGGTCGATGAGCAGCCCGCCGGACAGCACGATCGCCGGTGGCTGGCTGCCGGCTACAGCGGCAAGCGTGGCCACCAGGTGCCCGGCCGCGCGATCAACGAGTGCCAGCGCGGCCGCGTCTCCGTCCCGGGCCGCCCGGCTGACCAGCGGCGCGAACTCGCCCAGCTGGCCGGGAGTGCGCGCCTCGACCGCGTCGAGGACAGCGACGGGCAGCGTGGCGAGGGGGAGCCCAGACGCCAGCTCACGGGCGACCGCTTCGGTCAACGCGGTCGGCGGCCCGCGTCCGTCGAGCCCGGCGAGGGCTGCTCTTAGCGCCCGCACTCCCAGCCACACTGCCGAGCCAGCGTCGCCGAGCAGCCAGCCGTAGCCGTCGGCCCGCCGGGTGACGCGACGGTGACTGATCGCTGCCGCGACCGCTCCAGTGCCGGCCACGAGCACCGCGCCATCGGCCTGGACGGTGCCGGCGGCAAACGCCACCGTGACGTCATCGGTGACGGTGGGCTCGCCTCCCAGCCCCGTGGATGTCCAGGCCGCACGCGCAGCGTCGTGAGCCCACGAACCGCTCGTGGTTTCGGCGCCCGCGATGCCCAGGCAGCCGGCCGTGACCGCGCTGGGGTCGCGCTCGCCAAGTGCCTGGCGCAGCGCGGTCTCGAGCGCCGCGGCGGGTTCGAGCGCGCCCGAGTGTGGGTTGACGGCACCGGCGCGCCCATGCCCGAGCATCCGGCCGTGCCGATCGGCGAGAAGCGCGCGGGTTCGCGTCCCGCCGGCGTCGATGCCGATCACGAGTCCCTCGGCCACCGAGAGCTGATCCTATCCTGTTCATGTGGCCACTCACGGTCCCGGCGTGACGCCGACGGAGGCTCGAAACCCACGCACGGTTTGCATCGATGCGGCGCCGACGATCGAGATCCTGCGGATGCTCAATGCCGAGGACCGGCTGGTGGCCCCGGCGGTAGAGCGCGTCCTGGGAGAGCTCGCGCGGGCTGTAGAGGCCGTCGTGGAGGCGCTCCGCGGGGCGGGCACAGTGCACTACGTGGGCGCGGGAACCTCGGGGCGCCTGGCGGTGCTCGATGCGGCCGAGCTCACGCCGACGTTCGGGCTGGCGCCCGGACGGGTGGTTGCCCACGTGGCGGGCGGCCGGCCAGCTTTGGAGTGCGCTGTGGACGGGGCGGAGGACGATGCCGGCGCCGGCGCCCGGGACCTCGGCGGCCTGCGCTGCACCGACGTCGTGGTCGGACTCGCGGCGAGCGGACAGACCCCCTATGTTGCGGGAGCGCTGCGCGCGGCGCGCTCGGCGGGCGCCACCTCGGTGCTCGTTGACGCTGACCCGGCATCTCCGCTCGCCATTTTTGCCGACATCCATGTAAGCGTCGAGACCGGCGCCGAGGCGATCGCCGGCTCGACCCGACTCAAGGCCGGCACCGGGCAGAAGCTCGTCCTCAATGCGCTGTCCACCGCCGCGATGGTGCGCCTGGGAAAGACGTACTCCAATCTGATGGTCGACCTCGTCGCCACCAACACCAAGCTACGCGGGCGCGTGATCACGATCCTGGTGGCGGCGACCGGCGCCAGTGAGGCATGCTGCGAATGCGCTCTGCGCGAGGCTGACGGCGAGCTCAAGGTGGCACTCGCTGCACTGCTGAGCGGCGCGCCCCCTGCCCGCGCACGAACGGCGCTGGTGGCCGAGAACGGCCACGTGCGTCGCGCGCTCGAGCAGCTGTCAGCCCGCTGAGCGCACGGTCATGATGCCCCCGCTGCCGCCGTGTTTCCAAACCCCCGCATGGGGCATACAACCGAGCAAGTAAATCTTCGAGTATGGAGCCCAGCATGGCGCAGGCCGACGCCGTTCTACCTCGACGGGCGCTTGCGACCACGATCGCGCTCACCGCGGCGACGGTGGGTGTGATTTACGGCTATGACACGGGGAGCGTTGCGGGGGCGCTGCTGTTTATCCCTGCGCAGTTCAAGCTGTCAACGGCTGCCACTGAGTGGATCACGACGTTCACCGGCATCGGCTTGATTCTCGGCGCGCTCATCGCCAAACCGCTCGCCGATCGCTTCGGCCGCAAGGTAACCATGCTCATGATCGCTATGGGATTCACCGTGTTCGCCATCTTGCAGGGGGTTGCGGTCGACATTGTGTGGCTGGATATCACCCGGTTCCTGCTCGGCGTGAGTATCGGCATCTCGACCGTGGCAGCGCCCGTGTTCATCGCCGAGTCGGCGCCGGCGAACATCCGGGGCGCGCTTATCGTCGGCTACCAGGTGGCGACCGTTGCCGGCATCATGATCGCCTACTTCGTTGACTATGTGTTGGCCGCGAGCGGCTCGTGGCGCATCATGCTCGCGCTGTCTGCGGTGGCCAGCGCACTCGTGCTCATCGTGCTGTGGCGGCTTCCCGACACTCCGCGCTGGTATCTCATGCGGGGCCGGCGCGAGGACGCGCTGCGCACCCTGCGCCAAGTTGATCCGAGCGCCGACGCCGAACGCAGCGTTCGTGAGATCGAGGGCGACCTCACGGCCGAGCGCGGCGGCGGGCTGCGCGAGATGCTGCGCCTGCCCTATGCCCGGCCGACGGTGTTCGTGATTGCGCTCGGTTTCCTGGTGCAGATCACCGGGATCAACGCGGTCACCTACTACAGCCCGTTCATCTTTCACGACATCGGCTGGCAGGGGCACTTCGTGCTGTTCATCCAGGGGCTGATCGAGGTGTTCTCGGTCTTCGCCGTCGTCGCAGCGGTGCTGGTCGTGGACCGCATCGGACGCCGGTTGACACTGCTCATCGGGGTCGGAGTGATGATTGCTTCCACCGCGCTGTTGACCGTGCTGTACGCGCAGGGCAGTCACTTCAGCGGGCTCCGATCGGCGCTCGGTTTTATCGGGATCATGTTCTTCACCGCCGGCTTCAACTTCGGATTCGGTGCGCTGGTGTGGGTGTACGCGTCGGAGAGTTTCCCGTCGCGCCTGCGCACCGCGGGCGCATCGGCGATGCTAACCGCGGACCTGCTCGCCAATCTGCTGATCTCACGCTTCTTCCTGACGGTCCTTCACGATCTGGGCGGCGAGGGTACGTTTGCCCTGTTCCTGGGCCTCGCGGTCGTCTCCTTCGTGTTCATCCGCGCGATGGCGCCTGAGACCAAGGGCCGGCCGCTGGAGGCGATCCGCATCTATTGGGAGAACGGTGGCAGCTGGCCCCCGGAGGACGAAACCGTCGCGCTCCTCGACCGCCAGCGGCGCGAGGAACGTGCTTCCCGAGGCCCGGCGTGAGTGGCAAACGGATGGCTCAGGAGATGGCCGAGCAGCCCGCGCGCCTGCGCGCGCTGATCGAACGCGCCGAGGAGACCGGCAACCGCGTCCGCGCCGTGCTGCCGGCGCCGATGCATGGCACCACAATCGTCGCCCGCGGCTCTTCTGACCACGCGGCAGTGTACGGGCGCTACCTGCTCGAGCTCGCCAGTGGACGGCCGGTCTCGCTCGCCGCGCCGAGCTTGCACACGCTCTACGGCGCCGAGGTCGACTACAGCGGTCAGCTCGTGGTCGCGGTGAGCCAGTCCGGGCAGACACCGGAGATCGTCACGACGCTGCGACTCCTGTGCGGCGCGGGTGGACGCGGACTGGCGCTCACCAATGATCCGACTAGCGAACTCGCCGAGGCGGCCGACGGTGTGGTCGAGCTGGGTGCCGGGGAGGAGCGCGCGGTGCCGGCGACCAAGACGGTGACCGCGCAGCTGGCGGCGTTTGCGATCCTCGCCTGCGCGCTCGGCCCGGTGCCGTTCACGCAGGCGGAGCTGGCATCGGTGCCCGCATGGGTGAGCCAGGTGCTCGACGATCCAAGACCCGCCGACGCCGCGGCGGACGCGCTCGTGGACGCGTCGCGATTGATCGTGGTCGCCCGAGGGTTCATGTACGGCGCGGCGCTGGAGGCAGCGCTCAAGATCGAGGAGACCTGCTCGCTGTTTGCTGACGGCTACTCCGCGGCAGACTTGCGTCACGGTCCGATTGCGGCGGTTACGCGCAGCTTCCCAGTGGTGGCGCTCGCCGTACCTGGTCCCGCCTACCGGGACGTAGTCGAGCTCGTCGCCGAATTGCGGGCGCGGGGCGCGCATGTGCTCACGGTCGCGCCCGATGACGATGCCGACCTGCCGCTGCCCCGGGATATGCCCGAGACCCTGGCGCCGATCGTGGCCGTGGTGCGCGCGCAGCAGCTCGCCCGCGCGCTCGCCCTGCGGCTCGGCCACGATCCCGACCACCCGGGGGGGCTAAGCAAGGTGACGGCGACGTGACGTTGGTCGGGCCGGATGTAGCCGCGGTCACCGGCGAGCCCATCCCGGGTGATCCTCGCTGTCATGACCACCGGTGGTGAATGCGTCGTAGCCGTCGACGTCGGCGGCACCAGCCTAAAGGGAGCTCTGGTCGATCGCCATGGCCGCACGCAGGCCCAGGAGCGGCGCCCCACCCGGGCCGAGCACGGAGCCGAAGCGGCGATCGAAGCGGTGCTCGCGCTGGCAGGCGACCTCGCGCAGCAAGAGTCGGGAGCGGCCGCGATCGGTCTGGCGGTCCCCGGCCTCGTCGACGAGCGTACGGGCACCGTGCGGAACTCGGTCAATCTTCATTGGCGCGACGTGCCGATCGGATCGCTCGCGGAGCAGCGCCTGGGCGCGGTCGTCAGCGTCAGCCACGACGTGCGCGCGAGTGCTCTGGCCGAGGGACTGCTCGGCGCGGCTCGCGACGCCACCGAATACCTGCTCCTCACGCTCGGGACGGGCATCGGAGCAGCGGTGGTGATCGGTGGCCGACCTTATACCGGAGCACACGGCATCGGGGGCGAGCTGGGGCACACCGCCGTCGAGCCGAGAGGGCCGATGTGCGACTGCGGACGGTTGGGCTGTCTTGAGGCGGTCGCGTCCGCCGGTCAAGTCGCCCGGCGCTACCTTGAGATGACCCGAGACAAGGGTGACGACTTCGGTAGCGAGCAGGTGGCAGAGCGTGCCGCCGCCGGCGATCCATTCGCAGACGCCGTATGGACGCAGGCCCTCGACGCTCTGGCGAGCGCGATCGCCAACTACGCCACGCTCCTCGACCCCGAACTGATCGTCATCGGGGGGGGCATGGCGGACGCCGGTGACGACCTGTTCGGCCCGCTGCGTCACCGCCTGCGGGCGCAGATCCGGTTCGGCGAGCCGCCGCGCGTGGTCCCGGCGATGCTCGGGCATGACGCGGGTCGCTGGGGCGCGGCGATCACCGCCTGGCGGGCAGCAGGCATCGACGAAGCGGAGCTCGCGGAGTGGGGGACCTAGGGGTGCGCCTGCGCAGCGACCGGGTCGTCACACCGGCAGGCACGATTGCCGGCGAGATCTCGATTCGCGACGGGCGCATTGAGAACGTCAGCGCCGCCCGCCCTGGCGTTCGCAGCACTGACCTTGGCCGCCGCTGGCTCGTCCCCGGTCTCCTCGACCTGCACGTCCACGGCGGAGGCGGGGCGCAGTGCAACACGGCCGATCCGGACGAGATAGCACGTGTGGCTCGCTTTCACGCCCGGTACGGGACGACCGGCCTGCTCGCCACCACGGTGGCCGCCGCCCCGGACACGCTCGAGGTTTTCCTCGCCGCGATCTGCCGGGCCGCCGAGAGAGACGAGGGCGCACGCGTGCTGGGTGCACACTTGGAGGGCCCGTTTCTGAGCCCGCGCCGGCCCGGCGCGATGGACCCGTCCACGTTCCTGGAGCCCGACACGGGTACGGTCGAGCGGCTGCTCTCCGCGCGCGCGGGTGCCGTACGCATGATGACACTCGCCCCAGAGCTGCCGGGCGCGCTGGAGCTCGTGCACACGCTGGTCGACGCCGGCGTCGTCGCCTCGATCGGGCACAGCGACGCGACCTACGATCAGACGCGGGCCGCCGTCTGCAGCGGGGCGCGTGCCGCCACCCACGTGTTAAACGCCATGCCACAGCTCCACCACCGCGAGCCGGGCGTGCTCGGCGCCGTCCTCGACCTCCCTCAGGTCAGCTGCGAGCTCATCTGCGATGGCATCCACGTCGACCCCGCCGCCCTGCGACTCGTGCACCGGGTCAAGGGGCCAGCCGGTGTGCGCCTAGGGACCGACGCGATCCAGGCCACCGGCATGCCCGACGGCGAGTACCGCCTCGGGGTGACGCCCGTTCGCGTCAGCGAGGGGCGGGCCACGCTCGTCCACGGCGACTCGATCGCTGGCAGCACGCTTACGATGGATCGCGCCGTGGGCAACGCCGTCCGCTTCCTCGGCATCGGAGTCGAGGACGCAGTCGCGCTCGCGTCAGCAAACCCGGCGCGGCTGTTGGGACTTGACGATCGCAAGGGCGCGATCGCACCAGGGATGGACGCTGACCTCACGGTGCTCAACGACGACCTGCAAGCCTGCGGGACGATCGTCGCCGGCTCCTGGGCATACGGGCCACCGCCGGACGTCGGCCCAGGCCGCTAGAGCCAGGTCCTCTCGGCGGCGATGATGCTCGACGACCTCGGGCGCAGCGACGGCGCGGGCCGCGTCCGCGACGCCGTGGCCTCGGCATGCGCGGCGGGGATCGTCGCGCCGGACGTCGGCGGACGCGCCACCACCGGCGAGGTGGCCGACGCGATCGTGCGCGCCTTATAGTTGACTCGGGTGGAAGCGCGTCGTGAGGTCGCGGCCGCTTTCGCAGACAGCGCTCCGTGAACAAGGGAGGTCACGTGCAATGACCCCGTACACAATGGCGGCGCGCGCGCCGTCGTCCCTGCTCACCGCTGCCGTGGCGCTCGCGCTGGCGGCCCTGGCGGTCCTCCCGGGTGAGGCCGTCGGCGCCTCCTCGCCCTGGACGGCTGCCTCAGCTCCCGGCGGCCCGGGCGCGACCTCATACCTCGACCTCGGTCGCAAGGACTGCCTGGGCTCGGCCACGACCAACCGGTCTCGCGTGTGGTTCACGGTCGCCGACGGCGTCCTATCTGACACCTACAGCCCGACGACGGACAACTCGAATCTCAGCACCCTGCAGTTCCTGGTCACGGATGGCCACAGCTTCACGGACCTGCAGACACGCGACATGACCTACGTCGCGCGGCCGCTGGACGGCACCGGCATGAGCTGTCAGATCGTCGCCAGCGCACGCAGCGGGCGCTACCGGATCGTCACCGACTATGTCACCGACCCCACTCGCGACAGCGTCGTCATGCACACGCGCTATGAGCCGTTGATTTCGGCCGCCCGCGCGTACCGCATCTACGTGCGCTACGACGCCCTGATCAACGGCGCGGGCGGTGGCGGCACCACCAACGGCGGCGCCAACTCGGCCACGATCGCCTCGGGATCGCATCACGGCGCGGGCGCGCTGGTCTCCTACCAGACGCTCGCGCGCTCGAGCCAGACACAGCGTACCTACGAGGTCCCCGTCTACGGCGCTCTCGCCGCCGATCACGCCTATCCGGTGTCATCGAGTGGCTTCGCCGGCTCCGCCAGCGACGGCATGACTCAGCTCGACGCGCAGCATCGCCTCGGGCCCACCTATCGCGACGCTGACAACGGCAACGTCGAGCAGACCGCGCAGGTCGACCCGGCGCACGAGCGTTCGTTCACGCTGGCACTCGGCTACGGGCAGAGCGAGGCATCGGCCGTGAGGGCGGCCGTCGTCAGCGCCACCACGCCGTTCGGCGTGACGGCGGGTCGCTACCGGCAGGGATGGCTGCGCTACGACGCGGGCCTGCGCCGGCCCCCGGAGGGATTCCCCGGACTGACCGGCGCCCAGGATCGCGCGGTACGCCAGCAGTACTGGACCTCCGCGAACGTCCTGAAAGCCACCGCGGACAAGGAGTTCCCGGGCGCCGTCGTCTCGTCGCTGGCCGACCCGTGGGGCCAGGCCACCGCCGCCAACACCGAGACCAACGGCCTCCCGGATGTCAGCACCAACTACCGCGTGATCTTCGAGCGCGACTTCTACGAGACGTTCACGGGCTTTCTCACCGACGGGGACCTCGCCACCGCGCAGGCCCAGACGCGCTTCATCTTCGACAAGGTGCAACTGCCCGACGGCAGCTTCCCCCGTGACGCGCTCCTCAACGGGGCCCCCGCGTCTGACAACTATGTGCTGGAGCCCGACGAGCAGGCCTTCCCGCTGATCATGGCCTGGCAGTCGGGGCTGGGGCATGACCGCAGCCTGTACACCGACCACGTGGTGCCCGCGGCCGATTTTCTCGTGGCCCACGGCCCGGTGTACGGCGACGAGCGCTGGGAGGACCAGGCCGGCTACTCGCCGTCGAACATCGCCACCGAGATCGCCGGCCTCGTGTCGGCGGCGGCGATGGCGCAGGCCAACGGCGACACGGCGCGGGCACAGCTGTACCGGGCCACGGCCGACGATTGGCGCCGCCACGTCGAAGCCTGGACGGTGACGAGCACCGGTCCCTACTCGTCTGATCCCTATTTCCTGCGCCTGTCCAAGAACGGCGACCCCAACGCGCCAACCGTCTACAACCTCGGCAACGGCAGCGTCGACGCCGATCAGCGCTCGGTCGTCGACGCCGGCTTCCTCGAGTTGGCTCGCTTGGGCGAGCTGGACCCCTCGGATCCGGTCATCGCCAACTCGCTGAGCGTGGTGGATCACGTGCTCGGCATCCAGACGCCCAGCGGCGAGGGCTACCGCCGCTACGGGACGCTGCTGGAGTCAGTCAACGGCTCCAACGAGCCGGTCACCGGTGGGACTGACGGATATGGCGACTGCTACGCGCCGGCGCCCATGCACTGCCCGATCACCGGGCGTCCGTGGATCCCGTGGTTCACCGGGACCGGCCACGTGTGGCCGCTGCTCAACGGCGAGCGCGGCGAGCAGGACCTGCAGACCGGCGATCACGCCGGCGCCTCCCAGATGCTGCTGGACATGGCCAACTTCGCCGGCGGCGTGGGCATGATCCCCGAGCAGGACTGGGACGAGGCTGACGTGCCGCCGTCCCCGTACGGCAGCGATCCCACCACCGCTTCGATCGGCTTCACCGACGGCAAGCCGGCCGGCTCGGCGGGCGAGATCACCTGGGTGGAGGCCGGTTTCGTGCGCCTCGCGCAGGACATCAGGTCCGGGAGGCTGCTCGAGCAGCCGGCGGTCGTGCGCGACCGGTACCTGGCCACCGGTGTGCCGCCCGCCGCGCCGTTGGCCGTGACCGCGACACCCGGGGCCGGAGCGGTGATGGTGTCGGGCACGACCGCACCCGGGGCATCGGTGGTAATCGCCGTCACGCTCTCGCCCGCGGGTGCCACCGAGCCTGACGGCACCGCTCACAGCCAACCCGTGCCCACGGCCGTCCGTCAGGTCGTGGCCGGCGCGGACGGCTCGTTCAGCGCGACGATCCCGCTCGCGGCCGGCGGCTACGTCGTATCGGTGGCGGCGTCGCACGCCGGGACCAGCGGCCATGCCCAGCAGCCCGCGACCGTGAGCTGACGGTCGCGGGTGCGCCGATGTGAAACTGCTCGGGACCGGTGGCCCTACACCGCCGCCGCGCGCTGGATCACCTCGTGGGCGGCGATGGCGTCGCGCAACCCGTCCACATCCAGCGTCGCGTGCGCAGCCGTCAAAGAACGCGCGCACCGCCTCGGCGGGATCGGGTGGCGTCCCCACCCATCGCTCGGGCGCACCCTGATCAGCGGCGATCTCCAGCGTGCCGTCACGGAGTGATGCCGTCGGGAGCGTGCCGTGGACGATCAGCTCCAGCCCGCCGGCCGGGTGACCCAGCTCGTGCGCAGCGTCAGGGGGACATCGCCCCAGCGACCGACGGCCACGCCACCGAGATCACCGCGCTCGCCGCGGTGGCGTCGACGCGATGAGCTTTTGCCTGCGTACGGGCAGAATCCTCATCATCTAACGGAGAGGGGGGGATTCGAACCCCCGATGGACGGAAACGCCCATACCGGTTTTCGAGACCGGCGCATTCAACCGCTCTGCCACCTCTCCGGTGGGGCGGGTCACAAGTTAGACGACGACGCCCGGCTTCGCCCTCATCGCCGGGAGGCGAAGAAGGAGCGCAGCAGCTCGGCGCACTCCGCGGCCAGCAGGCCCGACTCGACCTGGGGGCGGTGATTGAGCCGAGGATCGGCCAGGACGTCGAGCACGCTGCCCGCGGCCCCGGCCTTGGGATCGGTGGCGCCGAACACGACCCGGGGCACGCGGGCCAGGACGATGCCGCCTGCGCACATCGCGCACGGCTCGAGGGTCGCGTAGAGGACGGCGTCCAGGACGCGCCAGCTGTCCAGCGTCCGAGCTGCGTCGCGCAGCGCGATCAGCTCGGCGTGAGCGGTCGGGTCGGCGCGCACCTCACGCTCGTTGTGGCCGGCGCCGATCACCTCGCCGTCCTTGACGACAACGGCGCCGACGGGAATGTCGTCGTGCTCAGGGGCGAGGGCCGCCTCGCGTAATGCCAGGCGCATGAAGTACTCCTCACGGGGAAAGAAGCGTGAGCTCATCGACGAAGTCCAGAAATTTGTCGGTACCGTTGGTCGTCAGGGGCAACTTCCGCGGCGTTGATGATGTCTTAAGTGGTTGCCGTCGCCGCGTCAGCCAGCGGCTCCCCGGCACGCACATGACCGAACGCATCTTCGCCCTCCATCTGCGCCGCTCGGCTGTGGTCGGAGCCGTCCTGCTCGGGCTGTCCCTTCTGCTGGGGGTGGGCGGCGCCCGGGCCGCCGGTTTCGAGCCCCGCGAGGTCATCGTCGGCTACCGATCGAGAGCCGTGGCGACCGTCGCCGCCCACGCCGAGATCAGGATGGGAGTGCGCTCGGCCGGCCCTCCGCCGGGCCCCGACGCTCGGGTCCTGCGCCTGCCCGCTCAGGAGAGCGTATCGGCCGCGATCGCCCGGTTGCGCGCCGAGCCCGGCGTGGCCTACGCCGATCCTGACTACATGGCGCACGCCGCCGGCGCCTTCTATCCCAACGATCCCGGCCGCTCTCACCATCCGCAGGGATGGGAGCGGATGCAGTGGAACATGCTCCCCGAGTCGGGGATCAACGCCCCGGAGGCGTGGGCCAACCTGATCGCCGACCACCGGGCGGGGGGCCGCGGGGTGGTGGTCGCGGTGCTCGACACCGGGGTGGCGTATCGCAACTGGCATCAGTTTCACGAGTCCCCGGACTTCAAGGGGACGCGGTTCGTCTCTCCGTATGACTTCGTCGACAACACGCGGTATCCGCTGGACCGAAACGGCCACGGCACCTTCGTGGCCGGCGTGGTGGCCGAGGCGACCAACAACGGCTTCGGCTTGACCGGCCTGGCCTACGGCGCATCGGTCATGCCCGTCCGCGTGCTCGACGCCCAGGGAGATGGAGATGAGGCGACGATCGCGCGCGGAATCCGCTATGCGGTCGAGCACCACGCTCAGGTGATCAACCTGAGCCTCGAGTTCCCACCTGACGAGGTCAGCTCGGGCAATCAGATCCCCGAGATCGTCAGCGCCCTCGACTACGCCCATCGCCGGGGAGTGACCGTGGTGGGCGCGGCCGGCAACGACGAGACCGGCCAGATCGCCTATCCGGCACGTGCGCCGTACGTGATCTCGGTTGGCGCCACCACGCGTGACCGATGTATCGCCAACTACTCCAACGGCGGTTCGAGTCTCGATCTGGTGGCTCCGGGCGGGGGCGACGACGCGATCAGGAGCTCCGACCGCGACTGCCAGCCCGAGCGCCAGCTGCCCCCGATCTACCAACTGACGCTGACCCCGCCGTACTGGGGCAGGTTCGGGTATCCCAGCTATTACATCGGCACCTCGATGGCGTCACCCGAGGTGGCGGGCACGGCCGCCCTGGTGATCGCCAGCCGGGTGATCGGGCGCCGGCCGAGCCCCAGCCAGATCCTCGCCCGCCTGGAGCAGACGGCCACTCCCCTGCCCCCGGGCGGCCAGCCGGGCTCTCCACCCGTCCCGCGACCGAACCCCACGTATGGCTATGGCCTGCTCAACGCGGGAGCCGCCACCGCGCGTTCGGCCGCGCCCGCGCGCGCATCCAAGCCGTAAGCCAGTCGGCGCTCGGAGGTCACCCGGACCGCCCTCCGACCCGAGGGACGGGCTCAGGCCAGCTTGGTGATCGCGATCACGATCCCGGCGAGCACGAACACGACGATCGCCACCTGGGTCCAGTACAAGAATCGCGGCATCTGTTTCATGCTCAGAGCAAAGCTATCGTCTCGCCCATGCCCGAGCGGGTGAGCCCTGCCCTGAAGGCGGTCAGCGACGCCGTGCTGGCGGTCGCCTCGCAGCTGTCGGTGGAGGAGGTGCTGCAGCGGCTGGTCGACTCGGCTCGGGAGCTGGTGGGCGCCCGCTACGCCGCCCTCGGAATCCCCGACGGATCGGGAGGGTTCCGGCGCTTCCTGGTCTCCGGGATGAGCGATCAGCTGGTGGCGGCGATGGGCCCGCTGCCGCGCACCCACGGGATGCTCGGCGCGATGCTCGAGACCCACGACGCCTACCTCACCGACGACATCCATCGCGATCCTCGATTTCGCGGCTGGTGGCCCCGTGAGCACCCGGACATGCGCTCGTTTCTGGGCGTGCCGATCATCGCCCGAGGGCGGGTGATCGGAGCCTTCTACCTGACCGAGAAGCTCGGAGCCACGGACTTCGAGACCACCGACCGGGAGCTGATCGAGCTGCTGGCCGCCCACGCCGCGATCGCGATCACCAACGCCCGGCTGTACGAGCGCAGCCGCGAGCTGTCGATCCTGTCCGAGCGCAACCGGCTCGCGCTCGAGCTCCACGACGTGGTCAGCCAGACGCTGTTCAGCCTCAATCTCGGTGCCGAGTCGGCGGTCACGCTGATGGACCGCGACCCCGACTCCGCGAAGGTCCAGCTCGAGCGCGTGCGCGAGCTGGCCCGGGAGGCGCTTGCCGAGCTGCGGTCGCTGATCCTGGGCCTGCGCCCGGTCGACCTGGAGCGCGACGGGCTGGCGGGGGCTCTGCGCAAGGAGGTGGACATGATCCGGCGCCTGCACGGGATCGAGGTGAGCTCAGATCTCGAGGATGCGGTCGCGGAGACCGGCGGGCGTGCCACGGAGACCGGCGCCCGCACCGCCGATGTCCTGCGGATCGCCCAGGAAGCGCTCCACAACGCGGTCCGTCACTCGCGGGCCGGGCACGTGACGGTGCGTCTGCGGGACCGGGGTGAAACGTTATGGCTGGAGGTCGCCGACGACGGCGTGGGCTTCGACCCCACCGACCCGGAGTTGCGCTCGCGCCATCTCGGCCTGACCTCGATGGAGGAACGGGCCCGAGAGCTCGGCGGCCGTCTGGAGCTCAGCTCCGTCCCGGGCTCGGGAACGACCGTCCGCCTGGAGGTCTCGGGCGATGGCGCCTGACCCGATCCGGGTGCTGATCGTCGATGATCACGCGGTCGTGCGCGAGGGACTGCGGGCGTTCCTGAGCCTCCAGGACGGGCTCGAGGTGGTCGGCGAGGCGAGCGACGGGCGCCAGGCGATCGAGAAGGCACGAGTCCTGTCTCCCGACGTGATCCTGATGGATCTCGTGATGCCGGGGCTGGACGGGGTGGGCGCGATGCGCGCCGTCCGCGAGCTGGTCCCGTCCAGCCGGGTGATCGTCCTGACCAGCTTCCTGGACGACGAACGGCTGATGCCGGCGCTCCAGGCGGGCGCGGCCGGTTACCTGCTCAAGGACGTCGAGCCCGCGGAGTTGGCGCGGGCGGTGCGAAGCGCGTGCGCGGATGAGGCGATGATCGACCCGATCGTGGCCGCGCGGCTGTTGCGGACGCTCAGCGAGCCGGCCCGCTTGCCCCCGGCGCGTGCCGGCCACGCGCAGGACGGGGCCGCGCCGGAGGGGGCCGCGCTCACCCGGCGCGAGCGCGAGGTCCTGGAGCTGATCGCGGCCGGGCGGTCCAACAAGCGAATCGCGCTCGAGCTGGGGATCGCCGAGAAGACCGTCAAGACCCACGTCGGACATCTGCTGGCCAAGCTCGGCGTGACCGATCGCACGCAGGCCGCGGTCCTGGCGGTGCAGCGCGGGCTCACGGGCCGCGGGTCCTAGGACCAATTACCGCTACAAACCGGGACCCGACCGCGGGTAGCGTCGCGGTCATGTCAAAAGCCATCATCACTGGAGCCTCACGAGGTCTCGGGCTGGCGCTCGCCCGAGCCCTCGCGCAGCGCGGCTACGAGCTGATCCTCGATTCCCGGGGAGCCCCGGACCTGGCCGCCGCGGCCACCGAGCTTCGCGGTCTCACCAAGGTGAGCGCCCTCCCCGGGGACATCGCCGACGACTGGCACCGGCACGCGCTGATCGCCGCCGCCGAGGGCCGGCTCGATGTCCTCGTCAACAACGCCTCGACCCTGGGTCCGAGTCCCCAGCCGGACCTGGCCGGCTACCCGCTGGCCGAGCTGGCCCGCGTCTACGAGGTCAACGTGCTCGCGCCCCTGGCCCTGATCCAGATGGCGCTGCCCCTGCTGGGCGAGGGCGCCACGGTGATCAACGTCACCTCCGACGCCGCCTCCGAGCCCTACCCGGGCTGGGGGGGATACGGCTCGGCCAAGGCGGCGCTCGACCAGCTGACGGCGATCCTGGCTGCCGAGCACCCCGAGCTGCGCGTCTACGCCGTCGATCCCGGCGACATGCGCACCGAGATGCACCAGCGGGCATTTCCGGGCGAGGACATCTCCGACCGCCCGCCCCCCGAGGACAGCGTCCCCGGCCTGCTGGAGCTGATCGGCGGGGCACTTCCCAGCGGTCGCTACCAGGCTCGCCGACTGCAGCCCGCGGCGAGCGCGGCATGAGCGCCCTGGCCTTCGAGCTACCGCCCTCCCAGGAGGCGATGGCGCCCGCCGAGGAGCGCGGGCTGGCTCGGGACGGCGTCCGGCTGCTCGTCGCCGACGCCTCCGCTGAGCAGATGTTCCACGCCCGCTTCTACGAGCTACCGGCGGTGCTGGAGTCCGGCGACCTGGTGGTGATCAATATCTCGGCCACGCTGGCCGCGGCGGTGGCGGCCCAGCGCCGCGACGGAACCGCGGTGCGCGTCCACTTCGCCACCCGGGCCCCGGAGCTCGACGAGCGCTGGCGGGTGATCGAGCTGCGCAGCCCCGATGGGGCGCGGCCTGCTCGGGGGCGGGCCGGGGAGATGCTCACGCTGGCCGGCGGCGCCGGGGAGCTGGAGCTCCTCGCGCCCTACGCCTCGGGCTCGCGGCTGCTGCTCGCCCGCTGGCGGGGCGAAGGCAGCGTCGAGGAGCTGCTCGCCCACCGCGGTGAGCCGATCCGCTATGGCTACCTCGAGCGCGCCTGGCCGCTGGCCGCCTACCAGAATGTCTACGCCACGACTCCCGGCAGCGCCGAGATGCCCAGCGCCGGCCGCCCGTTCACGTCGTGGCTGATCATCAAGCTGCTCGCCGCCGGTGTCCAGTTCGCGCCGATCCTGCTCCATGCCGGAGTCTCGTCCCCGGAGCGTCACGAGCCGCCCTTCCCCGAGCCCTACGAGGTGCCGGCGAGCACCGCCCGCCTGGTCAACGCCACCCGCGCCGCCGGCGGCCGGGTGATCGCGGTGGGCACGACCGTGGTTCGCGCGCTCGAGACCGTGGCGCGCCCGGATGGCAGGGTCGAGGCCGGGGAGGGCTGGACCGGCCTGGTGATCGGACCCGAGCGGGGCGTGCGGGCCGTCGACGGCCTGATCACGGGCTGGCACGAGCCGCAGGCTTCGCACCTGTCGATGCTGGCGGCGATCGCGGGCGATGAGGTGCTCAAGCGCTCCTACCGCTGCGCGCTGGCCGCCGGCTACCTGTGGCATGAGTTCGGCGACAGCCATCTGATCCTGCGCTAAGTGAACCGCGTGACCGAGGGGCGACCATGTCCGTCGCGTCCAGCTCGTCGAGCAGCCCGACGCTCCGGGGCTCCTGGCCGGGCTCGAGCAGGACCGCACCGCCGGGCCAGTAGGGATGCGGTGCAGTGGCGCGGTCCACCAGCAGCGGCTCGAACAGCCACGAGCCGGTATTGAGCAGATGCGCGCCCGAGGGCTCGGCGCAAGCCCAGTGCTCGCTGCCGATCGGTCCGCGGCGGTGGACGTGGCCGAAGATGATCCAGTCCGCGTTCACGCCCAGGTGCTCGGCCACGGCGCCGGCCGCCGGGAGGCTGGCGTGGCGCATCTGCAAGTCGATCAGGCTGGCGGTCAACGGCGCCAGCCGGGCGTTCATGAACACCTCGGGAAGCCCCGGCACCGTCAGGCGCCGCACCAGGTGAGCCGCCGCCTCGAGCAGGGTGCCCACGGGCCGCGAGAGCACGCGGGAGGCCAGCGTCTCCCGGGGCCCGCGGCCCCGGCTCAGAGCCCGCTCGTAGTCGATCGCCAGCCCAGGCGGTCCCGAGCTCCCGCGGGATCCCGGGCGGAGCAGGCCGAAGGCCGACTGCGGGATCAGATGGCGGTCCAGATAATGACCGTGCGTGGCCCAGACGCGATCATCCAGCCACACTCCCGGGTAGCTGACGCGCGTGCGGGCGGGGGCCAGCCAGGACAGAAGCCGCTGCAAGGCCGGCGAGGCGCGAGGTTCCACCGCGGAGGCGGGGCGCAGGCGGGGCCCCTGGTCGTTGACCCAGGCCCGGATCAGGGGGACGTCGTGGTTGCCCGGGACGAAGATCACCTCCCGGTCGGGTCCGAGTGCGCTCCCGATCGCGCGCAGGATCGGCTCGGCGACCGCCAGCGAACGGCGGGGTTGACGCGACATCAGCTCCAGCGTGTCGCCGAGCAGCACGAGGCGGTCGACCGCGTCCAGAGCCTCGAGCAGCCTCGCGCGCGGGACCGGCTGCCGCACCACGTCGTGGGCGTTGCGGTTGCCGAGGTGAAGATCCGAGATGACGAGCGTGCGCAAAGCGGCCGCCACGATAGTCGTCTCGTGACGGCCGCAGCACCGCGAACGCGCCCCGGGGAAAGCCGAGCTCGCGTCGGGCCTGCGATCAGGTGGCCAGGGGCTGGCCGGTCGCTAGGCGGTGACCAGCGCCTCGAAGTTCAGCGGCACGTTGCGAGCCACGACGAGGACCGGTGAGGTGGCCTCCTCGATCGAGTTCTGGGCCCGGGCGCTGACCGTCACGCGGCCCTCGCGAGCTTCCGGGCGCGAGCCGACGATGAGCAGGTCGACGCCGCGGTCGCGGTCGACGACCTGGGCATCGAGGCGGCCGGCGAGCGAAAACGCGGTCTCGATCGCGGCCTCGTCGGCGCATCCGCGCAGCACGCCGATGGTGGCGATCTCGGACCCGCCGGCGACTGCGTAGTCCGCCGGGGCAAGCGCCAGCGCGGTGGGGCCGCCTTCCAGCAGCGTCTGCGCCGAGCGTCCGATGGCGACGTGCCCGTTGGGTGTGCGGTACTCCGAGCCGAAGACGATCACGTCGGCCTCGGTCTGGGTGGCCAGCCAACCGAGTCCTTCGGCGGTCGATGCGCTCATGACCACCCGGCGTTCGGCGTCGGGATCATCGAGCCACGCGGCGCCGCGTTCCAGCAGCGCGTGGGCCTCGTAGTCGGCGAGCTGCTCGTGATCGGTGCGGCTCTGGGTGGCATGGCGCACGTAGGCGAGGGTGAGCCGGGCGCCCGCCTCGTGCAGGACGCGGCCCAGCATGAGCGCGTCACGGTCGTTCTGGGTGTCGTCGTAGGAGACGATCGCGTGGGGTGCCATCAGCCCTCTCCCGGGTTCTTGGATTCGGTTGCCTTGGGTGTCGATTCGCAGCGAGCATCGCAGCCTCCTGCTATCAGATCTAATAAAGTTCGTCATCCTTTGGATAAGCTCTGCTTATGCTGAACCTGGGCCGCCTGCACGTGCTCTGCGAGGTGATCAATCGCGGCTCGTTCTCGGCCGCCGCCGAGTCGCTCGCGTACACGCAGTCGGCCGTCTCCCAGGCGATCGCGCGGCTGGAGTCAGAGACCGGAACGACGCTCGTGATCCGCGACCGCCGGGGCGTGCGGCCCACGGCCGCGGGCGCGACGCTCGTGCGACACGCTGAGACGATCTTCGCCCAGGTGGAGGCCGCCGAGACCGACCTGGCCGCCGTGCTGGGCGTCCGCGCGGGCCGGCTGCGCGTCGCCTCGTTTCCCTCGGCGGGGGCGACCCTGATGCCGCTGGCCGTCGCTCGCTTCCGCCGCGCCCATCCGGACGTGGGCCTCTCGCTGGCCGAGGACGAGCCCGAGGAGATCGAACCTCGGCTGCGGGCCGGAGAGTTCGACCTGGGGCTGCTGTTCGAGTTCCCGGGGACCCGACCGCGCCGCGAGCGTCCCGGGCCTGGACTGCGTCGCGTCAGGCTGCTCGAGGACCCCCTGGACGTCGCTCTGCCCGTCGCCCACCCGCTGGCCTCCAAGCGGGCGCTGTCGCTGCCTGACCTGGGCGACCAGCAGTGGGTGCAGACGTCGGCGTCCAGTCCCTGCGCGCGCCACGTGGTCCGCTCCTGCCTGGCTGCCGGCTTCGAGCCCGACGTGGCCTTCGAGAGCGACGACTACGAAACCGTCCAGGGCCTGGTGGCCGCGGGGGTCGGGGTGGCCCTGATCCCCCGGCTGGCCCTGACCCACGTGCACTCCGGGATCGTGGTCAGGTCACTGGCGCCGCGCAGCCCGGCGCGCACCGTGACCGTGGCCACGATGTCGGGGCCCGGGCTCGCTCCCGCCGCCAAGTCGATGATCGCCCTGCTCTCAGACGTGTCCCGGCGCTACACCGACGGCGCCGCTCCGGCCACCCAACCGACGGCTCGAGCCGCTCCGGCCACTCGCTAAAGGGCGCAGGCCGATCGGGCCCCCGTCCGGCTGTCCTCAGGCGCCGGCCATGACCGCCCTGGCGAGCTCGTCGGCACGCCGTCCGACGACCAGGGGACGCAGCGCCCGCTCCAGTGGCCGTGCCAGCAGCCCGACCGGCCCCGGATCGACGGAGAGCCGATAGGTGGCGCGGGTTCGCCCCTCGGCGATCTCCTCGAGCTCCCAGGACCCCTCCAGGACGTCGATGTCCTCGGACTCCACCCGTACCCAGCTCAGCCGGTAGGGGGCCTCATAGCTCATCGCCACCCGGCAGTGGACCTTGGTCACACGAGCGTCGCTGACCGTGTCGCAGATCAGGGCTCGGCCCTGCTGGTCTCGCTCCACGACCAGCAGCTCGAGACCCTGCTGCCACTCCGGCGC
The DNA here is from genome assembly GCA_963830595.1 of uncultured Solirubrobacteraceae bacterium. Lineage (GTDB taxonomy): Bacteria > Actinomycetota > Thermoleophilia > Solirubrobacterales > Solirubrobacteraceae > Palsa-465. Next base: position 130,794 of record CAWHMQ010000006.1, read on the forward strand.
CCGGGCCACGTCCTCCACCAGCGCCCAGCAGCGCTCGATCCCGGCGGCCACCTCCGCCGACGAAGTGCCCCTGAGCAGGGTCATCACGCCCTCGCTCCCACCCGAGCGCTCAGGCGGCTGATGCCGGTGCCGGCGTCGGCGACGCTGAGGCTCAGCCGGGGTCCGCCGGCGCGCCCGACGGCACTGGGGACCCGGCCCGCCGGAAGCCGAAGCCCAGGCCTGCCCACGGTCACGCGAACGCTCGCGGCCGGCTTGCGCAGCGTGATCGTCAGCACGCCGTGGCTCACGCGGGCATCGAAGCGGACGCGCCGCGGCTGCTTGGCCCCGTCGGTCGCGCCCACTCCGTGACGGGAGAGGAAGCGCACCCCCCGGGGCGCCGTCACGCGCACGGCCAGGAGCGGCGGCGCCCCTCGCCCTGCCGTCACCGTGAAGGCCAGCTTCGGCTGCGCTCCGCCGCTCAGCGTCACCTCCGAGAGCCGGGTCGCGGCGCCGACCGTCCAGGTGAACGCCGCGGTCGCGGCTGCTCCGGAGGAGTCAGAGGCGCGGACCCGAACCGCGAACCGCCCCAGGCGCCGGGGCTTGCCAGTGATCGTCCCCGAGGAGACCGACAGCTTGAGGCCGGGTGGCAGACCCGTCGCCTGATAGCTGAGCTTGGTGGCGGGGGCGTCGTGTGCACTCAGGCGCAGAGACACGTCGGAGTGCGCCGCCGAGCGCTGGTCCCCGGGATCCGCGAGCCTGAGCGTCTGGGCACACAGCGAGGCGGCGAGCGCTGCGCCGTTCGGGGTCCCCAGTCCGCTGGCCTGGTCATACCCGGGGCGAGCCGCGAACTGCCCGCCGTTGGTGCCCGTGAAGTCGTTGTCGCCGCTGGTCACGTCGTTGAAGTCGCCCGCATAGTCGAGGCTCGCCGCGCGGTACAAGGCGGGGTTGGCGAACCCGATCGGCGAGCCCGCGCAGGCTCGGGAGGCGTCGGCCAGTGCCAGCAGCGCCTCCCACACGGGAGCACCCGCGCTGGTCCCGCCGAATCCCTGCCAGCCGGCCGGCTGCCCGGGCTCGGAGCCGCTGCCGTTCCAGTAGACCAGGTACCCGGTGGTCGGGTCGGCGTCGGCGGCCACGTCCGGTACGGCGCGGCAGCGCGCGCGGCCGCAGCCCGAGCCCTCGGCGGTGGCCACCCCGACCGCGCTCGCGGCGTCGAGCTGAGCGGCGGGCATCGGCCAGATATCCGAGGAGCCGCCGCCGCCGGCGCCGGGCTCGGGCACCGAGCCGGCGAGCGCGGCGCCGCTGTTCCAGACGGTCTGAGTGGGCGGCGGTCCGAGCGCTCGGAGGCTGGTGCCACCGACCCCGGTCACCAACGGCTGGCTGGCCGGATCGTCGACTGCCAGCCGGGTGTCACCCAGCGGGCCGCTGGTGTCGCAGTCCTCCGAGCCGCTGTCACCAGAGGCGGCGACGATCGACTGTCCCTGGACGGTCGCCTGCTGAAACAGGGTGTTCTCGGCGATCGCGTCAGGCCGGCCGAGCTCCGCCTCGCAGTCCCCCCAGGAGACGCTGATCACCTGCGCCTTGTCCTGGTTGATGATCGCGCTGAAGGTGTCGTAGGGGCCGGAGCCGGGACCGTTGGAGTTGTCGTTCGGGCCCTGGAAGACGACGACGTTGACGTCCGGGGCGAGCCCGATCGTGTTCTCGATGTCGATCGCGGCCTCGCCGCTGCCGGGGCCGCTGCCCGATCCGCCGTCCACGCGCACGTAGGACACCTTGGCATCGGTGCCGTAGCACGACTGGAAGCTCGCGATGTCGCCGGGCTCGTCGGGCTCGAGCTCGTACAGGGCGACGGTCACGCCCGCGCCCTCGTCGCCCGCGCCGTAGAGGCCCGAGAACCCATACGCCGAGGCGATCTGGTCCGTCGTGTAGCTGTTCTGGCCCGGCGCCGCCCCCGAGGCGCCGGCACATGGCTGGGGCCCCCCGGTCGCCACGTGTGCCCGGGACAGCGGAGCACTCGGGCGCCTGGCCGCTCGCACCACCAGCGGGTGTGGCGCCGCTGACCCATCGAGCCCCACGACCGATTGCACGACGCCGGCCACGCGGGCGGCCACGGCGGGCGAGCTCGTCGCCGCGATGGCGGTGTGCCCGCCCGGGAGCGAGAGCTCACGCAGCGAGACCGAGAAGCCACGTTCCAGCTGGGAGGCGGTGGCGTGCAGCGGGATCGAGAGGCCACCGGGGCTGATCTGGCCGGGGTGCAGCCCGCGGAGTGCCAGCGCCCGGCGAACCGCCGCAACCTGACCTGCGGTCGGCCCGAACCGGCTCGCGAACTGGCGCGGGGTCAGGTAGGCGCGATACAGAGCCGAGCCCGGGGTGGACACGGCCTGCGCGTACGCGCTCAGAGCGGCCGGATCACGCGGCCTCAGCGTGACTGTGACGTGCAGGCGCCTGGTCGCTTGCACGGGAGGACCCGATTTGGCGGCCGCGGCCACGGCCCGGAGCGCGCCCCCGGGTACCGTGGCGCCGGCAGCTGAGCCTGTCAGCGCCAGGCAGGACGTCGCGACCAGCGCCCCCACGGCCCCTGCCGCTGTTCGCCATAGACCCGCCATCGAATGACAAACACCGTACCGGTGCGATCGGCTCGGCGCCGCGGCTCTCTGCCAGCCGGTGAACTGGTTGACTTCGGGGTTCATGGCGACCCCCAGACGTCTGGTGTTCGGCGATGTGGCCGAGCTCTATGACCGGTCCCGGCCCAGCTATCCCGAGTCGCTGATCGACGATCTGATCGCGACGGCGGGGCTGGGGGAAGGCGGGCGAGCCCTCGAGGTGGGAGCGGGGACCGGCAAGGCGACGATCCTGTTCGCGGTCCGGGGCGTCGCCGTGCTGGCGATCGAGCCGAGCTTGGGGATGGCCGCTGTGGCCAGGCGCAACTGCGCCGGCTTTCCGAACGTGGAGATTGTCGAGACCGACTTCGAGCGCTGGGATCCGGCCGGCGAGCGCTTCGCGTTGCTCTACAGCGCCCAGGCCTGGCACTGGATCGAGCCCGAGCTGCGCTACCGGCGGGCGCGGGCCGCGCTCGAGCCCGGCGGAACCCTGGCCGCCTTCTGGAACCGGGCCGCCTGGGGCTCGTCGCCGGTGCGCGAAGCGCTCGTAGACGTCTATCGCCGGCAGGCGCCGCTGATGAGCTCGGACGGACCGATGCACCCCGCCAACCTCACCCCTGACGACGATACGGGGTGGCCGGCGGAGATCGCCGCCGCCGAGGGGTTGGACGCGCCGAGCGTCCGCCGGTACTCGTGGAGTCAGGATTACTCCAGCGCGGAGTACGTCGACCTGTTGGGAACGCTGTCGGAGATCAGGCTGCTCGACGACCAGACGCGAGCGGGGCTGCTGGCGGGGGTGCGCGGAGCCGTCGACGACCACGGCGGGGTGCTGACGATGCCGATGCTGACGCACGTCCGGCTGGCGCGCGCCGTGTAGCGCGCGATCAGTCTAGGAACTGGCCAGTCGTGAGAGCCGGGTCTGGAGGTGGCGCTTGACCGCGGGCCACTCGTCATCGATGACCGAGTAGTAGGCCGAATCGCGCGCCCCCCCGTCGCGGACGACCATGTGCTTGCGCAGGATGCCCTCAAAGCCGGCCCCCAGCGCAAGCAGCGCCCCCCGGGAGCGCTCGTTGCGCGCGTCGGTCTTGAACTCCACCCGCCGCAGGCCGACCCGCTGAAAGGCATGGCCCAGGAGCAGCAGCTTGGTCTCGATGTTGACCCCGGTCCCCCAGGCGGCGCGCGTGACCCACGTCCAGCCGATCTCGGCCCGCAGGTGCTCGAAGCGCAGCTCCAAGAACCGGGTCGAGCCGAGCACCGCGCCCGTGTCCGCGTCGAGGATCGCGAACGGGACCTGCTCGCCCTCGCGGGCTGCTTGCAGCGAGGTGGCCAGCCAGTCGCGCAGCGCGTCCCGGGAGGAAGCCATGTCCACCGGCATCCAGGCGAACATGTCGGGCTGCGAGGCGGCTTCGATCAGCCCGGTCTCGTGCTCGGGCGCGAGTGGCTCCACGACCACCAACCGGCCGGTGAACCGGCCGGCCAGGTCCTCCGCCGTCGGCGGCTCGAGGGGGGAGGACGAGGACCAGGAGGTGGGCACGGTGGCGCGACGATAGTGGACCTCGAGGCCTGAGCGCTTGCCTGCCGGGGGTGCACTAGGGTTGTCCGCCGCTGTCGCGGCCCGGACCCCCGCCGTCGCGGGCCGACCCAAACCGCCACCCTTAGAGGTTCCGAGATGCCAAAGCTCCTGATCGTCATCGGCAGCACCCGGCCGGGCCGGGTCGGCCTCCCGGTCGCCAACTGGTTCTACGAGCGCGCCGGCGACCACGGAGGCTTCGACCTCGAGCTCACCGACCTGGCCGAGCTCGACCTGCCGCTGCTCGACGAGCCCAACCATCCCCGGCTGCGCCAGTACACCCAGAAGCACACCCACGACTGGAGCGCGATCGTCGACTCCGCCGACGCGGTCGTGCTCGTGACCTCCGAGTACAACTACGGCTACCCGGCGGCGCTCAAGAACGCGATCGACTACCTGAACCAGGAATGGCGACACAAGCCTGTGGGGTTCGTCTCCTACGGCGGGGTGGCGGCGGGGACGCGCGCGGTCCAGCAGCTCAAGCAGGTGGTCTCGGCGTTGCAGCTGCTGCCCGCCACCGCCTCGGTCAACATCCCGTTCGTGACCCAGTTCCTGGACGACAACGGCGAGATCCAGGCCAATCCGGTGATGACCCAGGCGGTGACCGACATGCTCGACGAGCTGGCCGCTCTCGAGCAGGCGCTGCGCCCGATGCGTGCCCTGGCGCGGGAGTAGCGAGCCGGGCCCGGGCTGCACCCGGCGCGGGCAGGGCATCCTAGGTCCATGAGCCCGCTGCACGCGGTCGCGATCTTCGCCGCCGGAATCGTGGCCGGGACGATCAACACGGTCGTGGGCAGCGGCACGCTGTTCACCTTTCCGGTGCTGCTGGCCTTCGGCTACTCGCCGGTGGTCGCCAACGTCTCCAACACGGTCGGCCTGGTCCCGGGATCGGTGAGCGGGGCGATCGGCTACCGGCGCGAGCTGGCCGGGCAGGGCAGGCGGCTGGCCCGGCTGGTCGGCGCCTCGGTGACGGGAGGTGTGGTGGGAGCGATCCTGCTGCTCAGGCTCCCGGCCTCGGCCTTTGAGGCCATCGTGCCCGTGTTCATCGCGGTCGCGCTGGTGCTGATCGTCTTCCAGCCGCAGCTCTCGGCGGTCCTGGACAAGCGGCGCTCCACCCGCCGCGAGCATGCCGGGCCGGTGGCCACGGCGGGCGTGTTCGCCGGGGGCGTCTACGGCGGCTACTTCGGCGCGGCGCAGGGGATCATGGTGCTGGCGATCCTGAGCCTTTCCCTCGACGACAAGCTGCAGCGCCTCAACGCGCTCAAGGTGGTGCTGACCGGGGTGGTCAACCTGGTCTCGGGAATCGTCTTCATCTTCGCGGCCCACGTGGCCTGGGCGCCCGCGGGGCTGATCGCCGGGGGCTCGGTGCTCGGCGGGATGGTGGGGGCGCGCGCCGGGCGCCGGCTGCCGCCGGCCGCCCTACGCGCGCTGATCGTGGTCGTCGGGATCGCCGCGATCGTCCACCTGCTGGCTTAGGGGCCCCGCTGACGTAGTGGGCCGCCGCGTCAGTGCGAGAAGGTGCCCACCAGCCGGGCCTGCTCGATCACGTGGTCCTCGATCCGATCCAGCAGGGCGCGACGGTCGAGCCCGGGCTCCAGGTCGAGGTCGTCGTCGAGCGCGTAGATCCAGAAGTAGTAATGGTGGCTTCCGTGATCCGGCGGCGGCGCCGGGCCGTTGTAGCCGGCGTTGCCCATCGAGTTCGTCCCGTTGACGACGTCGTCGCCGCCCTCCGGGAGGCTGGTGGCGTCTCCGGGGATCCCGTATGCGACCCAGTGGGTGAAGCCATCGACGAGCGGCGCGTCCGGATCGTGGACGACGATCGCAAACGCCTTGGTGCCCTCGGGCACACCGGACCACTCCAGCGCCGGCGCGACGTCGTCGCCGTCACCACTGTGGTCGTCGGGGATGCGATCGTGGTGATCGAACGCCGGGCTCTTGAGCTTGAGGTCTTTGACGTTGAGTTCTTGGGGCATGGTGCGGTCCTACCCCACCACCGCCACGGCGAACCCCAGTGGGCTTGGAACTGTGACAATGGCGAGCCCCCAGGGACAGAAACGGAGACAAAGGAGAGGCAATGCAAACGATGAGCCCGCTGGATGCCTCGTTCCTGCACATCGAGGACGCGGTCACGCACATGCACATCGGCTCGGTGGGGATCTTCGAGGGGCCGCCGCCCGCGTCCGACGACGTCATGGCCGCGATCGCCTCCCAGCTGCCGTTCGTGCCCCGGTACCGGCAGAAGGTCCGGTTCGTGCCGCTCGCCCTGGGTCGCCCGGTGTGGGTGGACGACCCCCACTTCAACCTCGATTACCACGTGCGCCGGACCGCGCTTCCCTCCCCGGGGGGCGACCAGGAGCTGCGCAACCTGATGGGACGGGTGATGTCTCAGCAGCTGGACCGGACCAAGCCGCTGTGGGAGGTATGGATCGCCGAAGGGCTGGACGAGGGACGCTGGGCGCTCATCTCCAAGACCCACCACTGCATGGTCGACGGGGTGGCGGCGACCGACCTGCTGAGCGTGCTGCTCGATGCCGAGCGCGAGCCCGCCCCGTCGGTCGCCCCGGCGTGGCGCCCTGAGCCCGAGCCCAATCCGGCCGAGCTGGTCGCCCACGCGCTCGCGGAGCGCGCCGCCAGCCCCTACGAAGGGGTGCGCACGGCACTGGCGGCGCTGCGCGGCCCGCGTCGGGTTGCCCAGGAGGCCCTGCTCGTGGGCAGGGGACTCGTCCGCCTGGGCCAGGTGGCCGCCCCCGGGAGCGCGACCTCGCTCAACGGGCCGATCGGCCCCCACCGCCGCTGGGCCTGGGCCCGAGCCCGTCTCACCGAGGTCAAGCAGGTCCGCGAGGCGCACGGCGGCACCGTCAACGACGTCGTCCTGGCGGCGATCACGGGCGGCTTCCGGGACCTGCTGCTCAGCCGCGGGGAGCCGATCGAGGGCCGGGTGGTGCGCACGCTCGTGCCGGTCTCGGTCCGGGCCCAGCACGAACGCGGCACTTACAACAACAAGGTGTCGGCGATGTTCGCCGACCTCCCGGTGGCGATCGAGGATCCGGTGGCGCGTCTGCAGGCGGTCCACGAGCAGATGCAGCAGCTCAAGGGCTCGGGACAGGCGGTCGCCGCCGAACGGCTGACCGCCCTGGGCGGCTTTGCCCCCGCCATGCTCCTGGCGCTGGGCGGACGGGTCGGCAGCCGGCTGCCCCAGCGGGCCATCAACACGGTGACCACCAACGTCCCGGGGCCCCAGCGGCCGCTCTACCTGACCGGCCGCCGGATGCTCGAGGCGTTCCCGTTCGTGCCGCTGGGAGGCTCGGTGCGGATCGGGATCGCGATCTTCTCCTACGACGGCAACATCAACTTCGGCGTCACCGGCGACCGTGACCACGCGCCCGACATCTCCGTCCTGTGCGAGGGCATCGAGCGGGCGATGGCCGAGCTGCTGCCCGCCGCGGCGCCGCCGGCGCGGGCGGCGCGCAAGCGGGCCAACGGGCGGCGCCGGCGTGACGGCGGGCGTCGGACCGAGGTGTCGAGGTGAGCTCCGGTTCGAGCTCCGGCGAGCGATTCGCGCGCGTGAACGGAATCGAGCTCTGCTATGAGAGCTTCGGCCTGGAGTCCGACCCTCCGCTGCTGCTGATCATGGGCCTCAACTCCCAGATGGTCGTCTGGGACGACGAGTTCTGTGCCGGGCTCGCCGGCCGCGGATTTCGGGTGATTCGCTTCGACAACCGTGACATCGGCCGCTCGACGATCCTGCGCGCGGCGCCGGTGCCGACCCGCGGGCAGCTGCTGCGCCGAGATCCGCAAGGGGCGTCGTATTCGCTGGCCGACATGGCCGGCGACGCGGCCGGGCTCCTGGAAGAGCTCGGCATCGGTGCCGCCCACGTCGTCGGCGTCTCGATGGGCGGGATGATCGCCCAGTCGCTCGCGATCGAGCATCCCGCGCGGGTGCTGTCGCTGGTCAGCATCATGTCCACCACCGGCAACCCGCGCGTCGGCCGTACCTATCCGCTGCTCTATCCGCGTCTCCTCCGCCGGGCCCGGCTGGACCGGGAGGGCTACATCGAGGATTTCGTGGCGAACTACCAGGCGATCGGCTCCCGGCGCTATCCGCCTGATCCCGAGCGCAAGCGCGCCATCGCCGCCCGCTGCTTTGCCCGCGGGATCGATCCCGCCGGGGCGGCCCGCCAGATGGCGGCGATCGTCACCACCGCCGACCGGACTCCCCTGCTCGGGCACGTGAGTGTGCCGACCACGGTGATCCACGGAGACAGCGACCGCCTGGTGATGCCGTCCGGGGGACGGGCGACCGCCGCGGCGATCCCCGGGGCCAAGCTGGTCGTGATTCCCGGCATGGCCCACGACCTGCCGCCTATCCTCTGGCCGCAGGTGCTCGACGAGATCGTTCAAAACGCCGATCGGGCACCCGTGGGGGTGAGATGACACAGCAGCTGATCGACGTCCACTCGCATTTCGTGACCGACGAGTACGTCGCCGCGGCCAAGGCCGCGGGACACGTCCACCCGGATGGCATGCACGACTTCCCCAGCTGGGACGCGGTCACGCATCTGAAGCTGATGGATGAGTGGGGGGTGCGTACCGCGATGCTGTCGGTGTCCTCGCCGGGCACCCATTTCGGAGACGATCAGGCGGCCCGCACCCTGGCCCGGCAGGTCAACGAGTTCGGCGCGGCGGTCGCTCGGGAGCACGCGGGCCGGTTCGGCCACTTCGCGTCTTTGCCGTTGCCCGACGCCGAAGGGGCGCTTCAGGAGGCCGCCCACGCCCTGGATGAGCTCGGCAGCGACGGCCTGGCCATCGAGACCAACACCGAGGGCGTCTACCTCGGGGATCCGCGATATGAGGAGCTGTGGGCAGAGCTTCACCGGCGTCGCGCCGTGGTCTTCGTCCATCCCACGTCTCCGCGCTGCCACGCGACGGTCTCGCTCGGACGGCCCCGGCCGATGCTCGAGTTCATCTTCGACTCCACCCGTGCCGCCAGCGACCTGGTCTTCACGGGGGCCCTGACGAGACATCCGCACATCCAGTGGATCTTCACCCACGGCGGCGGCGCCCTGCCGCTGCTCGCGGATCGCATGGAGCTGTTTCGGAGCGTGTTCATGAACGGCGCCTCCGATGACCCGAGCGTGCCCGAGCAGATGCGACGGCTGTGGTTCGACATGGCGGGCACGCCGTTCCCCAACCAGGTTCCCGCGCTGGTCAAGGCGTTTGGGTCAGAGCGCCTGCTCTACGGCAGCGACTACTGCTGGACCCCGGCCGCCGGCACCACCGCGCAGGTCAGGTCAGTCGACGAGGCCGAGCAGCCCGACGGTGACACGTGGCGCGCGCTGACCACCCGTAACGCCGCTGCACTGCTGCCGCAGCGAGTGCCGGCCGGCTCGCGCCCAAGCGACTGACGGCGTGCGGCCGACCTGAGCTCAGCGCGGCGGTCGACGCCTCGCCGGGGCCCGGCCGGGTGGCTGGGAGGGGGCGGAGCGGGGCTCCAGAGGCGGAATCGCCCGCTGCTGGGGCTTGTCGCCGTTGACCTTGACCGGATCTCCGTGGTGAACGAGCTCCAGCGGGTCACCCGAGAGCAGCGAGTAGCGGGCATGCTCGTGGTTGACCTCCACGAGCAGGTTGCGGCCACGGAACATGAAGCGAAAGCGCATGCGCGTGAGCGCCGCGGGCAGGCGCGGCGTGAAGCTGAGCTCGCCTCCGTGGTCGCGCATCCCGCCAAAGCCGGCGACGGCGGCGATCCAGGTCCCGGCCACCGAAGCTATGTGAATCCCGTCCCGGGTGTTGTGCTCCAGGTCGTCGAGATCCATCAGTGCGGCCTCGGCAAAGTAGTCATACGCCAGGTCCATGTGCCCGACCTCGGCCGCCATGACCGCCTGCGTGGTCGCCGACAGCGACGAGTCCCGGACGGTCAGCGCCTCGTAGTAGTCGAAGTCACGGGCCTTCTCCTCGGGACTGAAAGAGTCGCCGCACACGAACAGGGCCAGCACCAGGTCGGGCTGCTTGACCACCTGCTTGCGGTACAGGTCGAAGTACGGATAGTTCAGCAGGAGCGGATAGTCGTCGGGCTTGCATGCGGCGAAGTCCCAGAGCTGATGGCGGGTGAAGCCCTCGGCCTGGGCATGGACCCCCAGCGCCTCGTCGTAGGGAATGACCATCTTGTCGGCGGCGTCGCGCCAGCTGGCCGCCTCCTCGTCGCCGACTCCGAGCTCGGTGGCGCGCTCGGGGTGGCGCTCGATGGCCGCGGCAGCGGCTCGTAGGTTGCGCTTGGCCAGCAGGTTGGTGTAGATGTTGTTGTCGGCGACGGCGCTGTACTCGTCGGGTCCGGTGACCCCGTCGATCCGGAAGTGTCCGGTGCCGTCGTGGTGACCGAGCGACCGCCACAGGCGGGCGGTCTCGACCAGCAGCTCGGTTCCGACCTCATGCTCGAACTTGGTGTCGTCGGTGGCCGCCAGGTACCGGGTGACCGCGTCGGCGACGTCGCCGTTGATGTGAAACGCCGCCGTGCCCGCCGGCCAGTAGCTCGAGCACTCCTGGCCCCGGATCGTCCGCCATGGAAACGCCGCCCCGCGCAGGCCCAGGGTATGGGCGCGGTCGCGCGCCAGGTCGAGCGTGCTGTGGCGCCAGCGCAACGCATCGGCGCAGGCAATCGGCGCGGTGTAGGTCAACACCGGGAGCACGAACATCTCGGTGTCCCAGAACGTATGGCCGTCGTAGCCGGGGCCGGTCAGGCCTTTGGCGGCGATCGCCCGCTGCTCGCCCCGGGCGCCCGCCTGCAGGGTGTGGAACAGGCCGAAGCGGATCGCCTGCTGAAGCTCGGCATCGCCCTCGAGCTCGACGTCGGAGCGCTCCCAGAATTCGTCCAGGTAGGCGCGCTGGTCGGCGAGCATGCCGTCCCATCCGGTGTGCCTGGCGCCGGCGCCGGCGGCGCCCACCTGGTCGCGGAGCGCCGCCGCCGAACGCTGCGCCGACCAGCCGTAGGCGATCAGCTTGAGGATCCGCAGCGGCTTGCCGGGGGCCAGGTCGGTGGTCACCGTGAACCGGGCGTTGTCCGCGAACGCCTCCGACCTCGTCTCGCAGCTGTCGGGGGCCTCGACCAGGTGGTCCATGTACGCCGCCATCGTGAGTCCGCTGGCGCGGGTGTGGTGCACGAGAATCGCCCGGGCGCCGTCGGCGTCGTAGATGTCGGGCTCCAGCGCCGCCGCCAGGGCGGCGGCGGCGCGCGGATCGTTGCTCGGGGCCGGGGCCGCCTCGTTGGTGATCAGCTGTGACTGCACGACCACCGGAAACTCCTCCTCGAGCGCCTCGACCACGTACTCGATCAGCCCCACGGCTCGCTGGGTGAAGGAAACCAGCCGAGTGGAGGAGACCCGGACCTTGCGGCCGGTGGGCGACGTCCATTCCGCGGTCCGGCGCAGGACGCCGTCACGGAGGTCCAGCACCCGCTCGTGGCGCTCCAGCGAGCCGTAGCGGACGTCGAACGGCTCATCCTCCACGAGCAGGCGGATGATCTTGCCGTTGGTGACGTTGACGACTGTCTGACCGTCCTCGGGGTAGCCGAAGCCGGCCTCCGCGTAAGGAAGCGGCCGGACCTCGTAGAAGCCTCCCAGGTAGGTTCCCGGGATCCCGTAGGGCTCGCCCTCGTCGAGGTTCCCGCGCAGGCCGACGTGGCCGTTTGAGAGCGCGAACACCGACTCCGACTGGGCCAGGTTGTCCAGGTGAAGCTCGGTCTCCCGGATGGCCCAGGGCTCGACCGGATACGCGGGATGCTGGATCACGCGCTCAGGGCCGGTCCAGCAGCTCGGCCAGGTCCTGCACCACGACGGTGGCGCCGTGCTCGCCCAGCGCCTGCGCCTGCCCGACCCGATCGACCCCGACGACGTAGCCGAAGTGCCCGTCGCGTCCGGCCTGGACGCCGGCCAGGGCATCCTCGAACACGACCGACTCGGCGGCGCTCATGCCCAGTGCCCGGGCTCCGGCCAGGAAGGTGTCGGGTGCGGGCTTGCCCTTCAGGTGCTGCTCGTCGGCGACGTTGCCGTCGATCCGTGCCTCGAACAGGTCCTCGATGCCGGCGGCGACCAGAACGTCGCGGCAGTTGGCGCTGGAGGAGACCACGGCTCGGCGAAGGCCGGCGTCGCGCGCCGCTTTGACAAAGCGCACCGAGCCCGGGTAGGCGTCGACGCCGTCCTCCTTGATCAGCCTCAGCACGAGCTCGTTCTTGGCGTTGCCGATCCCGCAGACCGTCTCCGCGGTCGGTGGATCGTCAGGGGCGCCTTCGGGGAGCTCGATCCCGCGTGATTTCAGGAAGTTGCGGACTCCGTCGTAGCGGGGGAGGCCGTCGACATACTCGTCGTAGTCCTCGTGGGCGTCGAACTCCGTGAACTGTTGGCCGGTCGTCTGCGCTCGCTGGCGCAGGTAGCCGTCGAAGGTCTGCTTCCAGGCCGCGGCGTGGACCTTGGCGGTCTGGGTGAGCACGCCGTCAAGATCGAACAGGCAGGCCTTGATCTCATCCGGGAGGCCGAGCACGGGCGAACCCTACCCGGTCTGATCGTCGTCCCGGCAGCCACCGGCTCTCGGTGCGATCATCGACCCTCTCATCGGGCCCGCAGCGAGCGGGCGGGAGCTGGAGAACCGCGGGGAAATTGACGGATAAGGGATACCTGCTAAGAAGGACTCAGCGGGTCCGTCCCGCGACTTTGAGAGCTACGAGAGGAGCCTTTTCGAAAATGGCCGACGCACCGCGCACCACGACCGACGCAGGCATCCCCGCCGCCAGCGACGAGTTCTCGCTGACCGTCGGAGCCGACGGTCCGATCCTGCTCCAGGACCACTACCTGATCCAGAAGATGGCCCAGTTCAACCGTGAGCGGGTACCCGAGCGCGTCGTCCACGCCAAGGGCGGCGGAGCCCACGGGTTCTTCGAGGTCACCGAGGACATCAGCCAGTACTGCAAGGCCGATTTCTTGGCGCCGGGCAAGCGCACGCCGCTGTTCATCCGCTTCTCGACGGTCGCCGGCGAGCTGGGCAGCGCCGACACCGTGCGCGACCCCCGCGGCTTTGCGATCAAGTTCTACACCGACGAGGGCAACTACGACATGGTCGGCAACAACACGCCGGTCTTCTTCGTCCGCGACCCCTCCAAGTTCCAGGACTTCATCCACTCCCAGAAGCGCCTGCCCGACACCAACCTGCGCTCCAACGACATGCAATGGGACTTCTGGACGCTGTCGCCGGAGTCCGCGCACCAGGTCACGATCCTGATGTCGGATCGCGGAACCCCGCGCACCTGGCGAAACCAGAACGGCTACAGCAGCCACACCTACCTGTGGGAGAACGAGGGTGGCGAGAAGTTCTGGGTCCAGTACCACTTCAAGACCGCTCAGGGCATCGAGAACTTCACCGATGACGAGGCCAAGGCGATGGTGGCCGAGGAGCCCGACTTCCACATCCGCGACCTGCATGACGCGATCGCCAAGGGCGACGCCCCGGAGTGGAACCTCGAGATGCAGATCATGCCGTTCGCCGACGCGGCCGACTACCGCTTCAACCCGTTCGACCTGACCAAGGTCTGGCCCCACGGTGACTACCCGCCGATCACGATCGGCCGCATGGTCCTGGACCGCAACCCGGAGAACTACTTCGCCGAGGTCGAGCAGGCCGCATTCGAGCCGGCCAACCTGGTGCGGGGGATCGGTCCCAGCCCCGACAAGATGCTGCTCGGCCGGCTGTTCAGCTACCCGGACACGCACCGCCACCGGATCGGCACCAATTACCTGCAGCTGCCGATCAACGCCCCCAAGTCGCCGGTCCACAGCTATAACAAGGACGGCGGGATGCGCTACCGCCACAACGGCAACCAGCCCGTCTACGCCCCCAACAGCTTCGGCGGCCCGGTCGCCGATCCGCGCTTCGCGGAGACCGCGTGGGGCGTCGAGGGCGGCGAGATCATCCGGGCCGCCTACACGCCGCACAGGGACGATGACGATTTCATCCAACCGGGCACGCTGGTGCGCGAGGTCATGTCCGACACCGACCGCGAGCATCTCGTCACCAACATCGTCGGCCACGCCACCAACGCGGTCTCGGCCCCGGTCCAGGAGCGCGTGATCCAGTACTGGACCAGCGTCGACCCGGACCTCGGCTCGCGCGTGGCTCAGGGCATCAAGGGCGAACGTGACAGCACCGGGGCGGGCGCCGAGAACGCCGGCAACGGCGGAGTCCCCGTGGGTTCGAGCGCCTCCACCGGGGTCTGACGCACCGCAAGCGGGTTCTGGATAGGCCCGCTGTCTTCGAGGTTCACGGCCGCGGGGCCGCCCAGCCCCGCGGCCGTCGCCGGCCGCGCCGGCCGCGCCGGCCGCAGCCGGCCGGGCCGGTGCTATTCGCTCTGCACCGACTGGATGCGCTCTATCGCCTGGGTCAGGCGCTCCAGCGGCTCGACGATGTCGGCCCGGTCGGCCTTCTGGTCGACGGCCAGCCGGACCGCCGCGATCTCCCGGGCCAGGAACTCGGTCTCGGCCAGCGAGCGTGAGTTGGTCTCGCGATCGCGCTCCACCTCCTCCTTGTCGCGGTCGGCCTGGCGGTTCTGGGCGAGCAGGATCAGGGGCGCCGCGTACGCGGCCTGGGTCGAGAACACGAGGTTGAGCAGGATGAACGGGTACTTGTCCCAGCGCAGTGACCACGCAACCGCGTTGAAAGCGATCCAGCAGAGGACGATGAACGTCTGGGCAACCAGGTAACGGCCGGTGCCCAGAAACCGGGCCAGCCGCTCCGCCAGGCGTCCGAAAGCATCCGGATCGTAGACCGGAGCGCCGGCGGTTCCCTTCGGCTTGCTGAGATCGTCCGGGCGTGCCATCAGCTCTCCGACAGGGTAACCCGCCAGTTGGCGGGAAGGACACGGTCCAGGACGTCATCGATGGTGACGGCACCGACCAGCAGACCAGCGTCGTCGACGACGGCCAGCGCGACCACGTCGTAGGCGGCGAGCCGGGTAGCCACCTCGCGGTCTGAGAGGTCGACCGGCACCGGCTCCACGTCCTCCTCGACACAGCGGTTGAGAGGCTTGCTCGGGTTCTCGCGCAACAGCCGCTGGATGCCGACGTTGCCGACGTAGCGTCCGGTGGGCGTCTCCAGCGGCGGCCGGCAGACGAACACCTGGGCGGCGAGCGGGACCGGAAGGTTGGGGTCGCGAACCCGGGCCAGAGCCTCGGCGACGGTCGCGGTCGGAGCCAGGATCACCGGCTCCGGGGTCATCAGGCCCCCGGCGGTGTCCGGCTGGTAGGTGAGCAGCCGGCGCACTGGCTCGGCCTCCTCGGGATCCATCGCGTGCAGGAGCTCGGCCTGCCGGCCGGCCGAGAACTCCCCGAGCAGATCGGCGGCGTCATCGGCCTCCATCTCATCGAGGACCCGCCCCAGCCGCCCGGGCTCGAGGCCCTCGATGAGCTTGACCTGCTCGTCCTCGGAGAGCTCCTCGAGCAGATCGGCGAAGCGGTCGTCCTCGAGCTCGCCGGCCAGCACGCGCCGGCGGCTGAGGGGCAGGCGGCGAATCGCGTCGGCCATCTCGGCGGGATGAAGGCCGCCGAGCTCGGCCGCCTGGCGATCGACCGGTCGCTCCGAGGCAAACAGCTCGCCGGCCTCGCTCCAGTCCACGATCTCGGGGGCGCGGCGCAGGCCGGGAAGCCGCCGGCCGGCGAGGGCCACGGTGGCCACCTCCCAGCCCTGTTGCTCGGGCGCGGGGGTGAGCCCGATGTCGACCACCCGCTCGCCCTTCACGCGCTTGTGAAACAGCTCGCCGGCCAGCAGCGCCTCTCCCTCGCGCAGCTCGAACTGGCGCAGGTTCACCGAGCCCCGGCGCAGCCGGGCGCCATCGGTGCCGATCTCGCCGATTCGCCCGATGCCCACGAACACGCGACGGCGCTGCACGGCGACCACGACACCGTTGACGCGCGGGGGCTTGGAGCCGAGATCCACGACTCCGTCGACCACCCGGCCGACATCGGCCCCGTCGGCGCCGAGCAGCGGCAACCGGACCAGGCGAGAGACATAGACGATGCGGCGATCCATGTCCCGAATCGTACGCCGCCCCGGTGCCGCAACATGGTCGTCTCGTGACTACCTATGCTGTCGCTCAGTGGTCTGCATCGTACTTACGGCGAGGGCCACGTAGATGCCGGGTTTGCGCGCCGACGTGAAAGCGCTTCTGGAGAGCGTGCAGCGAGGCGACGTGACACCCGACGCGGCGCTCGGGCGGCTCTCCGGGCTGCCGTTCCGGGATCTGGGGTTCGCGCGCGCCGACATCCATCGCGAGCTGCGCCAGGGCGCGCCGGAGGCGATCCTGGCCGAGGGCAAGTCCGCAGAGCAGGTGGCGCGGATCGTCGAGGCGATGCTGGACGCGGGCTCCGGGAGCGTGCTCGTGACCCGAGCGGACGCCGAGGCCCGGCGGGCGGTGCGCGGGGTGGCCTCCGACGCCCGGGAGCACGAGCCGGCGCGTCTGATCTGGGTGGCACGGTCGGTGCCCGAGGCGCGGGGCATGGTGGCGATCGTCTCCGCCGGGACGTCGGATGGTCCGGTGGTGCACGAGGCCAGGGTGCGCGCCGAGCTGCTCGGCACCGAGGTGGTGGTGTACGAGGACGTCGGCGTCGCCGGGCTGCACCGGATCGCCTCGGCGCTGCCCGAGCTCGAGCGCGCCGACTGCGTGGTCGTGGTCGCCGGCATGGACGGCGCCCTGGCGAGCGTCGTCGGCGGGCTCGTGGCCGCGCCTGTGATCGGCGTCCCCACCTCGGTCGGCTACGGCGTCGCCGATCACGGCCGGACCGCGCTGAACGCGATGCTCACCTCGTGCGCGGCGGCGCTGGCGGTGGTGGGAGTGGACGACGGCTTCGGAGCGGGAACGATCGCCGCCCGGATCGCCCGGGGTCGCGATTGATCGCCTACCTGGACTGCGTGGGCGGGTTGGCCGGCGACATGCTGATCGCGGCGCTGCTGGACGCGGGCGCGTCCGAACCGGCTCTGCGCGAGATCCCCGGGCGCCTCGGGCTGGCGGACGTCGAGCTGCGGGTCACCCGGGTGAAGCGGCACGGGATCGGCGCTCTGCATTTCGACGTCGTCGACGGCGGCCGGGCCCACCCGCAGCGCAGCTGGCGCTCGATTCGCGGGCAGCTGGAGTCGGCCGAGCTCGAGGAGCCGGTGCGCGCGCGTGCGCTTGCGGTGTTCGGCCGCCTCGCGGAGGCCGAGGGCGCGATTCACGGCGTCGCAGCCGAGGACGTCCACTTCCACGAGCTGGGCTCGACCGACACCCTGATCGACGTGGTGGGGGCGACCACGCTGCTCGCCGGGCTCGGCGTCACGCGGCTGGAGTGCTCGCCGCTGCCGCTGGGGCGAGGCGTGGCCCGGGCGGCGCACGGGGTCCTGCCGCTGCCGGCTCCGGCGACCGCCGCCCTGTTGCGGGACGCTCCGATCACGGGAGTGCAGAGCGACGCCGAGCTGGTCACCCCCACGGGCGCGGCGCTGGCCGGCGCGCTGGCGGACGCCTGGGGGGAGATCCCGAAGATGACGCTGCGCGAGGTCGGCTACGGCGCCGGGACCGCGGATCTCCCCGAGCGCGCCAACCTGGTGCGGGTTCTCCTGGGGGACGCGGGGGAGGCGGTTTCGCGGTCGGGGCCGGACGTCGTCTTGCTCGAGACCAACCTCGACGACCTGATCGGAGAGCTGGTTCCCGACGCCGCCGAGCGCTGCTTTGCGGCCGGTGCCCTGGACGTGTGGACGGCTCCGGTCACGATGAAGAAGGGCCGGCCCGGCCTGGTCCTGTCGGCGCTGGCGCGCCCGGACGCGGAAGCCGCAGTGGCCCGCGCCATCCTCGAGCAGACGAGCGCGCTGGGGGTGCGGGTCACCCCGCTGCGCCGCCATGAGCTGGAGCGCGAACAGCGAGCCGTGGAGGTCGGCGGCCACCGGGTGCGCGTCAAGGTCGGCCTGCTCGAGGGCCGGATCGTGAACGTGGCGCCCGAGCACGACGACTGCGCGGCCGTGGCGGGCGTGACGGGCGCGCCGGTAAAGTCGGTCTGGGCGGCCGCCCTGACCGCGACGCGAGACTGGAGATGAGCCGCAGCGCGCAAGTGCAAGGCCTGATCGCGCCGGTGGAGGCCGCGATCGTCGCGTTCTCCGGTGGAGTCGACTCATCGCTGGTCGCCGCCCTGGCGGCTCGGGCCCTGGGGGCGCGGGCGCTGGCGGTCACGGCCGTGTCGCCGGCGCTCGCTGCCGGCGAGCTCGACGGGGCGCTCGGCGTCGCCCGGGCGGTGGGCATCGCGCACCGAACGATCACCACCGACGAGCTGGCCCGGGACGAGTACCGCCGAAACGATCGCTTTCGCTGCTACCACTGCAAGACAGAGCTCTATGAGCGCCTCTGGGGCGTCGCCGAGTCCGAGGGCTACGCGGCCGTGCTGTCGGGCGCCAACGCGGACGACGCCGACGACTGGCGGCCCGGCCTGCGGGCCGCCGCCGAGCACGGTGTCCGTCACCCGCTGCTCGAGCTCGGGGTGGGCAAGCAGGAGGTGCGAGCGATGGCCCGGGAGCTCGGCGTTCCCAGCGCGGGCAAGCCAGCCTCGCCGTGCCTCGCCTCCCGCCTGCCCTACGGGACCCAGGTCACGCCCCAGGCGCTGGCGCAGATCGACCACGCCGAGCGGGCAGTGCGGGCGCTTGGATACCGGGTGCTGCGCGTCCGCCATCACGGCAAGCTGGGTCGGGTCGAGCTTGCCGCCGATGAGCTGCCGAGGGCGCTTCAGGGGCCCGACGCTGTCATCGCCGCTGTCCAGCGGGCCGGCTATGAGCGCGCCCAGATCAGCGAGCGACCCTTTCGCTCGGGCTCGCTGAACGGGTGAGTGACCGCGGCCCACGGGCTGTCAAGATCGTGTCAGAGGCGCGCCGGCCACGAGCTCGGTGGTTCCCCGATTGGCTAGGGTGGACCTGTGACTGTCTCCCGCGCCGCCCTGGCCATCGTGCTCGCCGCCGCGGTCGCCGGTGGCTGCGGCTCGAGCGGCGCAAGCGCCGACTCGGCCAAGGTCAAGCAAACGATCACGACCGCGTTCACGGACCTGGCCGACGGCAACGGCCAGGGCTTCTGCTCGCTGGCCACCCCCGCGGGGCAGCGGGCGCTGGCCTCGAACCTTCCGGGCTCCACCTGTGCCAAGGTGCTCGCCCTGGTCAGCCAGCATCTGTCAGACGAGCAGAAGCAGGCGCTGCGCCACACCACGGTCAAGCGGGTCACCGTCAAGGGCGACAAGGCCACCGTCAAGAACTCCGACATCACCGCTTCCTCGGGGACGCTCCAGGGAGTCCTCGGCGCCAGCAACGCGTCGACCACCCTGACCAAGCAGTCCGACGGCAGCTGGAGGCTCGCCGGCTAGTGGCTCACTAGAGGTCGCCGTCCGGCGCCGCACCGCCTCGGCTCGATAGCGTGCGCTGCAGATGAAGATCATCTATACGCATACCGATGAGGCGCCCGCGCTGGCCACGCAGTCGCTGCTTGTGATCGTCGAGGCCTACGCCTCGGTCGCCGGCGTCGAGATCGAGCTGCGCGACATCTCGCTCGCGGGACGGATCCTGGCCCAGTTCCCCGAGCGCCTGAGCGACGAGCAGCGCGTCCGCGACGATCTCGCCGAGCTCGGCGAGCTGGCAACCACCCCCGAGGCCAACATCATCAAGCTGCCCAACATCAGCGCTTCGGTCCCGCAGCTCAAGGCGGCCATCACCGAGCTGCAGGAGCAGGGCCACCAGATCCCGGACTACCCCGACGAGCCGGCCGACGACGAGCAGCGCGAGACCCGCCGGCGCTATGACCACGTCAAGGGCAGCGCCGTCAACCCGGTGCTCCGGGAGGGCAACTCCGACCGCCGCGCGCCCACGGCGGTCAAGGCGTATGCGCGCAACCACCCGCATTCGATGGGCGAGTGGTCGCCGGACTCCCGCTCGCATGTGGGCACCATGGAGGATGGCGACTTTCGCAGTACCGAGCGGTCGTTGACCGTCGCCGACGACGATCAGGTGCGCGTCGAGCACGTCGCGCCCGACGGCACCGTGACCGTGCTCAAGCCGGAACTGCCGGTGCTCGCCGGGGAGGTCCTGGACGCCGCCGTGATGCGCCGCTCAGCTCTGCAAGCGTTCCTGGCCGCCCAGGTGGCCGACGCCAAGCGCCAGGACGTTCTGTTCTCGGTGCATCTCAAGGCGACGATGATGAAGGTGTCCGACCCGATCATCTTCGGCCACGCCGTGCGCGCTTTCTTCCCGTCCGTGTTCGGCGAGCATCAGGCGGCGCTGGCCGCCGCCGGGATCAACGCCAACGACGGCATGGCATCACTGACCAAGGGACTGGACCGGATTGCTCAAGACGAGCGGGCGGCGATCACCGACGCGATCGACGCCGCCTACGCGACCGGCCCGGCCCTGGCCATGGTCGACTCCGACCGCGGGATCACGAACCTGCACGTTCCCAGCGACGTGATCATCGACGCCTCGATGCCGGCGGCGATCCGGTCCTCGGGCCAGATGTGGAATGCCGCCGGCGCCCAGCAGGACGCGAAGTTCGTGATCCCCGATCACTCCTATGCGGCGCTCTACGGCGAGACCGTCGACGACTGCCGGCGTCACGGCGCGCTGGACCCGGCGACGATGGGCACGACGCCCAACGTCGGACTGATGGCCCAGAAGGCCGAGGAGTACGGCTCGCACGACAAGACCTTCGAGATCGACGCGCCCGGCACCGTCCGCGTGGTCGCCCGGGACGGCTCCAGGCTGCTCGAGCACGAGGTGGACAGCGGAGACATCTGGCGCATGTGCCAGACCAAGGACGCCGCCATCCGCGACTGGATCAAGCTGGCCGTCAACCGGGGCCGGGAAACCGGCTTGCCGGCCGTCTTCTGGCTCGACGAGACCCGCGCCCACGATGCCGAGCTGCTGGCCAAGGTGACCGCCGTGCTCCAGGAGCTCGACGTCGACGGCCTGCAGATCGAGATCCTCGACGTCGCGCAGGCGACCCGGTTCACCCTGGACCGGGCGCGCCGGGGCGAAGACACGATTTCGGTCACCGGCAACGTCCTGCGCGACTACCTGACCGATCTGTTCCCGATCCTCGAGCTCGGCACCAGCGCCAAGATGCTCTCGATCGTTCCCCTGATGCAGGGCGGCGGCCTGTTCGAGACCGGCGCCGGGGGGTCGGCCCCCAAGCACGTGCAGCAGTTTCACCGTGAGAACCACCTCCGCTGGGATTCGCTGGGGGAGTTTCTGGCCCTGGCGGTATCGCTGGAGACGCTCGCCGAGAAGGCCGACAACCCCCGCGCGCGGCTGCTGGGACAGGCGCTCGACCGGGCCACCGGCCGCGTCCTCGAGGACGACCGCTCTCCGCGCCGCCAGGCCGGGGAGCTGGACAACCGGGGCAGCCACTTCTACCTGGCGCTGTACTGGGCCCAGGAGCTCGCCGGCCAGGAAGAGGACACCGAGCTCGCGCACTGCTTCGAGCCGCTGGCCACGCGCCTGGCCGAGGAGGAGGAGACGATCGTGCGCGAGCTGTCAGATGTCCAGGGCTCGCCGGTCGACCTCGGCGGCTACTACCACCCGGATCTGGAGCGGGTGCGGGCCGCGATGCGCCCCAGTCAGACCTTCAACGCGGCGCTCGACACGCTGCCGCGGGAGATGCGGGGCGAGAAACCGGAGCAGATGGCCGGTTGAGCCGGTCCGACGGCTCGCGACTGCTCGGCCCAGAGGCGCTCAGCCGGCGTCCGGGCACATGAGCTCGAGCAGGTCCGAGCGCTCGAACATCTGCGCTGTGGCCAGCGCCGAGGGCTGACCGGCCCCGGGATCGGCGCCGCCGGCCATCAGGGCGGCGACCACCTCAGACTCGCCCTTGAACACCGCCCCGGCCAGCGGCGTCTGGCCGCGGTCGTTGGGCCGGTTGGGGTCGGCGCCGCGCGCCAGCAGGGCGGCCACCGTACCGGCGTGGCCGTGATAGGCGGCCAGCATCAGCAGGCTGTCGCCCTTCTGGTTTGCCAGGTTTACGTCCACTCCGGCGCCCACGTACGCAACCAGCTGATCGGCGGCGCCGTCCCGGGCCAGGCCGAACAGGCGCGTGGCGAACTCGACCAGCTCGGGGTCGGGACCGTCGATTCCCTGACCTCCCTCGCTGGTCTGCGCCGTCTAGCCGCCGCGGCCGTGCGCCTAGACGGCCACCCCGGCGGGCGCCGAGTCAAGCGCCGCCTGGATGGCGGCCATCAGCTCCCGGGCCGACGCGGCCGTGAGCTCCACTGCGACCCGCGCGCCGGGGCCCTTGGAGGGGTCGGCGAAGTCGATGTTGAGCGTATGCTCGGCCATCGCGTGCACCGGGTGGTCGAAGTAGACGGTGCCGTCGGTGACATGGAACCACCTGCTCTGCGGTCCCTTGGCGCTGCCCTCGAGCGTGGTCTTGACCGTCGCGTAGGTGCACATGCTCAGCCTCCGAGGTGAGTCTGGTAGAAGGTCTCGATCCGCTCCCAGCCGTCGTTGGCGGCCTCGACCCGGTAAGACGGGCGGTCGGTCGAAAAAAAGGCGTGGCCCGCGCCCTCGTAGGAGTGAAACTCGTGCGCCTTGCCGAGCTCGGTGAGCCTCCGATCGAGCTCTTCCACCTCCTCGGGGCTGGGATGGGCGTCCTCCTTGCCGAACAGGCCCAGCAGAGGGGCGCGCAGGTTGGGCAGCTGGTCGACCAGGTTGGTGACCTTGAGCGGGAAGCCCTCGGGCGGGGTGCCGGTCACGAAGGCGCCGTAGCAGTCGACCGCGGCGTCGAGGTCGGCGTTGCAGGCCGCCAGCACCGACTGGCGGCCGCCCGAGCAATATCCGATCACCCCGACCTTGCCGTTGGAGGTGGAAAGGCTGCGCAGATGGGCCGCCGCCCCGGCCACGTCGCCGACCAGCCGGTCGTCGGGGACCCCGCCCTGGGCGCGGGCCGTGGCGGCCGCGTCATCCGGTGCCGCTCCCGGCGCCTCCCGGTGGTACAGGTTGGGGCAGATTGCGTCGTAGCCGAGTTCCGCGAAGCGGCGCACGATCTCCTTGGTGGCCCGGTCATAGCCCGGGAGGTGATGGATCACGACCACCCCGCCGCGGCGGTCGTCGTCGGTGGGGCGGGCCAGGTAGGCCTCGATGTCATCGGTCCCGTGTCCGGCGATCGTCAGGGTCTCGGCGCGCAGGGAATCGCTCATGAGCGCGATTCAAGCAGGTCGGGGATCCTCTCCAGCAGCTCGACGCGGTCCAGGGGGAGGCCGTGCGGAGCGCCCGGGCGGGTGGCGAGAACCTGGTACACGGCTATCTCGCCGGCCTCGAAGGCCTGAGCGGAACCGAGCATGTAGAGCTGCCAGGCACGCTCGCGCTGATCGCCCACCAGGGCGATCGCCTCGTCGCGCCGCGCCGCCAGATTGGCCAGCCAGCTGCGCAGCGTGAGCGGGTAGTGCTCGCGCAGCGACTCGGCGTCGCGGATCTCCAGTCCGGCCCGCTGCAGCGCGTTCATCAGGTCGGTCACGGGGTGAAGCTCGCCGTCGGGGAACACGTAGCGCGAGATGAAGGTCTCGCGGGTCGGCTGCACCGATGCCAGCCGGGCGATCCCGTGGTTGAGGAACAGGCCGCCCGGGCGCAACATGGCGCGCACGGTGCGCACGTACTCGTCGAGCTCTGAGAGCCCCACGTGCTCGTACATCCCGACGCTGGCGATCTTGTCGAACGAGCGCCCGGTGAGCTCCCGGTAGTCGGCGACCCGGATCTCGATGCGATCGTCGACCCCCTGGTCGCGGGCTCGGGCCCGGGCCAGCTGGGCCTGGGGCTCTGACAATGTGACGCCGACCGCGCGGACCCCGTAGCGGATGGCCGCGTGCAGACACCAGCGAGCCCCACCCGCAGCCGATGTCCAGCAGCCGCTCGCCCGGCTCGAGCGCAAGCTTGCGGCAGATCAGATCGAGCTTTCGCTCCTGGGCGGCCTCCAGGGAGTCGTCGGGATCGGAGAAGTAGGCGCACGAGTAGACCAGGCTGGGGCCGAGCAGGAGCGAGTAGAACTCGTTGGAGACGTCGTAGTGGTGGCGCACCGCCGCTCGGTCACGGAGCAGCGAGTGGCGCTCACCGTTGAGCGAGGCCTCGATCTCGGGAACGGGCGGTCGCCGGAGCGCGCTCGGGCCGGCCACATGCGCGGCCGCCACCGCCAGCCGGACCCGGTCGGCCGGCGAGAGCTCGACCCCGTCGAACCGCTGTCGGTGAGCGAGCACGTCCTCCAGGTCGCCGTCCACGGAGAGCGACCCGTCCACCCAGGCCCGGGCCAGCCCGAGCTGGTCCGGCGAATAGAGCAGGTGTCGCACCGCCCGCGGTCCCGAGACGAGGACCACAGGCGCGTCAGGCGTCTGGCCCTTGAGCGTGCTGCCATCCCAGAAACGCAGCGCGACCGGCAGCCGCGCCAGCCGGCCGCCGGCCAGCCCGGCGAGCACGCTCCTGGCCGTGGCGGCGACGCTCATCCCGGCTGGCACCTGGGGGTCATCGCCGCGCGTAACCAAAATCCGGCCCGCGCACGCTCATCGCTTGATTCATATACCAGGACGGTCGCGGCTCGAAACGCCCGGGAGCGGCCGCGGCGAGCGCCCGCTCCCCGGCCGGCGATATCTTCGGAGGCGATGCCGACTCGCGCCGCTGTCGCCAACCAGGCCCTGGAAGCGGTGCGCGAGCGGGCTCCCCGGGACGTCGAGGTCGTGGCCGTCGAGGACGCCGGCGATCTGCGGGACATCGATTTTCTGGTGCCGTGGTTCCCGCCCGGCGATGTGCTGAAGCTGCTGCCGAGCCTTGAGCGCCTGGCCGTCGTCCAGGTGCTGTCGGCGGGCACCGACTGGATCGAGCAGAGCGTGCCCGCCCAGGCGACGCTGTGCAGCGCCCGCGGAGCGCGGGACGGGTCAGTCGCCGAATGGATCCTCGGGGCGTTGCTGGGCGCGTCGAGCGGGCAGCTCGCGTGCGCGCGCGAGCGGACCTGGGACCGCTACCAGGTGCAGGACCTGTCCGCGTGGAAGGTGGTGATCGTCGGCATGGGCTCGATTGGCGGCCGCGTCCGGGCTTATCTCGCCGAGCTCGGGACCGAGGTGGTCGGCGTCGGGTCTCACGCCCACGACGGCGTGCGCGGCGTCGACGAGCTGGCGGAGCTGCTGCCCGCCGCCGACGCCGTGGTGATCCTCACCCCGCTCAGCGATTCCACCCGCGGGCTGATCGGCACCGCCGAGCTGGCGGCGATGCGCGACGGAACCCTGCTGGTCAACGCCGCCCGGGGACCGGTGGTCGACACCGAGGCGCTCGTCCGGGAGGTGGGCCGGGGGCGGCTGCGCGCCGTGCTCGACGTCACCGATCCCGAGCCGCTGCCCGCGGGCCATCCCCTGTGGAGCGCTCCCGGCGTGCTGGCGATCACGCCGCACGTAGCCGGCGACTCCGAGGTCGGCGGGGTCCGGGCCGCCGAGCTGGCCGGCGATCAGCTGGCTCGCTGGTGCGCGGGAGAAGAGCTCCAGAATGTCGTGCGCCGGGGGACTGGCTGAGCGTCAGCCGCCGATGCCGAGGGCGGCGGCCAGCGCCGTCCACTCCGCCCGCGGCACGCCGCTGACGCCCGCGGACTGCAGGCACACGTGATCGGCTCCCGCGGCCAGGTGCTCATCGACAACAGCGGCGATCTCGCCGGCCGTGCCGTGCGGCACGAGGGCGTCGATCAGCCGGTCCGAGCCCCCCTCGGCGATGTCGCGTTCGTCGAAGCCGAACTTGAGCACGTTGCCGGTGTAGTTGCGCAGATTGAGATACATCCCGGCGTACGCGCGCGCCCGGTCGCGTGCCGAGTTCAGGTCGTCATCGAGGACGCAGGCGACCTCGGGGGCCAGCAGCGGTCCCTGTCCGAGCCGCTCGCGCGCGAACCGTGTATGGCCAACCGGGACGAAGTAGGGATGGGCGCCCAGCGAGCGCTCGGCGCTGAGGTCAAGCATCTTGGGACCCAGCGCGGCCAGGCAGCGTCCCTCAGGCGGGACCGGCGCGCCGGCGGCGTCCAGCGCGTCGAGGAACCGCCGCATCGCCGTGAGTGGCTTCTGGTACTGGCTGTTCGCCTCGGGGTGGCCGATGCCGATTCCGAGCAGCACCCGATCGGCATAGTCGCCGGCGAGCTGTGCGTAGTCGGCCGCCACCTGCCCTGGCTCGCTGGCCCACACGTTGAGGATTCCGGTGGCGGCCACGATCCGGTCGGTGGCCTCGAGCAGGGGCCTGAGCGCCGGCAGCTGCTGCGAGCCGCCGAGCCAGAAGACATCGAAGCCGAGGTCCTCGACCAGCTTGGCGGCCTCACCCGCGTTGTCCTCGCCGATCGCCCGGTAGGAGGTCCAGACGCCGAATTGCCCGATCTGCATCACGTCGAGCTACTGGTGGCCATCCGGATCAGCCATTTCGGGTGCAATGTTTCGGTGCGGTCCACTGGGTCGTTGACGAGGCTGCGCTGCGCGAGTAGAAATGGTAGATGAGCGATTCCGAACCACCCACCGGCGGGCCCGCCACTCCCCCGCCGCCCAAGCTCCCCGACGTCGACAGCCCCCCTCCCGAGGACGTGCTGGACGAGGTTCCCTCTACGGAGGAGATCATCGAACATGCCGAGTCGGCCGAGAAGATCGTCGGGGAGCAGCCGAGCGCCGAGGAGCTCCTGCGCCGCGGCCGCTGAGCGCGCCGGCGGCCGGCGGCCGCCGAATCGCGCCGGCGGCCGGCGGCCGCTCAGCCGGTCGGACGCCGCATCGGCACCGACTGAAGCTTCTCGACCTCGTCCTTGGACAGGCTGAGCGTCACCTCGTCGTTCTCGATCCGCGCGGCCGCGCCGATCGGAATCGTGATCTCCCGCTTGCCCCACAGGTGGCCGTGTTCAAGGACGAGGTGGGTGATCCCGTCGCTGTCGTCGACCACGAAGCCGTCGACGTGACCCAGGTGATGGTCATCTGAGGAGAACACTGGACTGGAGCGCCGGATCTCGACCTTGTCCTTGGGAACTCGGTCGTAGACCTCGGGCACGTGGTCGTCGTAGGCGAGCGGCGGTACGCCGGTGCCAAAGCCCCCGGAGGTCAGGCTCTCGAAGTAGGGCAGAGCGAGCGAGCTCTGGATCCCCACCTCCCAGTCGGGATCCTCGTCCGGAGACTCGCCGATCCGGAGGTAGGCCGACCTCTGCACGGGCTCGAACCGCTCGGTCTCGGCGACCGTGCAGTCGAGCAGGATCTCCTCCTGAGAGCCGGGCCGAGCTCGAGCGCGTTCGATCGCCACCAGCCGCGCCTGGTCGTGGCGATGCTGGGGCTGGACCACCAGGTGGGTGACCTGGCGCTTGATCGGATCGATGACGACGTCGGCGAGCTCGCCGTACACGCCGTCGGTGCAGACCACGCCGCTGCCCAGATCTAAACGCAACGACGGGATCGGATCGCGACGACGAGCATCGCCCATAACGATAATCGTGTAGGACGGTGATCACCACCTCCGGTATGGGGCTCGGATACGGCACCGGGATCGCCTGACCGCATCGCGGGCGACCTCCCGCGACAATGGGACCGACATGGCCAAGCGTGAGATCCACTCCTGGTTGATGGACATGGATGGCGTGCTCGTGCGCGAGGAACAGGCCGTTCCCGGGGCCGACGAGTTCATCTCGCGCCTGCGGGCGCGCCAGATGCGCTTCTTGGTGCTGACCAACAACTCGATCTACACCGCCCGGGACCTGGCGGCTCGGCTGCGGGCCAGCGGAATCGACGTGCCGGAGGAGGGGATCTGGACCTCGGCGCTGGCCACGGCCCGGTTCCTGGACGATCAGCGTCCGGGCGGGTCGGCGTACGTGATCGGCGAGGCCGGTCTGACGACCGCGTTGCACAACGCCGGTTACACGCTCACCGAGCGCTCTCCGGACTACGTGGTCCTGGGGGAGACGCGGACCTACAGCTTTGAACGGATCACGCACGCGATCAGGCTGATCGAGACCGGCTCCCGGTTCATCGCCACCAACCCCGACGCCACCGGACCCACCCTGGACGGTCCGCTGCCGGCAACCGGCTCGGTGGCGGCGCTGATCAGCCGCGCCACCGGGGTCGATCCCTACTTCGTGGGCAAGCCCAACCCGCTGATGATGCGCTCGGCGCTCAACGCCATCGACGCCCACTCCGAAACCGCGGCGATGGTGGGCGACCGGATGGACACCGACATCGTGTCGGGTCTGGAAGCCGGGATGGAGACGATCCTCGTCCTCAGCGGGCTGACCACCCGCGAGGACGCCGAACGCCACCCCTACCGGGCCTCGCGGACCGTCGACTCGATCGCCGACCTGCTGCCCGAAGTCGGCGGCTGAGGACGCTCAGCCGTCGTCGACCAGCCCTTGCAGCGGCCCCAGCAGCCGGCCGGCGCGTTTTGAGACGCCCGGCAGGGCCAGCAGTCGGTGGGTGGCGGGCTCGCCCGCCCGCCGCCGGCGCAGCTGCTCGGTGGCGATCGGCCGCCAGAGATCGTCGACGGTGGCGCGGGGCGCCTGGTCGGCGATCGAGGCCACGTCGGTCTCGAGGTGCTCGGCCCACAGGCGCAGGCGGGTCTCGCGAATCAGTTCCGGATCGTAGGTCACCACGTTGCATTCGGTGTCGTTGAACAGCGAGTGGGCGTTGAGGTTGGCCGAGCCGATCGTCAGCCAGCGATCGTCGACGATGCCGACCTTGGCGTGCACGTAGAGCGGGTCATCCCGGCTTCCGGTGCGCGAGCGCAAGGTCGCGGCCAGAAACCGGCCGGCGCCGTCATCGGCAGAGACGAGCACGGCGAGCTGCCCCCGGGTATCGTCCTGACCGTTGTTGGCCTTGCTGGGGAGCAGGGCGACGATCCGAAAATCGTCGCTCGGGGGATGGCGAAGCTTGTCGGCGAGCAGCCGCACGATCTCGGGCGCCCAGAGAAACTGATTCTCCAGGTAGATCAGCCGGCGCGCCGAGCGCAAGGCCCTTATGTAGCTCTCCAGGACCCGGAACTCCCCGCGAGGGATCCGCTCGTACATGCCGTCGGAGATGGTTCTGATCACTTGCACCGTGTGCTCGCCACACCGCGGTGGGACCGGCGGCTCGGGGAGCGTCTCGCCGGTCAGCTCCTTCCAGCGCAGGGCGAAGTGGTCGTGGACGTCGCGGACCGCGGGCCCGTGCAGCCTGGTGCCGACGTCGTGCCAGCCCAGTCGCCGCCTCGCGGGATGCAGGCTCGTGTCGTTGCGGTCGCCGCCCAGGTCGGTCATGTCGATGCCGCCCACGAACGCCGTCTGGCCATCGATCACGATCGTCTTCTCGTGATGGCAGTGAAAGGGATGCTCACGGGGGTCGCTCTCACAGCGGATCCGGGTGGCGCGGGTGAGGTTCCGAATCGAGTCCGAGACCTCGCCGCGCGTGGGATGAAACGCCGGGAGCGGCGCGCCCGCCCACACCAGGACCCGGACGTCGACGCGCTCGGCGACCTCGGCGAGCAGCTCGCCCAGTACCCCCTGCTCGGAGCCCCGGACCAGCTCGAAGTGCGGGGCCACGTGCCAGCCGGTGATGTGCACGGACTCCCTGGCGCCGGCGATCGCCTCGGCGACGGCCGCGAACGCCTGCTCACCGTCGATCAGGACCTCGAGCCGGCAGCCGTCGTGGGGTGGAGGTTCGCCGGCCGCCCAGACGCCGTCGTCGGCGGGACGCAGGGCGCGTGACCAGCCGAGGCGTGCCAGCCGGAGCTCGTGCTTGAGGCGCACGGTGCGCTCCAACGCGTCGCCGAGCGCGTTGTCCGCCGTGGATCGGAGCGAGGCCATCGGATGCGGGATGGTGACGTAACCGTCCGCGTCGTGCTGGCTCCCGGGTGGGTTGCGGACCGGGACGGGGATGAGGCTTGATTGGCGGACTGTTGCCACGCCCGCGCTCCGGAATACTGATGTCATGTCCGGATCTGAGTGGGCACTTGCGCTGTCGGTGTTCCTCGCCTGCACGGTCGAGGCGGTGGAGGCGCTGACGATCGTGCTCGCGGTGGGAACGGCTCGCAGCTGGCGCTCGGCGCTGTATGGGGCCTTGGCGGGCGCGCTGGCGCTGGCGGTGGTGGTCGCGATCCTCGGGCCCGCGGTCGGAGCCGTGCCCTTGGGTGCCCTGCGGGTGGTGGTCGGCGGCCTGCTGCTCGTGTTCGGGTTGCAGTGGTTGCGCAAGGCGATCCTCCGGGGTGCGGGTCTGAAGGCCCTGCACGACGAGGAGCAGGCGTTCGCGGCCGAGTCCGAGCGCGCCGCGGCCGCGGCCGGAGGGGGCCGAGGCTCGATCGACGGCTACGCGCTGGTGGTCTCGTTCAAGGGGGTCCTGCTGGAGGGGCTGGAGGTGGCGTTCATCGTCGTGACCTTCGGCGCCAATCAGCATCGCCTCGGGCTGGCGGTGATCGCGGCCGCGGCGGCAGTCTCGGTGGTCGCCGCCACCGGGGTGGCGGTGCGGGCGCCGCTGGCCAGGGTGCCGGAGAACGCGATGAAGTTCGTGGTCGGAGTGATGCTGACATCGTTTGGCGCCTTCTGGAGCGCCGAGGGAGCGGGCGCCCGGTGGCCGGGCGGAGATGCGGCGCTGCTGGTGCTGATCCCCTGCCTGGCGCTGGTCTCGCTGGCGATGGTGAGCCGGTTGCGCCGGAACGCGCCGGTGCAGGAGAGGCTGGGTTCTGCGGGGCGGCTCTCGTGAGGCGCGCCCTGCTCGCCGTGTGGGATTTCGTGGTCGGCGATGACTGGCTGACCGCGGGCGGCGTGATCCTCGCGCTGGGGGCCACGGCGCTGCTTCAGTCCGCCGGGGTCACGGCGTGGTGGGTGATGCCCGCCGCCGTGCTGGTGCTCCTGGCCCGATCTCTGGAGCGGGCGCGGCGCTGACACCCAGGGCACCGCGACGCCGACGCCATCCTCCGGGGCGGTCGGGCGCCACCCTTGAGGATCGGCTCGCCGCATGTTCGACCACGTGACGATCCGGGTCGCCGACCGGGCGGCCTCCCGGCGTTTCTACGCGACGGTCCTCGGTGCCCTTGGGGATCGAGCCGAGCCGGAGCGGCTAGGCCCTTTTTTCAGGTCAGGGCCGGTGCCTCGGGGAGGGCCGCCAGCGCCGAGTCCAGGTCGGCCTCCGAGAACTCGGGGTCCTCGAGCTCTCCGGCCAGGTAGGCGTCGTAGGCGCTGAGGTCGAAGTTGCCATGGCCGCACAGCCCGAGCAGGATCACTCGCGCCTCGTCCGCCTGCCGGGCCGCGTCGGCCTCCTCGATCGCCGCCTTGATGGCGTGGGCGGGCTCCGGGGCGGGAATGATCCCCTCGGTGCGGGCGAACCGGACGGCCGCCTCGAAGGTCTCGTTCTGGCGGTAGGCCCGGGGCTCGACCAGGCCGGCCTTCACCAGCCCGCACACCAGGGGCGAACCTCCGTGATAGCGCAGGCCGCCGGCGTGGACGGGCGGGGGTACGAAATCGTGGCCGAGCGTGTACATCGGCATCAGCGGCGTGAGCCCGACGGTGTCGCCGAAGTCATACGCGTACACGCCACGGGTCAGGGTCGGACAGGCCGCGGGCTCGGCGGCGACGAAGCGAGTGGCGGCGCCGTCTCGCAGCACCTGCCGCAAGAACGGGAAGGTCAGACCGCCGAAGTTCGAGCCGCCGCCGACGCACGCGATGACCGTGTCGGGATACTCGCCGGCCATCTCCATCTGGGCGATCGCCTCCTGTCCGATCACCGTCTGATGCAGCAGCACGTGGTTGAGCACCGAACCCAGCGAGTAGTTGGCGCTCGGATCCTGGGCGGCCACCTCGACCGCCTCGGAGATCGCGATCCCGAGCGATCCGGTCGCATGCTGGCGCTGGCCCCGCCCCGACTCCGTGAGATCAGAGGGCGAGCGGTGCACGTTGGCTCCCCAGGTCTGCATCATCGAGCGGCGGTAGGGCTTCTGGTCATAGCTGGCCCCGACCATCCACACCTCGCACTCGAGCCCGAACAGCCGGCAGGCGAAGGCCAGCGCCGAGCCCCACTGGCCGGCGCCGGTCTCGGTGGTCAGCTTCTTGATCCCGGCGGCAGCGTTCTCGTAGGCCTGGGCGACAGCGGTGTTGGGCTTGTGGGAGCCGGCAGGGGAGAGGCCCTCGTACTTGTAATAGATGTGCGCCGGGGTGTCGAGCGCGCGCTCCAAGCGCCGCGCGCGGTACAGCGGGGTGGGTCGCCACAGCTTGTAGGCGTCGCGCACCGGCTCGGGGATCTCGATCTCGGAGTCGGTGGAGACCTCCTGGAGGATCAGGTTCATGGGGAAGATCGCCGACAGGTCGTCGGGGCCGGCCGGCTGCTTGGTCCCGGGATGCAGCGGCGGCGGCGCCTCGCCGGGGAGGTCGGCCATCAGGTTGACCCAGTGGGTCGGGATGTCCCGCTCGCCCAGCAGGAACTTGACCGGCTCGCTCATCCTCGTCTCCTCGGGTCGGGTGGACGCGATTCTATGCCCGCGTCCGTGCCCGCACTCTCCTAGCATCAAAACTGTGAAACGGATCGGCTTTCTCTCGTTCGGCCATTGGCAGCCACTGCCGGGCTCCATGACCCGCACGGCGCAGGACGCGCTCACGCAGACGATCGAGCTGGCGG
This sequence comes from uncultured Solirubrobacteraceae bacterium, assembly GCA_963830595.1. Lineage (GTDB taxonomy): Bacteria > Actinomycetota > Thermoleophilia > Solirubrobacterales > Solirubrobacteraceae > Palsa-465. The sequence continues at coordinate 163,568 of CAWHMQ010000006.1, forward strand.
TGGCCGCCGAGCAGCTCGGGATCGACGGCGCGTTCGTGCGCGTTCACCACTTCGCGCGGCAGCTGGCCTCGCCGTTTGCACTGCTGGCCGCGATCGGGGCCCGGACGAGCCGGATCGAGATCGGCACCGCCGTGATCGATATGCGCTACGAGAACCCCCTGTACATGGCCGAGGACGCGGCGGCCGCCGACCTGATCGGCGGCGGACGGTTGCAGCTGGGCATCAGCCGGGGCTCTCCCGAGCCGGCGTTGCGCGGATCGGAGTCGTTTGGCTACGTGCCAACCGAGGGTCAGACCGACGCCGATCTGGCCCGGGCACACACCGAGCTGTTTCGGGCGGCGATCGCGGGAGCGGGCGTGGCCCGGGGCGATCCCCGGATGACCGGCTCGGCCACGGCATTGGCCATCCAGCCCCAGTCCCCGGGGCTGCCGGAGCGCATCTGGTGGGGCTCGGGCACCCGCCAGACCGCGATCTGGACGGCCGAGCAGGGCATGAACCTGATGAGCTCGACCCTGCTGAGCGAGGACACCGGCGCTGCATTCGACGAGCTCCAGGCCGAGCAGATAGCCCTGTTTCGGGCCGCCTGGGCCGAGGCCGGCTGGGAGCGCGAGCCGCGCGTCTCGGTCAGCCGCAGCGTCCTGCCGATCGTCTCGGACATCGACCGCATGTACTTCGGCCAGCGGTCACGGGGCAACGGCCGGGACCAGGTGGGCTACCTGGAGGAAGGGGTGCTGGCGCGCTTCGGGCGCAGCTATGTCGGCGAGCCCGACGTGATCGCCGACGAGCTCAGTCGCGACGCCGCCGTGCGCGAGGCCGACACGCTGCTGCTCACCGTGCCCAACCAGCTCGGCGTCGAGTACAACGCCCGGCTGCTCGAGACGATCGCGCGCCATATCGCTCCGTCGATCGGCTGGCAGCGCAACGCGGAGGCTGTCACCCCGTAGTCTTCAGCCGTCCGTGGACGGCCCGCTCTCTCCTCGCAAGCGGCATGCGCTCGAGCTCTTCGCGGGCCTGCCGCGCCAGTACGATCGCGTGGGCGCCATGCTCAGCTTCGGCCAGGACCCGCGGTGGCGCCGGGCGCTGGTGTCCGCGGTCGATCCGCAACCCGGGCAGCGGATCCTCGACGTCGCCACCGGGACGGGGATGGTCGCCTTCGAGCTGGCCGCGCGCGGGCGCTGTGAGGTGGTCGGCTTGGACCAGAGCGAGGCGATGCTCGCCGGGGCCCGGGCCCGTCTGGCCCGTTCGCCGGAGCTGGCCGGCCGGGTGAGCTTCGTGACCGGTCAGGCCGAGCGACTGCCGTTCGCCGACGCCGAGTTCGACGCCCTGACCTTCACCTACCTGCTGCGCTACGTCGACGACCGGGCGGCCACCATGCGGGAGCTGGTCCGGGTCGTCAAGCCTGGCGGTCCGATCGGGATGGTGGAGTTCGGGGTTCCCGGAAACCTGTCGCTACGCGCGCTGTGGCGGATTCACACCCGCGTCGGCCTGCCCGCGCTTGGGCGCATGGTCTCCCCGGCGTGGGTGGAGGTCGGTCGCTTCCTGGGACCAAACATCGAGGAACTGTACGCGCGGGAGCCGGACCTGGCCGGACTCTGGGGAGGCGCCGGGATCGCCGACGTGCGAGAGCTGCGTCCCAGCTTTGGCGCCGGCCTGGTGATGTGGGGGGTAAGAGACGGCCGCGCCGACGGGTAAATTTGACCGTCCGGCGTTCTATGCGCTGAGGTCTGGCGGCTGGCGCGACCTGGTCACCGTCCTTCATCCGCCGTACACCGCGTGGCACCTGAGCTATGTGGCGCTGGGCGCGGCCGCGGCGCCCAGCCTGCATGCCGATCGCCTGGGCGCCGCCCTGGGGGCCTTCCTGCTCGCCGTCGGCGTGTCGGCGCACGCGCTCGACGAGCTCAGCGGCCGTCCCCTCGGAACCCAGCTCAGCCGCCGATCGCTGGTCACGCTCGCCGCGGTCGGGCTGGTCGGAGCGGTCGCGATCGGGATCGCCGGCGTGATCGTCGTCTCACCACTGCTCGCTCCGCTGGTGGTCGTAGGCGCCTTCCTCGTCCTCGCCTACAACCTGGAGCTGGGAGGTGGACGGTTTCACACCGACACCTGGTTCGCGCTGGCCTGGGGCGCCTTCCCGGCGTTCACCGGCTACTTCGCCAATTCCCTCGCCATCCGCCCCGAGGGCCTGCTCGTGGCCGCCGCCTGCTATCTGCTCAGCGTCGCCCAGCGCCGCCTGAGCACCCCGGCGCGCCGGCTGCGCCGTCACACGACCGAGGTCCGCGGAGCCCAGCGAACCGACGATGGCCGAATGCTGGAGCTGACCACCGCTTCGCTCACCGAACCACTTGAAGGCGCCCTGTCGGCGCTGTGGCTGGCGCTCGTGTTGCTGGCCATCGGTCTGGTGGCGGTGCGGCTGTGAACGATCGGGGTAGTCCTTCGGCGGCAAGCTCGAGGCCGTTCCCCGCGGGATCTTCTCCGCCGCCGGAGTGATGCAGGGCGCCCGCGGCGGCGTCGACCTACCTGAGAACGACGTCGCGCGCGTCAAGGGCCACCTCGCTCGCTACTACGAGAAGATCGGCGATGCCCCGCCTGGGACGAGGACGACTGATCCCGGAGCCTGCGTGAGGTCGTCTCCACTTCTTGACTCGCGAGCATTAGCATCGTCCTGTGGACCAGGACGAGCTACGCGCAATCCAGCAGCCGCTCAAGGAGCGCTATCGCCAGCAGCCGGAGGCGGCGCTGGTGACCCTGATCGCCGAGGGGAGCCTCGAAGACGGGGTGGCCTGCTCGGTGCGCACCGGGCGGGCACTGGCCACGGCCGGACTACATCCGGCCAGCGGCGGGGACGGATCGCTTCTGTGCTCGGGCGACATGCTGCTCGAGGCCTTGGTCGCGTGCGCCGGGGTGACGATGCGGGCGGTCGCCACCTCGCTCGGGATCCCCGCGGTGAGCGGCACGGTGCGAGCCGAAGGTGAGCTCGACTTCCGTGGGACGCTGGGGGTCGATCGGCAGGCGCCGGTCGGTTTCTCCAGCATCCGGCTGGTGTTCGAGCTCGATACCGATCTCGACGACGAGCAACGTCAGCTCTTGCAGCGTCTCACCGAGCGCTACTGCGTCGTCTATCAGACGCTCATCTCCCACCCGGCGGTCTCGACCACGATCGCCAGCCCCGGCAGCGAGGACGACGGAGGGTCGCTCCCGCTGCCTCGGTGACGCTCGGCTCCGTCGCAGACGAGAAGTACGTCTCTGCGGCGGCCGGCGCCGCGTTGGGCGATCGCGGACGCCGGGTTGACGGGGGTGTCTGCGACAAGGCGACGACGTGCACCAGCTCGGCGCGCCTGATCGACGGAGAGGTCCGCGATCGGGATGTGGTGGGCAGCACCCGCATGGCTGACGGGCATCGTCAGCGGCTGGGTCGGGCCCGGCTCAGCCACTGTGTCGACAGCTGACGCCGAGCGTCTTGCCCCGGCGCCGGCGCTACGGTGAGAGGACGCCGGGCGGGGAGTCCGGGTAAACCGTCACGCGGAGGAGGTTGCATGAAGATCATCGCATTGGAGGAGCACGTCGTGACGCCGGGGGTGCTGGAGGGGTGGGCCAAGGTGCCGACGGCGAAGGAGGATGGGGTCGATCACGCCGGCGAGGGTCCGCTCGCCCGGAAGCTGGCCGATATCGGCGAACAGCGGCTGCGCGACATGGATGATGCCGGCGTCGACGTCCAGGTCCTGTCGGTGACCACACCGGGCGTCCAGAACCTCGCTGCGGCGGATGCCCCGGGGGTGGCGCGGGAGGCCAACGACGCCATCGTGGCCGCCGTCTCTGAGCATCCGGACCGCTTTGAGGGCTTCGCCACGCTGCCGACGCCGGACCCCGCGGCGGCCGCCGACGAACTGCGCCGTGCGATTGGCGAGCTGGGAATGAAGGGCGCGATGCTGTGCGGGCGCACCGGCGAGCGCAACATGGACCAGCCGGACTTCGCGGAGCTCTACCGGACCGCCGCCGACCTGCGCGCGCCGCTCTACATCCACCCGCAGTCGCCGGTGGTTCCCGTGCGCGAGGCCATCTACTCCGGGTTTGGCGAGCCGGTCGACACGCTGTTCGCCCGGTTCGGGATCGGCTGGCACTACGAGACCGGGGTGCAGCTGCTGCGCCTCATCTTCTCCGGCACCTTTGACCGCCATCCCGACCTGCAGGTGATCGTCGGTCACTGGGGCGAGGTGGTGCTGTTCTACATCGAACGGATCGCCGCGATGCAGCGGATGGGTCTCAAGCTCGATCGTCCGCTGGAGGACTACTTCCGCGACAACGTCTTCTACACCGGCAGCGGGATCCTCAGCCAGCGGTATCTGCGCTGGACGATCGAGGTCGTCGGCGTCGACCGCGTCATGTACTCCGTCGACTATCCCTACATCCCGCTGTCCGGCGGAGCCGCCCGCCGCTTCCTCGAGGAGGCCGACCTCGACCCAGCCGACCGGGAGAAGATCGCCCACGGCAACTGGGAGCGCCTGACCGCTCGCTAACGCCTCGCCGGACTCGTGTGCGCGGGCATTCGGCGACTCCATTCTTACCCGACCCTGCAGCCACGAGTGGAAGACTTCCGCTTCAGGCTTCGCGAGACCCCAGTCGGCAGCGACGTCCTGCATGCCGACGTCCGATCTCGTGGCTACTGGTTCGTGGTTGCAGTGGTCAGAATCGCGCAACCTGGAAGTTGCGCTACGGTTCTCTCATGCCTACCTTAATTTTTGTTCACGGCGCCTGTGTGCGCGACGCGGCCTGGTGGTGGAGCAAAATGGCCGCGCCCTTGGCCGACCGCGGAATCGCCAGCGTCGCGGTGGCGCTGTCTAGCTGCGGTGAGACCGGCGACGAGCTCGGCGACCTCTACACCGACATCGGCGCGTGCCAGCACGCGATCGCTGAGTCGGACGGGCCAGTGATCCTGTGCGGCCACTCGTACGGCGGGATGGTGATCACTGAGGCCGGAGTCGATGACCGCGTCGCTCAGCTGCTCTACGTCACGTCGGTGCTGCCGGAAGCCGGGCAGTCCCAAGCCGATCTGATCGGGTCTGAACCGGCACCGTGGATGATGCCGGGTGACGACGGCACCGTCGGCGTAGATCCCGACCTGATCCGTGACTTCTTTTTGCAGGACTGCAACGAGGTCACGACTGAGCAGGCGCTGGCCCGGCTCACGCGTCAGTCGCTCACGCCCTTTACGCAGCCACCGCGTCAGATCGCCTGGCAGCAGAAACCCGCGACGTACTTCGTGTGTACCGAGGATCTGGCGACTCCGGCCGAGATGCAGCGTCAACGCGTCAAACAGAACGTTCGGCTGGTCGAGTTTGAAGCCGGGCACCACCCGTTCCTGTCCCGCCCCGACGCATTCGCGCACAGCATCGCCGCCGAGATCGACCGGATCGGCTGATTGACCGGCGTCGTCGACCGCGGCTCTGTCGCCAAATGGCGATCGTCGCGTTCTCATGAGCTCGGACAATCCGAAGGAGAAGTGCGAGCGACGGCCGCCCGCGCCCGACCGTCCTTGGTGACGCGGCCCCCGGAGACTTCAGCGCCGACCAGATATCGGGAGGTCGTCCTCCGGACCGTTTGGGTGAGCGAGACCTAGAGTGGTGGGCTGAGCGATCGCGCTCGCCTGGCCTGGCCCGAAAATGGAGGAGATCGATGCAGGCAGTTGAGTTTGCGGAGTACGGCGGCCCTGAGGTGCTCCGGGTCGCGGAGGTCGACGAACCGCATGCTGGAGCGGGTGAGGTCAGAATCGCGGTTCGAGCGGCGGGAGTGAACGGGATCGATTGGAAGGTCCGCGCCGGATACATGCGCGAGCAGATCAAGCTCGCACTGCCCGCCGGGACCGGGATGGACGCCGCCGGGGTAGTCGACGAGGTGGGTGACGGTGTCGACGACGTCGAGGTCGGTGATGCGGTGTTTGGGACCGGCCGGGCGACGCTGGCGGAGTATGCGGTGTTGACGAGCTGGGCGCAGATCCCGGAGGGGCTGGGGTTCGTGGAGGCCGCCGGGTATCCGGTGCCGGTCGAGACCGCGATTCGGATTCTTGATCAGGTCGGGGTCGGGGCTGGGGAGACGCTGCTGGTCAGCGGCGCTGCCGGAGGGGTTGGTTCGGCCGTCGTTCAGATCGCGCGCGACCGTGGGATCACGGTCATCGGCACCGCCAGCGACCGCAACCAAGAGTATTTGCGTTCACTGGGGGCGACGCCGACCACCTACGGCGACGGGTTGGCTGACCGCGTGCGCAGCTTGGCGCCCGACGGTGTCGACGCGGCGCTGGACATCGCCGGCTCGGGGATCATCCCGGAGTTGATCGAGCTGACCGGCGAGCCCTCCAAGGTGCTCTCGATCGCCGACTTCAGCGCCCCCGAGCACGGCGCGCAGGTTTCCACGCAGAGCACGAACGCCCCGGCGGCATTTCGAGAGGCCGCCCGGTTGTTCTCCGAGGGCGCTTTTCACCTACCCGTCGAGAAGACGTTCGCGCTCCGGCACGCCGGCCAGGCACAGGCAGCCAGCCAAGCCGGGCACACCGCCGGCCGGCTCATCGTCACGATCGCCTGATCGTCGATCTGGCGTCCTGAGTTCCCTCGCGTGTCCCTCGTGATGGAGCGCAGACCCCGAGGCTCGGTGCGGTGATGCCTTGTCGGCACCACGGGATGTGTCTCCGCTGCTGCGGGGAGGTCGGAAGCCGTGGAGGCCGAGTTGTGCGGGATCGAGAGTGTGGTTGTTGGGTGGCTGCGGAGTTGATGAAGGCCAGCGACCGCAATCGTGGGTGAAGCCACCACTTGGCGACTTCCCCGTCGCCATTAGCTGTCGGGCGTCCCGATGCTCCCGGATGTTCGTGAGGGCAGGAACCAGAGCTCGGCAGTGCGGACAGCCGCGCGGCACCCCGGGGGTCGCGATGAATGCTCCTGCGCCGGCCGCTACCTGCCGGTGCGCTCGCGATGCTTGCACCCCGGCCAGCAGCAGGGCCGGCGCTGGCCGTCCTCCAACTCCTCCTGGGTCCGCCGAATGCGGCGCTCCCGGGTAGTCTCCTGCTTGGCATCCTCGACCCAGCAGATGAACTCGTTGCGGGCCAAGGGCGTGATGTCCCTCCAGGCATCAAGTGCCGTGACGTTGACGATCAGCGCCTTGCGCAGGTCAGTGGGCAGGTTATGCACCACCCCGCCTGGCACTCTTGGGCCGGCCACAGGTCCATGGTAATGAGCCGCAGGCAAGCCAGCGTTACCAACCGCCTGTAGACGCCCTGCCACCGCGCGGTGCCGCCGCGAGGCGACTGCTTCCGGAGAGCCGCGCGCAGTCGAGCACGTGCCGTCGCGATGGACGGGGTACGGGCGTGCCGAAGGTCCTGATCAGCCGACCGAGAGTCCGTGGAATGACACCGTGGCCGGCGAGCCGGTGCTGTGTGACACCACGAACATCCCGACGTCCTGGGTGTTGGCCTGGTCTGGCACCGTCGCCGAGCCGACGGATGCCCAGCTCGATCCGTCGGTCGAGTAGAAGCCCGTGTACACGCTGCCCGAGCGGACCAGTTTCAGATACACCGGCACGGTGTCGGCGATCGTCCCGTTGGGCGGGGTCACCGAGTCGACGTAGGGCCCGCCGTTGCTGTCCCACTCCAGCTGGATGCCGCCCGACGGCGACTCGAAGAGGATGACGCCCTCCGGTCCGGTGCTCGACGCGGTCATCGAGTTCCGGACGATGATCCCGGCCTTGCCATACCCGGTCAGATCCTGCTGCGCAGTCACCTCGGTCTGCACCGTGCCCGACGCGCTCAGGGCGCCCGGCTGGTAGATCGTCGAATAGTCGTCGGTGCCGCTGTAGAGGTCGCTGCCGGCTCCGGAGATCGCGAAGTCGTCACCGGACTGCCCGTATTGCGCGGGGGCGTCAGTCGCCGAAGAGAACGTCTTGTACGGCGCCTGGACTGGCAGGATGGTGTCGACCACCGCGGCAGCGGTCCCGGTCGTGCGTCGCCCGTGGTAGGTATAGCCGACTTTGTCGGTCAGTATCCCCATGTCGATCGGAGCAGACCCGGCCGGTGCGGTCACCGTGTAGGAGACGGTGGCGGTCTGGCCCTTCTTGACCTTGGTGAACGCCGTCGGGGTGGTGGCGCGGGCCTTCCAGCCAGACGGTACGGCGAGCGAGACGCGCACGTCGGTGACCGGGTTCAGGCCCTCGTCGGTAAATGTCGCAGTCGCGGTTATCGGAGTGCCGGGGGTCGCTGTGGCCGGAGCGGTCAGACCGAAGCCGGTGGCCGGCGCAACGTGTTGCTTGCGCTTCTCGGGCGTGAGCCGCAGCAGTGCGACACCGTGCGAGGCTACGCTCGGATCAAGCGCGCCGGTAGTCTCGGTCTGCGTGTGCTTCCAGAGGTCGGTGACGAGGTAATCCTTGGCCCTTGGCAGGCCGAGTGCGGACACGCTCGTCGGGATCGACTCGGCCGCCGAGCCGGTATCGAATAGTCCGACCACGGCGTCGCCGTTGGGCTCCTTCTTGGTGAACACCTGCGACGTGGCCGTGTTGGCGACACGGGTTGCATCGATCCCATCCTGGTCGACGGCCAGCACGTCGGTGTTTCTGAGCAGCTTTAGGTCAGTAACGGTCATGTTGGTCAGGTCAGAGCCGAGGATCAGCGGCGACGAGGCCAGCGACCACAGGCTCATCTGGGTCATCCGCTCGTCCAGGGTCAGACCATCGTTGCTGCCGTTACCGATCTCCAGCGAATCGTAGTCGTTATAGCCGCCCGGGGCGCCGTACGGCGCCCACTCCGCGACCTGATCAAAGCGCGAGGAAACGTTGGACCAGTCGGTGAGCGGGAAGCTCGATCCGTTGGCGCCGCAGTAACACTCGATATCGCCGTCCGTGCGCCACCCATTGGACAGCTGCTGCCAGGTACTGGCAGCGCTGATGGCCAGGCTGTTGGACAGCTCGAGGTGGATCGGCCGACCGGTCGCCTTCAGCGCGTCTGACCATGCCTTGATGTCGGGGATGTCCTCGGTGCCGACCCCGTCGATCTTGACGTAGTCAACGCCCCACCGCGCGAACTCATCGGCCCACGAGTCGATGAACGCCTGCGCGCCTGGCTTGCTGTAGTCGATGCCGACCATGCCACCGCAGTTGTAGTTGCTCTCCGGGGTCATGGTCGCGATGTCGTCGGCGTGGTACGGCGTGCCCTCGATGGGTGTGTTCTGCGCCACGGCCTGCTTGGAGATACCCGGGGTTACATAGATGCCGAACTTCAGGCCGAGCTTATGGACGTAGTCGGCGACGACGGCGATGCCGTTCTCGCCGTTCTTGCCCGGCGGGAACTTGCTGCTGTCGGTCAGCCACCGACCGTACAGATCGACGGCGGGTCCCTGGCTGCCCGGGCAGACGTAGTAGAAGTCGTCGACGTTGACGTACTGGAAGCCGACCTTGGCCAACCCGAGGCTCTTCATCGCCTTGGCCTGGGCCTCGACCTTCGCCGCGGTCGGATCGCTGCGAAGGTAACTCCAGCTCGACCAGCCTAACGCCGGCAGCCGGCCGACGCCGTTGTCCTCGGCTTGGGCCGCGGGAGGGGTGGCCAGCCCAACTACCACCGCGGCCAAGGGCACGGCCAGTATGCCGGTCAGCAGGGCCCAGAAGCGTCTTGACATGTGTCCTCCGGTTTCCGGGTCCCGTCGAGACTGCGGCGCCACGCGCGACCTGCCCCGCGCACCTAACAGACCAAGCACCTAACGAACAAGTGCACTCAAGCATTCGGATCCGCACATGTCAATAGCGGCCGGCGAAACGTCGATACAGCAGAGTTGAGTCCTCGAACCGGCGGCTGCCCTGGCCAGACCCGGGCAAGCGGAATGTCGCGACGAGGTCGTACCCGCCTGGCACGGCCGGCCGTGGAAGCACTTGTCCACAAGATGCATGCTCGCCGTGCAGAGGGGACGTCGTGGCACCCGTACTCTCATCCTAATCCCCGAGGTTACCCTGAGGAGGCGACCATGCCCGGACCGCTCAGCAACGCCCACACCGTCACCAAGCTTCCCGCTCAGGACCTCCAGCGGGCGCGCGCGTTCTACCGCGACAAGCTCGGGCTTGAGCCGGTCGAGGAGCGTACCGGCGGCCTGCGCTACGTGTGCGGGCCGACCGAGTTTCATCTCTTCAGCTCGGCGGGGGCGCCGTCGGGGGCATCGACCCAGATGGCATTCGAGGTCGAGGACCTCGAGGCGACCCTGGCCGATCTGCGAGCCCGGGGTGTGAGCTTTGAGCGCTTTGAGATGTCGGGCTTTGAGGTCCGCGGCGAGACGATCGCGGCTCCTGATAACTACCCGAGCAAGGGCAGCGGCGAAGTGGGCACGTTCTTCTACGACAGCGAGGGCAACCTCATCGGGATCGCCCAGCCGGTCCGCGAGGGCGCGACGCGGGGGTAGCTTAGCCCGATCTCGGAAAGCCAGGTTGACGGTCTCGGGAGTCGCGGCGGCAGGGGCGGTGCCTATGCCACCCTTCGTCTCCGCAGCGGCAGCTGGGCCGCGAGTGTCGCTTTTGCTGCTGGCCGGGGAAAGGGGCAGCAAGCCGTCGAGCGCGAGCAGACGCCGGAATCCGCAAGGGGTTCACACGGCTGCGGGTTGGCGCTCGATATTAGCCCGCGCCCAGTGAGCCCGCAGCGCTCGGGCGGTACGCTCGGGTTCGCGGCGGTGCGGCGGATCTAAGTGGTGGCGCTCGCTGAAGAGGTCGAGCGTGAAGTCGGGAAACACTCGGCGGGCTCGAGCGGCCATCCGTCTGTAGTTGTCCGGGTTACTGCGACCGCCGAGCGCGAAGTAGACCGGATGCTCGAAGGTCCGCAGGCGGTCCAGATCAAGCTCGTATGACATAAACGTGTTCGTCAAGGCGCGCAGCCCCGCGGGACGGGTTGCCATCCAGGACGGCGCCGGGCCAGGCGGCGGCGGCGGGGGCTTGACGCCCAGCGCAAGCTGGTTGGCGACGAACGAGCTCATCATCTGGTCGGGCTCCAGCGTCGCGATTCGCTCGAACTCTCTCCGGACCGCCTGCTCCTCGGGACTCAGGCCCTCGTTCCCCATCCAGGCGGGCTCGATCAACGCGAGGCTCAACACACGCCCAGGATGGCGGGCGGCAAATGCCAGGCTCGACGCGCCACCAGCCGAGAAGCCAACCAGATGGAAGCGAGCAAAACCGGCCTCCTGCGCCGTTCGCAGCACACCGTCGATCTCGTGCTCGAGCGTGTAGTCGGGGGGCGGCTCGGGCTCTAAATAGACCTCAAGGTCCTTGACGACCGCGTCCATGTCGGCGCCCAACGCTTCGAGGAGGGCACCATAGGAAACGTCGGCCGGCATCACGCCACCGGGCAGAAAGATCGCTCGCGACCGCATGTCCGGCGAGCGTACCGGAGCTTCGCGCCCACTCGGCTCGCCAGAGCGCGCCTCCGCCAGGCCCAACCCGCGTAGACGACGACGGGGCTCTGCGAGGACCAGGTCTCCCGACCTTCAGCGCACGTCATCCTGCGCCTTCCTCTCCGCCGCCAGCTCGACCGCCGCCGGCGACTCCGCCCTGCTCGCTCGCCAACCTCGTCCGCTTCGCCGCACACGAACTCACCGCTGAGACGGCGCCTGGCTGGCCAGTACCCATGACAACGGGCCCCGGCGGGCCTCGGGGACCCGCCGGGGCCGGGGAACACGCCCCAGCGCCCACCAACGCCGCGGCCGGGCTCGCCGACCGGTAGGTCTTCGGGATCGTGGCGGTGAGGAGGCCGGTCCGCCTGCGAGCTTGTGGCCGCGGGTGAGATCAAAGAGAATGAGGGAGGCCACTTTTGGTTCGCTAATTGATCGCTAAGCAGATGCAGTTTCGAATCCTCGGTCCCCTTGAGGTGGCCGACGGCGACTGTCTGGTTTCGCTCGCAGGGGCGCAGCGGTCGTTGTTGGCGCTGCTGCTGCTCAGCGTGAACGAGGTCGTGTCCGCTGATCGGTTGATCGAGGAGCTATGGGGCGAAGCGGTTCCTGAGTCGGGACGGACCGCGTTGCAGGTGCGGGTCTCGCAGCTGCGTAAGGCACTCGGCGGTGCCCGCGGGCGGATTGCCACCCGCGCGCCGGGATACATGTTGTGCCTCGATCGCGACGAGCTTGACCTTTATCGATTCGAACGGCTGGTGAGCGAGGCGGACGGGGCCGAGCCGGCGGAGGCGGCCGCAAAGTTGCGCGAGGCGCTTGGCTTGTGGCGCGGGGCTCCGCTTGACGATCTGTCCTACGCGTCGTTCGCGCAGCCGGCGATCAGGCGGCTGGAGGAGCTGCGGCTGGCGGCGTTGGAGAAGCGCATCGAGGCTGATCTTGAGCTCGGGCGCCAGGCTGACCTGGTCGGCGAGCTTGAGACGCTGGTTGAGGAGCATCCGTTGCGCGAGCACTTGCATGCACAGCTGATGCTGGCGCTGTACCGGTGCGGCCGGCAGGCCGATGCGCTCGCCGCCTATCAGAATGCCAGGCGGGTGCTGGTGGAGCAGCTGGCAATCGAGCCGAGCGCGCCGCTGCGCCAGCTCGAGCAGGCGATCCTCCGCCAGGAAGCGTCGCTTGACCTCGCACCGACGGTCGCTGCGGGCGCCCCGACGATCGCTGTGGTATCGGAGTCCTCGCGGTCAGGCCCGCGCGAGGACCGGAACGCGCGTCACAATCTGCCCGCCCAGGTCTCCAGCTTCGTCGGTCGAGAGCGCCAGCTGAGCGAGCTTCGGCAGCTGCTGTCGCGCGCCCGCGTGATCACGCTGACCGGGACCGGTGGCGTGGGCAAGACGCGGCTCGCGCTGCAGCTCGCAGCCAGCATGCTGGACGGGCCGGGCGACGAGGCCTGGTTTGTCGATCTCGGGCCACTGACGGACGCGACGCTCGTCGCCACGAAGCTGGCGGGCGTTCTTGGAGTCCCGGAGCAGCCGGGACGATCGCTGCCACAGTCGCTGATCGCCGCGTGCCGGGACCGACAGTTACTCGTGATCCTGGACAACTGCGAGCACGTGATCGGCGAGGCGGCCAGTGTCGCCGACCAATTGGTGCGGGGTTGTCCGAGGATGACGATTCTCGCGACCAGCCGCGAGCCGCTCGGGATCGAAGGCGAGTATCTATATCGCGTGCCCTCGCTGTTCGTCCCGCCGGCCCGCGCCGATCCCGACCGCGTGCTCGCGTGCGACGCGGTTCAGCTGTTCGCTGAGCGCGCGCGGCAGCAACGCTCGGACTTTGTCGTCGACCCCCACAACGCGTCTGCGGCCGGAAGGCTATGCCGCCGCCTGGACGGGATCCCACTCGCGATCGAGCTTGCTGCTGCCCGGCTGCGCACGCTGTCGCTCGACGAGATCGACAATCGGCTCGATCAACGCTTCCGACTGCTCACCGGCGGACATCGCGTCACGCCGCCACGACAGCAAACCCTCCAAGCCCTGATCGACTGGTCATATGAGCTATTGAACCCAGAGGAACAGGAGATGCTCGAGCGCTTGTCGGTGTTTGCGGGCGGGTTTGACCTCGACAGCGCTGAGGCGGTGGCAGGCGCCGGCATCGACTCCCAGCTCGGCGTCCTCGATCGGCTCGCCGCGTTGGTCGACAAAAGCCTGCTCCAAGCCGATCACGTCGGAGCGGTCCGCTACCGGTTGCTGGAGAGCGTGCGCCACTACGCAACCGCAAAGCTGCTGGCGCGAAGCCAGAAGGCTGCCAGCGCGTTGCGCGCCGCGCACCGCGATCATTACCTTGCCTTGGCCGAGACCGCAGAGCCGCACCTGATCGGCCACGGCCAGATCGAGTGGCTTGACCGCCTTCAGCTCGAGTTCGACAATCTCCGCGCCGCAATCTCTACCAGTCTCCAGGACTCCAACCCCGCCGCTGGACTGCGGCTGGGCCGGGCGCTGTGCTATTTCTGGCTCTACCGAGAACCCCGGGCTGAAGGCGCGGCGGCGCTATCCGCGGCGCTTGACCGCCCCGATGCCCAGCAGCCCACCGTTCTCCGCGGCCGCGCGCTTGTCGCCGCAGGCATCCTGCTCGCCATGATCAACGGTGAGTACGACGCGGCAGCCGACCGGGCTCAGGAGGCGCTCGCGATCGCTCGTGCGCTCGCCGATGAGCACCTCCGTGCCGAAGCGCTATACGTGCTTGCCTTCGTCAACGGGAGTCGAGGCAACGAGCAGGCCAACCTCGAACTCACCGGGGAGGGGCTCGTCCTGGCCAGGGCGCTCGGCGACCGGCATCTCACGGCGCTGTTTCTGATGACGCGTGGATCCTCTCCGCACCTGAGTCACGCAGAGCGAGCGCGCACGGTCGAGAAGAGCCTGGAGCTTCTTGGTCAAGCCGGCAACAAAGTGCTGTACCTCGTCTGTCTCAACAACCTCAGCTACCTCGAGATGGAGGGTGGAGAGATCAGTGTGCCCCGTGCGCGTCTTGCCGAGGGAGTCCGCCTCGCCCGAGAGATCGGCGACCGACGCGGTCTGAGCTTGCAGTCGTGCACGCTGGGCTTCGCCTCATACCTCGATCACGCCGACACCGATGCGCGGATGATGTTCGATCAATCGGGGGCCATCGCGCAGCGCAACGGCGACCAACTCATGGTCGCCTACACGTACCTCGGCCTAGGATTGCTAGCCAGTCGCGCCGGAAACGCGCAAACCGCCGCGATGCTGCATGGCGCCGCCGACGCGATCGGCGACAAGCTCGGTACCCGTTTCGACAGCCTGGAATCGCGGCTGCGCGATGCTGATCTTGCCCGACTGCGAGCGGCGCTCGGCGACATCGGATTTCAAACCGCTTACGACGCCGGCCACGCACCTGAGTTCCCCGCTGCAGCTGCATGAACGTGACCGCGATCCAAAACCGTCGCTTCGGGTATACAGCACACACGCGGCTTGTTCTCCATCAGTGGCGATGAGCGGCTTCCAGCAGGCGGATCTACGTTTTCCCGGCCCGTGGAGGGACCAATGATCAACTCAGCCCGTCGTCTGATCAGGACCGTCTCGGTCGCATGCACCTTGGGGGCCGCGGCTCTCCTCGGGCCGCTGGTCTCGGGCGCGCAGGCCAAAGTGGTCGACCCGCCGTCTCTGGTGAATCTCAACCCCTGCAACGGCGCGGCGCTCAGCCAGCCGTTCGCCCGGTGGTTGGATTTCGCCCATTACGAGCTCGCGCCTGGCGGCGACTTCGAGAGCTCGACGTGGACGTTGACTGGCGGGGCCACGCGTGTCGCGGGAAGCGAGCCGTACGCGGCAACGGGCACCCTCGGCTCCTCCTCGCTGTCTCTGCCAGCCGGGTCATCTGCCCAGTCGCCTCCAACGTGCGTGGACGCGGCCTATCCTTCGATCCGTTTCTTCATCGCCGGCCGCGGAATGGTTGCGGTCAGCGTCGTGGACGGGAGCTCGGTGATCCCTGCTGGCGTGGCCATCGCCGGCTTCATCTGGTGGCCAACGCTGATCATGCCGACGAGCGCACCGGTGCTGGGGGCGCTGTCAGGCGGCACCGCCCAGGTGTCTCTGAGGTTCACCGGCCTCTCTGGCAGTCCGCGGATCGATGACGTGTTCATCGATCCGTGGGGCCGCGGATGATTGCTCTCTTGCCGGGGTTGGCGAGCGGCACATGCTGACGGGTTCGTGGCGCCACCCCGTCCGTATCGACCCGGTGGTCAGAACCGCCTCATACCGAGCCCTGACGGGGAGATGCTGCTGGTCTCCGGCGGCCACCACTCGGAAGGCGGAGAGCGGCTCCACATCACCGAGGACACTCGCCCACGCGGCACTCTGGGCTTCCCGCCGAGCGGGCCGGTTGCATAGGCAGCGATCGTGGTGTGCCCGCTCTCCGTGGGGCGAGGCGATGGTTTGGTCAACCACCATCTGAGGGAGGACCTCATGCCACCCACCACGCTGGTGGACGTCGCCGGCCGGCGGCTCTCACCGGCCGCCTTGGCCAGCCATCGCCAGGGCCGTCCGCCGCGCAACAAGGGGCGCCGACGTCTTGCTCCCTTGAAATCTCCTCTGGTACGTTTGCCAAAGTCAGTCGCTTAGGAGACCATCGCGATGAGTAAACCAGTGATCCCGAAGCTGTTTGCGGCGCTGCTCGTAGTTGCCTTGGCTGCTCTCTACGTTGGCAGCCATTCGGTGGCGAAGGTTACCGCTGCGCCCAGTGAGCCAACCGGCCAGATGCTTCCGGAGAATCAGGCCCTCGCAGGGCCGCGCTTTCACGGCCCCATCGTGAGGATGACCGGCACGGCTGTCGCGCACGAGGCCGTCGGACAGCCGCCTTGCACGTGGGCGCCGCAAGTCCACCCCGGGGATGCCTGCGGGTTGTGCGGCAATGGCGGTCCCGGTACCGGCAAATGCACGAAGGCGAAGCTGCAGAGGGATGTCGCATGGTGCGCCCGGGCATCGAAGTCCGGTTCGAAGGCGTACCGGGCCAATAGCGAGAAGTGCCGGAACGAGGCGATCTTCCTCGCCGCTTTGGGACGCGCGCCCAAGTGGTACGCGGGCTGTATCGGAGGCGCGGCGACTGGAGCGAGGTTCATCGAGGGCGAGCCGTGGAATTCGCTTGTTGGATGTCTAGTCGGCGTTGGTTTTGCGTATGTGTTCTAGTGAGGCGCCTCACCGTCGACTTCGGCGCTGAGGCGACGGACGACCTGCGATAAGCCTGCTGGTCCGGGTCGTCGCGCTGTCGCTCGGCGAGTTCCGACGGCAGCTGCGCTCCGGATCGGCGCCTGACTTCGCGAAGGAGGCGTTCAGGTCCTTCGCTTCTTGCTGAGTTGAAGGGCGCTCGCCGAACGCGCACGCTGGAAAGGTGAAATGAACAAGAACCGCGACGAAGCGCCAGTCTCGCTCTAGCCGCTGTCAGGTAAAGCTAGCGCGGCAGGCTCGTTGCTCATCCGGGAAATTGCCGCACCCCGCCCTCGCGCACGCCAGCGTGACGACCCACGCCTGGTCTCACGTCCGGCGCAGGTTAGAGGTCTTGGCGGTTGGAGATCCCGAGCTTGTGCATGGCGTGGTAGAGATGGGATTCGACGGTCCGGACCGAGAGGACGAGGTGGTCGGCTATCTCGGCGTTGGTGAGACCGCGGGAGGCAAGGTCGACGAGCTGGCGCTCCCGGATGGTGAGTGAGATCGCCGCGTCGTCGAGGCCGACGATGGCCGGCATCGCTCCGCCCTGCCCTCGGGCGTGCAGCTCCCGGCACCTGGCCGCGGCCCGGCGCGCCGAGTCCTCATACCCGGCCGTTTGAAACGCGGCGGCGGCATCGGCGGCGATCTCGGTTGCGTAGCGCAGTGCTCCGATTGCCTCCATCGCGTCGACGACGGCCGTGAGAGCCTCGCCATCATCGGCGACGCGGGCCGTGGCGTGCGCCGCGTAGGCGGCGGTGAGCGGGGCGTCGCAGCGCCGGGCGAGCGCCTGCAGATCACGCGCCACCCGCCGGGCCGGGGTGCCGGCGCGTAGGGCCTCATAGGTGAGCCGTGCTGCGTAGAGTGGCCTTTCCCGCAGCCGTCCCGCGGCCTCGAGGAACAGCTGCTGGGCGCGAGGCGGGTCGCCTCCAGCAAGCACCGCCCACGCCTCGGCACGAGCGACGTAGGGGAGCTGGTTGGACAAGGGCACGTGGTCTCCTACCGCTGCGCGGCAGCGGACGAGTGCCGGGCCGATTGCCCCGTGATCACCGGTGAAACAGGCGACGCCGACCTGCATCGAGTTGGTGATGGCGAGCAGCCCGCCGGCGTCGTGCTGCTCGAGCTGAAGCTCGGCCTCGGCCAGCCACCGACCCGCCTCGATGAACCGGCCTTGCGAGAATCTCAGGCCGCCGAGCGCGAGCGCTCCGCGTCCAGCCGCAGCGCGGGACCCAAGCCTGACACCATCAGTGAGGGCCGCCGTCGCCCAGCTCTCAAGCTCGCCCCAGCCCAGGCCGCTCTCGATGGCGATTGCGCTCCAGAGCACGAACGCGATCTCATCGGTGAGATCGCGTAGCGGCGGGCTGGGGAGAATCCGCCGCGCGAGCTTGAAGGCATCGCGCACGCTTCCGCTGTTGAGGAGGTTGGCGGCATGCAGCGGGGCGACCCGGCGGCGCACCTCGGGATCCATGCTCTCATCGGCGAGGATCTCGGCCGAGGCGGCAGCCGCGAGGTTCGGCGACGTGGCGTCGTGACCGACGAGTCGTAGGGGGCTGAGACGGTCGTGCCACTCCGGGGAGTCCCACCACGCGTGCGCGCGATCCAAGAGCCGGTGTAGCTCCTCAGGGCGCCGGAGAGCGAAGTAGAGCACCGCTGTCTGCTGTTCGAGGTAGTCGATCGCGTCGGCCTCGCTGTCGATGTCGGGCTCGGCGGCGGCCAGGACTCCGGCCGCCTGCTCGTACTCGCTTTGGATCGTGTGCGCCCGGGCGAGGAGCAGCGACGCCCGCAGTCCGGCGCCCGAGTCCACTGCTCTGCGCGCCAGGCGGACGCCGAGCTGCGGGTCGCCTGCCAGGTTGGCCGCTGCGGCGGCCTCAAGCAGGGTCAAGGCGGGAATCGCCTCGCCGGCCTCAAGGAGCCAGCGCGCGACGCGCAGCGAGTCTGCGGTCTCGGGATCGTCACGCCCCGCGACGATGTCGGCGAGGGCCAGCCGCGTCTGACGCGCGGCAAACGCCGGCAGCGCGCCCCGGATCGTCTCTCCGTAGAGAGGATGAGCGAGCGTGGCCTGGGCGCTTGGCGACCCGTCGCCGAGACTCACGAGCCCGCGCGCCTCGATCCCGGTAACAGGTTCTGACCCGGTGAGCGAGATGAGCTCGGAGACGCGCAGAGGCTCGCCCAGGGCCAGCAGATCGAGCGCCCGCTGCTCGGCATCGGACAGCCCGGTCATCCGAACGGCGATCAGCTCCGCGAGCGAGGCGCTCACCGGCGGGCGCACCGGCATTCGCCACAGCCCGTGAATGTTGGTGAGCGCGCCGCCCGCGACCGCGCCGAGGGTGAGCTCGCGCACGTACAGGGGGTTGCCGAGGCTCGTGGCGTAGATCCACCGCAGCGCCGACTCCTCGACCGGTCCTCCGACGATGGCCTCGGCGAGCGCGTCGGTCTCGGGAGCGTCAAGCGTCTCGAGCTCGAGACGCGCGGCGCCCGCGTCCTTCCATATCGAGACGACGGCGTCGGGCATGGGCTCGCCGGGCCGAACCGTGATGACTAAGAACGCGGCCTGGTTGAGCGTGAGCTCGAGCACGAGCGCGGCTGAGCTGTCGTCGAGCAGCTGAGCATCGTCGATCCCGAGCCCGAGCCGACGGGTGCCGCCGAGCTCACGCAGAGCTGCCGCGCTGAGTCGCAGGAGCTCGAGCGGGTCCTCGGAGCGAGCCCACTCCGGGATGACGCCGGCGAAGGCTCCGAGGGGAACGGTCGCCGCGCTGCGCGTCGCCTGCACCCACCGTGTCACCATGCCTTCCTCCTCGGCTTGGCGCAGCGCCTCGTGCGCCAACCGTGACTTCCCGACGCCCGCCGGACCTTGGAGCACGACGGCGCTCGTTCCCGCCGCCCGCGCGCGCTCGATGAACGCGAGCTCTTCGTCCCGCCCGACGATCGGCCAACTCAATGCCCTAACCGAAGCCAGCTTCACCACCTCGCTCGCGCTCCCGCAAGCCAACTATAAGTGGCCGCTCAGCAGCGGGCAATCGCGACTTCAGTAGTCCGGTACTGATGACACCGAGCGCTCGCGGCGCGAGGCTTTCCTTTGACAATGAAGATCGCCGTGCCGCCGTCAGGTGGCCGGTCTGAGAAAGGACAGATGATGCTCTCAGCCCAACAGAACGCCGCAGACGAGACCGCCGAGAAGGCCGGTCCTCGCTTCGGGATCTACATCGCCTTCGTTCCGTGGGTGCTCTTCACCCTGATCACACAGCACGACACACTGAAGGCAGCGGCCGTGGCCGCGCTCCTGGGGGCGGTGGCGATCGCGCTGCCGGCACTGCTGGCGGGACGTCCCAAGCTCCTGGAGGTCGGCACCGTCGTGGCCTTCGCCGGGTTCACCGTCGTCGCCTTCGTCGCCGACGCGTCGACCGCCGCGTGGCTGGCTCGCTATGCGCGGGCGATCGCCGCCGGGCTGCTAGCGCTCATCGCCTTCGGCTCGCTGCTCGTGACGCCGTTCACCGAGCAGTACGCCCGGGAGTCGGTGCCGCGCCGGTACTGGTCCTCGCCGCGCTTTGTGGCCGTCAACCGACAGCTGACGCTCATGTGGGCCTGCGTGTTCACGGCCATGGTCCCCGCGCACGTCATCGCCGGCGCCCTCGACACCCGGCGGGCGAACACGATCTTCAACTGGGTCATCCCGATCGTCCTCGTCGTGTGGGCCGCCAAGCGCACGACCGCCGTGAGCGACGCCGGCCAGTCCGAGGCGGCGCGATGACCGCCCACTTCGACAACGACGCCTTCCAGTTCGGCTTGGAGATCGCGCTCGGCTGCGCGTACCGCCAAGCGTCCGACGTCGGCGAGGTGCTGGCCACCGCCGAGCGCATCAAGGACGGAGACGACGACGACTGGGTGCGCGAGTGGACGGCCACGGCCAGTGCCTGCTGGGCGGACGCCCAGCAGGCCGAGGCGGCGGACCACCAGGTCACCGCCACGTCCTTCTACCGCCGGGCGGCCACATACTACGCGACCGCGCTCTACCGGATCGCGGGCGCCGCCCACGGCAACAGTAACGGCCACGGCATCGTCCCCCGTCAGCTCGACCTGTGGCGACGTCAGCGGGCGTGCTGGGAGAAGGTCGTCGACCTGCAGCCGGTCTCGGGCGAGCGTGCGGCCATCCCCTATGAGGACACCACTCTGCCGGCGTATTTCTTCCGGGCTCCCGACGCCGCGCCCGGAGAGGTCCGCCCGCTCGTCATCGTCAACAACGGATCAGACGGTGCGACCTCCCAGATGCTCGTGGACGGCGGGGCGGGCGCGGCGGAGCGCGGCTATCACTGGATGACCTTCGACGGCCCCGGCCAGCAGGCCGCGCTCTATGAGCAGAGGATCCCCTTCCGGCCCGACTGGGAGGCCGTGCTAACCCCGGTCTTCGACGCGATGCTCGCGCGCTCAGACGTGGACCCGGATCGAATCGCTGTGATCGGAATCAGCCAGGCTGGGTACTGGGTGCCCCGCGCCTTGGCCTTCGAGCACCGATTTGCGGCCGCGATCGCGGACCCCGGGGTTGTGGACGTCTCGACCTCGTGGACGGGCTCCCTCCCGCCGGTGATGCGCAGGCAGTTGCACGAGGGCAAGCAGAGCGCGTTTGACCGTGAGATGCATCTCGCCGAGCTTTTTCAGCACGACACCAAGACGACGCTCACCTTCCGCGGCCACCCCTACGGCGTTGAGAACGACTCGCGATTCGCGCTGTTTCAGACCGTGGCCGAGTACCGCCTCGGCGACGAGGTCGGGCAGATTACGACGCCGTTGCTCATCACCAATCCCGAGGATGAGCAGTTCTGGCCCGGCCAGGCCCAGGAGCTCTACGACCGCCTCTCCGGGGTCAAGGAGCTCGTGACCTTCACCGCGACCGAGGGCGCCAACCGCCATTGCGAACCGATGGCGAGATCGCTGCGCGACGCCCGCATCTACGACTGGCTCGAAGGGTATCTGCGGTGAACCGCCCACCACCCGTCTCACCAGGCTTGCAGCGGTCGACACACGGTGGGCTCAAACGCATTGTCTCCCGCGCGATGCTCGCCGCGTCAGCCTTCGCGGTATTGGTTGGGTCGCCCGCGGTCGCGGCTCCCCCGCGCCAGCTCTTGGTTCCACCAAGTAATCCCTACTGGACGCTGTTGACCGCTCAAAGCCAAAAGGTGCTGTCCTATGGGGCGCGAGTCGGGACGTGTACCTTCGTGCCGCGCACCTCTTGCGTGGCGGCGCAGCTATCCCGCCAGCAGCTCAGCGGAGCGTTCGTCCCGTTCGGCGACTTTCGGGCCGCTGATCTGGCGGGTAGCTCGCTGGCGGCCTCGTTCATCACCCACGCCAACTTTCGGGCTGCCGATCTGGCCGGGGTGAGCTTCGTCGGGACGACACCGGTCGACGCGGACTTTGCCGGCGCGAGAATGCAACGGACCGCGCTCACGTTCGCTGGTTTCACGCACGCGGATTTGCGCGGCGTAGACCTGCGCGATGCGAATCTGAACTTTGGAGCGATCGTCGGCTCGGATCTGCGCGGCGCGGACCTGCGCGGCATGAACATCTCCGACTCTGATGTCAACGGCACCGATCTCCGCGGAGCGGACCTTCGCCACGCCAACCTGTCCAACGCCGATCTCAGCGGCGCTCGTCTGGCCGGAGCCGACCTCCGTGGCGCGATCTTCTGCAAGACGCTGATGCCCGACGGCAAGGTGCGCGCTCCGCGCAGAGGCCTGTGTCCCGGACAGCACGGCACCAAGCCCCCGCCAGGCGCCAAGCCGATCCCAATCCCGGCCACCAGCCCGTTCTTTCCCGCGGTGTACGCCCTCAAGTACGGCCACCAGGTCGCCTCGGGAACCAGACTGCGCGGCTGTGTCATCCGCGCGTTCACCCGCTGCCGCGGAGCGCGTCTACGCAACGCCGACTTGCAGGGCGGGTTCTTGGCTTACGCCGACCTGCGCGACGCCGACCTACGCGACGCTAATTTCCAGCTCGGTGATCTCGCCTACGCCGACGCGCGCGGCGCGAACCTCGACGGCATCCGGATCGGCGGCACGTCCCTGGTCGACGCCGACCTGCGGGGAGCCTCGCTGGGCCACGCATCGCTCGGGCTCACCGTCGCCGTCGGAGCTGACCTCCGCGGCGCCAACCTCTCCCGCGCTGACGCACGCTCAAGCGTGTTTGACAGCGCCGATCTGCGCGCCGCCAACCTCACCGCAGCGCGCCTGTCTGAGGCCAACCTGACCGCCGCCGATCTCCGCGGCGCCAACCTCTCAAACGCCAACCTCAGCCAAACCTCACTGATCGCAGCCAACCTCACTGGCGCGAAAACAACCGGCACGATCTTCTGCAACACGATCATGCCCAACGGGAAGATCGTCAACCCCACCCGCACCGCCTGCCCCGGCACCTGAAGCCCTCCGCAGCTGCCGGGATCACCACGACCCCGGCAGCTCCCCACCCGGCAAGCCACGACTCGCACCATTAGCAGCGGACGCTTTGCACCAACGGTCCAGACTGTCGCCTCGAGCCGACCCAGTCTGAGCTGAATCTCACTCCACCCACCGACCAGAGGGATCCGATGAACGATGCCGCGCTACGGGCACCAACGCCAATGCCAACCCCCGGTCACCCCCGTGCCGTTACTCACGGGCACCAGCTCATAGTGCTTGCTCGACGCTTGGCAGGAGCAGATCGCGGTCGCATCGACGCTTCCACGTCCGCGGGAAGCGGCTTCCCGGAGCGCCAGTTAGCGAGTCGGATCTTTGGGCGGATGGGGCGCCCGCCAGAATGACGTCTGTGTCAGACGACGCGGATACCGACGTGGCCAAACCCACGCGGGCGTCGGCTTGGAGGCGTGTGGCGACGGCCACATCGGTTCCCCGCGAGTTGATCAGGATCGCCTATCGGGATCCCGAGCACATCTGCGAGCGGATGACACTGTTCGCGTCGCACCGACTGGCTGAGCCCTCGCGCGAGTGGGCTCAGCAGGCACGAGCAGCTGATCCCCGAGCCGACCTGCGCGAGATCGCGGACGAGTTGGGAACTCAGTCCGCGCGCATCGCGCGAATCGAAGGTGCGGTCGCCGGGACGCCTTTCTACGTGGCGCTCGTTCCCGGCTACATCAACTATCTCTGGCAAGAGGTCCGGATGACCTTGCGGCTCGCTGCGCTTTATGGCCGCGATCCCTCGACGCTCCGCACGGCGACCGAGACGCTCTGGCTGCGCGGCGTCTACCCCAGCCTGGAAGCGGCTGAGGCAGGTCTGCTGGCCATACAGGCCGAGCCGCTGCCGCAAAAGCCCGAAAGGCGCCGCCCCCTGCGGATATGGATTCAAAGCGTCCGCCGGATCTTGGTGTTCGGAGGATTTCTGTCGCCTCCGAGCGGGACCCCGCATCACGGCTTGCTGTCCTGGCTTCGCGACGCCCTAGGCGTGGTGATCAGCCTGGCCGGGTGGGTGATCACCTGGATCTTCCCTGCGACTTTCATGATCGCGATGGCCTGGGGTTGCCACACTCACGCCCGCCGCTTGTTCCGGACCACCCTCGAGTACTACTCAGGCGAGGTCACGCCGGCCAAGAACGCACGTGAGATCGCCACCGAGCTACGCCATCAGACACGGCGCCAGGTTGCCTATCGCGCCGCGCTTAGCGTGTCCATCCTGCTCCCGATCGGGTTTCTGGTCTACGCCACCCATGTCGAGAGCAGCGCTGGGTTCAACGTGATCACCGCGCCCGGAGTGCTGGTCGCAATATCAGTCGTGCTTGCCCTCAGCATGTACGGGCGGCGGTAACCAAGGCCACGAACCCAGTCTCCCCACCGTTGCGCTCGATTCCCCCCGATGTACGTCGTCTACCTGTTCGTTCAGCCGGTGATCTTCGTGCTGCTGTTCCGATACGTGTTCGGTGGAGCGATCAACACGGGCCGCGAGACCTACGTCAACTTCCTGATACCCGGGATCATCGTCATGACAGCGGTCCTCGGCGCGCTGACAACCGGCCTCGGACTCACCGAGGACATCAAGGCCGGCGTCGTCGACCGCTTTCGCTCGCTGCCCATCGCGCGGTCGGCAGTTCTGGTCGGTCGTACCGTTGCCGACCTCGCGACGAACGTCGTCACGCTGATCGTCATGCTGCTGATCGGCTTCGCGGTCGGCTTCAGACCCACCCAGCCCGTCTATCAAGTTGCACTCGCGTTGGCACTGGTCCTCGCGTTCTCCTACGTCTTCTCGTGGATCAGCGCATACATCGGCGCAACCGTGCGCGACCCCGAGACCGTCCAGTCGGTGGGGCTCATCTGGGTCTTCCCGCTCGTGTTCGCCTCGTCGGCGTTCGTTCCCACCTCATCGATGCCCGGAGTCGTGCGCACCTTCGCTGACATCAATCCCGTCAGCCTGACCGTCAATGCCACCCGAGCTCTCACCATCGGCCACGGCCACGCGCTCGCCCCGGCGCTCGGAGCGCTCGCCTGGCTCGCCGGGCTGCTACTCGTGTTCGTGCCCCTGTCCGTACGAGCGTTTCGCAACGCCTGAGCTACCAGCGGGGCGCTACGGTCGCGGATCTTCGGCGCGCGCGGTCGCCTGGCGGCGAGTAGTTCGGAGCAGCGGCCACGAATACCGAAGAACTTTGCGGGCTTTCCGGATGGAGCGGATGCCAGGTGCCGGATGCGGGGGTTGCTCCGGCGGGCTAACTTCGCCCATGTTGGCCGGGTTTGGGATATGAGCCGGCCAGCTAAGGGCAATGGACGATCGGGGCTCGGCGTCGAAGGAGTTAGGTGCTGTCGTGTCGGCGCAGCCCGGCTCGTCCTCGTGACGACAGTCCGAGAAGCGACATCCGGTGGCGAGCTCCTCGAGATCGGGGACCCGTCGACAGCCCCGCGCAGCCCGAGGCTACGCAGTCCGTGGGTGTCGACCACCACGCCTCCACCCGATCGCGAGCGTCTGCCGCGACGTGGTCGTGTGACGCCCCCGCCGGTACCCAGCGCGCACCGGCCCGGGGGCGAGCACCTGCGCCCCCACCCGCTAAGGCCGGCGAGAAACTCCAGCGCATCAGGACGGAAACTGTCTGCGATTTCGCGGGTGCGCACCGGGTATTCACACGAGATGCGCTTAGAGGCCAACGTAGTCCCCGGGATCCATCGGATCGAGGATTCGTTCACCAACTGGTACCTGATCGAAGCTGCCGGTCGACTCACGGTCGTTGATACCGGCGTGCCGAGCTCGTGGGAGTCGTTGCAGGCGGTCCTGCCCCGCCTCGGCCGAACCGCGAGCGACATCGAGGCGGTGGTACTCACCCACGCCCATTTCGACCATCTCGGCTTCGCCGAGCGGGCACGCGCTGTCCTGCACGTCCCCGTGTACGTACATGAGGCTGACCTGCCGCTGACGCGGCACCCGTGGCGCTATGACCATGAGCGCGCGCGTGCGTATTACTTCGCGACACAGGTGCGCGCATTCCCGATGGTCGCCTCGTTCATCCGCCATCGCGCCTGGTGGCCCGCGCCAGTGCGTGACGTCGTCCGCTATGACAGCGGCGTGCTGCCGGTACCGGGAGAGCCTCAGGTCGTTTTTACGCCTGGGCACACGCACGGGCATTGCGCGCTGCACCTGCAGTCTCACGACGCGATCATCGCGGGCGATGCCGTCGTCACGCTGGACCCGTACACCGGACGTCGCGGACCACGGATCGTCGCGGCTGCGGCGACGGTTGACACCTGGCGCAACCTGGACACGCTGGACGCGATCGCTCAGACCGGCGCCGGCACGGTGCTCGTCGGACATGGCGAACCGTGGCGTCAGGGGGCCGCTGCGATCGTTCAGCAGGCCCGGGCCGCAGGGCCGGCATGACCAAGGGATGAGTTCAGCGTGCCCGGCTTTGAGCCGTGGCTGCGCCACGACAGCTCACGGGGCCCAGATTTCGACTTGCTCACTGCCGTGGCCCGCCGCCTGAACCAGTTCGATCGCCTCTGCAATAAGATCGCGCAGCCGTTCGGCTGGAACTTCACCCGCGAGAAGCTCAACGCCTGGCTCAGCCGACTCGACCACGATCGCCGAGCCACGCTCAGCCTTGCCGCCTGAGCCTGCTCCGATCGTCAGGATGCGCGGGGTGGAGCCGGGCCGGTGGAGTTTCTCGCGCGGCCGGTGGCTACCGGCCAGCAGCGGCTATCTCTACCTCGTCCGGGCGGTGATCCCAGGACCGGCGCGCTGGCCGTACCTGGAGGGGGCGACTGTCCTCACGATCCGCGATCGAACTTGAAACCCTGTCCCGGGTCTTCCCAGGAGGTAGGTGATGCTCTCAGCTCGGCTCGTCCTCGTCGGCGTCATCATCGGTTCACCAAGGCCGGAGCCAAGCGCTCGAGCATCCGCAGGGCGTCCTGGCCGTCCTCGCCGCACGCTTGTACAGCCACGTGGTCGGCGCCGGCAGCAAGGTGTTCGTCCACCCGTTCGATGATGGTGTCTTCATCGCCCCAGCCCACGATCGAGTCGACGAGCCGGTCGCTGCCCCCGTCGGCGAAGTCGGCGTCCTCGTAGCCGAGGTCCCGAAGGTTGTTGACGTAGTTGGGGAGCATCAAATAGATGCGGTCCCGCACCCGCGCCTTGCCCTCCTTGACCAGCGCGGCCAGCTGGCGCCCTTGCCGGGCGAGCACCGTGACCCCGGCGACGACTACACGGCAGCCCGACCGCAGAGCAGCAAGCTCACCGGATCAACGCCGAGTCGATCAGCTGCACGCTCGCGGCCGCCTGACCGCCGCCCAAGCTCAACAGATCACCAACCAACTCGCCCCCGCCCTCGCTCGCACCTCGACAACACCCCACAACGCGCACCGGAGGTGCAGCGCCGGCAACTCGATGCTCTCGCCGCGCTCCACAGTCTCGGCGCCATGAGCGAGACTCAGTTTCAAGCTGAGAAGGCTCGGCTGGTCACCCCAGAGGCTGACGCCGTCCGATCGTCGCCCATACCGGAGCAGCTCGCTGCGCGCTCGACGCGCCCCCGGTGCGCAACTTGGTAGCAGATGGGTATCAAAGCCTTGGCCCGAACCAGATGCGACCTCGCTAGATCGGTCCCTTAGCAGGTCTTTTGTAGCGCGCCCGGAGAGATTCGAACTCCCGACCTTCGGTTCCGTAGACCGACGCTCTATCCAGCTGAGCTACGGGCGCTTATTTGATTTGTGCCTGCAAATTCGGTGCTTTTCGCACACCAAGCGGCTCGCCTCCAAACTTGCGACGAGGGCAGAAACCCGGCAATCCGAGTGAATATGTGCCCGCGGATGGGCCGAGGGCACAAACTCGCTGGGGTGGGCCCAGAGAAGGATAACGGGCCTTGCTGAGTCGTCGGGCCTGATCGGACCGGCCGACTGCTCCTGGGCGGGAGCAATAGCACGGGTTAGCCAGCATCACGGCTGGGACTGCGGCGGCGTGCCTACGCAAGCGCTATGCATCGCTGGCCAGCGCAGCGCTTCCGATGGTCGTCCATTGCGCCACACATCCACAGGGACGGGCGGACGACCGCTGGGCCTGGGAGAGCCGTGCTGTTGGGCACATCCGTTGCCGCAGCACGCCCGAACCGGCCGCTTTTCACGGAGGATTTCCTGCGGGGAGGCCGCGTCAGCGTTGGCCCCACCGACCGCGATGAGGTCAGGGAAATACCGTTCTCAGACGAATTGACGGGCGGGCGAGTCGGCGCTATGAGCGTTGGGAACACCTCACCTGCGTCGCTCGCGCCGTGGAGGCCGGTAGTCATAGCTAGCATCGGCCTATGAGCGAGGCGTTCGGTGAAGGCCCGGAGGAGCCCGGGGGTGAGGACGTGGATCGCGCGGCTCTCCGGGCGTTCGAGCGAGCCGTCAGACGGCTCGGAGGGGACATCGACGAGGAGGAAATATCTACCCCCGCCGCCGGATCCGACGATGCCACGGTTTAACCAGACGACCTGCATCGATCTTCCGGGGTCCGGCGGCGCGATGCAGGTCACGTCGATCCCGCAGCCAACCGAGCTGCGAGCGGCGTGGCAGTTGGAGAGCTTTAGGTATCGCCTGGCGGACGACATTGCCGCGAAATTGGGTCTTAGCGACACCAAGATCATCGTTGAGGACCAGTTGGTGCCTGCGGTTCTGCTTGTGAGACCGGAGCGGAGTCCGACGTACAACGGCCGATGTCTGGGGACGTGGTGGAGCGTGAGTATCAAGCGCAGGAATACCTCATGAAGAACCTGGAGCCGTTCGCGGAGTTCGTCTCGGCAACGGACCAGCGCTTGTTTCTTTTTGCGGCGAGGATGGTGTTCGAGCCCGTGGTGCCTGTCGAGGGATCTCCGTTGCGTGCGACTTCACTTGCGAAGCTTGTCGGCGAAACGGGAGCTAGCACCCTGCTATGCAAACTCGGCGGTTTGCATGATCCCGTGTTATTAGTTGTAACGCCGCTCATGGTGGTGGCGATGCAAGCTGCATCTGGCGTCGGGCGAGGTCTCGAGGAAGGGTTGCGGCGCAATATCGTCCGCTGGCTGACGGGAACCGACCCAGGTGAAGAGAGCGAGGAGTCATCCGCTCCCACGGAGCCGGGATAAGGGCGAGTCTCTTGTGCTGAGCCGGGTCGTCGCCGTCCGGGGACCCAGAGACCGCGTGCAAGCATCGGCTCATGAAACGGCGGGAAGCTGAGGGGCGACGCCAATCCCACGGGGTCGAAGCGAAGGAGAGACGGCGTTCGGGAAATACAGTTCCCTAACCCATCAGCACCGTCGTGAGTTCCAGCAGCCACACACTGGATGCTGGTGATTCATAAAGCCGGGCTTGGCGAGCGACTACGAATCGTGACGATCGCGACGTCGCCGCCGAAGGAGGCGCCGCGGCGGGCGCATGGATCTGGTTGATGCCGGGCGTTGGCTGGCGCAAGCCTCGCGGGGCGGAGTTGACAGCGAGGGCCTGCTATATAGACTTCGATATATGCGAATGTCTCATCAAACCCGAACGGTCCTCCAAGCGTTCCTAGACGCGCCCGAAGACGAGGTCTACGGCTACGCGCTCACCCAGGCGACCGGTGTCAAGGCCGGCTCTCTTTACCCTATTTTGGACAGGCTTGTCTCTGAGGGCTGGCTCGACGCGCGGTGGGAGGAAGTAGACGAGCGCGCACAAGGGAGGCGCAGGCGCAGGTACTACCGCCTCAACGCCGAAGGGGCGCGGAGGGCGCGGCAGGCCGTGAGCACGGATTCGAAGGCGCTGCGCAGCTTGATGCCCGGGTGGAGGTTGGCGTGAGACGGCGCACCGGAAGCATCGCCGCTGCCTTGGTCTTGGCCGGCGTTCTTGCGTTGTGCGTGGTCGCCCCGGTGCCTGGGGTCATCACTGCCGTGGTCGGCGGCGGGCTTGCCATTGAGCTTGATCGCAGCGGTACATGGATCGCGGTAAACGTTGTCTGGCTTGCCAGCCGGGTCCTGCCGCGCGCGAAGCGTGACAATTACGCCGACGAGTGGGCGGATCACGTTCTTTGTGACGGTGCGGCTGGACTTCGCCCGGTACTCTCCGCCGTCCGGATCGCCTTCTGGGCATGTCCGCGCGTGGCTGCTCGGACGCGGGTTCTGCCCGCGATCGGCGACTACCTCGTCGCGTTCTTTTGTTGCTTCGTGAGTCTCATCAAACCCACCGCGCCATCATCGTCCAGGATCTCCTGGCGATTGGTGGGCCGAGTTACGGCCTGTTACGTCGGTGTACCTGTCAGCACGGTGCTGATGATGGCCGGGAAGAAGCCTCTGTCTTTCCGACGTGCCTGTATCTGCAACACTGGGTTGTTCGCGTGCCTGATGGGCCTCGCGGTCGTGGGCCCTAGGCATCCGACCTATGAGACGGTCCTGATCTCGACGCTCTTGCCCGTCAGCGCCCTCGGCATTATGGCGATGCTCGTCGGGCTCGCCAGCGGTTTGGTTGTGGCCAATCCTCTTCCGGTGTTGATCGTTGGCATGCGACTTGGAGGAAGGCGGTTCCTGCCGCGGGCGAAGGAGTTGCTGGAGCAGCAACTCATCCCGACAGACGCGTAAGCGGCCCCGCAATCGGAGGTCCGCCCAACGCAGCTTGATTCGGGGAAGGTCTAAGAAACAGGATTCTCAGACCCGATGCAGCGTTCCGGGTTTGCCGAGACGCGTCTCGTATCCGCAGCCTCGGGCAACGAGGTACGGTCGTGGCGTGCTGTGGCTCGTCATGGCCATCGTTTCGGCTCTCCGGGCTGCCGTGGTCGCGGCCGGCGCTAGCTCGTCACCCAAATTCTACGGGCCGTTTTACCGGACTGGCTCCACGCAGGACAATGCCACGACCAGCGCTCAATTGGCCTCTGGGGAGATCTGGGGGCGGGCGGATCGCGGCGCGAATGACCCGAGCGTCGACGCATGGGAGGGCGGCTACCGCCCGGCAAGCATGGCGTGGAGTTCTACACCGACGTGGCTCCCAGCCCTGGCAGCCCACCTGGCTGGGCGCGGTGGCGAGGGCCGCGTCCGGGGGTCCGGATGGAGGGCCAGTGGGCCAAGATCACGGCTACCATCACGGATACGAGCTTCACGCCATGAGCCATTTCAACCAGATCGACGAGAGAGGGCGACATACGTCTTTGCGTCCGATCGGAATCCTCGCTTTGGAGCCGAGGGACTTCGCGGAACGCCATGGGCTGAGCTTCGACGTGGATGAAAGTGAGTCCAGCACTGCTGCCCTGCTTGAAACCCCGGGGGGAAATCAGTACATGCTGTTGCGGCATTTCGATGCTCCCCTCGCAGGCACGGAGGTCCTCGCCTCAGAGCTGTCCAAAGAGCCAGAACGTGACCTTGGGGAGCTACTGGATGCTCTGGATCTTGATCCGCAACTTGTCATTTGGAAACTCGGGGGCGGCGAAGCTCGTGCTAGCGAGCTACTTGCCGAGGAATAACTCGTGATCGAATCTGAAACGAAGCGGCCGCGCTTGTCGAGGGCGCGGCCGGTTCGTAGTGAGTGGGCTCTGATCGAGCTGGCCGGGAGTGTTTCACCGCTTCCGGACGGCGAGGGTGTCAGCGTTGTAGCTCAGGATTGCCCATCCCGTCCAGATCCGGCGGCCTTGGTCACCCTTGAGGCGGGATCGGCCCAGGCCGTAGCCGCGTTTGAGGTGGCTGATTCGGCCTTCGGCGCCGGTTCGGTAACGCTGCAGCCGCCGCTGGGTGCGCCGGCTGCCGGGTTGGTGACGCCCGGCGATGAACACCCGCTCTGGGTCCAAGTCGTGATCGGCGAGCGTCTGGCGGGTCGGGCCGAGGTTGAACCCGCCGTCGAGCGCGATCTCCCGCGGCCGGATCCCGAGCCGGTCGAGCTCCGCGATCGTGTCGGGCAGCAGCGTGTCCTCGCCCGGGTTCCCGAGTCGGGTCGCCGGTGGCAGGATCAGCCCGCGGGCGCCGCGGCGGGTGTGGTCGGTCACCTCCGCGATCTGGCTGACGTACCCGAACTCGTTGGGCTTGCCGAGCTTGCCCTTGCGGATCGGCCGGGCGTCCGGATCGGACAGCGAGACCAACCGGTCCTTGATCGGCTGGCCCGCGATCCGCTGGCGGATCTGAATGCTGACCTTCTCGCAGCGATCCGCGAGCTCCTCGAGCTTCGCCGCGGCCTTCGCCTTCACGCTCGCGTGACGCCCGCGCCCTCTGCGCCTCGCGGCCTTCGCGAGCTTGCGCGCCTCCGTGATCGAACGCTGCAACAGCTCTCCGGTCTGCTCGGTCAATGCCAGCACCTCGGCCTTCGCTTCGCCGGTGCGGTGACGAATCGTGCGGGTCAGCGTCCTGAGCTTGGGACCGATCGACCGAGACCGATCCCGCACCCAGTGCTTGCGTTCGTTGACCAGCGCCGCGAGCTTCTTGCCTTCCCGTGCGAGCGCTTTGACGCCGTGCGAGGCGAGGTCCGCGTCGGTTGGATAGCGCACGTCCGCCTCGACCACGGTCGAGTCGATCCGGACTGCCCGCGGCCGGAACCGCTTCTCCCGCGTCCCGGTCTCGATCAGCGTACGGGTCAAATCGTTCACTGTCTCGGACCCGACCCGGCGAGTCAGCTTGCGCACCGTCGACTCGTCCGGGACCCGCTCCGACAGCGCGATCCGGCAAAACCGACGCAGATGAATCGAGTCCGAAACCTCCGCCACCAACGACCGATACCCCCATCGGTACCGCGCCTTCAGGACCATCAACCTGACATAGGTCTCCATCGCGATCGTCGGCCGCCCGTCGGTCAGCACCGCGCGCTGTGTCTCGACCGCCTCCTGTCGCCAGCGCTCCAGCAGCACCATCATCAACTCCGGATCGCCCAGCACCCGATCCAGCTCCGCGAGGTCTGCCGGCAACTCCTTCACCTCGACCGGCAACGACTCGTCCCACAACGACTCCGCCTGCGGCGCCCACAACGTCAGCACACACACCTCCCAGATCGATCAGAAACCCGCTCACTAGCAGGCAATTCTGACCGTCACCCCGGACGGAACCGACCCGTCAAACCCCTCTACTTATTCCGCAGGAAGGAGCTAGAGCGCCGGCAGGCTCAGAGTCTTCGGGCGAAAACGGGGAGGGGCAAGTCGATCCTGCTGGCAACCGGCGAGGCCCTGACGGGCGACGGCCATGAGCTCGCCCACATCGACCTATTGATCGGCTCCAAGGACGGACCGGTCGGCGTCGCCTTCGCCAAAGCGTTCACCAACGAGAAGGAAGGTCACACCAATCTGCTGGCGGTCGTCGCCCCGAACCTCCCGGCCAAGCCCGACACCGTGATCTCGAACAAGGTGACGATCAAGGACGAGAAGCAGGCGGTGCAGCTGTTCGGTCCCGCTCAGGCCGCCGTCGCCCGCGCGGTGGTGGATTCGGTGGCCGAGGGCGTCATCCCCAAGGACCAGGTCGAGGACCTGTGCCTGATCGTCGCCGTGTTCATCCACTGGGAGGCCGCCGACGACAAGAAGATCTACGACTACAACTACGAGGCGGTGAAGCAGTCGATCGCCCGGGCGCTCACGAGTGAGCCGAGCATCGACCAGGTGATCGCCGACGCGCCTGAGGTCTCGCACCCACTCGCCGGCGGAGCTGAGCGCTGAGCGCTGAGCGCATCCTCAATTCAAAAGCTCTTCACGGTCTGAGAAACAGGGTTCCCTGACCCTATTGACGACTGTCTAGACGCTGGGAGCCAGCATCTGCGGGTCCTCTCATCGGGAAACCCGCCGTTCGAGTTGACGGGTTCGGGCAAGCTCCAAGAGCGACACGCTGGAAGACGGCCGCGACTGGGGCGACGCCATATCCGGGTTCGTTGCAGCGGGAAATCTGCCGACACAGTTGACCGGTTCGGGCGAGCTTCGGCACTGACATGCCCGCGAAGGCGGAGCTGGCGTGATCCTGGCGCCCGATGCCAGCCCGCTGCGCAGTCCTGACTTCCGCGTCCATCGGGCCGGCAATCGTCCGCCGTCCCTGCGGATGTATTGCGCAACGGACGACCATCGGAAGCGCTGCGCTGGCCAGCGATGCATAGCGCTTGCGTAGGCACGCCGCCGCAGTCCCAGCCGTGATGCTGGCTAACCCGTGCTATTGCTCCCGCCCAAGAGCAGTCGGCCGGGGACCGCGGACGCCTGGACGTTCCTATAGATGCCAAGTGCGGGTGCGGTTCATCCCGTAGCCGGGGGAGCCGCACATGATGGTCGTCGCTCGCCGCCGGCCGCGATTGGGTTTCGGCGAGGTCGGCTCGGGCTGTTGTAAACCTCGCGGGCGATGTAGCGCTTGAGGCGCCGCAGGATCTCGAGTTTGGTTTTGCCTTCGGCGGTTCGCCGTTTGACGTAGGGCGCGGGTGCGAGTGCAATGTCGTAGTGGACTTCCCCCGGTTCGGTAGACACTCGGGGTTAGTTGTTGTTGATGTCGTTTAGTTGTTTCAGCGAGTCATTCTCCTCCTCGTAGCGGGCTGGGGAGAGCATCCCGAGGGTGGAGTGCCGGCGGGTGGCGTTGTAGAAGATCTCGATGTAGTCAAAGACCTCCCGGCGGAGCTCCTCGCGCTCGGGCCAGGAGCGGCGGTGAACGAGCTCCTTCTTCAGCGTCGCGAAGAACGTTTCGGCGACGGCGTTATCCCAGCAGACCCCGCGGGACCCCATCGACCGGGCGATCCCGGCCTTGGCGGCGGCTTGCCCGAACGCCAGCGCCACGAATTGCGATCCCTGGTCGGAGTGATGGATCAGACCGGCCTCGGGCCGGCGGCGCGCGATCGCCATCTGCAGCGCGTCGACGACGAGGTCAGAGCGCATGTGATCGGCCATCGACCAGCCCACGATCCGTCGGCTGAAGGCGTCCTGCACCGCGCGAGGTACAGCCACCCCTCCCAGGTTCTGAGATAGGTGATGTCCGCGACCCACAGCGTGTTCGGTGCCGCCGGGCGGAACTGGCGCTCGCACGAGGTCATCAGCGACCCGGACGCCAGGTACCCGGATCGTGGTCCGCCCGCGGCGCTTGGGGATCAGGCCGCTGAGGCCGTCCTGGCGCATCAGCCGCTCCACGCGTTTGCGCCCGACCCGGATGCCGTGAGCGAGCCTCAGCTCGGCGTGCACGCGCGGAGCGCCATACACCCGCCGGTTCTCCTGATGGATCTGGCGGATCCGCTCCGGTCAGCCACGCGTCGCTCAGCTGCCGCTCGGACGGTGAGCGGCGCTGCCACGCGTGAAAGCCCGACGCGAGACACCTCGAGCATCCGGCACATCACAGAGATCGGATGATTGGCCTTCTCCGCGGCGATGAACCCAAACGCGGTCACCGGATCTCCTCCCGGGCGAAGAAGGCCGCGGCTTTTCTCAGGATCTCCTTCTCCTGCTTGAGCCGCGCGTTCTCGCGCCGAAGCCTTCGCAGCTCCTCCCGCTCAACGCTCGTCACCCCGTCCGGGCGCTCGCGGCGATCGACCTGATCCTGCTTGAGCCAGTTACGCAGACACGACTCAGCGATCCCCAGCTCCTTCGCGATCTGCAGCGATCGGACGCTCGCCCTGGCGCGCGAGCTGCACCGCGCCCTCGCGGAACTCCTTCGGATACGGCCTTGGCATGGACACCATCCTTCCCGAGGCGTCAGACGCCACCTCAGATCAGGTGTCCACCAAAGCGGGGGAAGACCATAGTCGACAGACGGCGGTGAGGTGAAGTGCCCGGTTGGCTTGGCTGTCACCGCCGTAGTTGAGTCGGTGACGGTTCGGTTTGCCGGAGGAGGCGGGGATCGGGCTGACGCCGCAGCGCGCCGCCAACGGGCTCTCCCCGTGAAGGCGGTCGATGTTCTTCCCGCGGTCACGAGTAGCTGGCCGGCGTTGCCGGTCGAGATCCCGAGCAGCCGGATCGGGGCGCGGCAGCTACGACGGGTTCCTTGAGCTCATCGTCGAGCGCCGCGATCTCCCTGATCGAGCGCTTCGATCGGATGCGCGACCGAACGCAGCGTGCACTTCGCGGCCTGCGCCGGGGCGCGAAGCGCCCGGTCCGGAAGCAGAAGCGTGGCCAGACGGTCACTTGGCCACGCAGCGTGTTGTGGGCAGCGAGTTGATCGCGAAGGTCCTGCGGGGCGGTGATGATCAGATCACGCACCTGGACCAGCGCGGCGCCGCGCGACTTCACCGCGCTGTGCGCAGCAGTCGGATCGACTCGACGATCCCGTCGGTCCGCGTCGTCGTCGAAA
>CAWHMQ010000007.1:0-238388 GCA_963830595.1 uncultured Solirubrobacteraceae bacterium
CCTTCTAAGCCGTGGGTCGCAGGTTCGAGCCTGCCGGGGGCGTGGGGCGTGGTCGGGGCCTTGAGATTATTTCCCACCGGCGCTCGCGCCTCGGTTAGCGTCTCTGCACCGCATCGAAAAAGGAGAGCCGATGGCCGGAGAAGCGCTGTTTCTCGGATGGGGGCAGGTCGCGCGGGGTCGTGAACAGCTCGCGCTGGAGGTCTTTCAAGAGGCGATCGCCTACTACGGCAAGCTGCAGGAGGACGGCCGGATCGAGCGCTTCGACGCCTTCCTGCTCGGCCCTCACGGTGGCGATCTCGCAGGCTTCATCATGATGCACGGCGAGCGGTCCGCGATCGACGAGATCCAGGCCAGCTCCGAGTTCGTGAGACTCCAGGCGCGAGCGGGAGGCGTCGTCGACAACCTCGGCGTGGTCAACGCGTTCACGGGCGACGCCCTCGGTCAGCGGATGGGCATCTTCGGCGAGGTCGCCTCGCAGCTGCCTCAGGTCAAGTAGCCCTCGGGCTCGCTCGGTCTCCCGGCGACGCGCGTCGGCGCAGAGACGGCGGCGTGCGGTTGCTGCACTGGTAGATTCAGCTGTCCCACGGTGGGCGTAGCTCAGCTGGTAGAGCTCCTGGTTGTGGTCCAGGCGGTCGTGGGTTCGAGTCCCATCGCTCACCTATCAAGAAAGCGCTGCTGATCGGGGCGTGGCTGGCGCGTGTTCCCCCCTTCGAACGGCCGGCTTCGTGTGGATCCGGTCGGCGTTTGCCACTCCTGCCGCAGCGTTCGTCAACTCGCAGGAGCTCATCGCGGGGTGCACCGCGTCCGACGGCCACGACGCGCCGAGCGTGATCGGCGACTTCATCCTCCCGCCGCCCGATGGCGAAGCGACGCGTTACTTCCAGACGCTCCATTTCGACTTCGGTCTCCCCGTCCACCCGGTGTGCGATCAGGATGTGGCGCGGTATACAGCGCTTTACATCCCGCGATCCGCGTTCGGGGTCACGGCGGTGACGCGACTGGGTGCCGCTGGACGCTCTTCTGGGCCAGCGTCGCCTTGGCCCAGGGGCGCCGAGGGTGCCGGAGGCCGGGCGAGCTCCACCAGCGAGTCTTCGGCGCCCGTCCCTGTCCCCGGGGGCTCAGCGCGCCCTCCGCGACCGCTTCCTGGCGGTGTTCGAGGAGCCTCAGCGGGCCCGTCCGCAGTCTCTGGGGATGCTTGGCGCGGACGTAGGACCCCTTCGCGACGAGGTCGGGCTTTCAGGGATCCACATGCGACTCCCATCACCTTTTTCGGTGCGGATATCAGTGGCTGGCCTCAAGCCGTTGCTTGAGCCGCTCCATGTTCCCCGGCATCTCGCTGGCAGCCTGCCGACGGACGACCAGCGGAACGAGCAGCTTTCCGATGCCGTGCCCCGTGAAGTCCACCTCGATCGTCACCCGCGACCTTGAGGTGTCGGCGAGCGGCTCGACCGTGACCGCGACGATGGCCCTGATCGGCCCACTGAGCCCGCGGTCAGCCCACCGGCGCGGAGGGTCGTACTCGGTGATCACGGTGATCACCTCGCGCTCACGACCGCCGATCCTCCGGACCGTCGTGCACTTGGACCCGACGTCGGTCGTGGCGCTGTCCAAGTGCCCCCTCACGCAACCCTGCTGCCACTCGGACATCGTGCTCGGGTCGATGACGTAGGCGAACGCCTCGGCCGCCGGGCGCGCTACCTCGATGCCGGCGATGATCGGCGCCATGAGCCCTCCTGGCTGAGTATGCCGGCGAAGCGCTGCGGGTAGAGCGGCCAGGCATCGTCGCCGGCAACCTCGACCCGTAACACCCGCGCCCTCCCCAGAAACGCTCCAGATCCCTTCCGCAGCAAATCCGGATGAGCCTGTTTGCGCCGTACTCCTTGGACGCGTGCCAAGAAAAAAATCGGACACCCTCCCGTCCTATCAGCGGTGTGCTCGGTCTACTGGGATGACCCTAAACCAGACCGAGATGTGACCGGGATCATTCCACCTGCGAACACGGCGTCTGCTGGGCGAGACCCGGCGTGTGCTCTCCCACGGGTGCGGTCGCCGCGCCCGCCACGACCGGTGATGCCTGCCCGTCGGCTAGGCGCGGCGGGCGGTCGGATGGAGCGGAACTCTGGGTCAGCAGGCGACGCGGGCTACAGGATGCTCGGCCCTGGAGGAGTCCGCTCGGACCCGTGTCGCGCTGACGCAGGGCGAGATTGGGGCGGGCCGGATCGTGATAGCCGCGACGGCATGGCTTGCCTTGGGCACTCCTTGCGCGTGCGCGGTGGCGTGGTTGACGAGCCTTCCGACGTGACGGCTGGAGATGCTGACAGTCAGCTCCAGGCGCTTGCTCATGCCCGCGGCTAGCCTGTCGGCCGACCAGCAGTACGCGGTGCCGCTCGGATGTGCAGATGGAAGGGCGCGGTCGAACAGCTCGCCTGCCGGCAGCATGTCGCAGACCGTGACTCCGCGCACCGCCACGGAGTTCGGGTTGGTGACGGTGAGGCGGTAGGTCACGTCAGCTCCCGGCAGAGCGGTCTGGACCGAGGCCCGCTTGCTCAGTCGCAACGCTGCGAGCTTGTGGGCCTCCACGATCACCACGACCGCGGCATGATTGTTCTCGGGGTTCGTGTCCTGGCCGGTTGACGTGACGCTGACGGCGTTGCGCAGCTTCCCCGGCTTCGTCTCAGACGACACGACCTTGATCGTCACTCGAGCACCCGGCCTGATCGTCCCCAGCGAGCATCGAAGCGGAAAGCCAGTGGTGCAGCTCCCGGCCGTTGTTCGGACCGACCGGATCTTCGTTGGCAGGTCGGACGTGTCGATGATCTTCGCTCCCGGCGCTGCGTCCGGTCCGAGATTGCGCACCACGATGGTGTAGATCACCGGCCGGCCAACGGCGACGTGCCTGCTGCTGGCCGTCTTGGTGACCGCGAGGTCGTACCTTGGCGGGTTGGGTGAAACGCCGGTGACGGTGATGCTGGACGTGGCTGTGACCGGCTTCGGGCTTGGGTTGGCGGCGCTGACCGGGGGCGTGCCGGTGGCAGTCCCGGTGTTCGTGAGCGACCCGGCGGCCACGTCGGCCGTGGTCGTCTTGTATGTCGCTGTGCAGGTCTCCTTGGCGCCCGGAGCCAGGCGCGTTTCAGGACAGGAGATGGCCGACAGGCCGACCATCGCATCGGTGACCGTCACGGGGTTGAGCGTCACGTTCCCGGTGTTCGCGACCGTGTAGCTGTACGTCACCGGGGACCCTGCCGACGTAAAGCTCGCGACGCTCGCTGCCTTGACCAGCGCGATGCCGGGCGCCGGCGGTGCGTTGACTGAGGCGGTCGAGGGCGCTGAGGTCACCGGCGGCCCGCTGGCTGGGGTGCCGGTGACGATCGCGGAGTCGTCGATCGTGCCGTGGTCCACGTCGGCCTGGGTCACGGTGTAGGTTGCGGTACACGTCATCGAGGCATCTGGCGCGAGCGTGGTCGCGGGACATGCCGGGGTCAGCGAGCCTGTCGACGGCGTCGTGAACGTGTCCGCGACCGAGATGCCAGTCAGCGGCCCGTTGCCGTTGTTCGTCACCGAGAAGCTGTAGGTCACCGACTGGCCTGCCTGCTTCACGGTGCTCGGATCTGCCGACTTGACCACCGAGATCGCCGGCGCGACACACAGCCCAGGCGGGCTGCTGGTGATGCCGGTGTTCAAGGTCCAGGCGTTGGCGGTGCCGGCCGTGCCGGTGCCGGCGGTCTCATCCAGGCAGTCGGTGGTGACGCTGCCAGAGGCCGCGTTGCCGCTGACTACGACACCGGTCCCGGATTGCAGCCAGATCCCGTTGCCGCCGATCACGTCGGAGCCGACGCCATCGCCGACGCCCGCATCGGCCACTGTGTTGCCGGTGATCGACGATGTCGCCGTCAGCGCCGCGTTCTGATCCACGCGCACCCCATTGAGCCGGTTGACGATCGTGTTGTTCGTGATCGCAACCGCCCTGCTCGGGTTATAGTCCAGCGTGTCAACGCGGATCGCGGTGGCATCGCCGCCGTTGATCGTGTTGGCGTCGATGCTGGGGTCGATGTCGCCGCCGAAGACGGCGATTGCCGACCCTGCCCCTGGGTCGTTAGGGTCGGTCCACCCGATGGTGTTGTGGCTGACCACCGCATTGGTGGTGAGGAACAGCACAACGAAATTCTGCGAGTCGGTGCTGGTGTTGTCGGTGACCGATAGGTTCTGCGACAGCGGGCCGCCGGTGGTTCCAGATCCGGTGGTGTTGACGTCCGTCCCTTGACCCCCGAACACGTTGCCGCTGATCGTCACGTCGTTGGCGGGACCGTTGGTGAAGAATATGCCGTTGCTCAGCTCGGTCCCGCCGGTTTCGGTGTTGCCGGTGATCCGGTTGGCGCTGATCGTGGTGGGAGCGGACCCGTCGGCCTGGAAGTTGATGCCGGTGCTGGTGGCGCTGATGATGTTGTCAGTCCACGTAAAGCCGCTTTGCCCTGCTGATTGGAAGGCGTCTATTCCATCGTTGTTGCCAGCGTCGTTACCGTTGCCGACCAGGCTGAATCCCGACAGGGTCCCAGTGCTCGCCGTCCCCGAATACGTCACGTCTGCGCCCGTAGGTGCGTCGATCGTGGTCTCCTGCGAGGGATCCGTGCGACCTGACGTCGCTGAGACCCCGTACTGGGCACCGAGGAGCGTGACGTTCTTGGTTACGGCCACCGCTTCGGGATACGTCCCCGCACACACGTAGATCGTCGAACCGGCCGGCACCGCGCTGATCGCGGCGTTGATGGTCGTATATGTGGACGGGCAGCTCGCGTTCGGAGTGCCGACCACGACCGCGCCGGCCGGCGGCGCAGAAACCGCCGCACTCGCCGCCGGCACGCCAATCAGCGCGCCGAGCCCCAACCCGAAAACCAACGCACTCCAAAAAGTGGCAACCATACGCATGACCAACAGCTCCTCCCGAAGAGAAGTGCAGTCTACCCCAAGCTACTTGTGCTCGAGGACCTCCGACTGTACGACGGGGCGAAGACACCGTCGCCGCGCTGACAGCCTCTGGAGTCCTCCCCCCGGACGGCACGAAGGGCGTAGTCGCGCTCGACGACCCGACGTGCATCCGCACGCTCCGAAACAGTGCGCGCTCGACGCTGCCCAACGCTCATCCGTCATCCGCTCGCGCCTATCGCCAGATCGGAGTGCTGCATCCACATCCGGCACTCTCACAGCCCGCCTTCGCACCGGACGAGATGACTGCTTCCGGTGGGACGCGGCAGCGGGTCCGTCCCCAGCATCCGTGACTTCAAATGGCCCAACATCGACCACCCGGCTGACGATCGTTTTTCACTCCCGCTCGACGCGGCCGGGTGGTCGCTTCGGCGCCCAAGAGCAACTCCGCGACGATCCTGTGCTGGCCGCCGATGAGCAAGCAGACGCTCTCGGACACGGTCGGGGTCAGGTGTGCCTTCCCCGCCGAGCAGGAGCCAGCCGGTGCGGGGGTGATGCGAGCATGATGAGCGGCCCGCGCCTTTGGCTGGCATCCCGACGTCCGGATGTGGGCGATTCCCGCCCCCGGTGTGGCGCGAACCTGCAGCGCCGTCGCGATCTGGCAATCCGTCGGACCTGGTCTGTGCCCGGCGGCCTGTCATCAGTCGCAATGGGTGTGCTGCCCGCCGCCGAGCCCGAAGGGGTCGATCAGTCGGGTGAAGGTCGATCCGGGTCGGTCCGGTGTCAGGCGGAGCACATGAGCTCGGCGTCACCCCAGTCGGCGTTGTCGTGGCCGATGCCGTCCCCGGCGTCGCCGACGTCGAGCGTGAGCTGGGAGTGGCCGGCCACGTTGGCGGTCAAGTCCTGCGCGGGCTGACCGCCGCGCAGGACGCCGGTTGACGCGACTTGGGTCCCGTCGGCGAGGACGCTGAAGGTAACGCTCCCGTTGTCGCCCGCCGTGTCATCGATCCCGACGTGGCTCGAGAACGTCGTGCAGCCCGTCGGGATGTCGATAACGACGCTGCTGACCGCATTGGTGCCGAGTCCCTTGGCGAAGCTGACGCCGTCGATGCTGAGCGGCCCGCCGGAGAGATTGGCGTCTCGCTCGAGTGCCCCGTAGCCGTTGGTCTCTGAGACGAACGGTAGGTCGCTGATGTACACGAGCCCCTTGGGGATGATGCTCAGCTGGTAGGCGCCCCCTGTCGTCTGCCTCCGTGATCCCTGCTGATAGCTGATGTCGGCCGAGACGGCGTAGCTGCCCTGGCTGGCGTCGGTGGGTATGGTCACCTGCCAGCTCAACGACCGCGACGCACCGGGCGCGAGCGAGCCGATCGTGGTCGTGGCCGACGGAGTCGCCGTCCAGCCCGTCGGCAGGTCGAGGGTAGCGGCGACGTGCGTCGCCGTCGGGCCGCTGAGATTGGCGACCGTGCCGGTGACGGTGAACGTGTCACCGCCGCGCGCTGGGGTGGCGGCATTGCCCGTGAAGCCCTCCATCGCCACCTCGCGCGGGTGGGTCGGCGGGCCCCACGTCGCCGCGTGCCAGCTCGGGGCTCGGTCCATCTGCACCGGCACCCCTCCGCGCACAGTGCCGAGGTTCGTGAGCGACACCTTCTCCAGCCCGTTGCCGGTCCCGCCGTTGCTCGTCACCGCGATCGCGAGCGTATCGTGGCCGTCGGGATTCA
The DNA here is from genome assembly GCA_963830595.1 of uncultured Solirubrobacteraceae bacterium. Taxonomy (GTDB): domain Bacteria; phylum Actinomycetota; class Thermoleophilia; order Solirubrobacterales; family Solirubrobacteraceae; genus Palsa-465. The sequence goes on from CAWHMQ010000007.1 coordinate 6,642, forward strand.
GGACCCCGTTGGGGATGACGAACGTGTGCTGTGGCCCGACATCGGCGATGTATTGGCCCATGTTCCAGCCGTTGACGAAGATGAGCGCGCGGTAGTTCGCCGCGGACTGCGGCGTCGACGGATCGCCAATGGTGAGGCCGAGGGAGGCGTCGTCGACCCGTGGGATGTGGAGGCTAAAGGCCGTGCGATACCAGGCGGTGCCCGACATCGCCGTGTTTGCCGGAACCGTCGTCGTGGTCCAGTTGCCGTCCGGGTAGCCGGGGAGATACCAGCCGTGACGCTCTCCGTACAGGCCGCCGTTGTTCTCGACTCCGCGGGCGGGATCGGCGATGTCCTGCCCGCCCAGGTTGCCTTGGATCTTCCACGTGATCTGGGGGTCGACGGCCCCGCCGTCGGCGCCGGTCATGCCGACCGAGATGAGGCCCCGTCCCTCCTTTTGGGCGTCGTTGACGCCGCCGTCCTCGTTGTGGCCGTCGTTGCGGACCATGACCGCCAGCGTGTGGGGTCCGTCCGTCCTCAGCCCGGTGGGGATCGTGAAGGTCACCGTGCCCGTGGTCGGAGGCGATGACACGCCGCTCGCCAGGACATTCTGGCCGAGGTACACGCCGTCCAGCCAGGCCTGGAGCATGCCGGCGCCCCCCCCGCCGTAGCGCATCGTCAGCGTAGTCGCTGCCCCACCGCCGGAATAGGACGCGCGGTACCAGACGTCGCCCTGGTGGAAGCCGTAATCATCGGCGGTGAGCACCGGCTGCCCGGCGGGCGGCGGCGTCGTGCTGTTCGTCGTCGTCTTGTCTGCCACCTGCCAGCTTGAGTCGTTAAACGATGGCTGGGCCTCCGTCGACTCGGGCGCGAACTTCCACCGCTCCGTCGTCAGGTCAGGCAGACTGATCGGCGCCGGTCCGGGCAGTCGCGCCGTGAACAAAGCGCGGCCCTCGTCCGGCTGGCCTGAGCCGCTCCGGTCCGCCCCGCCGACGCCGCGCCGCCTCGCCCGTCCCGCGCCGCCGCGATAGGCGTTCGATAGAGCGACCGGCGTCCCGTTCCACGTCACCAGACGTACCTGCGTCGGCGCCCACACCTTCATCGTCGTCGCGGCGCTCGTGTCGCCGCTCAGCCGGAGGACCGGCCCGTCCATCTCAGCCGTGCGCACGAGCTCGGGGCCCTGTTCGAGAACGGGCCCGGCGGCGGTGTCCTGCCGCCAGAACGTGTCCGCCGTTGTGGTGTCGGCCAACAGCAGCAAGAGCGGCGCCCGGCCCCCGCCGCTGATCTTCACCCGGGCCAGTCCGTTGTGGACATAGTCGAGGCGCAGATCACCTGTCGCCGAGTCATAGGTGCTCGCCACGCTCCCGGACGTGACGTCGACCGTAGGCCGGCTGGAGTAGCGCAGGACGGTCTCGCCGTCCTCGCCGTCGCGGCCGTAGAGGAGCGCGACGTCCTGCCCGCCCTGCGCGAAGTGGGTCATGATCTCCGACGTCGAGTAGACGAGGTGCTGGCCATCCATGTCGTAGTCGGCGACGAGCATCTTGGCGTCCTGCCCGTTGATCTGCAGCGTGCCCTGCTGCGGCACCGTGTAGGTGCCGTCGCTCGTGCTTATCGGGAAGCTGAAGCTGTCATCAGTCGTCACGTTCGACGGGTTGTGCATCGCGAAGTAGAAGTGCGTGCCGGTGTCGGGATTGACGTCGTCATAGACCTTGATGTTCGGCGCGGATGGGGTCACCGCCGGTCCGGGGTCAATCTTGGTGATGACCGGGGCGACGCTCTGCAGGAACAGGCCGATCTCCTTCATCGTTGCCGCCTTGGGCCGCAGCTGGCGCGCCTCGTTGATCGCGGCGCCGTAGTCATAGGAGGTGTAGACGACCGGCGCCGGCAGCCAGCCCCACGACGTCCCACCGAACGTCATGTAGAAGTTCTGGATGGTCAGCCGGTTGGCAATGTTCGTCTCATAGAAGACCCGCTCATAGCCGGATCCCTCGCGCTGCGCCGTGCAGTCGTAGGTCCCCGGGCTGCCCCAGTAGTCAAACCAGCCGCCGCCGAACTCCGCGGCGAAGCCCGGGGTGTTCGGCGAGGCGCTCGCGCCGCCCTTCGCCCCGCCGGGCCCCCAGATCCCCCAGTCGGGAGCGGCGGACGGCGAGCCGGGCGTGTCGTTGCTGCTGCACGTACCGCCGGGATAGCCGTCGAACGCGTACAGATCGTTGGGTCCTATGACCGTGCCGGGCACGTTGGAGCTCGCCGGAACCCAGATGCCGTTGCGGCCCTTGTCGTTGTGGAAGATCGGGACGGTGATGCCGTCGCTTCGGGCCTGGTCGTAGAGGTTCTGCATGTAGTCGAACTCACCGCTGCCGGTGTCCGCCAGTTCGTTCTCGATCTGATAGAGGATGACTGTGCCGGTACCGCTGGTGAGCTGGTGGTTCTTGAGTATCGCGTCGATGTGGCTCAGCCACTGATCGGCGGCCGCCTCGTAGTCCGGGGCGTTCGTGCGGGCCCTGCCGGCCTGGGTCGTCAGCCATCCGGGCAGCCCGCCGGCGCTCGTCTCGGCGTTGATGTACGGCCCGGGCCGCGCGATCACGTACAGCCCGACCCGCTGAGCATCGTCGAGCAGACGGTTGACATCGCGCACCCCGGAGAAGTCATAGACCCCGGGCCGTGGTGAGTGGTAGGCCCAATTGAAGTAGACAGTCACCGCGTTATACCCCTCGGCCTTCATCTTCTGCAGTATGTCCAGCCACAGGCTCGGGCTCGGGAGCCGCCAGTACTCGAACTCACCGGACCAGATGAACGTGCGCTTGCCGTCGATCATCAGCGAATACTTGTCGTAGGTGATCGTGTGCGAGCTCGGGCCACTGTAGGCGCGAATGCGTGCCGCGTGCGCGGCCTGGCTGGCACCCAGAGCGAACAGGAGCCCGACGGCGAACGCCGTGACAGCCCGCAACCGAAACGAGAACGACGAACCGGACAGACCGCGCATATCTCTCTCCTCCCGGACGCGGCCGCGTCCGGCGCGTATCGACGACCCAAAGCCCATGTGAACGCTAACAAGGGCGCGGCCCTGATCCTAGCATTCGCCCGGGTCGTCAGCCGTTCACTCGCGGCGCCGCCGGTCATACCGGTCCGTCCGGTGACCGAATCTCCGCGTCCCAACGTATCGCCGTAGCCGCTCAAGGAGGTGCCGTCGCGAGCGGCCGGTTCCCTTCCGTGAGGTCGACCGGACGTTCCTAAAGATGTCAAGGCTGGAGTCGGGTGATGCGCGAGCCCGGATTGCGGCAGAGAGGATGGTGACATCTAGCGCGGTTGGCTTGACGGCCGACCGGCTCGGTGACGGCGAGGTGGGCTCGGGGTTCCGACAGCCCCTGTGGAGGATGACGGGGTGGGTGTTTGGGAGTAACTCGCCCCTATACGAGAGTTAGTCCCGAACCCCTCCCGCTGGCGAGACCTGAGCGATGTTTGCCGCGTATGCCGAAGGGGTAAGGAACGCTAGAGAGGTTGGATCTGAGCTACGCTCGGTAGCGAGCGCCCGGCGATCAGTATTCGTGAACGCCGGGCCGGCGTCCTTCAGGACAGAGGAGGTTGGGATTGTATACCGTTACCAGTACCGGGTAGCAGGTAACGCGTGCGTGTACATCGACCATCGAGACTCATGGGATTCCTGAGGGAGACTCCTGATGGTTTCCTCGTGCAACGTCATCGGACCGGTGGACGCAAGAAACGACGGGCGAGGCTAGAGGTGAGTATTAGTGAGCCTTAGTACGAGATGTAAGAGATCGATCGCCAGAGCGGCGATGGTGGTCGCCTCCGTCTGTAGTGTGACGATGGGGATCGTGCTCGCATCGGCGCCTGCCAGCCCCGCCGCGTCTTCGGCCGCGCGCCCGGCGTGTACGGGCGGCACAGAGGTGAAGACCAAGAGTGGTCCGGTGTGCGGCGTGACTGCAGCCGGAGTGACGTCGTATCTTGGAGTTCCGTTTGCGGCCCCGCCCGTCGGCCGTCTGCGGTGGGAGTCGCCGAGGCCCGTTGCTCCATGGAGGACGACGTTGCAGGCCACCGCCGCCGGCAACATCTGCCCGGGGCCCAGCACGACCGGGGGGCCGGTGACGGGCTCCGAGGACTGCCTGAACCTGAACGTTCAGGTCCCAGCCGGGGTGCGCGCGTCGCGGTTGCCGGTGATGGTGGAGATCCATGGTGGCGGGTTCCTGGACCCGATCGGCCCGCCTGACGGTTCACACCTGGTGGTGGCTGGCCACGTCGTGTACGTGGCGATGAACTACCGTCTCGGCATCCTTGGCTTCATGGCGAACAAGGCGCTTGGGCCGCACTCGGGCGACTACGGCCTCCAGGATCAGCAGGCGTCGTTGCGATGGGTGCGGGACAACATCGCCGCGTTCGGCGGCAATCCGCGCAACGTGACGATCCTCGGCCAGTCAGCGGGTGGCGCGAGCGTGTGCGCACAGGTTGCCTCCCCAACGGCGAAGGGCTTGTTCGAGCGGGGAATCCCTGAGAGTGGGTTCTACAATGCGGCGATCGGCCCGAACCAGGTCTGGGAGCCGGCCGATTGCAAGTCGCAGATTCCAACCGCGCGTCAGGCCGAGGGGGCCGCCGCACGCTTCGCCGCCAAGGTGGGGTGCCGCCCCGCGAATCTAGCTTGTCTACGTGCGGTGCCCGCGGACAAGCTGGTCACGGCCGGCGGCAAGGTGAACGACCCGACGGCAGGCGGCACCAGCGCAACGATCGCTCCGACCATCAACGGCACGACGCTGCCCATGTCGCCTGGCAAGGCGTTCAGAACGGGCCGCCTCAACAAGGTCAGTCTGATGAACGGGGTGGACCGCGATGAGATCAACGGCGGCGCGTCGCTGACCGCGCCGATAGCGGATACCGCCTCCGACTTCTATCGGCTGATAAGGAGGCAATACCGGTCGCTGGCGCCGAAGATCGTCAGGATCTATCCGCTGAAGCGGTTTCCCTCTCCGTTCATCGCCTATCGCACCGTGGTGGCAGATTCCGACTCGGTCTGCCCGGCCCTGACCGCGGACCGTCACTTGTCGCGGTACATCCCGGTATATGCCTGGGAAAACGACGACGCCGACATGCCGCTCGGCTATTACCCACAGTTCCTCATTCAAACCAAGCCCTACGGTGCCTACCACATCGCGGCCGATCCGTTCCTGTTCCCGAACGCGGCGATCACGCTGTCACCAGATCAAGCCGCGCTCGCAGCCCAGTTCACCGGCGAGACGGTGGGCTTCAGCCGCACCGGCAACCCGACGGCCCCGGGCACGCCGCTCTGGACGCGATTCGCCCGCGGCCGCCAGGACGTGATGGCCCTGGTACCCGCCGGAGACAGCACGCTCGGCGCGGCGGCCACGATCAGCCAGCAGCACCACTGCGGCTTCTGGAATTCGGTGACGCGCCAGGCGCGTTCCTGAGCATCGTTGGAGGCCGCATCGGGCGGTGGAGAGCTCGCTGTCGCCGCTGTATGGTTTCGGGCAGCGCTCGACGAGCGACGACGGTCGTTCGCGGTGGCGACGAAATGACCTTTCCGCGCGACGATCGACGGTCACGCTCACCGCAAGTCCGCAAGCCGGACGACGCAACTACATCAAGGGAGGAGACTCGATGACTGATTACGCGGTTGTCAACCCGGCGACGGGAGAGACGGTCCAGACCTATCCGACGATCGGCGATGCGGATCTGGAGGCAGCGATCGGCCGGGCGGACCAGGCTCACCGGGAGTGGAGCGCCTCAACGACGGTCGCCGAGCGCGCGGAGCTGATCAGGCGGGTTGGCGAGTTGCATGGCGAGCGCAAGCAGCAGCTTGGCGAGATCATCGTCCGGGAGATGGGCAAGCCGATCGAGCAGGCCACCGGCGAGGTCGACTTCTGCGTCGACATCTACAACTTCTACGCCGACAACGGCGAGGCGCTGCTCGCCGACGAGCCGATCAAGCTCTCCGACGGCGATGGCTCGGCGTTCATCCGGCGAAGCTCCTTCGGCCTGCTGCTGGGGATCATGCCGTGGAACTACCCCTACTACCAGGTGGCCCGATTCGCGGCCCCCAACCTGGTGATCGGCAACACGATCCTGCTCAAGCACGCTCCGCAGTGCCCCGAGTCCGCGGCGGCGATGGAGGAGATCTTTCACGAGGCCGGGATCCCCAAGGATGCGTACATCAACATCTACGCCTCGAACGAGCAGATCGAGACGGTGATCGCCGACCCGCGGGTGCGGGGGGTCTCGCTGACCGGATCGGAGCGCGCCGGCGCGGCCGTGGCCGAGATCGCCGGGCGCAACCTCAAGAAGGTGGTGCTGGAGCTCGGAGGCTCCGACCCCTTCCTCCTCCTGAACACCGACGACCTGGACTCGGCGGTGCAGTCCGCGGTCGGCGCCCGCCTGGAGAACACCGGCCAGGCGTGCAACGCCGCCAAGCGGTTCATCGTGGCCGATGATCTGTACGAGCCGTTTTTGGAGAAGTTCACGGCCGCGCTGACGGCGGTCAAGCCCGGGGATCCCAGCTCCTCGGAGACGACGATCGGTCCCCTGTCCTCGTCGACGGCCACCGAGCGGCTCGCCGACCAGGTCAAGCGGGCAATCGATCAGGGTGCGACCCTGGTCGCCGGCGGCGAGCATGAGGGCAACTTCTTCTCGACCACCGTGCTGACCGACATCAAGCCCGACAACGACGCCTACCGGGAGGAGTTCTTCGGCCCCGTGGCCTCGGTCTACCGCGTCGGGTCCGAGGACGAGGCGATCGAGCTGGCCAACGACACCCCGTTCGGCCTGGGCTCCTACGTGCTCACGAACGACAAGGACCAGGCGCTGCGCGTGGCCGACCGCATCGAGGCCGGGATGGTGTTCGTCAACGCGGTGGGGGCCGAGTCCGCCGAGCTGCCCTTCGGGGGCGTCAAGCGCTCGGGCTTCGGGCGTGAGCTCGGCCGGTTCGGCGCCGACGAGTTCGTCAACAAGAAGATGATCCGCGTCGGCGGCTGAGCCGCGCGCTCGGGAATCGGCAGCCTCGCAGGCCTCGCGCGCCGGAGGCTGCCGGTTCATCACGCCGGGGTGGCCGTCTCACATAATGTATGCAAAGCTTGGGCAGCCAAGATGAAGCGCCCTCTGATCCTCGTCACCTGCTGGCGGCGGCCCCTGCCGACCTTCCTCGGCGAGCACACGCTGCTCGACACCCTTGACCCGGCCTATGCCGACCGGATCACCGAGGCCGGTGGCCAGCCGCTGCTGGTCTCCCGTCCACCTGCCCGCATCGAGGAGACGGTGCGGGATCTGCTCGAGCTCGCTGATGGCCTGCTGCTCACCGGCGGTGGGGACGTCGACCCGGCCGGCTACGGCGCCGCTCGTGACAACGTGGAGGGCGACGACCCGCAGGCCGATCGGTTCGAGCTGGCGCTCATCGAGGCTGCGGAGGCGGCGCGGCTGCCGACGCTGGCGATCTGCCGGGGCGCGCAGCTGCTGGCCGTCGCTCACGGCGGCGGCCTCGCCCAGCGCCCGGGGGTGACCGATGGGCACGGGGAGCTGTCAGGGCAGAGCGCCGAGCAGATTCGCGCCGCCCGGCACCCGGTCTCCCTGTCTGCGGGATCGCGGCTGGGGCGCGCCTTCGATCGCCCGACGATCGCCGTCAACACCATCCACCACCATCAGATCGCCGACGAGGGCGATCTGCTCGTATCCGCGCTCGCTCCCGGTGGCGTGATCGAGGCGGTCGAGCCGGGGTCGGACTGGTCCTGCGTGGGGGTGCAGTGGCATCCGGAGAAGATGGCCGAGCCCGAGCAGCGCGTGCTCTTCGAGCGTCTGGTGGACGCTGCCCGCATGCCCGCCCGCGCCCCGGAGCCGGCGGTATGACTCTGCGGGGCTACACGGCGCCCCTGTCTCCGGATGGACGCGCCGGCATCGTGCCGCCGCCGCCGTGGCACTACTCGGGCGACTTCCTGATCGCCGAGTACCGCACCGATCCTGAGGCCGTCGCCGCGCTGCTGCCCGAGGAGCTCGAGCCGGCCGAGGACCCGGGCGCGGTGGCGGCGATCTTCGCCGACTGGCAGTCGTGCTCGGCCGATCTTCACGAGCTCGTAGATCCGATCCAGTCCCAGTACCGAGAGTTCTTTCTGGTCGTGGGGGCGCGCTATCAGGGCCGGCCGGTGAGCCGGTGCGTCTACATCTGGGTCGACAAGGACTTCGCCATGTACCGGGGCTGGATCCAGGGCTTTCCCAAGAAGCTCGGGTCGATCCACATGACGCGGCTGTTCGCCGCGGGACAGGCGACGCCCCGGCTGGTGCAGGGCGCCCGGTTCGGGGCCACGTGCGCGGCCAACGACCGGCAGGTCGCCCGGATGGTGATAACCCTGGAGCACGTCTCGCAGACCGGTCCGACCGTCAACGACCCGCCGATGCACAACACGCGCCACTTCCCGGCGGCCTCCGGGGACCGGCCCGACGTGTTCGAGCTGGTGCGCGCCGGCGGCCGGGACCGCGAGGCGACGCCGGTCTGGGAGGGGAGCGCCGAGCTGCAGCTGTTCGGCGACACGCTGGAGGACCTCCAGGCGATCGCTCCCCGCGAGATGCTGCGGGGCTACCGTTTCACCTTCGGCTACACCGTGGACGGCGTCGACGTCGTCGCCCAGCATCGGGAGCCGGCGCGCGGATGAGGCACGTGCGCATACAGCACGACGGCCGGGTGCACGAGGGCAGCCTCGACGGCGACACGGTCCGCGCGGGGGGCGTGACGCTCCCCGCCGACGACGTTCAGCGCTGGCTGGCCCCGGTGACCCCCGGGAAGATCATCGCCACGCACCTCACGTACCGGTCGCGCGCGGTCGAGTACCGCATGGAGCGACTGCCGCAGACGCCCTCCTACTTCATGAAGCCTCCGTCCTCGCTCTCCGGTCACGGGGCGACCGTGGTGCGCCCCGCCGGGTGCCGGTTCCTCAACTACGAGGGGGAGGTGGCGGTGGTGATCGGGCGCCGCTGCCGCGGCGTCAGCATCGACCAGGCGCTTGACCATGTCGCCGGCTACACGGTGGCCAACGACTGGGGAGTCCACGACTTCCGCCATGCCGACCGGGGCTCGATGCTCCGCGTCAAGGGCCAGGACGGGTTCTGCCCCCTCGGTCCGGCACTGGTCGACTCCGCCGACGTCGACCCCGAGGATCTCACCCTTCGCACCTACGTCAACGGAACCCAGGTCCAGGAGGGCCATACCGGCACCGACCTGATGTTCTCGTTCGCCTACCAGGTGGCCGACCTGGCCCGTCTGATCACCCTGGAGCCCGGCGACGTCCTGCTCACGGGCACCCCGGCCAACTCGCGGCCGGTGGAGCCGGGGGACCGGGTGGCCGTGGAGGTCGACGGGATCGGGCGCCTCGAGAACACCGTCGTCGCGTCCGAGGAGGAGCTCGAGCCCGTCGGCGAGCAGCCGGCGGTGACCGCGCAGACCCTGCACGTGGCGCTCACCATTCCCGAGGACGAGGCCGAGCGAGAGGTGGAGCTGCGCAGATGACGGTCCCGCGCGTGCTACATCCGTTCGCTGCCCCCGCTCGTCAGGCCGGCGACTATCTCGAGGTCGCTCGGGCCGAGGGCTGCCGGCTGTGGGACTCCGAGGGCCGAAGCTATCTCGACGGCACGGCCTCGCTGTGGTACTGCGCGGCGGGTCACGGCCGCACCGAGATCGTCGAGGCGGTCGCCGCTCAGATGGCCGTGGTGGAGGCCTACCACACGTTCGCGAGCTTTACCAACGGGCCCGAGCAGCGGCTTGCCGCCGCGCTGCTGGAGCTCGAGCCGATCGCCGATGCCCGCGTGCTGTTCACCAACAGTGGCTCGGAGGCGATCGACAGCGCGATGAAGCTGGTCCGAGCCGGCCACCGGGCCACCGGGGATGCCGGTCGCACCGTGTTCTTGAGCCGCCACTACGGTTACCACGGCGTGATGCTGGGCGGCACCTCGATCGGCGGCCTGCCCCCGAATCGGGCGCCGTTCGGCCCGCTGCTGCCCGACACCTATCAGGTCCCCCACGACAGCCTCCAGGCGATGCGCGACGCCGTCGCCTATCACGGCCCCGACCGGATTGCCGCGATCGTCGCCGAGCCGGTGATCGGCGCCGGCGGCGTGTTCCCGCCGCCCGAGGGCTACCTGGCCGGGCTTCGGGCCCTGTGCGACGAGTGCGGAGCGCTGCTGATCTTCGACGAGGTGATCACCGGATTCGGCCGGCTCGGGTCGTGGTTCGCCAGCCACCACTACGGCGTCGCCCCCGATCTCCTGACCTTCGCCAAGGCCGTCACCAGCGGCTATCTGCCCCTGGGTGGCGTCGTGGTCGGTCCCCGGGTCCGGGGCTGGCTCGAGCGTGATGAGGGCTACATGCTCACCCATGGGGGAACCTACGCCGGACACCCCACCTGCTGCGCCGCCGGGCTGGCCAATCTCGAGCTCCTGAGCCGCGAGGGGCTCCCCGAGCGGGCGCGTGAGGCGGGCCGGCGGCTGGGCGGCGGCCTGCGGGAGCTGGCCGGCCGGCCGGGTGTCGTCGAGGTGCGCGGCGAGGGCCTGATGCAGGCGGTTGGTCTGGAGCCGTCGGTGCCGGCGGGAGCGCTCGCTGAGGCCCTGCTCGCCCGCGGAGTCATCGGCCGCGGCCTTCCGTACGCCAACGCGGTGGCTTTCTCCCCGCCCCTGATCATCTCCGACGGAGAGATCGACGAGATCCTCAGCGCCACCGGGGAGGCGCTGGCCGAGGTTGCCGCCGCCGCCTAGCGCGGCGGCATGGTCGGCCCGATGGAGGCCATCGGCACAGCGGCGGCGACCGGGCCCGAGCCGGCAGCGCCCCTGGCCATCGCCAGCGTCGTCGACCAGGTGTACGCGGCGATCCGGGGCCGGATCACCAGCGGCTCGCTGGAGCGGGGGGCGCGGATCCATCAGGAGGACCTGGCCGAAGAGCTCGGCGTGTCACGCACCCCCGTCCGCGAGGCATTGCGCCGTCTCGCCGCCGAGGGGCTGGTGGAGATGCGCACCAACCGCGGGGCCCGGGTTTCCGATGTCGGCCAGAACGACATGCAGGCGGCCTACCAGGCTCGGCTGGTCATCGAACCAGGTGCGGCTCGGCTGGCGGCGGCGGAGGCGCTCGCCGCGCCCAGGGCTCGGATGCGCAGCGCCCTCGCCGCCCAGCGGCGAGCGATCCCCAACGTGGCCCGGAGCTTTGAGGCCAACCGCGAGTTTCACATCGCGCTCGTGCAGGCGTCGGGCAACGAGTTCCTGCTCCAGTTCGTCGAGCGCCTATGGGTGGCCCGGATCGGCGAGGTGATCTACGAGCGCCAGAGCGAGTCGCCGGAGCGGATGAGCATGGACGCCGACGAGCACGAGGCCATCTTGTCGACCATCGAGTCGGGCAACGGCCGGCGCGCGGAGTCGCTCACGCGCCACCATCTCGCCGATGCGATGCGACGCTCCTGGGACCTGCTGGGCACCGCTAGGGCTCCCTGACGACCGGATTGGAGAGGATGCCCACGCCGTCGACCTGGATGTCGACCGTGTCGCCCTCACGCAGGTAACGGGGCGGCCGGCGGGAGTCGCCGACCCCCCCGGGAGTTCCCGTGGCGATCACGTCGCCCGGGTGGAGCGTCACCCCGGCCGACAGATAGACGATCAGCTCCTCCACGGTGAAAATGAGATCGCGCGTGTTGGCGTCCTGCATCAGCTCTCCGGAGACCGTGGTGCGGACGTCGATGTCGCCGAGATCCACGTCTTCCATCGAGACGATGCAGGGACCCATCGGCGTGAACGTGTCGAAGCTCTTGCCGAGCGTGAACTGGCGCAGCGGAGTCTCCAGCTGGGCCCGGCGCCCCGACACGTCGTGAAGCGCGGAGATGCCGCCGATCGCCGCCCGGGCCGTCCCGGGCGTGGCGCGGTAGGTGGTCTGACCGATGATCACCGCCAGCTCGCCCTCGAAGTCGGGCCGCGTCTCTTCCCGGGGAATCACGATCGGCTGTCGGGATCCGATCAGCGAGGAAGGCCACTTGGCGAACACGACCGGCACCGCGGGCACGTCGAGCTCGGATTCAGCGGCATGGGAGCGGTAATTGAGCCCGATGGCCAGGATCTTGTCCGGGACCACGGGGTGCAGCAGGGTCACCTGGTCCAGGCCGTACTCGGAACCCGAGGCGTCGCTCAGCCCCGCCCACGCGTCGTCGGTCGGGGCCCAGCCTCGGGTCCCGACGGGTCCGGCGTCGCGGATTCTGTCATCGCACAATGCTCCGACTCGAGTCTCGCCTGCCGGATCTCTGAATCGGACCGCTTTCAATCTCCCGCCTCCTGTTCGGCTCTGAGCACCTTCATGGCATTGATCGCGCGGGGAATGCCGGCGTAGGGGGTGGTCTGGAGGATCGCCTCTTCGATCTCGTTCCACGGTACGTGAAGGGCGCGCAGCGCCCGGATGTGCGCCCCGACCTGCGGGTCGCTGGACCCGAGAGCGGCCAGGACGGCGACAATGATCAGCTCGCGCTCTCGCGCATCCAGGCCGGGTCGGGTATGGACGTCGCCAAACGCGAAGTCGACGACCCAGTCGCCCAGGACTCCCATCCGGGCCAGGAAGTCATCGCCCCCCGGCTCGTCGTTGAGCTCCGCCAGCCGTGCCCGGGCACGGGCTCGGCGTCCGTCATCGGCCATCTCCAGCCTCCTTGACCCGTCTCTCGCCTGCGGATATTGTATCCAAAGAGGCGAGCCCGGGAGGCGTGCCGACCGCCTCCACCCATCGATGATCTCGCTGCGCCGAATCCACCACGTCTGTCTGCGGGTCGATGACCTCGCGGCCGCCGCCGCGCGGTGGTCGATCCAGTTTGGGCTCACGCGACGACCGGGTCGCGACGGCCGGGCCTATCTGGCCTGCGACTACGAGCCCTACTCCCTGGAATTGGTGCAGGCGGAGTCGCCGGGCGCCGACCACACCGGGTTCGAGCTCGCCCGCGGGATCACCGTGGAGGACGCCGCCCGCCAGCTGGAGAGGCTCGGGGTGGAGCATCGGCGCGACGGTGGCGCCCTGCACCTTCAGGATCCCGATGGCCACGGCATCGAGCTGGTTGCCTACATGCCGGCGGATGATCGGCGCCCTGCGGTCGCCCGCTCGTCGGCAACGACGCCCGGGTTTCACCCTCGCAAGCTCGGCCACGTCAACTCGCTGACCGCGGACCTTGAAGGCATGGTCGATTTCTACTGCGAGGTTCTCGGCATGCGCGTCACCGACCGGCTCGGCGACGAGGGGATCTGGTTGCACATCAACGCCGACCACCACACGGTCGCGTTCGTCGGCAAGGGCTACGCCCACTTCCATCACCTGGCGTTCGAGCTGATCGACTGGGGGGAGCTGCGGGTGGCGCTGGATCACCTGGCCCAGCACGACCGCCGGCTGGGCTGGGGGCCGGTACGCCACGGCCTGGGCCGGAACCTGGCCGCGTACGTGCGCATCCCCGAGGAGGAGTGCTTCGTCGAGCTGTTTTGCGACATGGAGCAGCTCGAGCGAGACCATGAGCCGCGTGACTGGCCCGACGATGCGCACTCGTCCAACACCTGGGGCATCCTGCCGCCTCGGTCCTACTTCCGTTTCGACGCGGCGGCGGTGGAGGCGGAGCGCCAGGGCCTCGAGGCGCTCGGACATCCACTACCGACGGGAGGCAGCTGATGGCGCAGACCGGAGTCCGTCAAGCAACGGGGGCCCGCACGGGCGAGCAGTTCCTGAACGGCCTGCGCCAGGGCGGCCGCGAGATCTGGCTGCGCGGCGAGCAGATCAGCCATCCCCTGGATCATCCTGAGCTGCGTGCCGCCGCGCTGTCGATGGCGCGCGTGTTCGATGTCCAGCACGAGCACGCCGAGCAGATGCTCGCGCCCTCCCCCGACGACGCCGGCCGGGCGGTGAACGTCACCCACCTGATTCCCCGCATCCGGGATGACCTGACGCGGCGGCGCCGGGCGTTCGAGCTGGTGGCCGCGGTCTCCGGCGGCACCATGGGCCGCACCCCCGACTACCTGAATGTGACCTTCGCCTGCTTTGCCGGACGCGCTGACGTCTGGGCGCGGCGCGACAACGCCCGGGGCGCCGAGAACCTGGTCGCCTACCAGGCATACATGCGCGACAACGATCTGTCGACCACGCACGCGCTGATGAACCCCCAGGTCGACCGCTCACAGCCCGAGGCCGAGCAGGCGATGGGCCAGGTGGCTCTGCACAAGGTGGGGGAGACCAGCGACGGGATCGTCGTCCGCGGCGCCCGGATGCTCGCCACCCTGGCGCCGTTCGCCGACGAGCTGCTCGTCTACCCGGGCTCGGACATCCGGCCCCAGGACGGGCGCTACGCGCTGTCGTTCGCGGTCCCGATCGCCACTCCCGGGCTTCGCTTCATCTGCCGCGACAGCTATTCGCGCCAGCGTGACCACTTCGATTACCCCCTGTCCTCAAGGTTTGACGAGATGGACGCGGTGGTGATCTTCGACGATGTGGAGATCCCCTCAGAGCGGGTGTTCCTGGACGGCGACACCGTCGGCTACAGCGAGGTCATAACCGACACCGGCTGGCGCGGCCACATCATGCACCAGGCGTTCACGCGCGCCTGGGTAAAGCTCTCCTTCGCGCTCGGCCTCGGGCACGTGATCGCCAACACCACGGGGGTCGTTCGCTTCGACCACATCCAGGAGAAGCTCGGGCAGATCTGGGCGATGTGCGAGCTGGCCAGGTCGGCGCTGGTGGCGGCCGAGGCCGGAGCGGCTGTCGACGAGGGCGGCGTCATGTATCCCGATGATCGGCCGTTCGTGGCGCTGCGGGGTGAGATGCCGAAATGGCTGCCGCGCTGCAACGAGCTGCTGCAGCTGATCGGGGGCGGCGGTTTCATGGCCACGCCGGCGCGAGCCGATATCGACGGGCCGCTCCACGACCAGATCGCCCACTACTTTCAGGCTGCCGGCGCCGGGGCCGAGCGACGGATCCGCTTGTTCCGGCTGGCCTGGGACTTCCTCGGGTCGGAGCTGGGCGGCCGCGGCGAGCTGTATGAGCGCTTCTACCTGTCCGATGCGTGGCGCATGACCGCGCTGGCCTACCAGCTCGCCGACAAGTCGTTCCCCGAATCGCTGGTGGAGCAGTTCCTGCACGATTAACCGTTCCTTGACCGCCAGTGTTCTCATCACCGGGGGCGGCAGCGGCATCGGCGCCGCCGTCGCTCACAAGCTCGCCGCCGACGGCTTGCGCGTGTGCGTGGCCGGCCGCCGCCCCGAGCCCCTGGAGGAGATCGCCGCCGCCATCGGAGCGCATCCCGTCGCCGCCGACGTGAGTGAGGCCTCTGGAGCGCGCCGGGCCGTCGAGGCCTGCCTGGAGCAGTTCGGGCGGCTCGACGCGCTCGTCATCAGCTCGGGTATCGGAGCGAGCGGGGCCGTGCTCGAGCAGACGCTGGAGCGCTGGACCCGGGTGCTGCAGACCAACCTCACGGGCACCTTCCTGCTCTGCCAGGCGGCGCTCGAGCACCTGATCGAAACCGGCGGTTCGATCGTAACCGTGGCCTCTCTGGCCGGGCTGCGCGCCGACCCCGAGTCGGCCGCCTACTGCTCGTCGAAGGCGGGGATGATCATGCTCACGCAGTGCATCGCGCTGGACTACGGCCCGCTGGGGGTGCGCGCCAACTGCGTCTGTCCCGGCTGGATCGCCACCGAGATGGCCGACGCGGCGATGGACGAGCTGGCCGGCCTTCGGTGCACCGATCGGCAGGGCGCCTACGAGCTCGCCGTCGCCGACGTTCCCGCCCGGCGGGCCGGACGGGCCGAGGAGGCCGCGGCGGCCGTGGCCTGGCTGACCTCGCCGGCGGCGTCGTACGTGAACGGGGCGGTGCTCACCGTCGACGGGGGAGCGGCCGTTGTCGACCCGGGTACGCTGGCCTTCGCCCCCCACCGGCGCTCGGCGCAATCCGCAGCAGATGAAACGAGAGGAGACAGAGATGAGCCAGGACGTGCACCCGGGCGCCCCGGTCACCGCTGACCTGCCCCACAGGCTGACCGAGCTGGCCGAGGTCGGTGTCCGCGCGGTCCGGCTGCAGTACGCCGATCTCCACGGCATCTGCCGTGGCAAGGACATTCCGATCTCGGCGTTTCCGCACGCCACCGAGGACGGAATCGGTTTCGTGGCGGCGATCATGACCGTCGATCTGCGCCACAACGTCGTGGCTGGATTCGAGCAGGGATTTCCCGACATCCTCGGGCGGCCCGACCTCAGCACGCTCGTGCCGCTGCCCTGGCAGCCTGACGTGGTGGCGTGCCTGGTCGACCTCGAGGATCCGGCCACGCACGAGCCCTCTCCGCTTGATTGCCGGGGCGCGCTCAAGCGGACCGTGCGTGAGTTCGAAGCGCTTGGCGTGTCGCCGATCGTCGGCCCCGAGCTCGAGTTCTACCTGTGCGAAGCCGACGCCTCCGCGCCCAACGGCTATCGCCCCTACGCCTCCCAGGACAGCCCCGTCTACACCGTCGGCGACGTGGCCGATCCCAAGGGCACGCTCAGCCGCATGCTCGACGCCGCGGTCGATCTCGACCTGGAGGCGATCGCCGCCGCCCACGAGTACGGCCGTGCGCAGTTCGAGATCAACCTCCGGCATGGACCGGCCGTGAGCTCGGCCGACCGCGCCTTCCGCTACAAGTCGATGGTCAAGGAGCTGGCCGCCCGCGACGGCCTGCTCGCGACGTTCATGGGCAAGCCGTTCAACGACGATGAGGGCTCGGGCTTTCACCTGCACGTGTCCTTCGAGGACGGCGACGCCAGGAACGTCTGCGAGGACGCCGCGGGCGACCACGGGCTGAGCGCGCTGACGCGCCACTTCATGGCCGGCGTGCTCGAGCACGGCCCGGCGATGATGGTGTTCTTCAATCCCACGATCAATGCCTACCGGCGGATCACCGCCGAGGCGCTCGTGCCCACGCGCGCCTGCTGGGGGCACGACCACCGGATGACGCTGGTGCGGGTGCCCAAGGAGCGCGGCTCCGCCACCCGGCTCGAGATCCGGCTCGGCGACGGGACCGCCAATCCCTACCTCGCCTACACGGCTGCGCTGGCCGCCGGGCTGGATGGCATCCGCCGGGAGCTGGAGCCGCCGGATCCGCTGGAGGGCATGATCTACGACCTGCCCGACGAGAAGCTCGGGCGCATGCTGCCGACGACGTTCCACGAGGCGCTCGCCGCCCTCGACGAGGATCGGGTGATCGCGCAGGCGATCGGCCAGCCGCTCGTGGACACCTTCGAGACGATCAAGGGGGCCGAGCTCGAGCGCTTTCGCTCCTGGGTCACGGACTGGGAGTTCTCGGAGTACTCGCCTCGGCTCTAGATGTGAGCTTGCCGATCAGCCGGTCAGCGCGTCCGGTCCCATCGGGATCGGCTCGTCGATCGGGGGGACGCCCTGGCCCTCCACCGCGTGCCGCGCGGCGCGGCGCACCTGCTCGGGCCGGGTGAAGTGCAGGACCCCATACCACACCGCCGAAATCAAGATGCAGGCGATGGCGATGAACACGCCGCGATCGTTGGGGAACGTGGGAAACGGGTCGAGCGCACCCTTGAACGCCAGGACGGGCGTCGCCAGTCCGAGGATGACGGCGATGAACTTCCACCACAGCCCTCGCTCGTCGTGGCGGCTCGACCACAGCAGCTTGAGCGCAAACACGGCCAGGAACACGTAGATCAGCTCCACCAGATAGCTGCCGGCCGACGTGGTGATGTTGAACGCCTCGATCGGATTGGGGAGCTTGACCGGCGCGCCGTAGTTGGTCAGCCCCGCCCAGATCAGGAGCAGCACGCTCCAGCCGGCGATCACGAGGTTGCCGGTGACCGGGGTGTCGTGCCGCGAGGTTCGGGCGGCGATCTTGGGCAGCAGCCCATCGCGGCCGAGCGCAAAGATGATGCGCGAGGCGGTCACCATGATCGCGATCGCGAGCGAGAGCGCGTCGAGGATGATCACCAGGTCGATCAGCACGCTCAGCCAGTTGCCGACGTAGGTGGTGGCCAGCGTCCCCAGTGGACTGGCGGCCGAGAACCAGGCGCCCTTGGCCAGCGCCGCCTTGCCGAAGCCGATCGTTCCGGCATAGGAGACGACGATGTAGAGCACGGCGGCGAGCCCCACGGCGCTGACGACCGCGATCGGGATCGACTTGCGCGGGTTCTCGGTCTCCTCCGCGATCGACGCCGCCGCCTCGAAGCCTATGAACAGGGTCACCGCGAACAGGATCCCGTTGAAGACGGAGTTCCAGGACGTCGAGCTCGGAGTGAAGACGCTCAGTGTGTTGCCGCCGTTCCCGCCCTTGGCGATGATCACGACGGCCAAGATCAGGAGCGGGATCACCGACACGCTCGCGAGCATGAGCACGCCGCGGATCGCGATCCGCACGCCGTAGTGGTTGAGCAGGAAGGCGATGATCAGGGCCGCCGCACCGCCCGGCCACCAGGGGATGCTGGTGTGCAGATGGCTCGAGAAGAAGCCCTGGATGAGGAATCCGAGGCCGATGTAGACGCCCCCGGCACCCAGGAAGAGAGCTCCGAGCAGGTAGATGCCGGCCGAGAAGATGCCGAACGAGTTGTGGACGGCCCGTGACAGATACTCGAAGATCGCCCCCGCTCCCGCGAACCGCCGGGCGTAGATCGCGATCACATAGGCGAGCCCCAGCGATCCGATGGAGCCGAGCAAGATCGACAGGGGCGTCGAGTAGCCGGCCACGTTGGCGACGAGCCCACTCACCAGGCCGATGGAGAAGATCGGGCCGATCGCCAGGGCCTGCCCGACGGCGTGCAGGGTTGTCAGCTTGCGCGGACCGAGGTGCGCCTGTGACGCCTCGCCGCCGAGTTGCCCATCCGACGACCGGACGCCGCCGGCAGCTTGACTGGCCATTCCCTCTCCTTGACTCGCCTCATCCCGATCCCACCGAACAGTATGGATACATTACTCAAGTTTCCGCAGCCTCGTCAAGGGCGGAGGCGCCGGGCATCCACGGACCGGGAATTGGATACATTACGCAGAAACCTGCTAGGCTCGGGTGGCAATGGGCGCGAGCGTGACGCACCAGCCGTCGGTGAATCTCCTGGATCACGACCTGTTCGCCGATCACGAGCCGTGGGAGGTGTTCGACCGGCTCCAGCGCGAAGCGCCGGTCTACTTCCACCCCGAGCCGGGGGGACGCGGCTTCTGGGCGCTGACCCGCTACGACGACGTGCAGGCGGTGCTGCGTGATCCCAAGACGTTCTCCTCCGAGGTCGGCGGCTCGGCGACGATCGAGGATCTGCCCGAGGACGTCCTGGACGCCCGGCGCAACCTGCTCGAGCTTGATCCGCCCAAGCACGGCCGCTATCGGCGCCTGATCTCGACCAGCTTCACCCCGGGCGCGGTGGGCCGCTACGAGCAGTGGCTGCGCGAGCTGATCCGCCACCTGCTCGACCGGGTCCTGCCGATGGGATCTTTCGATCTCGTGCACGAGCTGGCGGCGCCGATCCCGATCCGGGTGCTGGCGCACCAGCTGGGGCTGCCCGAGGAGGACATTCCCCACCTGATCGCGCTCGGCGACCGCCTGCTGGTCGACACCGACCCGGAGTTCGTCGGCGAGCTCGCCTACCAGACCGAGCGTGAGCAGGACCGCTACAAGCCGTTCGGGTCGCCATGGGCGGAGGAGCTGTGCGCGATCGGTCGCGCCTACTACGCCGATCGGCGAGCCTGCCCGCGGGAAGACGTCCTGACCCTCCTGGCCGCCGCCGAGATCGACGGACAGCCGCTGTCCGAGCGCGAGCTGGACAACATGTTCGCGCTGCTGATCGTCGCCGGGAACGAGACCACCCGGCAGGCGATCGCCCTGGGCACGCTGGCGCTGGCTCAGCACCCCGGCGAGTACGCGCGCCTGCGCGAGGACCGCGCTCTGATCCCCTCGGCGACCGAGGAGCTGCTCCGGTACTCCTCGCCCGTGTGGTTCTTCCGGCGGACCACGACCCGGTCGGTGCGGGTGCGCGACACCGAGATCGCCGCCGGCGAGAAGGTCGTGGTGTGGTTCGCCGCCGCCAACCGCGACCCCGACCACTACCCCGACCCCCATCGGCTCGACATCGCGCGCAACCCCACAGATCAGCTCACCTTCGGCCGCGGCGGCCCGCACCACTGTCTCGGTGTCCACCTGGCTCGCCTGGAGGTGCGGGTCTTCCTCGAGGAGCTCGTCGCCCGGGTTGCCGAGGTGGAGCTGGCGGGTGAGCCCCAGCGACATCGGTCGAACTTCACCAACGGGCTCAAGCGACTGCCCGTGCGCGTGACGCTCGGCTAGTGCTCCCCACCGCAAATACGGTCACATTCGAGCGGCGCCAGGAGGCGCCTGGCGGCGTCCTCGGAAGCTCGCGCAGCGCTGCTGCGCGTCACTTCCTGCGTCCTTGCCAGCCATCCCCCTGTCACCACTCTCGGTGTGACCGTACTTACGGCGGGAAGCACTAGTGGCCGCCCCCGACGGCTCGGCGCCCCGGCTCGTCCTCGTCCTGTCGGAGAACTGGACGATGACCTCGCCCCGCCGGTTGCGGGCGCTGGTGAGACTCGCCCAGGAGGCCGAGGCCGCGGGGATCGACGGGGTGATGCTCAGCGAGCACATCGTCCTCGGCCCGGGCGCGGGTGCCCGCGGGCGCCCCGGCAACCCGCGTGACTATGCGGCGCCCGGCAATCAGGACCCGGCCACCCCGTGGCCGGACTCGATCGTCCTGATGAGCGCCATCGCGGCGGCCACCACCACGCTCCGCGTGATCGGCGCGGCGATCATCGCGCCGTTGCGCCACCCGCTGCTGCTCGCCCACCAGCTGGCGACGCTCGACCTGCTCGCGGAGGGCCGGTTGGTGGTCCAGCCGACGGTGAGCTGGCATCGTGAGGAGTACGCCGCTCTGGACGTTGCCTTCGAGCACCGAGGAGAGCTGCTGGACGAGCACCTGGCCGCCTGGCGCGAACTGTGGCGGCCCGGGCCGGCCAGCTTTGACGGGCACTGGTATCGGTTCGCCGATGTCTACCTGGAGCCCAAGCCCTACCGGCCCGAGGGGCCGCGGCTGTGGTTCGGAGGCAGCTCCGTGGGGCCGTGGATCGTCAGGCGGCTCGTGGCCCACGGGCACGGTTTCCATCCCTTCGGGCAACCGTCTCCGGCGGAGATGCGTCGGCTCGTGGAGCAGATGAGGATGGCCGGGCGCGACATGTCCGAGCTCGAGCTGGTGGGGGGCATCCGGGGTCGCTTTCCGTCTGGAGGCGAGGTGGCCGACCTCGACGAGGCGGCTCGGGCGATCCCGGCACAGCTTGCGGCCGGCTACACGACGATCTGCTTCAAGCCCTCGCAGTTCACCGACGATCCCGCCGAGGTCGGAGGGCTGTGCCGGCGTCTGGTCACGCTCAGCTCCCGGTGAACGCCGACGTGCGCTCGCACACGGTCTTCACGTCGCAGTAGAAGTCAAACGAGTGATGGCCACCCTCGCGGCCCACGCCCGAATCCCGGGAGCCGCCGAACGGGGTCTCCAGGTCACGCACGTAGAAGCAGTTGACCCATACGGTGCCGGCGACGATGGCGGCGCCGACTCGCCCGGCACGGCTCTCGGAGGCGGTGTAGACCGTGGCCGCGAGCCCATATTCGGTGCCGTTGGCCAGGGCGATGGCCTCTTCCTCGTCCTCGAATGCCTGCAGCGTGAGCACCGGGCCGAACACCTCGTGATGCAGGATCTCGGCTCCCGGCGGGATGTCCGTGAACAACGTCGGCGGATAGTAGAGGCCGCCCAGGGAGCGTCCTCCGAAGGCCAGCCTGGCGCCCGCGGCGATCGCCCGCTCGACGTGCTCGGTCACCCGCCCGAGCGCCACCGGATGGATCAGCGGACCATAGGTCGTGGCGGGATCACGCGGGTCGCCGACCTGGATGTGCTCCACACGCTCGATGAACCGCTGCACGAACTCCTCGAGGATCGACTGCTGGACCAGCAGCCGGGTGCCCGCGAGGCACACCTGGCCCGAGTTGTCGTACTGGTAGGCAGCCGTGGCGGCGGCGGCGTCGAGATCGGCGTCGTCGAAGACGATGAACGGGGACTTGCCACCCAGCTCCAAGGAGACCGGGGTCAGGTTGGCGGCCGCGTCGCGGTAGACCGTGCGCGCCGTCGCCGGCGACCCGGTGAAGGCCACCCGGTCCACGCCACGATGTCCGGTGAGCGGAGCGCCCGCGTCCGCGCCGGTGCCGTGGACGATGTTGATCACCCCGGGCGGAACCCCGGCCTGCTGCGCCAGGTCGCCGAGCAGCGAGCAGGCCAGCGGCGCCCACTCCGGGGGCTTGAGGACGATCGTGTTCCCGGCCGCCAGCGCCGGCCCCACGCGCCAGGTGGCGAGCATGAAGGGCGCGTTCCACGGAGTCGAGACCGCCACCACGCCACAGGGGTCGTAGCGGACGCGATTGCGTTCGCCGCCGGGCAGCGTGCGGGGCGGCTCTCGGAGACGCTCGAGCGCGTATCGAGCGAAGAAGCGGATGTTGTTGGCCGCCCGCGGCAGGACCCGGAGACGCATCGCCTCATACAGCGACCCGTTGTCGACGCATTCGACCTTGGCGAGCTCGGGAACCGCGCCGTCGATGGCCTCGGCCAGCCGAGCGAGCACCTCGTGGCGCCCCACCGGACCAAGGGCGGCCCAGGCCGGGAATGCCTGCCGGGCGGCGGTGACCGCCACGTCCACCTCGTGCCCTCCCCCGGCCGCCACCTGACCGAGCTCCCAGTGGTCCCAATCGATCGGGCTGCGGACCGCCAGGCGCCGGTCAGACCCGACGCGCTGTCCCCCGATGAAATGGTCGAGAGCCACGCTGACGCCCTCGACGTCGACCCGGGCCCCGCTGTCTCCGCTGACCCGAAGGCTCACGGTCGCTCCCGGGCTCCGACCTCGCGCACGCTGTGCAGCAGCCGGCGCAACAGCTCGGCCAGCTGCCGGCGCTCGCCGGCGCTCAGGCCCGCCACCAGCTCCGACTCCCCGGCGTTGAAACGGGGGTACAGCGACTCGATCGTCTCCAGGCCGGCGCCGGTGAGCTCCACACGCACGAGCCGCCGGTCGCTGGGCTCGCCGTGGCGGCGCACCAGCCCGTCGCGCTCCAGCGTGGCGCACAGGCTGCTCACACTGGGCCGGGCGCAGGACATCGAGGCCGCCAGGTCCCGGGTCTCCATCGGTCCCCAGACCCACAGGTTGAACAGCAGCGAGAAGCCGCCCCAGGAGATTCCCCGCGGCCTGAGTACCCGGCGCTCGAGCTGTGCCCGCGCCTCCTGTGCCGCCCGCCACGCGTTGGCGATCACCGCCATCGCGTCCATGTCGATCGACAGGCCGCCCACGCGCTCGAGCACGTCCAGCTCCTCGGCGATACTCGGCTCGGCGCGCGCGCTCATCTGGCCGACACCGTCAGATCTTCTGCTCGTCTCGCGGCACGGCGCCGGCGGCTGAGGGAGGCGACGGCGCGACCGCCGGGAGGCTGGCGGCCACGTCGGCCACGACGGCGGGAATCGCCCGCACGTCGGCCTCGGTCGTGCGATGGTTGACAAAGCAGGCTCGCAGGCAGGGGGTGCCATCCAGGTCAGCCGAGGCCAGCAGGATCCGTCCGTCGGCGGCCAGGGCCGCGGCAAGCTCGGCGTTGTGGGCGTCCGGATCCACGTCGGCCGCCGGAAGATGGCGAAAGCAGACGGCGGAGAGCTGAGGAGCGGCGAGCAACTCGAAGCGGTCGTCGGCAGCGAGCAGCGAGGCCAGCAGCTGCGCCTCCTCCAGGTTGCGTTCGATCGCCCGGCGAATCGCCTCGGCGCCATGGACGGTGAACGCCAGCCACAGCTTCAGTCCCCGCAGCGGGCGTGAGTACTCGAGCGTGCGATCCACCGGCAGACGCTCGCCGCTGTGGGGCATGTAGCTCTCCTCGTGGGAGAACGCTCGCTCCAGCGACTCCAAGCCGTGCAAGAGCAGGACGCTGCACGCCTTCGGGACATACAGCCACTTGTGCGCGTCCACGGTCGCCGACTGGGCACGCGCCAGCCCTGCGAACAGGCTTCCGGCCCGGCGGGTGGCGGCGGCCGGCAGCCCGTAGGCGCCGTCGACGTGCAGCCACACGTCCCGCGGCTCGCAGACCTCGGCCAGCGCGTTCAGATCGTCGACCGCGCCCGTGAGGGTGGTGCCCGCCGTCGCCACGACCGCCACCGGCACGATCTGGGCGCGCCGGTCCTCGTCGATCGCCGCCGCGCACGCGGCCGGGTCCATCCGCCGCCGGGAGTCCAGCGGGAGCGCCCGGACGTGGCGGCCACCGATCCCGAGCACCTCGGCGGCCCGGCGCACCGAATAGTGTGCCTCGGCCGAGCAGTACAGGGCCATCGAGCGTCCGGCCGCGCCGTCGTGGCGAAAGCCGGGCAGCGCGCGTTCGCGGGCCGCAGTCAGCGCCGTCAGGTTGGAGATCGTGCCGCCCGCCGCCAGTACCCCGACCGCCGCCCTGTCAAAGCCGACGAACTCGCCCAGCCAGCGGATCGTCTGCGCCTCCAGCAGATCGGCGGCCCCGGCGCTGACCGCCACGTTGACGTCATGCGAGGCGACCAGCGCGTCGCCCAATACGCCGATCTCCAGTCCCGACGAGCCGATGTAGGCGAAATAACGCGGGCGTGACTGCGCGAGCGAGACATCGAGGACGTCGGCGGCGGCGTCCAGCGCCGAGATCGGCGACGAGCCCTGAGCGGGCAACGGCGCGCTCAGCAGCCGGTAGTGGCGCTCGCCGGGCGCCGGCTGCTGCGGCCGGGCATGATCGAAGCTGCGCCACGAGGCCAGGATCAGATTCGCGGCGTGCTCCAAGACCTGCTCACGGTCCTGCAGCGGAAGCGCCAGGCCATGGTCGATGTTCACGAGCAGGACGTTAGAGTTCTCACGACATGCTGTCAAAGCCCGGCTTGATCCTCCAGCACAGCCCAGCGGGCCCTCCCGGCCGGCTCGGTGAATGGCTGCGCGACCGCGACCTGACGTTCCGCATGCATCGGATCTGGGAGCGGCCGCCGCCCGATCCTCGCGACCACGCCTTCGTGGTGTCCCTGGGCTCCGAGCGCTCCGCCGCCGACCCCGTCGCTTGGGTGCCGCAGGAAATCGCGGCCCTGCGCGTCGCCATCGACGCGGACGTGCCGGTGCTCGGTCTCTGCTTCGGGGGGCAGGCGCTTTCGCTCGCCCTGGGCGGCGGGATCGAGGTCCTCCCGGCTCCCGAGATCGGGTGGATACCTGTCCTCAGTGACGACGACGGCATCCCGGCCGGACCTTGGCTGCAGTATCACTTCGACCAGATGCAGGTGCCGGCCGGCGCCGAGGAGCTGGCCCGCAGCCCCGCGGGCCCGGCCGCCTTCCGCCACGGTCGCCACCTCGCCCTGCAATTCCATCCCGAGGTCGACGCCGCGCTCGTCGCCGAGTGGGCGCGCAGCGACCCCAAGCTGCCGGGCACCGGGATCACCCCCGAGCGGCTGGCCGCCCAGACCGCCGTCCATGCCGAGGCCGCCCGGGCCCACGCCTACCGCCTGTTCGATCGCTGGCGGGAGACCTCGCTCCAGCTCGCCTAGGTTAGCCAGGCCAGCGAATGCTTGGGCGTCGCGCCGCCCGGCTCGTCCTCGTCCTCGAGCTCGGACGCTTGGAGGTCCTCCGGCTCTGCTGCAGAAAGTTTGCGGGTCCGGTCGTGGTTTTCTTCCGGATGCGTGCTGTGGGACCAGGATGCAGAAAATCTCGCCCGCGGGTGTGAGCTTTCTGCGTTTGAGCACCGCGAGCCGGGCGCGGCGGGCGGCGGCGGTCCCTGGGACGACGTCTACCGAGGTCAAGGTCGAGGCCGGGAGAGCCCCTTTACTCTGCTAAAGGCACCAACGATCGCCGCTGAGCCCGACCGGTGACAACCCGAGGCGCCGACGTGGCGACCGCTGCGAGTGTCGAGGAGCGAATCAACGATGCAGTTCCATCTCAACGGTTACAAGCCCGGCGATCCGTTCATCGAGGACCCGCATCCGTCCGTCGTGCAGCGGCCGGGGGGTCTTCCCGGGGAGGTCGACGTCCTGATCGTAGGATGCGGTCCGGCCGGTCTGGTCCTGGCTGCGCAGATGAGCCACTTTCCCGACATCAGGACCGTCGTCATCGACCGCAAGGCCGGTCCGCTGGAGGTGGGACAAGCCGACGGAGTCGCCTGCCGCACGGTTGAGATGTTCGAGGCGTTCGGTCTCGCCGATCGTCTGGTGAACGAGGCCTATTGGGTCAACGAGGTCTGCTTCTGGCGACCGGACCCGGAGGACCGGACCAAGATCAAGCGTGCCGGGCGCATCCGGGACACCGAAGATGGATTGTCGGAGTTCCCGCACGTGATCGTCAACCAAGCGCGGATGCTTGCCTATCTTCGGGATCACATGGAGCGGTCCCCCAGCAGGTTGGCGCCGTTCTACGGCCTTCACGCGAGCGACGTCGAGGTCGACACCAGCGGCTCGTCGGAGTACCCGGTGACGGTCACCCTGCGGCACATGAACGAGTTGCAGCAGACCGGGGACACCTCGATCATCCGGGCCAAGTACGTGGTCGGCTGCGACGGCTCGCGCAGCGGCATCCGGTCCGCGATCGGCCGCGAGCTGACCGGCGACGCGACAAACGAGTCTTGGGGGGTGATGGACGTCCTGGCTGTCACCGACTTTCCGGACATCCGGGTCAAGTGCGCGATCTACTCTGCCAACCAGGGCAACATCCTCATCATCCCGCGGGAGGGCGGATATCTTGTCCGGTTCTATGTCGAGCTGAACGATGTCAGCGACAAGGAGACGCTCGCCAGCCGCGGTGGTATCCCGGAGAAGCTGGCCGAGGTCGCGAATCGGATCCTGCACCCGTACCACGTTGAGGTCAAACACGTCGGGTGGTGTTCGGTATATGAGATCGGCCAGCGTCTGTGCGACAAGTTCGACGACGTGCCGGTGGAGGAGATGGCCACCCGCATTCCGAGGGTTTTCATCGCAGGCGATGCCTGCCACACCCATAGCGCCAAGGCAGGTCAGGGCATGAACGTGTCCATGGCCGATACCTGGAACCTTGGGTGGAAGCTGGGTTCCGTCCTCAGGGGGACGGCCAAGCCGGAACTCCTGCACACCTACTCCGAGGAACGTCAGACGATCGCCAGGCAGCTGATCGATTTCGACCGCCGGTTCTCCAAGATGTTCAGCGCCCGCTCGGCCGGGTCCGGCGACGCCGAGGGCAACGGGGTGGAAGCGGAGGAGTTCCAGAGCTACTTCATCGCGCAAAGCCGCTTCACCGCGGGAGTGGCGACCAGGTACGCCCCGTCGATGATCACCGCCGATGCGATGTTCCAGCATCTCGCGGAGGGCTTCCCGGTCGGGATGCGCTTTCATTCTGCCCCGGTCGTCCGGTTAGCCGATGCCAAACCGGTCGACCTGGGCCACGTCGCCCGGGCGGACGGTGCCTGGCGGATCTACATTTTCGCCGACCACAACGATCCGACGGGCGAGAGCTCCCGCGCCCGGGAGCTGTGCGAGTTCTTGGCGTCTGACGCGTCTCTGATCAAACGCGTCACGCCGGCGGGTGCCGACCCCGACTCCGTGATCGATGTCCGTGCGATCTTCCAGCAGGGGCATCGTGACCTGGCCGTCGACAAGATGCCGTCGGTCCTGCTGCCGAGGAAGGGCAAGTTCGGTCTGATCGACTACGAGAAGATGTTCTGCCCGGATCCGAATGCTGATGACATCTTCGAGCAGCGAGGCGTGAACCGCGAGACGGGGTGCATGATCATCGTCCGCCCGGACCAGTACGTCTCACACGTGCTCCCGCTGCACGGACACGAGGCACTGGCCAAGTTCTTCGCGACGATCCTGATCGACGCCGAGTAGGGACCGGGAGAAGCTCTTGCGGGAGCGGACGCGGCCTGGCTACGCGTCTCGCCGCAGCGTCAGCGCGAGCCCGGCCAGCCCAAGTATCGCCGTCCAGCCGACCAGGACGGCGCCGCCGGCGGCGGGCGGCAGCAGATGCGCGGTCTTGAGGCCCATCAACGCGTCCGCGGCCGTGGTGGGCATGAACCGACCCACCGACGGGGCGAGTCCGAACAGGAGGCCGTTGACGACGAAGTCCCAGGCCAGCAGGCCGATCACCGCGGCTACCTGGTTGCGGACGATCGCGCCGAGTCCGACGCCGAACGCGCCCCGCAGCGCGATCCCTCCGATTCCGCCGAGGAGCAGCAAGGTGATCTCGCCGCCGGTGAGCGCCGAAGGGATGCCGCGGGCGGAGAGGATCAGTGAGCCGATCCCGAGCGCCAGTCCAACGCCGGCCACGCCGAACACGACCCCGGCGAGCAGACCGGCGATGAGCTTGGCCGAAAGCACACTGGAGCGACGCGGCGTGAACACGAATGTCGGCTGAATCGTCCCGTAGCGATACTCGCTCGTTATCAGCAGCACTCCAGCCAGGCCCGAGAAGATCAGCGCCACCCCGCCGGGCGCAAACAGGCCAAGCTGATCCTTCTTGCTGGCGAGACCGCTGGGATGGGTGAGCAGACCCGAGAGAATCACGATCAGCAGCGTCAGCGCGATCAGCCCCGCGACCAGTCCCACCGTGGTCCGCGTCGAGCGCACCTTCAGCAGCTCCGCTTTCACCTCAGCGATCACGCGCTCGCCTGCGAGGTCAGCTCGAGGAAGATCTCCTCGAGGGACGAGCCTTCCGTGGCCAGCTCGTGCAGGGGGATGCCGGCCGCGAACGCGATCTCGCCGACCCGCTCGCTGTCCGCGCCGCCCACATACAGCGTTTGATCCTCCTGGGTCGCCTCCAGGTGCTCTCGCGCCAGCGCCTCGTGCAGCTGAGCCGGCCGGGGGGTGCGGACGCGGACGGTGCCCCCGATGCGGGCCGTGAGCGCCTGCAGCGAGGACTCGACTACGAGGCGACCGCGGTTGATGATCAGCACCTGGTCCACGGTCTGCGCAACCTCGGCCAGGACGTGGCTCGACACGAGGACGGTGCGCCCCTCGGAGGCGAACGCGCGCAGGAAGTCACGCAGCCAGCGCACCCCTTCGGGGTCCAAGCCGTTCGCGGGCTCGTCGAGGAGGAGCAGCTCAGGCTCGCCGAGCAGCGCTCCCGCGAGCCCGAGACGCTGGCGCATGCCGAGCGAATACCCCTTGACGCGT
This sequence comes from uncultured Solirubrobacteraceae bacterium, assembly GCA_963830595.1. Lineage (GTDB taxonomy): Bacteria > Actinomycetota > Thermoleophilia > Solirubrobacterales > Solirubrobacteraceae > Palsa-465. Next base: position 35,788 of record CAWHMQ010000007.1, read on the forward strand.
CGCCGGCCGGCGGTCTGCAGCTCGACGGTCCGCAGGACCTCGTCCGGGCGCGAGTCGGGCAGGCCGACGGCGCGGCCGAGCATCCTCAGATGGTCGCGTCCCGAGCGGCCAGGATGGAAATCCGTGGCCTCGAGCACCGCGCCGACCGACAGGGCGGGCCGATCGAGATCGGCGTACGGCTTGCCGAGCACGAGCGCCCGTCCGCTCGTCGGCGCCGCCAAGCCGAGGAGCATCCGCAGCGTGGTCGTCTTGCCGGCGCCGTTGGGACCGAGAAAGCCTGTGATCGTGCCAGGCGTAAGCGTGAACGACAGATCGTCAACCGCCAAGACCGATCCGAATCGCTTTGTCAGCGACTCGGCCACAACCGCATCCAAGGGCCCTCCTCGGTAATCGGGGCATTAATTCAAAGAGACCGGACGGCGGACAATCTCGTCCGGCGGGTCACTCGACCGGGGACTCCTCCGTAAGCCGCAGCGCGGCTGCTTCGGCGCTGGCCGACGGTCTGGTGGGGGCTTGGGCGGCGCGAGCGCTGAGCCGGGTCAGGGTGTCCAGCGTGCCGGATGCCTGCCAGACCTCGACCGCCTGGCCGTCCTGGAAGCGCAGCCACACGACTCCCTCAAAGCTGCTCGCCGCTCCAGACGTCGGCGCGCCGTAGAAATCCTTGGCCATCGCTCCGGACAGCGTGTACCGCGCAGCCAGCTGATCGTCGCGTTCGATCACCGCTTCCAGCGTCAGCCGGGCGTCGGGAAAGGCGGCCCACAGCTGCGAATAGAAGTCCCGCGCCCCCTGTAGCCCCGCCGTGCCGCGTGGATAGCCGTGCAGGACTACGTCGGCCGCATACAGCCTCAGGAAGTCCTCGCGCCGGCTTGCGTCGTTGAAGGCCTCCACAGCCGCGCGCAGCGCGGCCTCATTGCTCTCGGACAAGTGCTCCTCCTTCATGCCAACCATCGAATCATTCGGGACAACCTACCCGCGCGGGGCTCGAGCGGCAGGTCAGAGCTGTGCCTAGACTCGTCTCGTGGCGGTTTTTCGTGGCATCGGCCGGTCCCCCGGGGAAGGGTTCGGGCCAGACGCGCCCGTCGGGGCAGCGCACGAGCCCGCGCGCCGGCCGGCCCACTCCGGTCAGCTGGGCACCGGGACGCTGGCCTGCGGCCGCTGCGACGCACCGGTCTCGATCGGGGCGCAGCCGCTGTCGTTGACCGACGCGCTCACCTGCCCGTTCTGTCTCAACCGTGGCCCCGTGCGGGATTTTCTGTCCCTGGCGCTGCCGACCCGACCGGCCAGGGTCGTGATCCGAGTTGGCCTGCCGGTGGCCGCCGACTAGCACCAGCGCTTCCCGGCGGGGTCAGGCCACCGCGTCGGCCGCCAGCTCGTGCGCGCGCGTGCGCAGTAGCTTGCGGTCGATCTTGCCCACCGCGGTCAGCGGGACGGCGTCGACGAGCACAATCTCACGCGGGTACTTGTAGCTGCCGATGTGGTCACGGGCCCAGGCCACGAGCTCGTCGGCCGTCACCCGGGTCCCCTGGTGCAGCGCGACGAAGGCCACGACCTCCTCACCGTGGACACGGCTGGGCTTGCCGACGACACCGGCCATCTGCACCGCCGGGTGCTCGACCAGGGCATCCTCCACGTCCCGGGGATACACGTTGAAGCCGCCGCGGATGATCAGGTCCTTCTTGCGATCGACGATGAACAGGTAGCCATGCTCGTCCTGGTAGCCGATGTCGCCGGTGTGAAGCCATCCGTCGCGCAGGGCCTCGGCGGTCGCGGCGGGAGAGTTCCAGTACCCGCGCATCACTCCTGGGGATCGGACGCAGATCTCGCCCAGCTCGCCGCTGGGCAGGGCCTGGCCATCGTCGTCTCGGATCTCGAGCTCGGTGCCCGGCACCGGGAGGCCCACCGAGCCCGAGCGCTCCCGTCCGGCGGGATTGGTCGAGACGAGCGCGGCGGTCTCGGTCAGCCCGTAGCCCTGGCGGATCGAAACCGACGGCACCCGGCGGCGAAACTCCTCCTCGACCTCTCTGGCCAGCGGGGCGCCGCCCGAGGACAGGTAGCGCAGCGAGGTCAGGTCGTAATCCTCCAGGGGCTGTGAGAGCAGGATCTGGAGCATCGTCGGGACGACCGCGCTGAGTTGGAGGCGGTGCTCCTGGATGAGCTCCAGGAATGCGGTCGGATCAAACCAGCGCAGCAGGACCGACACGCCGGGCTCAGGATGATGCAGCCCGGCGATCGTGACGAGCAGCCCGTAGGAGTGCGACAGGGGGAGGGTGGTGAGCGCGCGGTTGACCCCAGGGACGTGGGACGCCTCGTAGGCGCAGCGGCCCGAGAAGTAGAGGTTCGCGTGTGAGAGCATCACGCCCTTGGCCCGGCCGGTGGTGCCCCCGGTGTAGAGGAGGGCGGCGAGGTCGTCGTCCCCGCGGGTGACGATCGGCCCGGGCGGGGCCTGCTCGAGCTCGGCAAGCGCCAGTTCGCCGTCGACATCCTCGCTGCACAGGACGAGCCGGACCGCCGGCAGCCCGGCCACCGCCTGTTGCACCTTGGGGAGGAACTCGGGGGTGGTGACCACGGCACATGCCTCGGCGTCGGCGATCACGTGGCGAAGCTCGGCCGGCGAGAGCAGGAAGTTGGCGGGCGTCACGACCGCCCCCGCCCACCACAGCGCCTGGTAGACGATCCCGACCTCGGGGCAGTTGGCCATCGTGACCACCACCCGCTCCCCGGCGCTCACGCCCGACTCGCCGAGTCCCGCCGCGAGTCGCCGGGACCTGGCGAACAGCTCGCCCGACTCATACCAGCGGTCCTCGAACAGCAACACCGGGTAGTCGCCCTTGCGCTCAAACGACCGCTCGGCGAGGCGGCCCAGATGATGCTCGCCGACCGGGCTCAAGTCCGGAGGACGGGGATGTCGAGAACGAGACCCACGGTGCCGGAACGATACTGGCGCCCGGCTCGCCGCAGGCCGATCACCGCGTCTGGCGATGATTCGGCGCTTCCGGCCCGGTCTCAGGCAGCGAAGAGCCCGCACTTGTGATCGAGGAGGTACACGGATGAATGAGCCCCAGGTCCTGCTGGGCGACATCGCCTTCGGGGAGTCACCGCGCTGGCACGAGGACCGCCTGTGGTTCTGTGACTGGGGCGCCGAGGAGCTGATCGCCGTCGACGCCGAGGGCCACCGCGAGGTCATCTGCGCGGTGCACTCGTTTCCGTTCTGCATCGATTGGCTGCCCGACGGACGGCTGCTGATCGTCTCGGCCCGAGAGGGCAAGCTGCTGCGGATGGAGCCCGACGGAGCGCTGGCGACCCACGCCGACCTGCGCGCGCTCTCGGACCGTCCCCCGAACAACGAGATCGTCGTCGACGGAGTGGGGCACGTTTACGTCAACGGCGGTGGGTTCGACATGCTGGCCGGCGAGGAGTTCGCCCCGGGCACGATCGCGCTGGTCGGGGCCGACGGCTCGGCTCGCCAGGTGGCCGACGGGATCCAGTTTGCCAACGGCATGACGGTCACCCCGGACAACTCGACGCTGATCGTCGCCGAGTCCTACAGCAGCCGGTTGACCGCGTTCGACATCGCCCCGGACGGGGGACTGGAGAACCGCCGGGTGTGGGCCGAGCTTCCCGGGAGCGCGCCCGATGGAGTCTGCAGCGACGCCGAAGGAGCCGTCTGGTACGCCGACGTCCCCAATCGGCGCTGCGCCCGGGTGGCCCAGGGCGGCGAGGTGCTGCAGACGGTGGAGCTCGACCGTGGAGCCTTCGCGTGCATGCTCGGGGGAGCGGACGGCCGGACCCTGTTCATCGTCGCCCGGGAGTGGCGGGGACTCGAGAGCGCCGGCGACAAATCCCGCTCCGGGCAGATCCTGACGGTCACCGCGCCGGCGCCGGCGGCGGGCTGGCCCTGAGCGCGCCCCGATCGCGGCGCCGAGGGCTCCGGAGCTCACGACCGCTCCAGGCGCTCCTGTTCCTCGATCGTGAGCTCGGCGGTGGGACGAGCCTCCAACCGGCCATCGGGGATCGGCTCGCCGCTCCGGACCGAGAGACCGTAGGTGCCGGCCGCCAACCTGGCCTCGGCGCGCTCGACCGCCGCCAGCTCGGCGCGAAGATCCTCGGCGCGCCCGGAGTCGTATTCATCCTGATAGAGGTTTTCGGAATCTTCGTCGCCGGGCTCGACGTTCTGGTCGGATTCCAGCGCTCCCTCTCCGGTGCCGATCCCCAGTGCGCGCTCGATTCGCTGTCGCTCGCGCGCCAGCAGCTCACGAGCCCTTGCCTCTTCCATGCCGTCAGCCTACTGTGCGGCCGGTCGGGACGTCGGGGGGAGACCGGATCGGGGCCCGCTGGTCAGGAGGTCTCGGCCCGCTGGTCAGGAGGTCTCGGCCCGCTGGTGCGGGCGCGCGGGACGAGCCCGGAGGCTGACCGTCCAGGCCACGGCGATCAGAGCCGCGCCCAGGGCGAAGGCCAGCCAGGCGATCAGACCGCCGATCACCGAGCTTGAGCTCGCCGGCCGGGGGGCGCTCACCTCGCCCACCGAGAGCCGGTGACCGGAGGCGGCGGCCAGCCGTTGCACGGCGGTGACCGCGGCCGTCCCCATCGCGCTCCCACTGCCCGGCGCGGGCAGCGAGGCGACCGCCGACTGAACGGCGGTCGGGACCCCGCCCACGCGGTACACGCCGAGCCCGTTGGGCATCACCACCAGCAGCGTGCCGTGAAACACGAGCGAGAGCTCCTCGCCGAGGAACCGGGCGTAGCTGACCGGCATCCGCCACAGCTGCCCGATCGACCCCAGATCGGAGGGAGTGGCGATCAGGGCCACCCGGACGGCCAAACCCTGGCGCTGTGCCGAGCCGAGCACGGCGGCAATCCGCTCCTGCTGGATGGCACCGATCCCCCCGTCCTGGGGCAGGAACACCGACTGGGCCACGAGCACATCGCTGGCCGGGTCGCCATCCGCCAGCGCCGTCGCCGGGGTGATCACCAGCACCAGCGAGGCCGCCAGGGCGGCCAGGGCCAGCCGGGTGACGGCCAAGCGCCGTGTCGGCGCGGAGGTGTGCGTAGAGTCCGCCACGGTATGGGCTCGGCCGTCAAGTCTAAGTGCCGCCGAACCGTGACACGGCTCGTCGTAGCGCTGGTCCTGCTCGTGCTGCCGGCCTCGGCGAGCGCGCACGGACCAGTCGATCCACCGGCGAGCAAGTACCTGGCGCGCGTCAGCCAACTGCCCGCGGGTCTCGAGGCCAAGGTGGTCGACGGCGACCAGCGCATGTGGCTGCGCTCGGACCTGGGCCGTACGGTCATCGTGCTCGACTACCGGGGCGCTCCCTACGTGCGGTTCTCGCCGGCCGGGGTGGCGGTCAACGAGAACTCGTCGATGTACTACCTGAACCAGGTCCCGGCGCAGATCCCGCCCACGAACCTCGGCCCGGGCACCCGGCCGCACTGGGATCAGGTGTCAGGTGGCGATTCCTACGGGTGGCACGACGGACGCCTGCATGCCCTGGCGACCACTGTCCTGACCCCGGGCTCCAGGTACGCCGGCACCTGGAGGATCCCGCTGCGGATCGACGACGCGGCGACCGCGATCTCCGGTGGGCTGTACTACGCCCCTGACCCCTCGATCGTGTGGTTCTGGCCGATCCTGGTGGCGCTCGCCTGTGTGCTGGCGGCTCTCAGACTGCGCCGCAGAGAGCTCGACGAGCGGGTGGCCCTGGCACTCGCGGTGGTTGCCCTGGTCGCGTTCGCGGTGGTCGGAGCCGGCCAGCAGCTCCATGGCCGGCCCAGCGTCTCCGTCGGGCAGGGCATCGTCCTGGCACTCGTCCTGGCCTTCACGGCCTGGGGGCTGCTGGCCATGGCGCGACGGCGCCATGGCTGGTTCACGTTCTTCATCGTCGCGGCCGCGGCCCTGTGGGAGGGCGCGTCGACGGTCGCCGTGCTATTCGACGGGTTCGTGCTCCTGGCGCTGCCCGCGGTCGTTGCCCGAGTGGCGGTGGTCGCCTGCCTGTCCGCCGGAGTCGGCCTGCTTCCGGTGGTGTTCGCCATGGCCGAGCGTCCCGAGCGCCTGCGATCCGGCGGGCGCCGTGGCAGCGGCGAGCGGCGGCCCGTGACGGAGGCGGAAACCGCGCTCGAGCTGGAGGACTCAGAGGGGGCCTGGGAGCCCAGCGCGTAGTGGTTCCGCGGGGGCGCGTGACCGGCCGATCTGCGGTGTCCCCGGCTGCGGTGTCCCCGGCTGCGGTGTCCCCGGCTGCGGTGTCCCCAGCTGCGGTGCCCTGGCTGATCCTGGTGGGGGTGGCTCTGGCGACGGCTCTGGCGAGCGCCGGCTGCGGCTCGGCCTCGCCCGCCCGTCGCACGCCGGCGGTCGCCAGCGCCATCCCTGCTCAGCTGGCCGCCCAGGCCCGCCCCATCGGGCAAGGCGCCAAGTTCCATCCGCCGGCCACCGGACCGATGATCGGCGCCTGTCGCCCGGCCCTGGGCCCTCGCATCGGGGTTCACGTCGAGCTGTTCGCCGCCAACCGAGTGGTTCTGCTGCCGGCGGGCATCGGAGCCCGCCGCCCGCTGCGCCATTTCGGAGGAAGGATCTCAGGCGCCCGCTGCTTCGGCGAGCTGACGACGCTCGAGCCCACCGGCGTGGTCCTGGTCAGGCCGGCGGCGAGGCCGACGGTCGCCGACCTGTTTCGGGGCTGGGGACAGCCACTGTCCGACCGCCGCCTGGCCGCGTTCACGGCCCTCGAGGGCTCACGGGTGGCGGGGTTCGTGGATGGCCGGCGATGGCCTGACTCGCCCTCGAGCATCCCCCTGACACGTCACGCGGAGATCGTCCTCGAGGTGGGCCCGCACGTGCCCCCGCACTCCTCATACCGGTTCCCTTCCGGCTCCTGAGGCCCCGGCACACGGGAGCGCGTCGCCGCAGCGACCCCGAGCGCCGGTGGAGCGCGACCAACCGGGGTCAAGTCGAGGAGTCGCCAGTCTGCGTACTCGGTTTCGGGGCGGGTAATGTTCTGAGTGTGGCGTCGCTGTTAGTGCAAGGTGACGAGCTCGTCGTCAGTCTCACCGGAGCCGAGCAGGTGGTGGCGATGAGGGGCGATGTGCGTGTCCCGCTGAGCGCCGTGGAGGCGATCAGCGTCGATGTCGACCCCTGGTGTGCCTTGCGGGGGATCCGGGCTCCCGGCACCGGGTTTCCAGGCATGGCCGCCTACGGGGTCAGGAGGCTGACCGGCGATCGCCCCGACTTCGCCGCCGTCCACGGCCGCGGTCCCGCGGTGCGCATCGAGCTGTCCTCGGACGCCGCGTATCGGCGCCTGCTCGTGACGGTGACCGATCCCGACGCGACCGTCGCGGCGCTCCGCCGCTGCTGAAGCGAATCGAGCGTCGCCGGCGCTCGACGACAGGCGGTCGCAATGCCGCGGGCCGCTGAGGCGCGCCGAGCCGGCCATGCCCGGCGAGGCGGCAGGCGAGGCCGAGGCGGGGGCGTGGGACGGCCGCCTCACGCCCCCGTGGCAGCCCGTCTACACGAGCACCCGCCGCCGGAAGTTGCGCAGCCCGAGCGCCAGGAACGCGGCGCAGAATCCGATCAGCACCGGATAGATGATGTACAGGTGCATGTGGGAGGCGTGGGTGAGACCCGCGCGCATCCCCTCGGTGAGGTAGATCAGCGGGTTGACGAGCACGACGATCTGCAGCCAGTGGATCCCGCCGACCATGACCGGCGCCAGCCTGGTCCATTGGTAGTAGGTGCCGCCCAGGAAGGTCAGCGGCAACACGACGAAGCCGAACATGAGGCCGATGTTGCGGGGCTCGAACGTGGTTCCGAGCAGCAGGCCCAGCGAGGTCATGGTCACGCAGGCGAGCGGGATCAGGGTCACGACGATCGCCCAGTTCACGCTCAGGTGGGCCTCGACGCCGCCGGCATGGATGACGGCGGCGATCGGGAACACGATCACGGCTGCCAGCAGACCCTGGACGGCGCCGGAGAGGACCTTGGCCAGGGCCACGAGCCAGATCGGGCAGGGCGCCTGCACGCGGTCCTCGATCTCCCGCGTGTACCCGAACTCGGTGGCCATCGGCAGAGCCACCGCCTGAATGCCCTGGAACATGATCGAGATGGCCACCACGCCCGGGACGAGCACCGTGGCGAACGCCGATTCGGCGGCCTTGCCGTGGCCGCCCCCGACCCCCTGACCGATGGTCGGAAACACGTACAGGAACACGAACACCAGCAGGAACGGCTGGATCAGGGTGCGCACGACGAACTCCCAGAAATGCTTGCGCAGGACCACCAGATCGCGCAGGATCAGCGCCTGCAGCGCGGTGCGGCTGGCGGCGGCGGCCGACCGCGTCGGCTCGGCGGTTATCAGGGCGCGGGTGGGTGCAGGCGCGGTGGTCGCGGTCATTCCCGCAGGTCCTTTCCGGTCAGGTTGATGAACACGGTCTCGAGCGTCGGCTCGGTCAGCGACAGATCCAGCAGCTCGACCCCGGTCTCCTCGGCGGCCGCCACGACCCGGGGCAGGACCCGCTCGCTGCCCTGGACGTGCAGCTCCACCCCGTCGTCGAGCACGCGGACGCGGGTGACGCCCTCCACCGCCCGCTCCAGGTGGGCCGCCAGCTCGTCCTGGTCGCCGGCGCTCTTGACGGTCACGATCGTGTCCGCGCCCACCGACTGCTTTAGCTCGGCGGGGGTGTCGAGGGCGAGGATCTTGCCGTGATCCATGATCGCCACCCGGTCGCAGAGCTGGTCGGCCTCCTCCATGTAATGGGTCGCCAGGATGATCGTCTGACCGTCGGCGTGAAGCTCTCCGAGGATCTCCCAGAGCGCCAGGCGGCTCTGGGGGTCCAGGCCGGCGGTCGGCTCGTCCAGGAACAACACCGCGGGACGGTGCAGGATCGCCCGCGCCACCATCAGGCGCTGCGCCATCCCGCCGGAGAGCGCGTACACCGACGCCTTGGCCCAGCGGCTGAGCTGAAACTGCTCCAGCAGGCGGTCGGCTCGCGAGCGTGACTCAACGGCCGAGATCCCGAACAGCCGGCCGTGGAAGTACAGGTTCTCCCACACGCTGAGCTCGCGGTCGAGCGTGTTCTGCTGCGACACCACGCCGATCAGCTGCTTGGCCAGCGCCGGATGCGCGACCACGTCGACCGTGCCGATCCGGGCGCGGCCGGAGGTCGGGATCACGCGGGTGGTCAGCATCCCGGCAGTGGTGGTCTTGCCGGCACCGTTGGGCCCGAGCAGGCCGAAGATCTCTCCCGCCTCGATCTTCAGGTCCAGACTGTCGACCGCTCTGAAATCGGCTCCCGCGTAGATCTTGGTCAGCTCCTCGGTGCTGATGATCGGTGAGTCGGGCGCGCTGACTGACGGCACTGGCCCATGATCGCGCATCGCCGAGTCGTCCCGGTGAGGGCGGTGCCACCTCGCGGGCAGGCCGGCGGGTGGACCCGGTGACGGCCGCGGTGGGCGGCCACTGGACCGAGCCACCTGGACCGAGCGCGCACGTCCGCGCGCGTACCGACCGGGTCCCAGGGCGCGTGCGATCGGGGCCGGGGGGTAGCTTTGGGACCGTAGGACGAGCGTCAGGAGAGATGAGGCACAGATGGCCGTGAAGGCGGGGGACCTCGAGGTGGACCTGCTCGAGGTGCTCGACGCCTCGATCGGCGAGATGCTGCCCGATGAGCCGGCGCCGGCCTACCGGGAGTTCGTCCGCCAGTACTACCACTGGGTCCCGCCCCTTGACATCGCCGGCCGGTCCGAGCGGGATCTCGCGGGCGCGGTGGTCGCGCATTACCGGACCGCCAAGCACCGGGCGCCCGGTGAGACCAAGGCGCGCGTCTACAACCCGGATTCAGAGCGCGACGGCTGGAGCTCTCCCTACACGGTCCTGGAGCTGGTCTCCGACGACATGCCGTTCATCGTGGACTCGGTCACGATGGAGCTCGCCCGACAGGGCTGCGGGATCGAGCTGTTCATCCATCCGGTGATGAGGGTGGTGCGCGACCACGAGGGCAGCCTGCGCGAGGTGCTGGAGGCGGGCGCGAGCGCGCCCGGCGAAACCGCCGAGTCGGTGATCCACGTGGAGCTCTCCCGCGAGTCCGATCCCGACCGGCTGGCGCTCCTGCGGGCCGGGGTGGAGGTCGTGCTGGAAGAGGTGAGAGCGGCGGTCGAGGACTGGGAGCCGATGCGCGCCAAGACCGCCGAGCTGGCCACCGAGCTTGGGCGTGAGGCGCCCGAGGGCGACCTCGAGGAGATCGCCGAGGCCCAGGCTTTTCTGGCCTGGCTGGCCGACGACCATTTCACGTTCCTGGGGTATCGCGAATACGAGCTGGATGCCCCTGGCCACCGCGGGGAGCTGCACACGCTCACCGGGACCGGCCTGGGGATCCTGCGGGGCTTGTCCTCGAAGCCCGCCAAGGAGCTCGAGCCCAGGGTGCTGTCCCTGGCCCGCTCATCGCATCCGCTCGTGCTCACCAAGGCCAACTCGCGCGCCACCGTGCACCGGCCGTCCTACATGGACTACGTGGGCGTCAAGCGGTTCGGGGCCGACGGCTCGGTGGTGGGCGAGCGGCGCTTTCTCGGGCTCTACACGACCAGCGTCTACAAGACGAGCGCGAGCGAGATCCCGCTGCTGCGCGGCAAGGTGGCGCGGATCCTGGCGCGCGCCGCGTTTCCGCCGGACAGCCACGACGCCAAGGGCCTGGTCGACATCCTGGAGTCGCTCCCCCGGGACCTCTTGATCCAGATCGGGACCGAGGACCTGTTCGCGATGGCGATCGGGATCCTGGGGCTGGGGGAGCGCCAGCGGGTCCGCGTGTTCGTGGCCCGGGATCAGCTCGATCGGTTCGTGGCCTGCACCCTGTGCCTTCCCCGGGATCGCTTCAACACCCAGAACCGCCTGCGCACCGGGAGGATCCTGCGCCAGGCGTTCGGCGGCGACCAGGTCGATTGGCGCCTCCAGCTCTCGGAGTCGGTGCTGGTCCGGATCGACTACGTCATCCATTGTCCCGACGGGGTCAGAGACGACTACGACGTGCGCGAGATCGAGGCGCGGATAGCGCACGACACGCGGGCCTGGACCGACGACCTGCGGGCGGCACTGATCGCCGAGCACGGCGAGCTGGCCGGCCTCGAGCTCTACTCGCGCTTCGGAGCGGCGTTCCCGCCGGGCTACCGGGCCAACTGCGATGCCGCCACGGCGGTCGCCGACATCGAGCGGATCGGCGAGCAGCGCCGGCGGGGAGGACCGATCATCGCCACCTCGCGGCGTTCGGGAGACGAGCCTGACGTCATCCGCGCCAAGCTGCTGAGCGCCGAGCCGGTGTCGCTGTCAGACGTGGTCCCGACGTTCGAGGACATGACCGCCGAGGTGATCGACGAGCGTCCCTACGAGGTCAAGCCCCTCGACGCCAGCCCGGTCTGGCTGTATGACTTCGGGCTGCGCTGCGACCCGGGCCAGCTGGCCCGGGCCGGGGAGAACTTCGCCGACGTGTTCCTCGACGCCTGGTCGGGGAGGCTCGAGGACGACGCGCTCAACGGCCTGGTCATGCTGGCCGGCCTGAGCGTCCGCGAGATCACGCTGCTGCGCGCGATCCTCCGCTACCTGCGCCAGGCGCCGGTGGCCTTCTCGGACGCGTACATGACGGGCACGCTGCTCGACCACCCGCGCATCGCCTCCGCGCTCGTGGCGCTGTTCTATGCCCGGTTCGATCCCGAGCGCCGGGATCGCGACCGCGCCCGGCGGCTCGCCGAGGAGATCGAGGAGTCGATCGACGGGGTCCAGAGCCTGGACGAGGACCGGATCCTGCGCAGCGTGCTGGCGGTGGTGGTGGCGATGCTTCGCACCAATCACTTTCGCCGCGACGCCGCGGGCCGAGCCCCCGAGTACCTGTCGTTCAAGCTGGACCCCGGGCAGCTGGAGATCCTGCCGCCCCCGCGGCCGCGGTTTGAGATCTTCGTCTACTCCCCGCGCGTGGAGGGCATCCACCTGCGCGGCGGCAAGGTCGCGCGCGGGGGGGTGCGCTGGTCTGACCGGCGCGAGGACTTCCGCACCGAGGTGCTGGGCCTGATGAAGGCGCAGATGGTCAAGAACGCCCTGATCGTGCCGGTTGGCTCCAAGGGAGGATTCGTCGTCAAGCGCTCGGCGAGGGTGGGCGCGTCCGAGCTGCAGGAGGAAGCGATTGCCTGCTACCGCACGTTCCTGCGCGGCCTGCTGGACCTGACCGACAACTACGTCGGCGATGACGTCGTCGCCCCCGACCGCGTGGTCCGCTACGACGACGACGACCCCTACCTGGTGGTGGCCGCCGACAAGGGCACGGCCGCCTTCTCGGACATCGCCAACGAGGTCGCCGCCGAGTACGGCTTCTGGCTCGGAGACGCGTTCGCGTCCGGCGGCTCGCACGGCTATGACCACAAGGCGATGGGCGTCACCGCCCGCGGCGCCTGGGAATCCGTCAAGCGCCACTTCCGCGAGCTCGGCGTCGACGTCCAGGCTCAGGAGTTCACGGTCGTCGGGATCGGCGACATGTCGGGCGACGTGTTCGGCAACGCCATGCTGCTCTCCCCGCAGATCAGGCTGCTGGCCGCCTTCAACCACAGCCACGTGTTCCTGGACCCCGATCCCGACGCCCGGGCCGGCTTCGCCGAGCGCCGGCGCCTGTTTGCACTGCCCCGGTCGGCGTGGAGCGACTATGACCCGGAGCTCATCTCCGCCGGCGGCGGCGTCTACCCCCGGGGCGCCAAGTCGATCCCGGTCTCCGATCAGGTCAAGCGCTCGCTGGGCATCGAGGCCGGCCGGCTCTCAGGCGGCGACCTGATCCGCGAGTTGCTGAAGGCTCCCGTGGACCTGCTCTTCAACGGCGGCATCGGCACCTACGTCAAGGCTGCGGCGGAGACCAACGCCGAGGCCGGGGACCGGGCCAACGACGCGGTTCGCGTCGACGCCGAGCGGCTGCGCTGCCGGGTGGTGGGCGAAGGCGGCAACCTGGGCTTCACCCAGCGGGGCCGGATCGAGTACGCGCTGCGCGGCGGGCCCGTTCAGGCGGGCGGCCAGATCAACACCGACGCGATCGACAACGTGGCCGGCGTCAACTGCTCGGACAACGAGGTGAACATCAAGATCCTGCTCGGGGAGCCGCTGGCCGCGGGGTTGATCGACGCGCGGGAGCGCAACCGGCTGCTGGAGCAGATGACCGGTTCGGTGGCGGAGAGCGTGCGCCACGCCAGCTACATCCAGACCCAGGCGTTGAGCCTGTCCCAAGCCCAGTCGGTGTCGATGCTCGGGGTCAACGAGCGTCTGATCGACCACCTGGAGCAGGTCGCCGGGCTTGACCGGGAGCTCGAGTTCCTGCCCACGGAGGCGACGATCGCGGGCCGCCGCAGCGCTCGCCAGGGACTGGTCGCGCCCGAGCTCGCGACCCTGATGGCCTACACCAAGATCGAGCTCTACGAGGAGCTGCTCGAGTCCGACCTGCCCGAGGATCCGTACCTGGCCGACGATCTCGAGCGCTACTTCCCGCCCCCGCTTCCCGAGCTCTACCCCGAGCCGGTGCGCCGCCATCGCCTGCGCCGCGAGCTGGTAGCCACGATCGTCGCCAACCAGCTCGTGGACCGCGCCGGGATCTCGTTCGCGTTTCGCCTGGGCGAGGAGACGGGGGCCTCGACGCCACAGCTGGCGCGCGCCTACGCGGCTGCGCGGGAGATCTTTGAGATGCGGGGCTTCTGGTCGGAGGTGGAAGGGCTCGACAATCGCATCGAGGCCGGCACACAGCTCTCGATGCTGCTCGGGGGGCGGCGGCTGGTGGAACGGGCGGCCCGCTGGCTGGTGCGCGCGGGCGCGCGATCGACGATCGACACCCCGGCCCTCATCGACCGGTTCGCGCCTGGAGCCCGGGAGCTCGGGCAGGCGCTCCCCGGGGTCCTGCAGGGACTCGACCGGGAGGCGTTTGACGAGCGGCTGACCGACCTGGAGACCGCCGGCGTGCCCCCCGAGCTCGCCGCCCGGGTGGCCAGCCTGCCCGCGCTGCTGTCCGTGTTCGACATCGTCACCGACAGCGCGGCCGCCGGCGTAGCGATGCCGGTGGTCACGACCACCTACTTCGAACTGGGGTCGCGGCTGGGGCTGGACTGGCTGCGCGACCGGATCCTCGAGCTCCCGCGCGCGGACCGCTGGCAGGCGCTGGCCCGGACCGCCCTGCGCGACGATCTGTATCGGCTTCACCGGGCGATCACCCGGGAGGCGCTGTCCGATGACCCGGGCAGCGGCGAGCAGGCGATCGAGGCGTGGCTGGCCCGAAACGAACGGGCGGTCACGCGCTCGCAGACCGTGCTCGAGGAGGTCCGTGACTCGCGCACGTACGACAACACGACGCTGCCGGTGGTCATGCGCGAGCTGAAGAACCTGGTCGGCGACGCCGAGCAGTGATCCGAGCGCCCGGAGTCAGGCGCCTCGGGCCCGCTTCACGACCCGCTCCGCGACCGCGAGCGCGTGCGCACGGAGGCCAGCGCGAAGCTCAGCACGTCAATGACGCCCCCGAGCAGGAACGCGAACGGCCCCGTCAACAGGCGGCCTGCAATCCGCGACGCCACTCCACCAAGCTATCGTCTGTCGTCCCATGAGCTCAGTCAAGACGAGCGTCACCGAGCTGCCCGAGTCACGCGTGCGGGTGAGCGCCGAGGTCCCGGCCGAGGAGGTCGAACGGCGCGTCCAGCAGGCCGCCCGCAAGCTTGGAGGCCAGATGCGGATCCCGGGCTTTCGCAAGGGCAAGGTCCCCCCGCCCGTGGTGATCCGGCGCCTGGGCCGCGAGGCCGTGCTCGACGAGGCGCTGCGCAGCTCCCTGGGCGGCTGGTACGTGGATGCGATCGACGGCGCCGGGATCGCTCCCGTGGGCGATCCCGAGCTGGACGTCGGCGAGCTCCCGGGCCAGGGCGAGCCGCTGGCGTTCTCGATCGAGATCGGCGTGCGTCCCGAGGCCAAGCTCGGCGAGTACCGGGGCGTGGAGGTGGGACGGCGTGAGCCCGCCGTGTCCCAGGAGGCGATCGACGCCGAGGTGGAGCGGCTGCGAGACCGCCTGGCCACGCTCGACACGGTCGACCGGCCCGCGAACAGCGGGGACCACGTGGTGGTGGATTACCTGGGCAGGATCGGCGATGAGCCGTTTGCCGGCGGAGAGGGGCGCGATCAGCTGATCGAGCTGGGCTCCGGGCGGCTGATCCCGGGCTTCGAGGAGCAGCTGATCGGGGCCGGCGCCGGTGACCAGCGCGAGGTCAAGGTCACCTTCCCCGAGGACTACCCGGGCGACCTGGGCGGCCAGGAGGCGACCTTCGACGTGAGCGTCAGCGAGGTCAAGGCCAAGCAGCTGCCCGAGCTCGACGACGACTTCGTCTCCGAGGCGTCGGAGTTCGACACGCTCGAGGAGCTCCGCGACGACATCGGCGGACGCCTGCGCGAGGCCGACGAGAGCCAGGTGGCGCGCGAGTTCGAGGAGGCCGTGCTCCAAGCCGTGGCCGATGCGGCCGCCGTGCAGCTGCCCGAGAAGCTGGTCCACGCCCGCGCCCACGAGCTAGTCGAGCAGACCTTCACGGCGCTGGAGCGCCAGGGCATCAACAGAGAGACCTACCTGAAGATCGCCGGCAAGGACGAGGAGACGCTCGCCCACGACGCCGAGGCGGATGCCGCGTCGGCGCTGCGCCGCGAAGCGGTCCTGGCCGCGGTCGTGGCTGCCGAGCAGATCGAGCCCAGCGACGAGGACCTCGTGCAGGCGCTGGAGCCCGCCGCGCAGCGCGACGGTGCCGACCCCCGGGAGCTGGTGGAGCAGCTGCGCAAGGCCGGCCGCCTGGATCAGCTGCGCGAGGACGTCGCCGCTCGGCAGGCGCTCGAGCTGCTGGTTCGCGAGGCCACGCCGATCAGCGTGGAGCAGGCCCAGGCCCGCGACAAGCTGTGGACGCCGGGCAAGGAAGACTCGGAGAGCAATCAGTCCCAGCCCGCCCGGCTTTGGACCCCGAGCGGCTGATCCAAGCCGTTTAACCCCACGCGCCGGGTGCTCCGGCCGACCCCGCGGAGCGTAAATCGGCGGTTGCTACAGTCGGCAGGATTCCGGCGCAGGATGCGAAAGAAGCGAGGACATGAGCCCACTCGTACCGATGGTCGTCGAGCAAACCTCCCGGGGGGAGAGAGCGTTCGACATCTACAGCCGCCTGCTGAACGAGCGGATCATCTTCCTGGGCACGCCGGTCGACGACCAGATCGCGAACCTGATCGTCGCGCAGTTGCTGCACCTGGAGTCCGAGGATCCCGACAAGGACATCTCGATCTACGTAAATTCGCCCGGCGGCTCGGTCTACGCCGGGCTGGCGATCTACGACACGATGCAGTTCATCAAGCCCGATGTGCAGACGATCTGCGTCGGCATCGCGATGTCGATGGGCGCGCTGCTCCTGGCCGGCGGTGCGGCCGGCAAGCGGATGGCGCTTCCCAACGCCAAGATCCTGATCCATCAGGTGTCATCCAGCTTCCAAGGGCAGGCCACCGACATCGAGATCCACGCCAAGGAGATCATCGACGTCCGGCGGCGGCTGGACGAGATCATCGCCAAGCACACCGGCAAGGATCTGGACGCCGTCCGGCGTGATACCGAGCGCGACTACTTCATGAGCTCCGAGGAGGCCAAGGAGTACGGAATCATCGATCGCGTGATCTCCCAGCACTAGAAGGCATTAGTCTTCGGGCTGGAGGCACCGCCGACCGATGTCGAGCTGAGGAGATCCATGGCACGTCCGACCGACTCCAACGAACAGCTTCTCTGCAGCTTCTGCGGCAAGTCCCAGCGGCAGGTCAAGAAGCTGATCGCGGGGCCCGGCGTCTACATCTGCGACGAGTGCATCGATCTCTGCAACGAGATCATCGACGAGGAGCTCACCGCCCCCCCGAGCTTCGACATCGAGAATCTCCCCAAGCCGCGGGAGATCTACGACGTGCTCAACGAGTACGTGGTCGGCCAGGAGCAGGCCAAGCGATCGCTCTCGGTGGCCGTCTACAACCACTACAAGCGCGTGCAGATGATGACCTCCGACGAGCAGGACATCGAGCTGCAGAAATCGAACATCCTGCTGCTGGGTCCCACCGGCTGCGGCAAGACGCTGCTCGCCCAGACGCTGGCCAAGATCCTCAACGTGCCGTTCGCGATCGCCGACGCGACGGCGCTGACCGAGGCCGGCTACGTCGGGGAGGACGTGGAGAACATCCTCCTCAAGCTCATCCAGGCCGCCGACTACGACGTCAAGAAGGCCGAGACCGGGATCATCTACATCGACGAGGTCGACAAGATCGCCCGCAAGGCCGACAACCCCTCCATCACCCGTGACGTCTCGGGCGAGGGTGTCCAGCAGGCGCTGCTGAAGATCCTGGAGGGGACGACCGCCTCGGTGCCCCCGCAGGGCGGCCGCAAGCATCCTCATCAGGAGTTCCTGTCGATCGACACCACCAATGTGCTGTTCATCTGCGGCGGCGCGTTCGCCAACCTGGACCGCGTGATCGAGCGCCGGATCGGCCATCAGGGCGTCGGCTTCGGGTCTGTCATCCAGTCCAAGGACCAGCGTGACCTGGGGGAGATGTTCGAGCACTGCCTGCCCGAGGACCTGATCCAGTACGGGCTGATCCCCGAGTTCATCGGCCGGCTACCGGTCATGTCCGCGATCCACCAGCTGGATCGCGACGAGCTCATGCAGATCCTGACCGAGCCCCGCAACGCGCTCGTCAAGCAGTTCCAGCGCTTCTTCCAGTTCGACGGGATCGAGCTCGTGTTCGCCGACGAGGCGCTGTCCTCGGTCGCCGACAAGGCCCTGGAGCGCGAGACGGGGGCCCGGGGACTGCGCTCGATCATCGAGGAGGTCCTGCTCGAGGTCCAGTTCGAGCTGCCGTCGCGGCGCGACGTCCAGAAGTGCGTCGTCACCCGCGAGACGATCGACAAGGGAACCTCGCCCACGCTCGTCACGGCCGCCGCCCTCGACGAGGACGAAGCCGCCGCCTAGCAGCCGCTGACGGCGGCCTCGCAGCCTCTGACGGGCGCCTAGACTCTCGGCTCGATGTCCGAGCTGGAGGACAAGACTCGTTACGACCCCGCCGAGGTGGAGCCCCGGATCGTACGGAAATGGCTGCAATCGGGGCTGTTTCATCCGGACCCCGAAGGGACCGCGGACGACAGCTACTCGATCGCGATCCCGCCGCCCAACGTCACCGGCGTGCTGCACATGGGCCACGCCCTGAACAACACGATCCAGGACTGCCTGGCTCGCTACCACCGGATGCGCGGACAGCGCACGAAGTGGATCCTGGGAACCGATCACGCCGGCATCGCCACCCAGACGCAGGTCGAACGCGCGCTCGCCCAGCACGGTACGAGCCGCGAGGAGCTGGGGCGCGAGCGCTTCGTGGAGCGGGTGTGGGAGTGGCGGGCCCAGTACGGCGGCACGATCATCGAGCAGCTCAAGCGCCTGGGAGCGTCGGCCGATTACGAGGCCGAGCGCTTCACCCTCGACGAGGGCTACGTCCAGGCGGTGCAGAAGGTGTTCGTCGCCCTGTATGAGAGGGGCTACATCTACCGAGACCGCTACATGGTCAACTGGGATCCGGGAACCGGCTCGGCGATCTCCGATCTCGAGGTCGAGGACCGTGATGTCACCGACACCCTCTACTACGTCGACTACCCGCTGGCCTCGGGCTCCGGCGCGGTGACGGTGGCCACCGTGCGCCCGGAGACGATGCTCGCCGATACCGCGATCGCCGTGCATCCCGAGGACGAGCGCTATCGGCGGCTGGTCGGGGAGACGGCCGTCCTGCCCCTGGTCGGGCGCAAGCTGAAGATCATCGCCGACGAGTACGTGCGTCCCGAGTTCGGGACCGGGGCCCTGAAGATCACTCCCGCCCACGACCCCAACGACTTCGAGATCGGTCGCCGCCACGGCCTGGCGCAGCCCTCGGTGATCGGCGAGGACGGCCGGATCACCGCCGAGGCTCCCGAACGCTTCCAGGGGCTGACGATCGCCGAGGCTCAGCGCGAGGTGGTGGCCGAGCTCGCCGAGCAGGGGCTGATCGCGCGCACCGAGACCTTCGAGCACACGGTTCCGTTCTCGCATCGCTCGGGCGAGCGGATCGAGCCGCTGATCTCGCTGCAGTGGTTCATGGCGATGGACGAGCTCGCGCGCCCGGCGATCGATGCCGTCCGGCAGGGCAGCCTGCACTTCGTCCCCGCGCGCTGGGCCAAGGTGTACCTCGACTGGATGGAGAACATCCGCCCCTGGTGCATCTCCCGCCAGCTGTGGTGGGGGCACCGCCTCCCGGTCTGGTACCGCGCCTCGGAGACCTATGTCGGAACCGAGCCCCCGCACGGGCCGGGCTGGGAGCGCGACCCCGATGTGCTGGACACCTGGTTCTCGAGCGCGCTGTGGCCCTTTGCCACCCTGGGCTGGCCCGCGCAGACGCCGGAGCTGAGAGCTTTCTATCCGACCGACGCCCTGGTCACCGGCCGCGACATCATCTTCTTGTGGGTGGCGCGCATGGTGATGATGGGCCTCGAGTTCACCGGCCGGTTGCCGTTCTCAGACGTCCACATCACGGCCATCATCCAGGCGCCCGACGGCCGGCGCATGTCAAAGTCGCTGGGCACCGGGATCGATCCGCTGGACCTGATCGAAGGAGGTCCGCGACCGCCCGTGTTCGCCCAGGGGGACAGGCCCGCCGGCGAGTTTCCCGCCTACGGCTCTGACGCCGTGCGCTGGGGGCTGCTGGCCATGTCCTCGGGTCAGGACGTGCGCTTCAGCGAGGACAAGGTCGCTCAGGGCCAGCAGCTGACCAACAAGCTGTGGAACGCCGCACGTCTGATCCTGCTCGGCGTGGGCTCCGGCGCGCGCGCTCGCATCGCTCCCATCCGCATCGAGGATCGCTGGATCCTGTCGAGGCTGGCCCACGCCAAAGCCGAGCTGGCGGCGAGGATCGAGCGCTATGACTTCTCGCATGCGGCGCTCGGGCTCTACGACTTCGTCTACGGGGAGCTGTGCGACTGGTACCTGGAGCTGGTCAAGCCGCGGCTGCGGGCGGGTGAGCCCGAGCTGGCGGCGACCCTCGTGCACCTGCTGACAGAGACGGTCGCGCTTGCCCACCCCCTGATCCCGTTCGAGACCGAGGAGATCTACTCCCACATCCCCGGTGCCCACGGGCTGCTGGCACAGCGGGTCAGCTCGGCCGCCGAGGCCCGCGACGAGCCCGCCGAGCTCGCGATCCAGAACGTGATCGAGGCCGTGCAGGCGCTGCGCGCCTGGCGCTCGGACGCCGAGGTCAAGCCGGGGGCGACGGTGGCGGGGCGGCTCGCCGCGCGGGGATATGAGGAGACCGGGGATCACGTCTCCCGGTTGGCCCGGGTGTCGCTGAACGGCGGCGCCGGGGAGGCCGTGGCCTCGGTTCCCGTCCCCGGCGGCGCGGTCGAGATCCTGGCCGGCGCCGGCATCGATGCTCACGAGGCCCAGCGCAAGCTCGACGAGCGCCGCGGCCGGCTGACGTCCGAGATAGAACGCGCGGAGCACAAGCTCTCCAACCCGGGCTTCGTGGCCAAGGCGCCGCAGAAAGTCGTGGCGGCAGAGCGCGACAAGCTGGAGCGGCTGCGCGCCGAGCGGGAGGCGCTGGAGGGGCCGTGAGCCCAGTCATGGCGATCGCGAACGAGGGTGGGGCCGCGTGAACCAGCCCGACGCCGAGCGCTACCTGCGCTCGCTGGACCTGTTCGGAATGCGGTTCGGGACCGACCGCATGCAGCGGCTGATGACCGCGCTCGGCCACCCCGAGCGCCAGTTTCAGTCCATCCACGTGGTCGGCACCAACGGCAAGTCGTCGACCACCCGGATGATCGCCGCCATCCTCGCCCATCACGGCCTGCGCACCGGGGCCTACCTGTCGCCCCACCTGGTCTCCTTCGGCGAGCGGATCCGGATCGGCGACCGCGACCTTGCTCCCGACGCCTTCGGCGCAGCGGTGGGCCGCGCGGCGCACGCTGCCGAGCTGGTGGATCGCTCGCTGGACGGCGATGACAAGGTGACCCAGTTCGAGGCGCTCACCGCGGCGGCCTACTCCGAGCTGGCGGCGGCACACGTGCAGGTCGCGGTCATCGAAGCGGGCCTGGGTGGCCGCTATGACGCCACCAACGTGATCCCCTCCAGGGTCCAGGTCCTGACCAGCGTGGGCCTCGAGCACACGCGCTGGCTGGGTCCGACGCTGGCCGACATCGCCGGCGAGAAGCTCGATGTGGTCAGGCCGGGGGCGACACTCGTGCTGGGCGCCGGACTGGACCCCGAGGTGGTGGCGGTGGCCGAGCGCATCGCCGCGGAACGCGACGCCCAGATCGTCCGGGCCGGGACCGATCCCGGCGTCCCGGTCGGGGCACCGGGCGCATTTCAGCGCCGCAACTTCGCGCTGGCCCGCGCCGCCGCGCAGGCGTATGTGGGCACGCTGCACGAGGGGGCGGTCGCGGCCGCCGCGGCCGAGGTGCGGATTCCGGGGCGTCTGCAGCAGATCGCCACCGACCCGCTGACCCTGCTCGACGGCGCCCACAATCCGGACGGGATGCGGGCCCTGGTGGCGTCGCTGCCCGAGCTGGTGCCCGCGCGAGCGCGGGTGGTGGCCGTGGTGTCGATCCTCGACGACAAGGACGCGGCCGGGATGCTGCGCGTCCTGATGCCGGCCTGCGCGGCGCTCGTCTTCACCGCCAGCCAGAATCCTCGCGCCCTGCCCCCGCCGACACTTCAATCGCTGGTCCGCCAGCTGGGCGGTCCGCTCACGGAGATCGTCGCCGACCCCGCGTCCGCGCTGCAACGGGCCCGGCAGCTGGCCGGAGGCGAGGGCGCCGCGATCGCCACCGGATCGCTGTACCTGATCGCGGATCTGCTGACGGCGGCGCGCGCACCGACCGGCGCGCAGCGAGCTCGTGAACGATCCTGACGACCAGCCCCGGTTCCTGGCCATGATCGGGCTCGTGGCGCTGATCGTCGCGGTCGTGGTCCTCGTCTTCTTCGGGATCGGCTACCTTTTTGGACGCGCGTTCCTGTAGCAGATCGACGCCTTGGCCTGAGAGGATCCGCAGCTCCGACGGCGTATTGATATACGCCGGTTGATCCCGGCGACCACTAGACTCGCCACCTCAATGCTCCCCTACGCCATCTTCGGGATCCACAACAGCGCGCTCAACCTCGCGGTGGAGCTGGTGATCATGTTCCTCGTGGTCATCTGGCTGGCGCTGGTCTACTGGACGTTCGCCGACGCCCGCCGCCGGGTCGCCGACCCGCTGCTCGTGGGCACCGCGACCGTCGCCTCGTTCTTCCCGTTCGTGGGGACGATCGTCTACATGATCGTCAGGCCCCCCGAGTACCTGGACGACGTGCGTGAGCGGGAGCTCGAGATGCAGACCGCCGAGGCGAGGCTGGCCGAGCTCGGCTACCACCTGTGCCCGCATTGCGACTACGAGGTCGAGAAGGACTACCTGCGCTGTCCCCACTGCATGCGCAAGCTCAAGGACCCGTGCCAGAACTGTGGCCGGCCGCTGGACCCGAGCTGGAGGGTATGTCCATACTGCGAGGCCGAGATCGGAGCTCCGGCTCCGACTCCGCGACGCCAGCGCCGGCGGGTCCAGGAGACGTCCGAGCAGTCGCCGGCCGAGCAGCCGTCGACCACCTGACGCGCTGTCGACCACCTGACGCGCCAGTCCCACCCTAGAGATCGAAGGAGACCACCGTCGTGGAGCGCACGCTCATTCTCGTCAAGCCAGACGCCTTCGCCCGGAGCCTGTCGGGCGAGATCATCGCCCGGTTCGAGCGCAAGGGGCTGCGCCTGGTGGCCCTCCAGCTCATGACCATGACCCGTGAGCTGGCCTCCCAGCACTATGCCGAGCACGAGGGCAAGCCCTTCTATGAGGAGCTGGTCAGCTTCATCACCTCGGGACCGCTGGTGGCCATGGTGCTCGAGGGTGAGTCGGCGGTGACCGCGGCTCGCCAGGTGATCGGCGCCACCGATCCCCTGCAGGCCAGTCCCGGCTCGATCCGGGGCGACTACGCGGTGACCGTGGGACAGAACATGGTCCACGGATCGGATGCGCCGGAGTCGGCGGCGCGCGAAGTCCGGCTGTTCTTCGGCGATCTCTGAGGCAGGCGCTGCCCGACCGCCGGCTGATCCTGGCTTCGCGCTCGCCCCAGCGCCGGGCGATCCTGGAGCAGCTCGGCATCGCCTTCGAGCTGCGAGCCACCGACGTGGCCGAGCTCGAGTCCGGCCCCCCGGAGGAGGTCGCGCTCGAGAACGCCTACCGCAAGGCCGCGGCGGCGGCCGTCCGGACCGATCAGGTACCGGTGCTCGGGGTCGATACGGTGGTCGCGATCGGGGCGCGGATCTACGGCAAGCCGCGTGATCGGGCCCATGCCCGCCAGACGTTGCAGGCACTCCTGGGTCGCCGGCACGCCGTGGTCAGCGGGATCTGCCTGATCGAGCCCGAGCGCACCCGGACGGCCGCGGCCAGGACCCTGGTCGAGTTCCGTGAGCTCGATCGGCCGGCGCTCGAGGCGTATCTCGATACCGGGGAGTGGCGCGAGCGTGCGGGCGGCTATGCGATCCAAGGCCGCGGCGCCCTGCTGGTCCGGGCCATCGAAGGCGACTATCTCAACGTCGTCGGGCTGCCCGTGGCCACGCTGCTGGACCTGGACCCGCGGCTGATCCCGTCCTGAGAGGGTTTCCAGGGCTTTTCACCGCATCGATCCCGCCTGCGCAAAGCGTTGGCGGGTGGGTGTCGGTTACACTCAGCGCCGGACGGAGCTGGCAGCCCGACGCGGTCAGTTTTGCTTCTCGCCGCCTCGTCCGCCGCTTCCAGCTACCTATAAAACGATGGGCTTCTTCACGTATCTGACCGGATTCGGCGGCCGCGACATGGCGGTCGACCTCGGCACCGCCAACACACTCGTATACGTCCGCGGCCGCGGGATCGTTCTGTCCGAGCCCAGCGTCGTGGCGGTCGACTCGAGGTCCGGAGAGGTTCATGCCGTGGGCATCGAGGCCAAGCGGATGCTCGGACGCACGCCGGGGACGATCTCGGCGATTCGACCGCTGAAGGACGGCGTGATCGCCGACTTCGAGGTCACCGAGGAGATGTTGCGCCACTTCATCCAGAAGGTCCATCAGAACCGGTGGGCTCATCCGCGGGTGGTGGTCTGCGTTCCCAGCGGCGTCACCGGCGTGGAGAAGCGGGCCGTCGAGGAGGCCTGCCTGTCGGCGGGCGCCCGTCAGGCGTATCTGATCGAGGAGCCGATGGCCGCGGCGATCGGCGCCGGGCTGCCGGTGGGGGAGCCGACCGGCTCGATGGTCGTCGACATCGGCGGCGGAACCAGCGAGGTGGCGGTGATCTCGCTCGGCGGGATCGTGGTCTCGCAATCGATCCGGGTCGGCGGCGACGAGCTCGACGAGGCGATCATCAACTACGTCAAGCGGGAGTACAAGCTCCTGATCGGCCAGCAGACCGCCGAGGAGGTCAAGCTCGAGATCGGGTCGGCGCACACGATGCCCGAGGAGGTGCAGGCCGAGATCCGGGGACGCGACATGGTTTCCGGGTTGCCCAAGACGGTGATCCTCACCAGCGAGGAGATCCGGGGCGCCCTGGAGGAGCCCGTCTCCCAGATCATCGACGCCGTCAAGCAGACTTTGGACCGCACGCCGCCGGAGCTGTCCTCGGACATCATGGATCGTGGCATCATGCTGGCTGGAGGTGGTTCGCTGCTCCAGGGGATCGAAGAGCGTCTGCGTCACGAGACCCAGATGCCCGCCCAGCTGGCGGAGTCCCCGTTGACGTGCGTTGCGGTCGGCTCGGGCAGGTCGCTCGAGGAGTTCGAAGCGATCCACCGTTCAAGCAAGAATTCACGCAACCGGCGCCGCCGGTAACAGGTCTCGGCCGATTACCCGAAAGCGCGCGGAGCAAACCTTGGAGACATCCATCTCGTGCATGACAAACAGGTCCGGCGGCGGCGCGCAGTGCTCGCGCTGCTCGTCGGCGTTTCCCTGATCCTGCTCACCGCCTACTTCGGCGAGTCCGTGAACAGCCCGCTGCACAACGTGCAGCGGGGGATCGTCTCCGTCCTGTCGCCGGTCCAGACCGGCGCCAGCAAGGTGCTCTCGCCGGTGCGCGACGTGGCGAATTGGGTGTCGGACACCCTGCGCGCCAAGTCGCAGCGCGATCAGCTGCAAAAGGAGGTCGACACCTACCGGGCACAGGCCGACCTGTACCGGGCCAAGGCCCTCCAGTACGGCCAGCTGAGCCGCCAGATCAAGCTCGACCAGAGCATCGGCATCGACAACTACGACCCGGTGGCGGCCGACGTGATCGGACGCGACCCGACCCTCTGGTATCAGCAGGTGACCGTCGACAAGGGATCCGGCGACGGGGTCGTCCTCAACGACCCGGTGATCGGCGACGGAGCGCTCGTCGGGAAGGTCACGACCGTCGGCGGGTCGTTCTCGATCGTGACCCTGATAACCGATCACTCCTACGCCGTCACCGCGCAGATCCTGAACAATCGCGGCGACACCGGCGTCCTGGTCCCGGCGGTCGGCAACCCCAACGCGCTGCTGCTCCAGGAGCTCCCGGGCCACGCCGCGATCACGGTCGGCGAGCAAGTCGTCACGGCCGGCTTCCAGAATCCCACCCAGCCCTCGCTCCAGTCGCTGTACCCGGCCGGGATCCCGATCGGACAGGTCTCCAACGCCGACCCCAACCAGCTGCTCACCAACGACCAGGTGCAGGTGGCCCCGGCGGCCGACCTGCGCCACTTCGACTCCGTCCAGATCCTGACCAAGCCGCACGCCGGCACCGAGCGGGCTGCGCTGCCGTGAGCGCCGCCACCCCGCGCCTCATCTTTCGCCTGGCGCTGCTGGCGCTGCTCACGGTGGTCATCCAGGAGACCGCGATCTCCCAGATCTCGATCTTCGGTGTGAGCGCCGATCTGACGCCGCTCGTGGTGATGTCGGTGGGGTTGCTGACGGGCTCGCTTCCGGGGGCGATCATGGGCTTTGCCACCGGGCTGCTGGTCGACACCGTGCTCGTCCAGACGCTCGGAGTCACCTCGCTGCTGTACATCGCGATCGGCTACTGGTCCGGGCGGCTGCGCGAGCTGCGCGACCCCGCCCACGGGCTGGTCCCGCTGGCCGCCGGGGCGGCCGCGACCGGGTTCGCGGGGCTCGGGATGACCGTGATCCAGTTCCTGCTCGGCGTCGACGCGCCGGTCAGCTTCCTGCTCCTTCAGCAGATCTTCATCACCGTGCTCGTCAACACCCTGATCGCGCTGCCGGTGTATGCGCTCGTGCGGCGCATCATCGCTCCGGCGCTGCCCGAGGATCCGCGCCGGCGGCGGCGCCGCGCCTACACGACCGGAGGCCTGAGCCCGCTGCACAGCCCCTCCCAGCGGCTCGGCCAGATCCCGCGGGAGTCACCGTGACCCAGCCGCCCGAGGAGCGCCGGCCACCGCTGACGCCACAGCTCGCGCTGAGGGCGGCGTTCGTGGGCAGCTTCGCGCTGGCCATGTTCGCGATCATCTTCTTCCGGCTGTGGTTCTTGCAGGTGCTGTCCGGGGATCAGTATCTGCACGCGGCGACCGTCAACCGGGTTCGCGACATTTCGGTCCCCGCCCCCCGGGGCGACGTCCTGGATCGCAACGGGACGATCATGGTCGACAGCACCAAGGCCCTGGCGGTTCAGGTCTCTCCGCCTGACCTGCCGGCGCCGGTGACCGACGTGGTGCCCACGGCCTTGACGCCGGCGGTCGGACCCTCGCTCACCCACCCCGCGAGGCGCGACGCCGCGCTGTACGACAGTCTCGCTCATGTGCTGGGGATGTCGACCAAGCGCCAACGCTGCGTGCTGCCGGTTCTGCAGCGGCCGAACGGCCCGCCGGTCGTCGCCCGGCTTTCCCCGATCGCGTGCCAGGTGGCCAAGCAGGTGTCGCTGCTGCCCTACGCCGACGTGACCGTCAAGCGCCAGGTCAGCCGGGACGTTCAGTACTACATCGAGGAGCGCCAGAACCTGTTTCCCGGGGTCAGCGTGCAGCAGATCTACGTGACCCATTACCCGATGCGCACGCTGGCCGCCCAGGTGCTCGGGAGTGTGGGACCGATCGACAGCACCGAGCTCCACGCGCGCGCCTTCCGGGGCGTCTCGCCGAACTCGATCATCGGCCAGACCGGGATCGAGGCGCAGTACGACAGCTTCCTGCGGGGCACCGACGGAGCCGAACGCGTGCAGGTCAACGCGCTCGGACAGCCCACGGGAGACCTGCAGGACACCCCGCCCATCCCCGGTCACAGCGTGAGGCTGTCGCTGGACACGAGCGTGCAGCGGGTCGGCGAGGCCGCGCTCCAGCAGTCGATGAACACCAACTCTGGCCCGGGCGGGGCGTTCGTGGCGCTCAATCCGACCGACGGCGAGGTCTACGCGATGGGCTCGCTGCCGAGCTTTGACCCCCAGGTGTTCACCGGCAACCTGTCGCAGTCGACCTATGACAGCCTGACCGGGGCCAACAGCGGAGACCCGCTGCTCAACCGGGCGATCCAGAGCGCCGGTCCGACGGGCTCGACCTTCAAGCCGATCACCGCCACCGCGGCGCTGGAGAGCGGAGCCTGGACCCCGACCGAGGAATACGACGACACCGGGCGCTTCTGCGTGGGCACCGGCGGTGCCCAGCAGTGCCGACACAACTCCGGAGGCGCGGTCGACGGGGTGCTGGACCTCCCCAACGCCATCCGCGTCTCCTCCGACGACTTCTTCTATAACCTGGGCGCGCTCACCAACGCCGACCCGACGGCGCATCCCAACGGCGGTGCCCTGGACCAGTGGGCTCACGCGTACGGGATCGGCCGGCGGACCGGGATCGACCTGCCCGACGAGGTGCCCGGCACGCTGCCTACGCCCCGCTGGCGCGAGAGCCGCAACCGGCTCGAGCAGGAGTGCGACGAGGCCACCGGCCCGTTCAGGTACACCAACGGGCAAACCACGGGGCCCCGCAGGCTCAACAAAGCCTGGCACCCCAGCCCCAAGCACAGCCCGGGCGGCTGCGGGATCGCCGACGGCAGCAATCGGCCATGGTCGATCGGGGACAACATCAGCCTCGCGGTCGGTCAGGGCGACGTCCAGGTGACGCCGCTGCAGCTGGCCGTGGCCTACTCGGCGCTCGCCAACGGCGGCACGATCGTGCGCCCCCATCTCGGCCTCGACGTCGAGGACCAGGACGGCACCGTGCTGCAGAAGATCGATCCGCCTCCGGCACGCCATATCAACATCGACCCCGTGTACCTGGACACCATCCGGGAGGGCCTGCGCGCGGCCGCCTCGCAGCCCGGCGGGACCTCCGCCGACGTGTTCGGCAAGTTCCCCGAGCAGGTCTACGGCAAGACCGGCACCGCGCAGTACATCCCCACGAGCGGTCCTGACGCCGGAGTCGAGCAGGACTACGCCTGGTACGCCTGCTTCGTCCCGGCGACCGCGACAAGCAAGCCGATCACGGTCGTGGTCACCGTCGAGAAGGGCGGCTTTGGCGCCGTCGGGGCCGCCCCCGTGGCCCGCGAGATCCTGTCGCAATGGTTCTTCGGCAAACCCGGCCCCTACACCGCGGGAACCTCGGCCACGCTGTGAGCGTCACGCCGATCCAACCGGTCGAGGAGGCGGCGCTGCCCCGAGCGCCCAGGATGCCGTTCATCGACCCGCTGCTCCTGCTGGCCGCCCTCGGGCTCGTCGCCTGCTCATACGTCACGCTCCACGGAGCGGCCAACCATCACACCGCCGAGCGCCAGGTGATCTACGCCGGCATCGGCGTCCTGCTCGTGCTGGTTCTCAGCCGGATCGACTACTCGCGGCTGCGGGAGTACAAGCTCGGGCTGTTCGCGCTCATGATCGGCCTGAACCTGGTCGTCTACGGGATGCCCGCGGTCCAGGGGGCGCGACGCTGGATCCCGCTGCCGTTCCTGGAGTTCCAGTCCTCTGAGTTCGGCAAGATCCTGGTGATCCTCGCCCTGGCCGGGTTCGCCGTCGATCGCTCACGCCAGCTGCACGAGTGGCGCGCCACCGCCCGGGTGATGCTGCTGGCATCGGTCGCCGCGCTGCTGGTGATCCCCCAGCCCGACCTCGGAACCGGAATGGTGTACCTGGCGATCGGGTTCACCGTGCTGTTCTTCGCCGGGACCTCGTTCAAGCAGCTGAGCGCGCTGCTGGCGATGTTCGTGGTCGCGGTCGCGATCGTGCTGGCGGGCGCGCCGGCGCTCGGCGTCCACGTGCTCAAGCCCTATCAGGTGCAGCGCCTGACCGGATTTTTGAACCCCTCCAAGGACCCGCAGAACCAGACTTACAACATCCACCAGTCGCTGATCGCGATCGGCTCGGGGGAGAAGACCGGTCGCGGCAAATACGCGACCCAGACCAAGTTGAGCTACCTCTCGGCGAGCGGAACGGATTTCATCTTCGCTTCCGTGGGGGAGACATACGGATTCGTCGGAGCCGCGGTGGTGCTGTCGCTGTATGCGCTGCTGATCTGGCGCGGCCTGAGGATCCTCACGATGAGCAAGAACCTGTTCGGCACCCTCATAGCCGGCGGCATCCTCGCGATGCTGATGTTCCAGGTCTTCGTGAACGTCGGAATGACGATCGGGATCATGCCCATCACCGGCGTCCCGCTGCCGCTGCTCAGCTACGGCGGATCCTCGGTGATCGTCACCTTTCTGGCGATCGGGCTCCTGCAGTCGATCTATGTTCAAGGTCGGATGGCGTCGACGAGCAAGAGCCGCACGCTAATTTCGTAATTGCACGTGCGATCAGATCAGCACGGCAACACTCTTTTCAAAGGACTCAATAAGTGAAGAAGCAAGTTTTGGTCAGCGTCGACCCTGGCGAGACTCGGGTCGCGATGCTGGAGGCGACCGGGACCGTGTCGCCTCGCCAGCCGAGCAATACCCCGCGCCGGCGCCGTAAGCCGGAGGTCGTCTCAAGCGAGTATCACGTCGCCGAGCTGTACCTCGAACGCCGGGGCAAGCGCTCCATCGTCGGAAACATCTACAAGGGGAAGGTCGACAACGTCCTGGGTGGGCTCGAGGCCGCGTTCGTGGACATCGGCCTGGAGAAGAACGGCTTTTTGCACGTCGACGAGATCGTCCTCCCGGGCGTGGACGCGCCCCGGCGCGGGCGCGGCGGCGCGCGAGACGGTCGCAACATCACCGACATGCTCAAGCCCGGCCAGGAGATCGTCGTCCAGGTCGTCAAGGACCCGCTCAAGACCAAGGGCGCGCGCCTCTCGATGGACCTCACGATCGCGGGCCGCTATATGGTCTACGCCCCCTACGGGGAGGGCGTCGGGGTCTCGCGCCGTCTGGACGAGAAGGAGCGCGAGCGCCTGCGCAAGGAGGCCGCCAAGCTCGATCTCAAGGGGGCGGGCGCCATCATCCGTACCGCCGCCCAGGGGGCCAAGCGCGCCGATCTGGAGCGCGAGCTGCAGTACCTGTTCAAGCTCGGCGAGGTGCTGGAGAGGCGGGTCGAGGAGACCCCCGCCCCGGCCCTGGTCTTCCAGGAGGCCGACCTGTCGGTGCGCGTCGTGCGCGACATCTTCTCGGCCGACTTCGAGCGCGCCATCGTCGACGACCCCAAGCAGCACCACCGCCTGATCTCGTTCTTCTCCCGGACCGCCCCCGAGCTCGTCGAGCGGGTGGAGCTCTGGGAGGAGGAGACGACGTTGTTCGAGGCGTTCGGCGTCGAGGAAGTCCTGGACTCGACGCTGTCGCGCCGAGTGGATCTGCCCAGCGGCGGCTACCTGATGATCGACTACGCCGAGGCGCTGACCGTGATCGACGTCAACTCGGGGTCGTTCATCGGCCGCGGCAAGGGCGCGCGGCTGGAGGACACGATCACCAAGACCAACCTCGAAGCCGCCGACGAGGTCGTTCGCCAGCTCCGGTTGCGAGACATCGGCGGGATCATCGTCATCGACTTCATCGACATGGCGCGCGCTCGCAACCGGGATGCCGTGCTCAAGACCCTGCGCAAGGCGCTCAACGAGGACCGCACCAAGACCTTCGTGGTCGAGATCTCCCCGTTGGGACTGGTGGAGATGACGCGTCAGAACGTCACCGACGGCGTGCGCGAGATCATGACCCGGCCGTGCCCGACCTGCGATGGCGAGGGCGTGATCAAGTCCGAGGAGACGATCGCGATCGAGTTCGAGCGCAAGATGCGCGACCTGTCCAAGGAAACCTCGGACGAGGCGATCCTGATCCAGATGAACCCCCGGGTGAGCGCCGAGTTCACCGCCAACGAGGCCCGCGGGCTGCGGGCCGTCGAGCAGGAGACCGGCAAGGTGTTCGTGTTCGAGGGATCCGAGGGACTGCCGTTGGAGCACTTCGCGATCCTGCTGGAGGGTGACCGCGCGCAGGTGCTCGAGCGGGCGCTGCCCTTCCGGGAGGGAGAGGAGGTCCACGTCGAGATCGTCGAGCCCCACATGTACAGCCCGGGGGATGCCGTGGCCAAGGTCGACGGCTACATCATCTCCATCCGGGGCGGGACCAAGTACGTGGGACAGAAGCACCTGGTGCGGATCGAGGAGGTCGGCCGGACGTCGGCGGTGGCCTCGCTGGTCGACGTCCCGGATGCTTCAGGCGCCGGCGGCGGCTCGAGTGCTGCCGGCGCGTCGAGCGCATCCGACGGCGGGCGGTCCGGTGACTCAGACGATGAACTAGACTCAAAGCCTCGGCGTCGCGGCCGCAGAGGCGGGCGACGCCGTTCGAGCGCCAAGGCCGGTTCGGCCGCCGGCGGCTCGTCTGCTTCCGAATAGCCATGTACGCAATCGTCAAGACAGGTGGAAAGCAGTACCGCGTCCAGGAGGGCGAGTCCCTGCTGGTCGAGCGGCTGCCCGACGACGACGGCGCGACCGTGGACCTGACGCCACTGCTCTACGTCGACGGCTCCGATGTCATCGACGGGGAGGATCTGGCCAAGGTGACGGTGCAGGCACGCGTCGTCGCCCACGAGCGCGGGCCCAAGCTGCGCGTGGTCAAGTTCAAGCCCAAGCGGGGCTACAAGCGGCGCACCGGCCATCGCCAGGAGCTGACCCGGATCGAGGTCACCGCGCTCAAGCGCGCATCATCATCTTCCCCAGCCACCGTGGAGGCCACCGATGGCACATAAGAAGGGCCTGGGGTCCAGCCGCAACGGCCGCGACTCCAACGCCAAGCGACTCGGCGTCAAGGTGTTCGCCGGCCAGACCGTCACCGGCGGCGAGATCATCGTGCGTCAGCGCGGGACCCGCTTCAGGCCCGGCGACGGCGTCGGCATCGGCAAGGACGACACGATCTACGCCCGCTCCGCGGGCAAGGTCCAGTTCACCCAGGGCCGGCGCGGGCGCGTCATCTCGGTGGTCGGCGGCGACGGGCCGGTGGCCGCCGAGGCCGCGCCCGAGCGCCGCTGACGCCGCGCCAGAGAACCGCTGACGCCCACGGCTACCGCTGACCGCGCCTGGCCGCCTAGGTCTCCTGCGCCGTCGGCCTGATGAGGAGCTCGTTGACGTCCACGTGAGCGCGGTCAGGACGACGCGATCGCCGGCATTCGCGGCGGCGCGAGCGGTGGCGGCGCCGATTCCCGACGACGTGCCCGTGATCAGGAACACCGGATCGGACATAGTTCTACGCACAGCATGCAGGATCGAGCGCGAATTCACGTACAGGCTGGGGGGGGCGGGGACGGCAGCCTCAGCTTCCGCCGCGAGGCCCACGTTCCCAAGGGCGGCCCGGACGGCGGCGACGGCGGCCGGGGAGGCGACGTCATCCTGGTCTGCGACGACTCGCTGCGTGACCTGGGGAGCCTTCGCCGGCGCTCGCACTACAAGGCGGGCCGGGGCGGCCACGGCCAGGGGTCGCTGCGCCACGGGGCCGACGGAGCCCCCCTGGAGCTCCGGGTCCCGCCCGGCACCGAGGTCCTGGTCGAGCGCGACGGGACCCGTCACGACCTGGTGCTCCCCGGTCAACGGGCCGTCGTGGCGCGGGGGGGCCCGGGGGGACGAGGTAACAAGCGCTTCGCCGGGCCGACCCATCAGACGCCCCGGTTCGCCGAGCGCGGCCTATCCGGCGAGGAGAGCTGGCTGACGCTGGCGCTGAAGCTGATCGCCGACGTGGGGCTGATCGGTCTTCCCAATGCGGGCAAGTCGTCGCTGCTGTCCCGGCTGACGCGAGCCCATCCCAAGGTTGCCGAGTATCCGTTCACGACGCTGTCCCCGGCGCTGGGCACGTTGCAGGCCGACACCCGGCAGCTCGTGCTCGCCGACATCCCGGGGCTGATCGAGGGTGCGAGCGAGGGGGCGGGGCTGGGTCACGAGTTCCTCGCCCACGTCGAGCGCACCCGCCTGCTCGTCCACGTGCTCGATGCCAGCCCTCTGGACGGATCGGATCCGGTGGCCAATCACGCGATCGTGGAGCGCGAGCTGGCCGGGCACGACCCCCGCCTGGCCGCTCTGCCCCGAATCCTCGCGCTGTCCAAGGTCGACCTGGTCGACTCCGAGACGGCGGCGGCCCAGCGCGCGTTCTGGATCTCGAGGCTGGGCCCCGGGGTCCCGGTGATCCTGACCTCGTCGGTCACGCACGCGGGCCTGCCCGAGCTCGCCGCCGAGATGATCAGGCGCGTTCCGGACCGGGTCGACGTAGAGACCGAGACGGCGATGGTGGCGGCGGGGCCGGACACGTCCGCCGACGACCTGCTCCGGACACGTTCGCCTGGACCCCGTAGCGGGTCCGGGGAGCGCGGGGATCTGGCCGAGCACCGGGTGTTTCGCCCCGCCGCGCCCCGGGCCTATACCGTCCGCCGTCGCGGCCAGGGCAGCTTCTCGGTCAGCGGGGAGGGCGTCGAGCGCCTGCTCGCGCGCTACGACCTCGACAACGAGGAGGCGCTGGCTCATCTCGAGCGCCGCCTCCGGGGGATCGGTGTGCTGCGTGCGCTCGAGGCCGAGGGCTTTGCGCCCGGCGACGAGGTGGAGATCGCCGGGGTGGCCTTCGACCTCGATCCCAGCGTGTAGGATCACGGTCGCTTTACGAGCGGGATGAAGCTGGGAGAGAGGAGACCCCGTGCGGCGTGCCCTGGTAGTTGCAATCGTCCTGAGTGCCCTTGCCTCGATGGCGGGCACCGCCGGCGCGCGGGTGCTGCGGGTCGGCACCTTCCACGGGATCGCCGGCCAGTACAGGTCGATCCCGGCGGCGGTCGCCGCCGCCAAGCCGGGTGACTGGATCCTGATCGGACCGGGCGACTACAAGACGAGCCGGATCCGCACCCCCAGGGGGGCACCGAACTTTCCCGCCGGTGTGGTCATCACCACACCGGACCTGCACATTCGCGGGATGAACCGGCGCACGGTGATCGTGGACGGCACCAAGCCGCGGTCGGCGGTCTGCAGCCGGGCGGCGTCGGCGCAGAACTTCGGGCTCAAGGGCTCGCCGGGCGCGGGCGGATACGGGGCTGGCGCGGGCGGCTACGCGGTCCCCGCCGCGACGGGCGCGTCCGGCGAGAACGGGCTGATGGTCTACAAGGCCAAGAACGTCTCGATCGAGAACCTCACCGCCTGCAACTTCCTGGGCGGCTCCCGGGAGGCCGGCAACCAGATCTGGTGGAACGGTGGCGCCGACAGCGGCAAGGTCGGCGGCCACGGCTACTACGGGGCCTACCTGACGACCACCAGCACCTACCTCGAGAACAAGACGCCGGCGGGCGAGTTCAGCGCCGCCACGTACGGGGTCTTCTCGAGCAACTGGAGCGGCGGGACCTGGGATCAGATCTACGCCTCCAACTTCAACGACTCCGGCTTCTACATCGGCGCCTGCCAGCAGGTCTGCGATCAGACGCTGAACCACGGCTGGGCCGAGTACAGCGCGCTCGGCTACTCCGGGACCAACTCCGGCGGCCGGCTGCTGATCGAGAACTCGCAGTTCGACAACAACGAGGACGGATTCGACACCAACAGCCAGAACGCCGACGAGCCCGCTCCCCAGAACGGCGCGTGCCCCGCCGGCGTCAAGCCTCCGGTCAAGGCCGCCCACACCTGCTGGGTCTTCTACCGCAACTACGTCCACGACAACAACAACCCCAACGTCCCGGCCGCGGGCTCGGCGGCGGCGGGGCCGGTGGGCACCGGCATGTCGCTGTCGGGGGGGCGCAACGACACGGTCATGGACAACCGGTTCATCGACAACCACGCCTGGGGCCTGATCCTCGTTCCCTACTCGGACACCGGCAAGCCATGCCTGGGCGGGACGTTCGCCTTCCCCCTGCTCGGGCCCAACGGCTGCCTGTGGGACCAGTACGGGATTGCGGTGGTCGGCAACCGCTTCGCTCACAACGGCTCCTTCGGCCATCCGAGCAACGGCGATCTCGGTCAGGTGAACTTCGAGACCGGACACCCCACCAACTGCTACCGCGACAACAGCGAGATCGGCGGAGGTCCGATCTCGCCCGCCGGAGCGGCGGCGCTGCAGACGACGCATCCGGTCTGCGACGGCAGCCCCGGCGCCGCGGGCTCGAGCGATCCCTCGTTCCTGGTCCAGGTGCTGTGCGACAGCCAGGTGGAGCTCACGCCCGGCGTCTCGTCCTGCCCGTCGGGCACGACGTATCCGCGCGTGACCAGGATCGTCATGCACCCGCTGCCCAAGCACCTGCAGACGATGCCCGACCCCTGCCAGGGCGTGCCCGGCAATCCGTGGTGCGCGCGCCGCGCGTCGGCTCCGCCCACGACCGGACTGGGCTGACCTCCCTCCCGGGCGGCGCGGCTGCAGCCGCGCCCTAACCTCAGCGCTGTGAGCTGCCTGGTCATAAAGCTGGGGTCGAGCATCGTCGCCGACGAGCGTGGCGACGTGCGGGCCGAGGTGCTGGGCCGGATCTGCGACGAGCTCGCCGCCTGCCACCATGCGGGCGAGGCCGTGGTCGTGGTGACCAGTGGAGCGATCGCCCGGGGCATGGGGGTGATGAAATTGGACCCCATTCGCCCGCGTCCGCGAGCCGTCGACGAGCTGCAGGCGGCGAGCGCGGTCGGCCAGGGCAAGCTCTACCAGGTCTACGACGAGCTGCTGCGAGCCCGCGGGGTGCCGAGCGCCCAGGTGCTGCTGACCTTCTTCGACATGAGCGCCCGCACGCACTACATAAATGCCCGCCAGACGCTGCGCAAGCTTCTGGACTGGCGAGTCGTTCCGGTGATCAACGAGAACGACACCACCACGACCGACGAGATCTCGTTCGGCAACAACGACTTCCTGGCTGCTCAGGTGGCGATCCTGCTCGGGGCGCGGCGCCTGCTGCTGCTCACCGATGCCGACGGGCTGTTCACCGCCGATCCGCGCCTGGCGCCCGACGCCGAGCTGGTGGCGGAGGTGGACGACTTCGCCGAGCTCGAGCCGCTTGACATCGGCCACACCGCTTCGCCACTGGGGTCCGGCGGCATGCGCTCCAAGGTGGTCGCCGCCGAGATGGCCACCGCGGCGGGAATCCCGACCGTGATCGCCGGCGGTCTGACGCCCGGGACAATCGCCTCCGCGGCCGCCGGAGAGGCGGTGGGCACCCGATTTCCGGCGCGTCCGGGTCGCTATTCGAGCTTCAAGCTGTGGCTCAAGTACGCCAAGCCGGTGCGCGGCCGGGTGCTCGTCGACGCGGGTGCCGCCCGGGCGCTGCGCGAGGGCGGCACCAGCCTGCTGCCGGTGGGCGTCGTCGACGTCGGCGGACGCTTCGAGGCCGGCGACGCGGTCGAGATCGCCCACGAAGGATCGGCCGTCGGCAAGGGGATCTGCAACTACTCGGCCGCCGAGCTGCGCTCGGTGCTGGGCTTGCAATCCACCCAGGTGCGCGAGCTCCTGCCCCGGGCCAGCGAGGAGGCGATTCACCGGGACTACTTCGTCCTCGCCTGACACCGGCGTGCCCTCGGTAACCTGTGGTGCACCATGGCCACCACCGCGGTATCGATCGCCGAGACGTGCCTGGCCGCCCAACGCGCCTCGCGCCCCCTGGCGGCGCTGGACTCAGAGGTCAAGGACCGGGCCCTGGAGGCGATCGCCGAGGCACTGCAGGCCAACCGCGAGCGGATACTCGAGGCCAACGTTCGCGACCTCGAGGCCGGTCAGGAGAACGGGCTGCCGGATGCGCTGCTGGATCGCCTGGCGCTCACCGAGGCGCGGATCGACGCGATGGCGTCCGGGGTGCGCAAGATCGCCACCCTCCCCGATCCCGTCGGAGAGGTCGTCGACGGCTCGCGGCTGGCCAATGGGCTGTCGCTGCGCCGCGTCCGCGTGCCCCTCGGGGTCATCGCGGTCGTCTACGAGGCCCGTCCCAACGTCACCATCGACGCGGCCGCCCTGTGCCTGAAATCCGGGAACGCGGTCGTGCTGCGCGGCTCGAGCTCGGCGGCCCACTCCAACGCCGTGCTCGCGAGCGTGGCCGCCGAGGCCGCTACCGGCGCCGGGCTTCCGGCCGGCTCGCTCTCGCTGCTGACCGGCGGCGACCGTGAGGAGCTCACCGAGCTGGCCACCCAGGCGGGCGTCGTGGACTTGATCATCCCCCGCGGCGGCGAGGGCCTCAAGGCGGCGCTCAAGGGGGTGGCCACGGTCCCGGTGATCTATGCCGCCTCGGGCAACAACCACGTCTACGTGGACGCCAGCGCCGACCTCGAATCGGCGCTCGAGATCGTCCTCAACGCAAAGCTTCAGCGCCCGGGCACCTGCAACGCCGCCGAGAAGCTGCTCGTGCATTCAGGCGTGGCGCAGCGCTTCCTGCCGTTCGCCCTGCGCGCGCTCAGCGACGCCGGCGTGACCGTCCACGGCGACGAGCGCGTCCGCGCGGCCGCGACCGCCGGCATGAGCGTGGACGCCGCCACCGAGATCGACTGGGACACCGAGTACCTGGCGCTCGAGCTCGCGGCCGCCGTGGTCGACTCGACGCAGGAGGCGATCGCCCACGTCAACGCTCACGGCAGCGGTCACTCGGAGGCGATCGTCACTCAGAGCACGGCTGACGCCCGCGCCTTCCAGCTCGGCGTCGATGCCGCGTGCGTGTACGTCAACGCCTCGACGCGGTTCACCGACGGCTACGAGTTCGGGATGGGCGCCGAGATCGGCAACTCGACCCAGAAGCTCCACGCCCGTGGCCCGATCGGCCTGCGTGAGCTGTGCACGTTCAAGTACCTCGTCGAGGGCGCCGGGCACATTCGCTCGTGAGTCGCGGCTGGGCCTGGTGAGACGCCGGTGCGTCTGGGGATCCTCGGCGGAACCTTCAATCCGCCACATCTCGGTCACCTCGTGTGCGCCCAGGAGGCCTACCGTGAGCTCGAGCTCGACCGTGTGATGCTGATCCCGGCCCGCATCCCCCCGCACAAGCCGGTCGAGCACGAGCCCGGTCCCGAGCATCGTCTGCAGCTGTGCCGGCTGGCCGCGGCCGACGACGAGCGCTTCGAGGTCTCAGAGCTGGAGCTCGACCGAGACGGACCGTCCTACACGGTCGATACTCTGGATGTGCTGAACTCGCAAGCACCCACCAACGAGCTCGTGCTGATCGTCGGCGGCGACATCGCCGCCGGACTGCCGGAATGGCATGAACCCCAGCGTGTGCTGGAGCTCGCCACGCTCGCGATAGCCGAGCGCAGAGGCACCGCACGCGGCGCGGTCGACGCGGCGCTGTCGTCCCTGAAGGGACGCGAGCGGGCGCGTTTCTTCCAGATGCCGCGGATCGGCGTCTCCTCGACGATGATCCGGCGCCGGGTGGGCACCGGGCTGCCGATCCGCTATCTGGTGCCCGACGCGGTCATGGACTACATCGAAAGCCACAACCTCTACGACAGGGCGTGTGCCCGATGAGCGCGCCGCCCCTGACTCCCGAGCGCATGGCGGCCGTGGTGGCCGAGCTCGCCTCCGATCGCAAGGCGCTGGACATCGTCGCGCTCGATCTCCGGGGGATGGTCGGCTATGCCGACTACTTCGTGATCTGCACAGGCCGTTCAGATCGTCAGACGCGGGCCATCCACGATGGAATCCATGCCGGGATGAAATCGGCCTACGGGCTGCTGCCCCGACGCGTCGAGGGTCTGACCGAGTCGCGCTGGATCCTGATCGACTATCTCGACGTGGTCGTCCACGTGTTCACGCCTGAGACGCGCGAGTTCTACCGGCTCGAGCAGCTCTGGGGGGAGGCGCCCGAGCTGGCCGTGGGCGCCGCCTGAGGCCGGCCGCGCCTCCGCCGCGGCGCCGGCGCAGTCAGGGCTAGAGCGCGGTCATGAGCTTGGGTGCGACCTCCTTCTTGCGGCTCATCACCCCGGGCAGCTCGATCGTCGAGTCGGCCTGCTCCACGCCGAAGCTGCGGGCCACCGCGGCCACGTCGCCGGCGACCAGCATCTCGGTGCCCCGGTCGACGACGTCGGTCACCATCAGCGCGTAGAGCGCCAGGTCACGATTCTCGCGCTGGCGGCGCAGGGCCTCCAGGAGCTCCTGCCTGCGCTCGCGCAGCGTGTTGCCGACGACCTCCACCTGGGCGATGCAGATCTCGTGTCCCCCGCGCACCTGATAGCGCTTGGCGTCCCGGGTGACGATCTCGTCGGCGCTCAGGTCCGAAACGTCGGACGTCGAGTCGAACATCTCGCGCCCCAGCGCCCGGGCGTCGAGGGCGAGCACCCGCTCGAGATACTCCACCACCGCCTCGTCCCGGGGGGTGGTGGTAGCCGAGTTGAGGATCACGGTGTCGGACAGAACGGCACCGAGCAGCATCATCGCCGCCCCCCGGGTCGGCTCCATGCCCGCCTGGCGAAAGCGCTCCACCACCAGCGTCGCGGTGGAGCCCACCGGGTCGAAGGTGGCCCTGACCGGAACGCGGGTCTCGATCGAGCCGATGTGGTGGTGGTCGACGATCTCGAGGATCTCGGCCTCTCCGATCCCGACGGCGCTCTGCGCCTGCTCGGCATGATCGACCAGGATCACCCGGCGGCGCGGCGGGGCGACGAGATCTGACCGGGTGACCAGGCCCACCGGCCGGTTCTCGGCGTCGACGGCCACGGCAGCGCCGTAGTGCATCTCCTTGATCTGCTCGGACATGTCCTCGAGCAGGAAGTCGGCGGTGACGGTCAGGGGTTGCTTCTCCATCAGCGCGCTGCAGGGAGCCGCGAGCGTGATCATCCGCCCCGAGACGTAGCTGTCCAGCGGCGAGACGACGATCTGGGTCCCCCTCCCGGCGGCGGCCGCGAGCACCTCCCGGGAGGGCCGAGCCGAGTTGGACAGGACCATCAGCGCCACGCCGAGCTCGATCACCAGCAGCTGGGCCTCGGGTCGATCGCCGACCACGACGATGTCCCCCTCGGCGATTCCGCTGTGGTTGCCCACGTCCATCGCATACACCCACACCCGCCCCGAGAGCAGCCGCTCCTCGCCGGCCACCAGCTCGCCCTCCAGCACCGAGACCACGGCGCTGACGTAGGTCGGAGCCTCCTCCAGGGTCGAGGAGCGCAGCGAGTCACGGATGTAACGACGAGCCAGCGCCCGCTCGGTCAGGACCCCGGACAGAGCGCCGCCATCATCCACGATCACCACCAGCCCGAGGTCGGCCCGGCCCATCGCCAGACCGGCTTCGCGAATCGGCTCGTCCTGACGCTTGATCGGGAAGCTCGTCTGCATGACGTCGCAGGCGCGCAGCATCACATGCGCGAGCAGGGCGGGTTCCGGGGCGCCGCTGCGCTCCAGCAGCCAGCGCGTCTGGGCATTGCAGTCGCCCAGGCGCACCGGGACGTATTCGTTACGAGGGTCGAGCCGGCCCTTGAGCTCCGCGTATCCGAGCGCCGACGCGATCGAGTCCGTATCGGGATTTCGATGTCCGGTCACATAGATCGGCGGCACCCTGCGATTATGGCCGCTGGACGCCGCAAGGCGTCCGCGACCGTCCGTGACCAAGGAGACCCGATGCCGACCGCGCCGAAGCTTCTGCCCACCCAGATCGCCGAGGGGAGCGCTCCCGGTCTGAGCTACCGCCTGGAGGGCGAGCTCGTCCCGGTCCTGCACATGTCGCTCGACGGCCAGGTTCCCGTCTACTTCGAGCACCACGTGCTGCTGTGGAAGTACCCCGAGATGCAGATCGGCCTCCACCCGCTCAAGAAGGGGCTCAAGCGGCGCGCCTTCGGCGGCATGCCGCTGCTGCTGATCGAGGCCCAGTCGGCAGGGGAGATTGCGTTCAGCCGGGACGCGCCCGGCCATATCGCGGCGCTTCACCTCCAGCCTGGACACGGGATCGTGGTCCGCGAGCATCAGTTCCTGGCCGCCACGGCCAACGTCCAGTACGACTACAGCCGGATCAAGGGCTTCGCCAACATGATGTACGGCGGCGGCTTCTTCGTCGACGAGTTCTTCGCCGCCGATCAGGAGGGGGTGGTCTGGGTGCACGGCTACGGCAACGTGTTCGAGAAGCAGCTCGACGACGGGGAGACGATCGATATCGAGCCCGGCGGCTGGGTGTTTCGCGATCACTCGGTTCAGATGAACCAGGAGGTCTACGGCTTCAAGACCGGGCTCCTGGGCGGGGGCGCCGGCAACCTGGTCTTCAACCGGTTCGTGGGCCCGGGCCGGGTGGGCCTTCAGAGCGCCTACTACCACCCTCCCGTCGAGGAGGGCCAGGGCGGCAACGCCCAGGGCGGGATCGGCGGGCTCGTCGGCGGGTTACTGAACAACTAAGTGTTCTCCGCCGGACTGCCGGACAGCTCTCGGTCCATGACACACCCGCCTGAGCACCTCGCGACGCACCCCCTGCCGCCGGGGATCGTGGGCGCGCTCGGCCTCGGCGGCTACCAGCTGCTGGCCGACATAGCGGGCGTGGGCGCCGGCCGGCTCGGGCGCCAGGCGTTCCTGCTGATGGCTCCCGACCCCGATCCGGCGCTGCCCGAGGCGGGGACCCAGATCTCGCTTCACCACACGCGCCTGAACGAGGACGCCGAGGTGGCCGCGTTCATCCAGCTCGCGGCCCAGCTCGGCTATCTGCGCCTGTCGGGTTACCGGCTGGCGCCCGAGCGCGCCGGCCTGCGCTCCAAGA
Organism: uncultured Solirubrobacteraceae bacterium; assembly: GCA_963830595.1. Classification (GTDB taxonomy): domain Bacteria; phylum Actinomycetota; class Thermoleophilia; order Solirubrobacterales; family Solirubrobacteraceae; genus Palsa-465. The sequence continues at coordinate 77,869 of CAWHMQ010000007.1, forward strand.
TCAAGCTCGTCGACCCCGCCACCGGCGCGGTGGTCACGACGATTCCCGACAAGCACCCGGGCGGGCGCCTGTCCTTCGGCGGCGGCGCCAACACCGCCTCGCGGCTGCTGGCGGCCACGCGAGCGCTGCCACCGGCCGGAGCCCCGCCGGACCTCCAGGACCCGGAGCTGCTGCGCCAGGTCCTGCTCGCGCTCGCGCTGCGCGACGACACCGTCGGAGGCGCCGAGGCGGCGGAGCTGGCCGATCGGGCATTGAGGCTGATCGAGGCACGCCCACCCGAGGCGGCACTCGATCCGCCGGCGGCGCTTGTGGCCGCGCGCGCCCAGAGCTGAGCGGGCCGGGTCGCCGCCGTCAACCGACTCCTACACTGGCATCGTGACGCCGGAGGAGCTCGCCAACCTCGCGCACCTGCGCCGCGCCCGCGATCTGATGGACCGCGAGTATGCGCGCCCGCTCGACGTCGCGGCGCTCGCCCGCGTTGCGCTGATGTCGGCCGGACACTTCTCGCGGCAGTTCCGCGCGACGTACGGGGAGACGCCCTACGCCTACCTGATGACGCGGCGGATCGAGCGGGCGAAGGCGCTGCTGCGCCGCGGCGACCTGTCGGTCACCGAGGTCTGCCTGGCGGTCGGGTGTACGTCGCTCGGCTCGTTCAGCGCACGCTTCACCCAACTGGCGGGCGAGACGCCGACGGCCTACCGGACCCGTGACCACAGCGCGCTCGCGAGCGTGCCGGGGTGCATCGCCAAGGACCTCACCCGCCCGAGCCACAAGCCGAGCAGGATCGGAGAAGCGCGCGGGGTGCTCGCTTCCTAACCTTGCGGGCATGGATCTCACCCTTTCCGCTTGCTTCGTCCTGGTCCATGACCCCGACCTCGCCCTGACCTTCTACCGCGACGCACTCGGCCTCGAGCTGCGCAATGACGTCGGCCGCGAAGACTTCCGCTGGATCACCGTCGGCGCCGCCTCCCAGCCCGGCGTCGGGATCGTGCTCACGAACTACCTGAACGGCGGTCCCGCCGACGGCGACGCGCTCGCCGCCCTCGTCGCCAAGGGCGCCCTGAACGGCGTCCACTTCCACACCGACGACCTCGACGCCACCTTCGAGAAGCTGCGCACCTCGGGCGCCGAGATCGTGCAGGAGCCGACCGAGCAGCCGTGGGGCACGCGAGACTGCGCCGTGCGTGACCCGTCCGGCAATCTGGTGCGCATCGACCAGCCGCCCGCAGCGTAATCGTGACGGGCCGACGAAGACGCTCCTAGGCTGTTCAGGCGTGCCGCCTTCGCGGTCTCCCGGCGTGGCCACCAGCGCCTCGTCCCTCCAGTCAAAGGGCGGCCCTCATCGGTCCTGAAGCAGCCCGAGGACGTTGCCATCGGGGTCGGTGACGGTGGCCACCAGGCGGCCGCCACCGACGTCGTGCGCGGGTTCCTTCACGGTGGCACCCGCGGCGGTGACCTCGGCCAGCTTCGCCTCGATGTCCGGCACGTGCCAGTAGGCCACCGGCGAGCTCATGCCCTGCGGTCCACCGCCCGGCACCAGGCCGATGTGCTGGCCCGCGGCGTCGAAGCCCACGTAGTAGGACGAGTCGGCCTGCGGCGAGGTGCCGAGCAGGGCGGCGTACACCGCCTTGGCCGTCGCCAGGTCGGACACGGGGTGCAGCACGGTCTTGATTCCCTGGGTGGAAGAGCCGGTCATGGTCACTCCTGAAGTCGGGGGTCACATCGACCCGGTGTGTACGGCCGGGTTACGAAGGCCGGCGATGCGTCCGGCCGTCGTGCGGGAGGAAGGTCCCGTGCGGTCATGCTAGGTGTCGATCGGTGCCCGCGCTTCTCGATTCCTGATCGGTCTGGTGACCGCGCGCGGCCAGGCCCTAGCGCGTCGGACGCTCAGTCAACTGGGTGCCCGCAAGCTCGCTCGGATCGATGATGACGGCTTGATCTGGGAGCGGTGCCCGCGCCGGGCTGAGCCGGATGCGAGGCCGTCCGCGATGGGTGATCACCACCTCCTCGCCGGCAGCCACCCGCTCCATCCAGTAGCCGAGCTTGTCGCGGAACGGGTTGGATCCGACCGTGGTCGGACCCTCGTTTGAAGTGGAGCTGAGGGGGCTCGAACCCCTGACCTTTCGGATGCCATCCGAACGCTCTCCCAGCTGAGCTACAGCCCCTTCGAAGTCGAAGTCGCCTGCAAGGTTAATACATGCCAGCTGGCCGTTGCGGGGCGGGGTCAGCCTGAGGTGCAGCTGAACCTGGTCGGCGGCCACGTCGACCGGGAGCAGGAAACAGCGGTCAAGCTCGCCGCAGTAGACGCCGAACAGATCAATCTCGGTCGCGTCGTATGTGGTGTGGATGTAGCCCCTGGTCGAGAGACGTCGCGTGCCGGTGCGAACGACGACCACGTCGCCGGCCGGATTCAGCGACGCCCACTTGCACTGGACCCGCCATGACCGTCGGCGAGGAACGACCTCGCGGCGCGGGCGGGTCGGCGCAAACGCGCTCCCAAGTAACCTGCGCCGCAGACATGTCAGAGCGCCGCTATGACCCCGCCGAGATCGAGCCCAGGTGGCAGCAGCTCTGGGAGCGCGAGGGCACCTGGGAGGTCGCCAACGACGCCAACGAGCCCGACGGCGGGCGCGACGGAGGGGCCGAGAAGTCCTACGTGCTCGAGATGCTGCCCTACCCCAGCGGCGAGCCCCACGTCGGGCACCTCAAGAACTACGCGCTGGGCGACGCGATCGCCCACTTCCAGCGCCGCAACGGCCGGCGGGTGCTGCACCCGATGGGCTACGACGCGTTCGGGCTGCCCGCCGAGAACAACGCGATCACGACCGGCGTCGCTCCCCGGGAGGCCACCGACAAGTCGATCGCCGCCTACCGTCACTGGTTTCATCGCTGGGGCATCTCGATCGACTGGTCCCGGGAGCTCGCCACCCACCAGCCGAGCTACTACCGCTGGACGCAATGGATCTTCCTCAAGCTGCTGGAGCGGGGGCTCGCCTACCGCAAGGAGGCCGCGGTCAAGTGGTGTCCGCACGACCAGACCGTACTCGCCAACGAGCAGGTGATCGACGGGCGTTGCGAGCGCTGCGGTCACCTGGTCGAGCTGCGCCAGCTGGAGCAGTGGCTGTTCCGGATCACCGACTACGCCGATCGGCTGCTCGACGACCTCGATGACATCGCCTGGCCCGAGCACGTCAAGGCCCAGCAACGCAACTGGATCGGGCGCAGCGAGGGAGCCGAGGTCACGTTCCGGTGCGAGGAGCTCGGCCTGGACTACGCCGTGTTCACCACCCGGCCCGACACGCTGTTCGGGTCGACCTTCTTCGTGATGGCGCCCGAGCACCCGGACGTGCTCAAGCTGGTCGCCGGAACCGAGAACGAGGCGCGCGTGCGCGAATACGTCAACCGGGCGCTGACCGAGTCGGCCGAGGATCGCGGCGGCGCCGACAAGCCCAAGACCGGGGTGGCGCTGGGGCGCACGGTCACCAATCCCGTCAACGGAGAGCAGATCCCGATGTACGTCGCCGACTACGTGCTGATGGAGTACGGCACGGGCGCGGTCATGGGGGTACCCGCCCACGACCAGCGCGACTACGACTTCGCCGTCGCCTTCGATCTGCCGATCCGCCCCGTGGTGGCTCCGGCGGGCGACGAGGAGCCCGACGTGGACTCTCAGGCCTTCACCGCGCACACCGATGACGAGCGGCTGATCAACTCGGGGGAGTTCTCGGGGCTCGATGCCGTCGCCGGGCGCGACGCCATCGTCGCCTGGCTGGACCGTCAGGGCGCGGGGCATGCGTCTGTCAACTTCCGCCTGCGCGACTGGCTGATCTCCCGGCAGCGCTACTGGGGTTGCCCGATCCCGGTCGTCTACTGCCCGAGCTGCGGGACGGTGCCGGTGCCCGTCGAGGACCTGCCGGTGGAGCTGCCCGACGTCGAGGACTACCAGCCGCGCGGCCGCTCGCCGCTGGCCGCCGCCGAGGACTGGGTGCGGACCAGTTGCCCCGAGTGCGGGGGCGAGGCTCGCCGTGAGACCGACACGATGGACACGTTCGTGGACTCGAGCTGGTACTTCCTGCGCTACTGCGACGCCCGTAACGACCGCGAGCCCTGGGACCGGCGGGTGCTGGCCGGCTGGATGCCCGTCGACATCTACATCGGGGGAATCGAGCACGCGATCCTGCACCTCATGTACGCCCGCTTCTTCGTCAAGGCGCTGGCCGACATGGGGCTCGTCGACGTCCAGGAGCCGTTCGGGACGCTGTTCACCCAGGGGATGATCCTGGGGGCCGACGGCAACAAGATGTCCAGCTCGAAGGGCAACGTGGTCGCCCCCAGCGAGATCGTGGGGCGCTTCGGAGCCGACGCGGCGCGCTGCTACGTGTTGTTCATCGGGCCACTGGATCAGGACGCGGCCTGGTCGAGCACGGGCGTCCAGGGGGTCTACCGCTTCCTGTCTCGCCTGTGGCGGCTGGGCGACGGGCTCGCCGAGGAGATCGGATCGGACCGCCCGCCCGGCCCGGCGCTGCAGCCGCATGCGCCCCAGGGCGACGCGCTGACCATCGTGCGCAAGGCCAACTGGGCGATCGAGAAGGTGACCCGGGACATGCGCGGGCGGTTTTCCTTCAACACGGCGATCTCCGCCGTCATGGAGCTGGTCAACGAGATCACCCTGCATCCCAAGGCCGAGCTCGAGGCGCGGCGCTTCGGCGTCGCGACGGCCGCCTCGCTGGTGTTCCCGTTCGCCCCGCACGTCGGCTCGGAGGTCTACGAGATGCTCACCGGGGAGCGCGTCTGGCTGCAGCCCTGGCCGGACGCCGACCCCGGCATGCTCGCGGCCGACACCTTCGAGCTCGTCTGCCAGGTCAACGGCAAGGTCCGCGACCGGGTGACGGTCTCGAGCGGAGCCTCCCGTGAGGAGCTGGAGCGGCTGTGCCTGGCCACGTCGGGAGTGCGCCACCACGTGGATGGGGGCGACGTCCAGAAGGTGATCGTCGTGCCCGGCAAGCTGGTCAACGTAGTCGTTCGGTGACCGCGGAGGACGGGACCGTGAGCGGCGGCGGGCGCGACGCCGTCCACGTCGCCGTGATCGGCGCCTCTGCGGCCAGCGAATCGCAGCGGCGGACCGCCGAGGAGGTGGGTCGAGGGCTGGCCGAGGCGGGGGCGGTGGTGATCACCGGCGGCGGCTCAGGCGTCATGGAGGGGGCCAGCCGGGGGGCTGCCCAGGCCGGCGGCCTGGTGGTGGGCATCCTTCCGGGAGAGCGACGCGCCGCCGCCAACCGATGGGTCGCCGTCGCCCTCCCCACGGGTCTGGGCGATCTGCGAAACGGGCTGATCGTCCGGGCCGCCGAGGCCGTGGTGGCGATCGGCGGCGCTTACGGCACCCTGTCGGAGATCGCCCTGTCGCTGAACGCAGGTCTGGGGGTGGTCGGACTCGACACCTGGACGATCGAGGGGGTCAACCCGGCGAGCTCCCCCGCGGACGCGGTGCGCCAGGCCCTGGAGCTGGCCGGGCGGCGGACCGATTCCTGACCGGAGCGGCTCTCGAGGGCCCCCGGAAGACCACTTAGACTCGCCGTGGTGGCCACGTTCAAGTCCGCATACCTGATCCACGGTGACGATCACGGCCGGATCGCGGAGCGGCGGGCGCGGCTGCGCGCCCTGGCGGAGTCGCTCGGCGGAACCGAGGCGATCGAGCTGCTGGAAGGGGACCGTGCGGCACCGGACGCGGTCGCCGCGGCGCTGGACGCGATGACGCTGGCACTGGGCCGGAGGTTCGTGATCGTCGACGGCGTGGAGGGCTGGAAGGACAAGGACCTGGACGGGCTGGTGGCGGCGGTGGCCGCGATTGCGCCTGAGACGACGGTCGCCTTCTTCGCCCGCGAGGACGGTCGCAACCGGGCGCCCGAGCGCCTGCACGCCGCGGTCCGCGGGGCGGGCGGGGACATCGACGCAGAGGACGCGGTCAAGCCCTGGGAGCTGCCCAAGTGGACGATCGCCCGCGCTCGGGAGCTGGGCCTCGAGCTCTCGGCCGACGCCGCCCGTGCCTTGATCCGCCACGCCGGCGATCGTCAGCAGCGGCTCCTGCGCGAGCTCGAGAAGCTCGCCCTGGGGGCAGCCGAGGGGGAGGCCGGATCAGTTACTCGCCTGGACGCCGAGGAGATCGACGAGCTGACGGCGCCGTCGGCCGAGCGGCGTGCCTGGACGGTGGCCGATGCGCTGGTCGCCGGCGACCACGGGGCCGCGCTGGGGGCCTACCTGGAGCTCCGCGAGCAGGGTGAGCGGCTCCCCGGTCTCCTGTACTGGATATCCCAGCGTGTGCGCGCAGCCCACGATGTCGCCTCGGCACTGGACGCCGGGGAGCCGCCGGCGCAGATCAAGCGCCGCCTGCGGATGCCGTCGCGCGCCGCCGACCGGCTGATCGCCGACGCTCGGGCCGCCGGGTCAGACCGGCTGCGCCGGGCCACGTGCGAGATCGCCGACCTGGAGCTGGCCTCCCGGGGCGGCGGCGCCGGCGGGGCGAGCGAGGACACCGCGGCGCTGCTCGCCATCGGGCGCATCGCGGGCTGATCGATCGTGGGCCGATCGATCGCCGGGCCGGCGGGTCAGATCGTGCTGCGGATGACCAGGACCACGGCCGCGATCACGGCCGCGATGAACAGCAGCGCCAGGACACGCCCCACCCAGTTGGTGCGATCGAGCACCGCGGCGGACCGGCTCACGGCCGGGGGCCGGGCCGTGGACGGGGACGGGGACGGGGACGGAGACGGGGACGAGTCTGGACCGTTAGGTCGGGGCCCAGCCGGCTCCTGGGCGCCGGCCAGCTCGGCGCGCAGACGGTGAGTCTGCTCACGTTCGCGGTCAAGCGCCTCGCGCGCGGATTCCAGAGCCCCGGCTCGCTCGTGCATCGCGGTGCGGACCTCGGCGTGAGCATCGACGGTCCGGTCGTGCTCGCGGGTGAGCCGGTCGTGGCGGCGCTCGGCGGCGAGTACCTCCCGGCGGGCTGACTCCAGCTCCGCGGCCACGGCCGCCGTGGTGGCCTGGGCGGTCCGGGCGAGCTCCAGCTCGGCCTGGAGGCGCGCCACCTCGGCCCGCAGCCGCAGGCTCTCGGCGCGCTCCTCCTCGAGTGCCAGGCCCGTGGAGGCTCTTCGGCTGCGTTCGGATTCGAGCGCGCGGTCGGAGGCGGCCAGGCTCTCGCGCAGGCGCTCCAGCTGCTCCGGGCGCGGACGTGAGGATCGCCGGCGCGACATGGGCGGCGCGGGCGAGGTCACCCCGGCTCGCCGTCCGTCGCTGTCGCCTTCGCCGTCGCCGTCGCCGTCGCCGTCGCCGCGCAGCGTGACGACGATGTCCGGGGCCACCGAGAGATCCGTGGTCACGGCATCTCCGGGATCGCGATCGGTGCGAAACGATGCGATCCAGGGCTCGCCGTCCTCGGCGGCCCAGGGCTTGTGCTCGAGCTCGGCCAGCGCCCGCAGCTCGGCGCCGTCGGCGAGCGTCATCGTCAGCGCCGGGCGCATGAACCGCCGTCCCCGGATCCCGAACCAGCGTCCCGCGACCTCCAGCTCGCCCTCCGCATTGACCTCCAGGCGCTCGAGCTGGAACCTGGCTCGACCGCCATCGGCGGTCACAGGATCGGGTTGTTGGCTCATCGCCAGACCAAGTTTGCCGGGCCCGGCGTGGACGTCAACCCGCCCGGTCATTCAACCGTCCGTACGGAGCTGCGACAGCTAGACGCTTCGACGCAGGGTCGCCGCGCGGGACTTCTTGCGAGCCCCGTTGTTGCGATGCAGCGCCCCGCGCTTGACTGCCTTGTCGATCGTGCTGACCAATGCCCGGTGCTCGGAGTCGGCGAGGTCGGTCTCGCCATCGCTCACGGCACGCTCCAGACGGCGGAAGTAGGTCCTGATCGTCGACGTGTAGCGTCGATTCTCGAGCCGTTCGCGCTCGGTGCGCAGGATCCGCTTCTTCTGTGAGTGGATGTTGGCCATAACGTAAAGCAGCCGCGGGTGCCCGCGGCGACGGCGCGTACTATAGCGCGCTCGTGTCCGTTGAGAGCACAGGCGCAGGCCCCTCGCCGCCACCGTCGACGTTGGCCAACCCGCCTGATCGGGCCCGCCGCCGGCTCGCGCTCAGCACGGCGATCTTCGCGCTCGCCACCGCGCTCTCCCGGGTCGCCGGCCTGGCTCGCGAGGTCGTCCAGGCGAGCTTCTTCGCGACCTCGGCGGCAGCGTCGGCGTTCACGGTCGCCTCCCAGGTGCCGAACCTGTTCTCCAACCTGTTCTCCCAGGCCGCGCTCTCGGCCGCGTTCGTCCCGATCTTCACCGAGCTGCTGCAGGCGGGTCGCAAGCGCGAGGCCTTCCGGCTGGCCTCGGAGCTCTTCTGGCTGATCCTGGTGGTGCTCGGGGGGCTGACCGTGCTGTGGATGGGGGTAGCCGAGGTGATCGTGCCGCTGTTCACGGGCACGCTGAGCGCCTCGGCGACGTCGCTGACGGTCGGCCTGTCACGCGTGCTGTTCCCCGTCGTCCTGCTGCTCAGCCTGACGGGGCTGCTCGTCGGGATCCTCCAGTCCTACGACCAGTTCACGATCCCGGCGCTCGCCCCCGCGGTCTGGAACCTGGTGATCGTCGTCCTCCTGGTCGCGCTGCACGGCCGCTTCCACGGTCAGGACGCGGTCTATGCCTATGCGATCGCGTGGCTGGTGGCGACGATCGTCCAGCTGCTGATGATCGCCTCGGCGCTGCGCAACATCGAGTTCAAGCTGTCGTTCACGCTCAACTGGCGCGACCCGCGCGTGCGCCAGGTGCTGATCCTGTTCGGACCGGTGACCCTGAGCATCGGGATCATCAACATCGACATCTTCCTCAACGCGGGCCTGGGAACGCTGGTCTCAGAGCACGCCCCGGCGGCCATCAACGACGCCTTCCGGATCTACATGCTGCCCCAGGGCGTGTTCAGTGTCGCCGTGGCGACGGTGCTGTTTCCCACTCTGAGCCGGATGGCGAACCTCCGTGACGTCGGCGGGATGCGGCGCACGGTCGGCAACGGGATCCGCCAGATCAACCTGCTGCTGATTCCGTCCGCGGCGCTGATGGCGGTTCTGGCGACGCCGATCGTGCGCCTCGTCTACCAGCACGGCAGCTTCCACGGCTACTCGACCCAGATCGTCTCCACGGCGCTCTTCTGGTTCTCATTCAGCCTGCCCTTCGCGGGCGTCAACCTGCTCCTCGGCCGGACCTTCTTTGCCGTCAAGCGACCGTGGATCCCGACGGGGCTGGCGGCGATGAACATGGTGGTGGACATCATCGTCTCGCTCGCCCTGTACAAGCCGCTCGGAATCGCGGGCCTGGTGATCGGCACCGTCGTCGCCAACGCGGTCATGACCTGGCTGCAGCTCCGCCGGCTGCGGACCGGCTTCAACGGCCGTCTCGAAGGCGCCCAGACCATGATGGTCACGGTGCGTATCGCGGTGGCGACGGCGATCGTCACGGCGATCGGGTGGGGGCTCTGGGAAGGACTCGACAGCTTGCTCGGCCGCTCGCTGATCGCCCAGATCATCTCCCTCGGGCTGGCGCTGGCGGTGGCCTTCCTGGTCTACGGCCGGCTCGTGCTCATGATGCGAATACCCGAGGCGCGTCAGATCCAGGAACTGGTGCTGGGCCGCCTGCGGCCCGGGTAGGCTGCCGGAATGGATCTCAGGACCATCTACGAGCGCCACTTCTCGCGCCCGCGTCAGGAGCGGGCCTTCCTGAGCGCGGTCGGCTTCACGAGCGCGTTCGCGACCGCCCGGGGAATCACGCATGCGATCCGCGCGCAGCGCGGGCCGTTCAAGAACATCAGCGCCGGCGGGACGCACATCCACCACAGCACCTTCGGGATCTTCGGCCTGCTGGGGATCGGCTACCTGTGGACGTACCAGGTCGGAATCGGCGTGCGGCATCCCGAGCTGGCCTCACGCGTGACCGCCACCACCTACGGGATCGCCGCTGCCCTGACGCTGGACGAGTTCGCCCTGTGGCTCGATCTCCACGATGACTACTGGGACAAGCAGGGCCGCAAGTCGATCGATGCGGTGGCGCTCTTCGGCGGCCTGCTGACGATCGGGGTCGCCGGTCGGGGCGCGCTCACCGAGCTCGGCCTGCTGCCCGAGTTCCTCGCCAAGCGGGTGCGAGCCGAGGAGCGGACTCGCTCCGAAGCCCCCGCCGGCGACCGGTAGCCGCACCCACGATTCGCTAGGCCGGGCCGCCCGCGGTCGCCGCGGCCGGGCGCTTCTACCCTTGAGTGCGATGGCTGACCAGGCCCACATCCGCAACTTCTCGATCATCGCCCACATCGACCACGGCAAGTCGACGCTGGCCGACCGGATCCTGGAGCTCACCCACACCGTCGATCCTCGCTCGATGCGCGCGCAGGTGCTCGATTCCATGGACCTCGAGCGGGAGCGGGGGATCACGATCAAGTCACAAGCGGTTCGCGTCTTCTTCGAGTCACCGCACGACGGCCAGACCTATCAGCTGCAGTTGATCGACACGCCCGGGCATGTCGACTTCACCTACGAGGTGTCGCGCTCGCTGGCGGCGTGCGAGGGGGCGCTCCTGGTCGTGGACGCCTCCCAGGGGGTCGAGGCCCAGACGGTGGCCAACACCTACCTGGCCGTCGAGTCGGGGCTGGAGCTGATCCCGTGCCTGAACAAGGTGGACCTCCCCGGCGCCGACCCCGAGCGCGTGGCCGAGGAGGTGGCGGATCTGCTGGGGGAGCCCGCCGACGAGGTGCTGCGGATCAGCGCCAAGACCGGCGACGGGGTGGCCGAGGTGCTCGATGAGCTCATCGCCCGCGTTCCGCCGCCGTCCGGCGATCCCGACGCCCCGCCCCGAGCGCTCATCTTCGACTCGGAGTTCGACCAGTACCGCGGCGTGATCGCCTACGTGCGGGTCGTCGACGGCACCTTCACCAAGGGCCACGCGATCCGGGCCATGCAGGCCGGCAGCGAGGCCGAGATCGACGACATCGGCTACTTCACCCCGCAGATGACCTCGGCGCCGGCGCTGCACGCGGGCGAGGTCGGCTTCCTGATCACCGGCATCAAGGACGTGACCCGGCTCCGGGTCGGCGACACCCTGACCACCACGCGCGGCGCCGCCGTCGAGCCGCTGCCCGGCTACCGGGAGGTCAAGCCGATGGTGTTCTGCGGCCTGTTTCCGATCAACTCCGACGAGTACGCAGATCTGCGGGACGCGCTGGAGAAGCTGACGCTCAACGACGCCGCGCTGAGCTGGGAGCCCGAGACCTCCGACGCGCTCGGGTTCGGCTTTCGCTGCGGCTTTCTCGGCCTGCTGCACATGGACATCGTGCGCGAGCGCCTGGAGCGCGAGTACGACCTGGAGCTGCTGACCACGATGCCGAGCGTCGCCTACGAGGTCACGCTCACCGACGGCACCGTGGTGCCCGTCCACAGTCCCAACGACATGCCGGATCCCTCACGCGTACAGGAGATACGCGAGCCGTTCATCCGAGCTTCGATCCTGACCCCGAAGGAGTTCGTGGGCCCGATCATGGAGCTCTGCCAGGAGCGCCGCGGCGAGCATGCCGGGATGCACTACCTGTCCTCGGAGCGAGTGCAGCTGACCTACGACCTGCCACTGGGCGAGATCGTGCTCGACTTCTTCGATCAGCTCAAGTCCCGGACGCGAGGCTATGCCTCGCTTGACTACGAGCTGATCGGCATGCGCGCCTCGGATCTGGTCAAGCTTGACATCCTGCTCGCGGGCGACCCGATCGACGCTCTGTCGATGCTCGTGCACCGAGACAAGGCGCAGTCGGCGGGGCGGACGCTGACCGAGAAGCTACGTGAGAAGATCCCCCGCCAGCAGTACGACGTCCCGATCCAGGCGGCCATCGGCTCGCGCATCGTGGCCCGGGAGACGATCAAGGCCTACCGCAAGGACGTGATCGCCAAATGCTACGGCGGCGACATCTCGCGCAAGCGCAAGCTGCTCGAGCAGCAGAAGAAGGGCAAGCAGCGGATGAAGCAGGTGGGCCGCATAGAGGTGCCCCAGGAGGCGTTCCTGGCCGTGCTGGAGCTCGGCGACAAGGGCTGACGCCGAGTGAGAGCCGGTGATCATGCTGGCGCGATGCTGATCCGCGTCTCGATGCGAGCGGTCGTTGCCAGTGCCTGGTTGCTGACGGTCGCTCTGGGTGGGCAAGCGGCCAGCGCCGCCCCCGCAGCCGTGCCGATCCCGTCGCCCGGAGCCCCGGCCGCGCCGGCTCAGATCGGGCACCCGGCGGTTCCCGACCCTGTTCGTGGCATACCGCCGGTCCCCCAGAATCCGTTCATGGCGTCAAACGGTCGCTCGGAGATCCACCTCGACGCCTGGCAGAGCGACGCGTATCGGTGGGCCGGGCCGCTGGGGCGCTCGCCGTTGACGTTGTCGACGCTGATAAGCCGTGACTGCGGTTCGATCACGTTTGACAGTCGCGGTCGTCTGGTCTCGATCTGCATCGGCCCCTCCGGACCGGAGCTGTACATGTTCGATCCCAGGACGCTTGCCACCCTTGCCACGCTCTCGCTTCCCGGTCGCACCGAGGACGACCTGCGGCTGAACCCGAACATCTTCCAGGACTTCTCGAGCGGCGGCTACTTCTACCTTGACGACCACGACCGGATCGTCACCGGCACCACCGACCGGCGCATCTGCGTGATCGCAGAGCGAGCCCGGGCGCCTGGTTTCAGGCTCGTGCGCGACTACAGCCTGAGGTCGACGCTCTCCCCGAGCGAGGAGATCGTCTCGGCGCTCCCTGACCAGCACGGCCTGCTGTGGTTCGTCGCGCGACGCGACGGGGTCGTGGGGACGCTGAACTTCGCGACCGGCAAGGTCCACGTGGTCCGGCTCGGTCGTGGCGCCGACGGCGAGATCACAAAATCGCTCGCCACCGACCAGCACGGCGGGGTCTACATCGCCACCAACCACGAGCTGTACCGGTTCGACGCCGGTCGCGGGAGCGCGCCGAGGATCACCTGGCAGATCCGCTACCCCAACGATGGCAAGCGCAAGCCCGGCGAGCTGGACGCCGGGACGGGCACCACGCCGACGGTCATGCCCGGCGGCTATGTGTCGATCGCCGACGATGCCGACCCCGTCGATGTCGTCGTCTACCGCACCGCCGCGCGACCGAGCCGACAGGTACGCGCTTCCGGCGAGGTACGGCGCGTCGGACTGCCGCGGCGGGTCTGTCGCGTGCCGGTGTTCGCTCGGGGAGCGAGCGCGACCGAGAACTCTCTGATCGGAGCCGGGCGGTCGATCATCGTCGAGAACAACTACGGCTACACGGGCCCCGCGTCGGTCTCCGGTGGCAAGGTCACGGCCGCCGGGTTCGCGCGCGTCGACATCGACCGTGGCGGCATGGGCTGTCACCGGGTCTGGACCACCAGGGCGGCGCGAGCGCCGAGCGTGGTCCCGAAGCTGTCGCTGGCCAATGGGCTGATCTACACCTATACGAAGGGATCGGGCAAGTCCGATCCGTGGTACTGGACGGCGATCGACTTTCGTACCGGGCGCATCGTCTTCGAGCAGCTCGCCGGGTCGGGCGCCTTCGACTACAACAACAACTACGCCGGAATCGCGATCAGCCGCGGCGGAACGGCGTACCTCGGCGTGCTGGACGGCATCGTCGCCATGCGCGACCGGCGCTGACGCGACGGACGCTGACTCAAACCCGCAGGCAGGTGACCGGAGGCTATGCCCAGTAGCTGCCGGGGCCGCGCCGGGGCGGGCGCACGTACCGGCGCGAGTATGCCCAGGGAGCCCGGTGGCGCGGCCGGCCGCCGGCAAGCAGCGCCACCACGGCCACGAGCGTCCACAGAAGCGTCACGGCGAACAGCATCGCGGTGGCCACCGTCAGCACGGGAATCGCGAACAGGAGCAGCCAGGGATTGGCTCGGACCGCGGACAGTGCGAACTGGGGCGCCGTGCGCCGCGCGGGCGCACGGCGGGCATTGTGCGCTGTGGGAAGGTCGGCGACGGTCGCGTCCAGCTCGTCGTAGGTGCGCGCCTTGAGCGCCGCGGTCACCCGGTGCTCGAGCTCATCGGAGGCGATCCGTCCCTCGGTCGCGGCCTTGTGCAGCCGAGCTACGACCTGCTCGCGATCGGAGTCAGAGGCCCTGAGTGCGCCGCGCTTGGACACGGCTTGAGGCTAGCGCGCGCCCGGGGCGACCGCAAATGGATTTCACACGGGCACGGCCGGGCCTCAGGCATCACCGGCGACCGCGCGGGGGACGATCAGCGCGAACCCGAGCACCATAAAGCCGAACAGCGAGATCACCCCGACGGCGTGCGCCCACCCCGCGTCGGCGCCGTTGAGCAGCCCGATGCCCACGATCAGCAACGCCACGGCGAGGCGAGCGCCCACGGCGGGGCCGATCACCGACCGGAGTCCGGGCGCCCCGGCCGGGGACGCGCCCGGCGGCTCATGAGGGTCGAAGCGGCCGCGCAAGGTGAGCGAGAACAGCAGCCCCAGCGAAGGGAACAGGAGCACGCCTCCGGCGATCACCGCCACCACCAGCGTCACCAGCGTGTCGTGGGAGGCGGCCGCCTGGTGGACGTCCAGCCCGGGAAGCAGGGTGGGGTAGCGCGCGACAGCCCAGCCGGCGACGACTGCTGCCACCGCGATCGCGCCGCTGTAGCGGGCGGCGGTCAGCCGCCTGCTCCAGACCAGGAACAGAGTGAGGCCGCCGGCGAGCACCGAGACGATCAACACCGCGAGCGCCGCTCCGTGCACGAGCTCCTCGAACAGCGAATGGGCGTCGCCGTGCAGCACCACCAGACCGGCGAGCGCGATCGCCCCGGCGCCGATGCCGGCGGCCAGGGCCCGCGCCCGGAAGGCCTCCTCGAGCCACCGATCGCCGACCCGCTCGGCGTCGGCGGCCAGGAACACGGCCGCCAGGTAGGCGGAGGTGACCACCGCCAGAACACCGATCATGATCGAGGTGGGATTCAACCAGCTTGAGAACAGGTGCCCGGCGGCGTTGCCGACCGGCACGCGCTCGGAGGCGACCCCCCCGATCACCGTGCCCAGCGCGAACGGAGTGATCAGCGAGGCGATCGCGAACGCCGAGTCCACGGCGCGCAGCTGCCGCCGGGTGCTCACCCCCGCCCGCAGCGCGTAGCTGGCGCCGCGCAGGATGATGCCCAGCGCGGCCAGGAACAGCGGCACGGCGAGCGTCGAGGCGACCGAGCCGAAGTACGTGGGGTAGGCCGTCCAGGTGACCGTGAGGACGAAGATCAGCCACACGTGGTTGGCCTCCCAGACGGGCGCCATCGAGTGGTGGGCGTGGTCGCGGACGGCGTCTGCGTGCTCGTCGCGTCCTCCGAGCAGCTGCCAGAACCCGGCGCCGAAGTCGGCGCCGGCGAGCACGGTGTAGAGCACCAGGCCGGCGAGCACGAAGGCCAGGGGCAGGACGTCCAGCATCTAGGCGGCCTGCGGACTGGTGGCGGGCGGCGTCCCGCCCGCCTCGGGGAGATCCAGCGGCATCCGGGCCAGCCGCCGCAGGATCCAGGCCACGGCGCACGCCACAGCCAGGTAGGTGACCACCAGGGTTCCGTAGCCGACCGGGATCCCGCCGGCGCCGGTGACCGCGTCGGCGGTCGGCATGACGCGGTAGACGACCCACGGCTGGCGGCCGACCTCGGTCGTGACCCAGCCGGCAATCAGGGCGACTGTCGCGGCCGGTCCGGCCAGGACGACGGCGCCGTCGAACCACTTCCAGGCGGGAATCTGTCTTCGCCTCACCCACACGACCAGATAGATGACTCCCAGCAGGGCCAGCAGCGTGCCGATCCCGACCATCGTCTGAAACGACAGGCGGGTCACGTTGATCGGCGGACGCTGGCTCGCGGGCACCGTCTCCAGGCCTTCAACGGTCGCGTTCCAGCTGTGGTAGGCCAGCAACGAGAGCAGGTGCGGGATCTCGATCCCGTACTTGACCTGGTCGTCGGTGTACCAGCCGAGGATGTGCTCGGGGGCTCCGCGCGTGGTCTTGTAGAGCCCCTCGATGGCGGCGAGCTTGACCGGCTGCTTGATGGCGACCTCGCGCGCGACCCAGTCTCCGACCAGCACCTGGACGGGCGCAGCCAGGCAGGCGATCGTCAGCGGGACGGTCAGAGCGACGCGCTCATACCGTGTGGGGCGGGCCGAGTTCCGCAGACGACCGAAGGCGTAGGCCCCGGCGACGAGGAAGCCGGTGACCATGTAGCCGGCGATGTACATGTGGATCAGCTCCGACCACAGGAACGAGTTGCCGAACAGCGCCGCCAGGGGATTGACGTCGACGACCTTCCCGTCGTGCAGGTGAAACCCTCCGGGATGGTTCATCCACGCGTTGACCGCGATGACGTTCAGCGAGCCGGTGAAGCCGGTGAGCACGATCGGGATCCCGCTGGCCAGGTGGGCGCGGGGGGAGAGCCGATCCCAGCCGTAGATGTAGATCCCGATGAAGATCGCCTCCATGAAGAACGAGAAGCCCTCGATCGCGAAGCCGAGTCCGAACACGCTTCCGAAGGTGGCCGTGAAGTTGGGCCACAGCAGCCCCATCTCGAAGCTGAGGATCGTCCCCGTGATCACGCCGACGGCGAACAGGGCGACCATCACCCGGCTCCAGCGCCGGGCCAGGGTGCGAAACACCGGATCTCCGGTGCGCATGCCCAGCCACTCCACGAACAGCACCATCAACGGGAACGCGATCCCGAAGCAGACCAGCGGGATGTGCACCGCGAACGACAGCGCCTGCATCTGCCGAGCCTGCAGCAGGTACTGCTGATGTACCGGGGCCAGGGCCGCAGCGAGCACGTTCATGTCCTGGGCGGACGGTACCGGTCGCGGCGCCGGGATCGAATGCCGCTCGCCGATCGGGTCACGCCGCGGTAGCTGGAACAATCGCGGCCATGGATCTAGGCCTCAGGCGGCGAGCCGCGATCGTGAGCGGCGGCTCCCGGGGCATCGGCCTCGAGGTCGCCCGGCAACTGAGCGCGGAAGGGGCGAGCGTGCTCCTGCTGGGCCGTGGGCAGCCGGCCCTCGAGGAGGCGGTGGCGCACTGTGGCCAGGCCGGCCAGGGGGCCGGAGGCCAGGCCCGAGGACTGGCGCTCGACGTGACCGCGCCCGACGCGGGAGAGCGCGCCGTCCAGGCCTGCCAGGAGCATTTCGGGCGCCTGGACGCCCTGGTCAACGCGGCCGGGATGACCACTGTGCGCTCGATCGAGGAGCTCAGCGACGAGGACTGGCAGGCCCAGTGGGAGATCCACGTGATGGCGCCGATGCGGCTCATGCGCGTTGCTGTGGACGTGATGAGGGAACGGGGGTGGGGGAGGGTGGTCAATGTCTCCTCCTCGTCGGGCAAGCGTCCCGGCCAGCGCAACATCGCCTACTCGGTGACCAAGTCGGCCGAGCTCGCCCTGTCTCGCGCCTACGCCGACGCCTACGCCCGCCACGGGGTGCTGATCAATGCCGTGGCCCCCGGCCCGGTGGCCGGCGAGCTGTGGCTCCAGCCGGGTGGCCTGGTCGATCAGACGGTGCGGGCCCGCGGCGGCTCTCGGGAGGAGGTGCTCGAGGCGGCGGCCGCGGCACTTCCCATCAGGCGGCTCGCCGACCCGGCGGAGATAGCGCGCGTGATCGCGTTCCTGTGCTCGGAGGCCGCCTCCGACGTGGCCGGCGCGGCCTGGTCGGTCGACGGCGGCGCCGTCCCCGTGATCATCTGAGCGCTCGGGTGTCCCCGATCGGCGAGCGTGTTCCCGATCGGCGAGCGTGCCCCCGATCGGCAGCACTTAGACTGCGCCCCAGCATGGCGGTCAACGCACAGGTGATCGGGAAGGCCTACCCGCCCACCAGCTACGCGGTGGGCCGCGAGAAGGTCAGGGAGTACGCGCTCGCGGTCGGGGAGAGCAACCCGATTCACCTCGACCCCGAGGCCGCCCGCGCGGCCGGATACCCCGATGTCGTGGCCCCGCCCATGTTCACGGCCGTGTTCAGCTCCCGGGCGATAATCGCGCCGCTGTTCGACCCCGAGGTCGGGATCGACTTTGCGCACATGGTCCACGGGGGTCAGGAGTTCCGCTGGGGGCCGCTGGTCGTGGCCGGCGACGAGATCGCCACCCGCGTGACCATCAACGACGTCTCGGAGCGGGGCGAGATGGGCTTCTACGTGTTCGAGCTGGTATCCGACAACCAGCGCGGCGAGACCGTATGCACCGGGCTCTGGACCAACATCGTGAGGACGGCGCCGTGAACGCGGGCGACGAGTTCGAGCTCAGGGTCACCCCCGACCGCTACGTGACCGTTCGCTACGCGGGCGCCTCGGGCGACTTCAATCCGATCCACATCGACGAGGAGTTCGCCCGGCAGGTCGGGCTCCCGGGCCGCATCCTGCACGGCCTGTGGACGATGGCCCAGGTGGCGCGGGCCCACACCGAGGCGCTGGGCGGTCCCGACAAGCTGGAGCGGCTGTCGGTCCAATTCCGCGGTACGGGCACGCTCGAGCAGGAGATCGTCGTCCACGGCAGCGTCCGGGAGATCGAGGACGGCCACGCGATCGTCGCCTCGGAGGCCACCCAGGGCGGCAAGCGGATAGTCCGAAACGGTGAGGCTCGGGTCCGCCTGGGCTAAACGCGCCCCGGGGACCCGCCGGGCCCTACCTACAATCAGGGTCGATGCTCACCGAACGACCAGGGTCGATGCTCACCGAACGCCAGGAACTGGTGCTGCGCAGGCTCGTCGAGGGCTATCTGGACGAGGGCCAGCCAGTGGGCTCGAAGGCGCTGAGCGCCGAGTTCGAGTGGGGCCCGTCGACGATCCGGCACGAGCTCGCCAACCTCGAGGAGATCGGGCTGCTCGCCCATCCCCACACATCGGCCGGGCGGGTCCCCACCGAGGCCGGATACCGCTACTTCGTCGACCGCCTGCTGCCCGACCCCCTACCCGGCCCGTCGCTGACGCTGTCGCTGGTGCGCCGCGAGCTGGACGAGGCAATGCGCGTCACCACCGAGACGCTCTCGCAGGTCACGAACCTGCTGGCGATCGTCTCGGCGCCGCCGATCGAAACCTCCACCATCAGACACGTCGAGGTGCTGGCGCTCCAGCCCCAGGTCCTGATGGTGGTCGTCATCACCTCCACCGGAGGCGTCTCAAAGCGCCTGTTCAGCTTTCCGCGGCCCGTGGACACGGGTCTGGCCGACTGGGCCGCCAGCTACCTCAACGAGCGTCTCGTGGGTCTCGGCCTGGGCGCCCGGATGCGCCACCAGCGCCTGCACGATCCCTCCCTGCCCGCCACCGAGCGCGAGTTCCTGGAGGCGCTGGCTCCGGTGTTCACCGAGCTCGAGGAGTCCGCGCCGGCCACGCTGTATGTCGAGGGCACGGCCAAGCTGTTCACGATGGAGCGGGTCGCCGACGTCTCGGAGCTGAACCTGCTGATGGAGACACTGGAGCGGCGGGTGACGCTGCTGGGCGCGCTGCGCTTCGCGCTCACCGCCAGCCACGTCGCGGTCCGGATCGGCGCCGAGAACGAGCTGCCGGCCCTGCGCTCGCTGGCCCTGGTGGCCTCCGGCTACGGCCTTCCCCAGCGGTCGCTGGGTGCGGTCTCGGTGATCGGGCCGCTGCGGATGGACTACGGGCAGGCGATCCGCACCGTGCGCGAGGCCGCGCTCCAGCTGTCGAGCTTCGTCGCCGACATCTATGACGAGCGATGAGCGGGGTGGGCGGGGCCAACATGCGCCGTGACTACTACGAGGTGCTGGGCGTCGCCCGCGACGCCGGCGATGCCGAGATCAAGAAGGCGTTTCGCAGGCTGGCGCGCGAGCTGCATCCCGACGTCAACAGCCACGACCCCGACGCCGAGGCCAAGTTCAAGGAGGCCGCCGAGGCCTACGAGGTCCTCTCCGACTCCGACCGCCGCGCCACCTACGACCGGTACGGGCACGACGGACTGCGCAGTGGCGGCTACGCCCCCAACTTCGAGGGCTTCGGCTCGGTGGCCGACATCTTCGAGGCGTTCTTCGGCGGAGCGGGCGGTGGTTTTGGCAGCGTGTTCGGAGGCGGGACCGCGGGCGGTTCCGTCCAGGGCGGCGACATCGCCGTCGCGGCCGATATCACTCTGGGCCAGGCGGCATCGGGCGCTTCGGTCGACGTGTCCTTCGACGCCGTGGCGCGTTGCGAGCACTGCCACGGCAACGGCGCCGAGCCCGGCACCCCGATCGAGACCTGCACCAAGTGCCAGGGGACCGGTCAGCTGCGAGCCGTCTCGCGCACCCCGTTCGGGCAGGTCGTCCGGGCGACGGTATGCGATGCCTGCGACGGCGACGGGCGCGTCCCGACCGATCCGTGCCACGTGTGCCATGGCCGCGGACGCACCGTGCAGCGGGTCAAGCTCTCGGTCGACGTTCCCGCCGGGATCGACGACGGCCAGCGGATCCGGATCACGGGACGCGGTCACGCCGGCGACCACGGCGGCCCGCCCGGCGATCTGTACGTTCAGGTTCGCGTCCGACCGGACCCGCGCTTCGTCCGTGACCAGGACGACCTGGTGACCGTGGTCGACGTCGCGGCGCCCCTGGCGGCGCTGGGCACGACCGTGTCGGTGCCGATGATCGAGGGCGAGACCGAGCTCGAGATCCCGGCCGGCACCCAGCCACACGAGACGCTGATCATCAGAGGCCAGGGCATGCCCCCGCTCCGGGGTCGCGGCCGGCGCCACGGCGACCTGCGAGTTGTCGTGAACGTGGTCATCCCACGCCATCTGCGTCGCGAGCAGAAGGAGCTGCTCGAGCGGCTGTCCGAGAGCCTCACCGACCACAACCTGCGCACCGACGACGGGGTGCTGGGCAAGCTCAGGCGCGCCTTCGGCGGGGCTTGATCAGGCTTGCCGTCCGGGTTCGCCGCGAGTCGGCCGAGCTCGTGCTCGCGGAGCTGCTGGAGCTTGCGCCCAACGGCGTCGAGGAGGTGCAGGCCTCAGCGGGCATCGTCGAGTACGCCATCTACGGCGCCCCCGGGGAGCTGCCCGAGCTTCCCGACCTGCGGGCCGCGGCCGGCGGCGCGCTCGTGCAGGTCAGCACCGAGGAGATCGCCGACGACTGGGCGCAGCGCTGGCGAAGCTTTCACCGGCCCCTGGTCCTGGATGACCGGCTGACCGTACGCCCGCCCTGGGAGCCCGCCGCTGAGACGGCGCTGGACGTGGTCATCGATCCGGGGCAGGCGTTCGGCACCGGAGCGCACGCCACCACCACGCTGTGCCTGGAGCTGATGCTCGAGCGCGCCGGCGAGCCCCGGGGGTCGTTCGTCGACGTGGGCTGCGGCTCGGGGGTGCTGGCGATCGTCGCCGCCAAGCTGGGCTTCTCGCCGGTGATCGCACTCGACTACGACCCGGCCGCGATCGAGGCCGCCCACGCGAACGCCGCCGCCAACCACGTCGACCTGGATCTACGCCGGTTCGACCTTCGTCGCGAGCAGGTGCCGGATTCGGATTTGGTGGCGGCAAACGTGCTCGCCGGCCCGCTGGTCACATGGGCCGCGTCCCAGCGCCAGCTGCCGCCGGACCTGATCCTGAGCGGGCTGCTGACCACCGAGGCCGACCGGGTGGCGGCGGCGTTCGCGGGGCGCGGCCGCCGCGAGGTCGCTCGCCGCGTCCGCGGCGAATGGGCGGCGCTGGCCCTCGCCGGGTGAGCGTTGCCGATTCGCGACCGGGTGGACAACGGCAGCGCGACGAATCTTGTCCACGCGGCCGATGGCGTCCAGGCCCCCGTGCCCGATCCTTGTCGGCGTCGCTTGTGATCTCTGCAACCACACTCAAGGAGGTGAACAGTTGCCAAACCCACTCGCAATCGGCGTGACTCTCGGTGGCCTGCTCCTCGACGTGGTCGTGCCGCGGCCCAAGCCTCGGGCTGGCGTACCGCTAGAGCCCTCTCTCCTCTCGACGCGCGCCGTCCCGAGGACACCGCGACCCGACGCCACGATCGAGGCGTACGACAGTCTGCCGGTCGCGAGCGGCTATCGCAGCTGAGCGGTCACACCCGCCCGCCTGAGGCCACGCGCCGGCTTGTGCGGCGCGTGGCCTCGCTCGCGGCCCGGTTGCCCGGTCGCGGCCCGGTTGCCCGGTGCCGGGGCCGGGGTGCCGGCTTCCGGGGGACCGAGAGCTATCCTCAAAGACGGGATATGACCGTCACAGAGCAGCTTCGAGCCGATATGACCAGCGCCATGAAGGCCGGTGAGAAGCAACGGGTGGGAGCGCTGCGACTGGTTCTCTCGGAGCTTCAGAAGGCCTCCAAGGAGGGTTCCGACGACGAGCTGGCGGTGCTCCGGCGCGAGCGCAAGCGCCGTCTGGATGCCGCCACCCAGTTCCGAGACGGCGGTCGGCCGGAGCTGGCCGAGCAGGAGGAGTCCGAGGCTCGGCTGATCTCCGGCTACCTGCCGGCCGAGCTCGACGACTCCGAGCTCGAGGCGATCGTCACCGCGGCGATCGCCGAGACCGGCGCCACGGGCCCCCGGGACATGGGCGAGGTGATGAAGGCGGTCATGGCCAGGTCCGGCGGCCGTGCCGATGGCAAGCGCGCCAGCACGCGGGTACGCGAGGCGCTGGAACGTTGAAACAGACGATCGAGCTCGAGAACGCGGTCGCCGCCGAGCTTGCGGGCAGCGAGGACGCGGTGCTGCGGACGCTAGAGGACCACATCGACGCCGACGTCTACCTGCGCGGCAACGTGCTCACGCTGGAGGGCGAGCCCGCCGAGGTGGAGGCGGCCACGGCCGTGGTGCGCGAGCTCTCCGAGCTGATCGTCCAGGGCCACGAGATCGCTCCGGGGACGATCGAGGCCGTCACCCGGGCCCTCGACGCGCACGAGTCCCCGTCGCGGATCCTCGAGGACGTCGTCTGGCGCCACCGCGCGACCAAGGTGGCGCCCAAGACCGTCAATCAGAAGCGCTACGTGGACTCGATCCGAGCCAACACGATCACCTTCGGGATCGGTCCCGCCGGCACCGGCAAGACGTTTCTGGCGGTGGCGCTGGCGGCCGCGGCGCTCAGCCGCCGCGAGGTCAACCGGATCATCCTCACCCGCCCGGCGGTCGAGGCCGGCGAGCGACTGGGCTTCCTGCCGGGCGACCTGATGGCCAAGGTCGACCCGTACCTGCGCCCCCTGTTCGACGCCCTGCACGACATGCTGGACCCCGAGCGGGTCAGTCAGCACCTGGAGCGCGGGGTGATCGAGGTGGCGCCGCTCGCGTTCATGCGGGGTCGCAGCCTGAACGACAGCTTCATCATCCTGGACGAGGCCCAGAACACCAGCCCCGAGCAGATGAAGATGTTCCTGACCCGCCTGGGGTTCAACTCCAAGATGGTGGTCACCGGCGACGTGACCCAGATCGACCTCCCGCGTGAGCAGGACTCCGGACTCGTGGTGGTGGCCGACATCCTCGACCAGGTCGAGGGCGTTGACTTCGTCCGCTTCGGCGAGGAGGACGTGGTGCGCCACAAGCTGGTGCGGCGAATCGTCGCCGCCTACGACGAGCACTCGCAGCGGCTGGCCCCGGAGCTGCGACCGCGCAAGCGAGCCTGACGGGCCTCGCGATGCTCGACGTCGAGGTCATCGGCATCGAGGCCTCGAGCGAGGACGGTCCGACGTCCGTGGAGCTCGAGGAGCTGTGCGCCCTGGCCCTGTCCTCGGCGGGGATCGAGGAGGGACACCTGGCGATCGAGTTCGTCGACGAGGAGCGCAGCCAGGAGCTCAACCGCGAGCATCGCCTGATCGACGAGCCCACCGACGTGCTGTCGTTCGGGGTCGACGAGGCAGGAGCCAGCGCCGGTCCCCGAGAGCTGGGCGACATCGTGATCTGCCGCCCCCAGACCGAGGATCTGCGAGAAGCGGTCGTCCATGGAGCGCTGCACCTCAGCGGCATGGATCACGAGACCGACGATGGCGAGATGCTGGCGCTCCAGGCGGAGCTGATGCGATGGGTGAGCTGAGCGGGGACGGATGGGGAGACGGGGCCCTGACCCGGTCGGGGTTCGTGGCCCTGGCCGGGCGTCCCAACGTGGGCAAGTCCACGCTGGCCAACACGATCGTGGGCACCGACGTGGCGATCGTGTCCGACAAGCCGCAGACCACGCGGCGGGCGATCCGCGGCGTGGCCACCGGTCCCGACTGGCAGCTGATCCTCGTCGACCTTCCCGGCGTGCAGCGACCTCTCGACGCGCTCACCGAGCGCATGCAACATCGCGTGCAGCGTGAGCTCGCGGACGCCGACGGATGCCTGCTGGTGGTCAATGCCGAGCAGGGCATCGGTCCCGGTGACCGGTTCATCGCCGAGCTGCTGCGCGCCGGGGCGGCCGGGTCGCAGATCCCGATCACGATCGTGGTCAACAAGGTCGATCGCGCCGATCAGGCGCGCCTGGTGGCGACGCTCGAGGCGGCGCAGCGGCTGGAGGTGGCCGAGGAGATCTTTCCGGTGTCGGCGCGTACGGGCACCGGGATCCAGGCGCTCGTCGAGTACCTGGTGAACAGCCTCCCGGCCGGCCCGCTGTATTTCTCGGCCGCCCAGCGCTCGGATCAGTCGCCGTCGGTTCGGCTCGCCGAGCTGGTCCGCGAGCAGGTGCTGAGGCGCACTCGCGAAGAGGTGCCGCATGCCGTCGAGGTGGAAGTGGAGGAGATCACCCACCCGCGTCCTGACCTGGTCCGCATCCAGGCCGTGCTGCTGTCGGACACCGAATCCCAGAAGGGGATCCTGATCGGGGCGGGGGGGCGGATGATCAAGTCGATCGGCGTCGCGGCTCGGCGCGCGATCGAGCGCGAGCTCGACACCCGCGTTCACCTGGAGCTGTCGGTGCGGGTGCGCAGGCACTGGCGAGCCGACGAGCGTCTGCTGGATCGGCTCGGCATCGAGTAGAGCCTTCAGCCCACGCATAGAATCCGGGCGGTGGACGACTCCGAGGTCGCATTCGACGGGCGCGGGCTGGCGCCCTGCATCGTGCAGGACTGGATGACGGGAGAGGTCCTGACGCTCGCCTACATGAACGCCGAGGCGCTGCGCCTGACCCGTGAGACCGGCGAGATGCACTTCTTCAGCCGCTCGCGCCAGGAGCTCTGGCACAAGGGGGCGACCTCGGGCAACACGCTGGCGCTGCGTGCGATCCGCTACGACTGCGATGGCGACGCGCTGGTCGCGCTCGTGACACCCGCGGGCCCGGCCTGCCATACCGGCGAACGCACCTGCTTTCACCGCGGCGAGCTCGAGCCGCCGGCCGGGTATGAGTCGCTGGCCACGTTGGAGCGCACGATCGCCCAGCGCGCCGCCACGCGGCCCGCCGGCTCGTACACCGCCACGCTGCTGGCCGATCCGGGACTCGCCGGGGCCAAGGTGCAAGAGGAGGCCGAGGAGGTGGTGCGGGCCGCGCGCGGGGAGTCCGACGAGCGCGTGGCCGAGGAGGCAGCCGACGTGCTGTATCACCTCGCCGTGCTGCTGGCGGGTCGCGACCTGAGTCTGTCGGACGCGGAGCGGGTGCTGGATGGCCGTCGCCAACGCTGAGGGGCGGGCGGGGGCCGGGACGGGCCCGGTCCCGTCGCTGGCGGTGGCGCGCGAGCTGGCTCGCGATCACAACCTGATCCCGCTGTCGGAAACGTCCATCGATGACCTGCAGACGCCCGTCTCCGCCTTCCTCAAGCTCCGGGACGCCTTCCCGGGCGAGCCGTCGTTCCTGCTGGAGTCCGCCGAGCAGGGCCGGGTCGGGCGCTACTCGTTCATCGGTGCCAGCCCGCGCAAGGTGCTCCGGTGGTGCTTGGGCGACGGCGGCGATCCCTACCGGCTGGCCGCCGACGAGCTGGCGCGTTTCACGCCCGCCCGGCTGCCGGGCCTGCCGCCGTTCGCGGGCGGGGCGGTGGGCGTGTTCGCCTATGACCTGGTCCGTTCGGTCGAGCCTCTGGGAGAGCCCAACCCAGATCCGGTCGGGACCCCCGATTTGGCGCTCATGCTCACCGACACACTGGTCGTCTTCGACCATCTCATGCACACGGTCGCGGTGATCGCAAACGTGTACGCCGACGAGGACCTGGAGGCGTCATACAAGCAGGCGCTGGAGACGATCAGCGAGGTGCGCTGGCACCTCGCGGGACCGGTGCCCACGCGGCCGCTCGGCCGCAGCCGCGTCATCCCGCGCTTTCAGTCCAACATGACCCGCGAGCGCTTCGAGGCCACGGTGTCTCGGATCGTCGAGTACATCTATGCCGGTGACGCCTTCCAGGTCGTGCCCTCGCAGCGCTGGTCGGCGCCGGTCCCGGTGCAGGCGTTCTCGATCTACCGGGGCCTGCGCGCGGTCAACCCGAGCCCGTACATGTATTTCCTGGACTTCGGTGACTTCGAGATCGCGGGGGCCAGCCCCGAGCCGCTGATCACGGTGGCGGGGCGGCGGGTGGCCACGCGCCCGATCGCAGGCACCCGTCCCCGAGGCGCGACCGTGGAGGAGGACCAGCGGATGGCGCGGGAGCTGCTGGCCGACGAGAAGGAGCGTGCCGAGCACGTGATGCTCGTCGATCTCGGCCGCAACGATCTCGGGCGGGTGTGCGAGTACGGGTCTGTCGAGGTCGAGAGCTTCATGGCGGTCGAGACCTACAGCCACGTGATGCATATCGTCTCCAGCGTGGCCGGGCGGCTGCGACCGGGAGTGGGAGCCCTGGACGCGCTGCGCTCGGCGCTGCCCGCCGGGACCCTGTCGGGGGCCCCCAAGGTCCGGGCGATGCAGATCATCGACGAGCTCGAGCCGGTCAAGCGCGGGGGGTACGGCGGCGCGATCGGCTGGGTCAGCTACACCGGGCAGCTGGACACCTGCATCCACATCCGCACGGTCGTGGTCAAGGACGGCGTGGCTCACGTCCAGGCCGGGGGCGGGACCGTGGCCGACGCCAAGCCCGACTACGAGTTCCGCGAATCGGAGGCCAAGGCCCGAGCGGTGCTGCAGGCGATCGAGCTGGCGGTCGCCCAGCCCGAGTGGCCGTAGCCGTGGCCGCCCCCTAGCCATGCGAGTCCTGGTCGTCGACAACTACGACAGCTTCACCTACAACCTCGTCCAGTACGTGGGAATGACGACCCACCCACCCCCCGAGATCGAGGTTGTGCGCAACGATCGCGCCGCTGTGCCGGACCTGCTGCTGCGGGGCTATGACCGGGTGATCGTCTCTCCGGGACCGTGCACGCCCGACGACGCCGGCATCTCGCTGGAGGCGGTCCGGCGCTTTCCGCAAGCCCGGATTCCCACGCTCGGCGTGTGTCTCGGCCACCAGGCGCTGGTGCAGGCGTGGGGCGGGCAGGTGATCACCCACGAGCCCGTGCACGGCAAGACGACCCGGATCGAGCATGACGGGAAGACGATCTTCAAGGGTCTGGAGGCGCCGTTGCAGGTCGGCCGCTACCACTCGCTGATCGCCGCCCCGGAGCTGCCCGAGGTGCTCGAGCGCAGCGCCTGGGGCGACGGCGTGGTGATGGCCGTGCGGCACCGGGAGCTTCCCGCGGAGGGCGTTCAGTTTCACCCCGAATCGGTGCTCACCGAGCACGGGCGCGAGCTTCTGGCCAACTTCCTGGCCGTTCCGTGAGCCACTCGGCGGATCTCTTGACGAGGTCCATCGACGAGCTGGCCGGCGGGCACGACCTGAGCGCGGACCAGACCTCGGCGGTGCTGTCCGAGATCATGACCGGGAGGGCATCGGACGTCCAGATCGCCGCCTTCCTGATCGCGCTGCGGACCAAGGGCGAGACCGTGCACGAGCTTGCCGGGCTGGCGCGGACGATGCGCGCGCTCGCCGCCCGGGTTCCGGTCAAGCGCGGCGACCTGCTGGACACGGCAGGGACCGGCGGCGGCCCGCGGACGTTCAACGTCTCGACCACCGCCGCGCTGGTGGCGGCCGGCGCCGGGTGCACGGTCGCCAAGCACGGCAACCGCTCGGCCACGGGCCTGTCGGGCTCGGCCGATGTGCTCGAGGCGCTGGGGGCACGGATCGATCTGACTCCGGCGGCGGTGGCGTGCTGCATCGAGGAGGTCGGGTTTGGGTTCATGTTCGCCCCCGCCCACCATCAGGCGACGCGGTATGTGATCGGGGTGCGCAGTGAGCTGGCGGTGCGCACGATCTTCAACTTCCTGGGACCGCTCACCAACCCCGCCGGCGCCAGTCGCCAGCTGATCGGGGTGTCGGACGCCGGCTACCTGGAGACGATGGCGGGGGCGCTGGAGCTGCTGGGCACCCGGCACGCGCTGCTCGTCTCCAGCGCCGACGGCCTGGACGAACTGAGCATCTCGGCGCCCACGCGCGTGTTCGAGGTGACCCCGCGGGGCATCGCCGGCTACGAGGTCACGCCCGAGGAGGTGGGCCTGAGCCGCGCCCCGGCCGAGACGATCCCCGGGGGCGACCCGGCCCGCAATGCCGAGATCACGCGGCGGATCTTCGCCGGGGATCCCGGTCCTTCCCGGGATCTGGCGGTCCTGAACGGCGGGGCGGCGATCTACGCCGGCGGGGGCGCCCGGACGCTGGTCGAGGGTGTGCGCAGCGCCGAGCGCGCGATCGACTCGGGCGCCGCCGGGCAGGCGCTGGAGCGCTTTGTCTCGGCCACCCACCGGCTGGCCGACCGATGAACGAGCTGGAGCGGATCGTCGCCCGCACCCGGGTGCAGCTGGCGCGCCGGCGCGAGACCACGCCCCGTGGCGAGCTGGAGTCCCGGGCGGCGCGGCGCGTGGCCGGCGATCCGCCGCGGCCGTTCACGCGCGCGCTGGAGCGTCCCGGGCTGTCGGTCATCGCCGAGCACAAGCGTCGCTCGCCGTCGGCGGGGGTGATCCGCGACGGGATCGAGCTCGAGGACGTGGTCGGCGCCTACGAGCGGGGCGGCGCGGCCGCTCTGTCGGTGCTCACCGAGCAGCCGGGCTTCGGAGGCTCGCTCACCGACCTGACCCGTGCGCGCGGCGCCGCGGACCTGCCCGTCCTGCGCAAGGACTTCATCGTCGACGGCTATCAGGTGGTCGAGTCGCTGGCCGGCGGCGCCGACGCCATCCTGCTGATCGTCGCGGCGCTCGGGGAGGCGGAGCTGGCCGCCCTGCTGGCCCAGTCCCAGGCGCTCGGTCTCGGAGTCCTGGTCGAGGTGCACGACCAGTCAGAGCTCGAGATCGCCGTCGCCGTGGGCGCGCCGGTGATCGGGATCAACAACCGCGACCTGACGACGCTCGCCGTGGATACCGGGCGCACGTTCGCGCTGCTGGAATCGATGCCGGCCGGTGTCGTGACCGTGTCCGAGTCCGGCTGGCGCTCCCGCGCCGAGCTTGCGCGGCTGGCGCAGGCCGGCGTTGACGCCGTGCTGGTCGGCGAGGCGCTGATGCGCGCCCCCGACATCGAGGGCGCCTGCCGCGAGCTCACGGACGCGGGCCGCGGCTGACGGTTTCCAAACAGATACAGGGTTGCCTCGGACGGTTGCTAATTTCAAGCCGACCATGATCGGGCTGAGTCGCTGGTGTATCGCCCACCGCCGCCAGGTGGTTGTGGGCTGGATCCTCATCGCCGTGCTCACGACGGTGATCGCCGGTGCCGTGGGACGCCAGTACGCGACCAATTTCAGCCTGCCGGGAACCGAGTCCCAGCACGTCGTGGATCTGCTCAAGCGGGAGTTCCCGGCCCAGAGCGGGGACGTCGACACGATCGTCTGGCACAACGCGCACGGCCCGGCCACCGCTCCCGGAGTGCGAGCTCAGCTGCAGCCGCTGCTGGCAACGGTCGCCAGGATGCCGCACGTCGTCAGCGTCGGCAGCCCGTTCTCGCCCGGCGGCGCCGACCAGGTCTCAAAGGATGGCCGCACCGCCTTCGCGACCGTCAACTACGACAAGCGCGCGAATCTGCTGCCCGACAACACCGGCAAGCCCGTGCTGAATGCGATCAACGCGGTGAAGTTGCCCGGACTTCAGATCGCCGCGGGTGGCCAGGTCATCGAGCAGGCGGAGGGATTCAGCATCGGACCCGCCACATCGGTGGGCGCGATCGCGGCGCTGGTGA
The DNA here is from genome assembly GCA_963830595.1 of uncultured Solirubrobacteraceae bacterium. Classification (GTDB taxonomy): domain Bacteria; phylum Actinomycetota; class Thermoleophilia; order Solirubrobacterales; family Solirubrobacteraceae; genus Palsa-465. The sequence goes on from CAWHMQ010000007.1 coordinate 107,910, forward strand.
TCCTGCTGCTCACCTTCGGGTCGCTGATCGCGGCCGGGATGCCGATGGTCACGGCCGGCCTCGGCCTGATCACGGGCATCGCGCTGGTTGGCCTGGCCACCCATGTCACCAGCATGTCCAACATCGCGCCCGAGCTGGCGGTCATGATCGGCCTGGGGGTGGGGATCGACTACGCGTTGTTCATCGTCACCCGGTTCCGGGAGAACTACGCCCGGACGGGCGACGTCTCGACCGCGATAGTCGGAGCCATGGACACGTCCGGGCGCGCGATCCTGCTCGCCGGCACGACCGTGATCATCGCTCTGCTGGGGATGTTCGCCACCGGAGTCACCTTCATGTACGGCCTGGCGATCGCGTCCGTGCTGGCGGTGCTGCTGGTGCTCGCCGCCTCGCTCACGGTGCTGCCGGCGTTGCTGTCGGCGTTCGGCCATCGGGTGGTGCGCCCCAGCCGCTCGGCGCGACGCCGGGAGGCCAGAGGCGAGGCCCCGCGGACTTCGACGTGGCGGCGCTGGAGCATGACCGTGCAGTCGCACCCCCGGCCGCTCGCGGCAGTCTCCTTGCTGGTGATGCTGGTGTTCCTGGTCCCGTTCTTCGGGATGCGCCTGGAGACCTCAGACGCCGGCAACGATCCCTCCGGGACGAGTACCGCCCGCGCATTCAACCTGCTCTCAGACGGTTTCGGGCCCGGCTTCAACGGCCCGCTGCTGATCGCCACACAGCTCTCGAGCCCGAGCCAGCGCTCGCAGCTGCCGGCCGTCCGCGCGGCCGTCCAGCGCACATCTGATGTCGTCGTCGTCACACCGGCACGGCTGGCGCCTTCGGGCACCGTCGCGGTGATGGAGGCCTATCCGAGCTCGGCGCCCCAGGCCGCAGCGACCAGCGACCTGGTCAACCGGCTGCGCGCTACCACCCTGCCGCCGTTTCAGAGCAGGTTCGGGTCGCGGCCGCTCGTAGGCGGCTTCACCGCGGGATCGATCGACTTCTCCAACGTGCTGTCGAACAAGCTGCCGCTGTTCATCGGGATCGTCGTCGTGGTCTCGGCGCTGCTGTTGTTCGTGATCTTCCGGTCGCTCGTGATCCCGGTCCAGGCGGCGCTGATGAATCTGCTCAGCATCGGGGGCGCGCTCGGAGCGACCGTGTTCGTGTTCCAGGACGGCTTCCTGTCGGGAGCGCTGGGGATCTCCAAGGGGCCTGTCGAGCCGTGGATCCCGGTGCTGATGTTCGCCGTCGTGTTCGGCCTGTCGATGGACTACGAGGTGTTCCTGATCTCCCGCGTGCGCGAGGAGTGGATCCGCCAGCGTGACGCCACCGCCGCGGTGGCCGACGGGATCGCCTACACGGGCCGGGTCATCAGCGCGGCGGCGGCGATCATGATCTGCGTGTTCCTGTCCTTCATGCTCGGAGACGAGCGCTCGATCAAGGAATTCGGCTTCGGCCTCGCCGCCGCGGTGTTCCTGGACGCCCTCGTCGTGAGGTGCGTCATGCTGCCCGCGGTGCTCGAGCTCCTCGGACCCCTCACCTGGCGGCTGCCGGGCTGGCTCGACTCACGCTTGCCGCGGATTCGCATCGAGGGTCATGCGGCCGAGGTCGACGCGCTCGCCGGCCAGCTGTCGGCCGACGAGGCGCCGGCGCCCACATCCACCCACGCCTGACGCGCGTCGACTGCCTCGCCCGTCCCGCGAGGGCTTCGTACGATGGGGGGATGGATCCGAGCGTCCCCAAGATCAAGTTCTGTGGCATCGCCAACCCGGCTGACGCCGAGCTGGCGGTCGGGGTCGGCGCCTGGGCGCTGGGGGTCATCCTGTGGCCGGGGTCTCCGCGACACTGCCCCACCGAGGTGGCGGCCGAGATCGCCGCGACTTACAAGCGGCGCGTCGAGATCGTCGGCGTGTTCGTGAACCCGACCCTGGACGAGGTGGTGCGCGCCGCCGATGACATCGGCCTGACGATGCTCCAGCTGCACGGGGAGGAGGGGCCGGCGTTCTGCGCCGAGGTCGCCCGCCGGACCGGGTGCCGGGTGATCAAGGCAACTCGGGTGCGCAGCAGAGCCGACATCCAGGCGATCGGCGCCTTCCACACCGACTATCACCTGCTCGACAGCCACGCGCGCGGCGTCCGCGGGGGCAGCGGCGAGACGTTCGCCTGGGAGCTGGCCCGTAGCCACCGCTCCAAGCTGCCCCTGATCCTGTCCGGCGGGCTGACTGACGCCAACGTCGGCGAGGCGATCGCGGCCGTGGACCCGTTCGCGGTCGACGTAGCCACCGGCGTTGAGGATGTGGCCCACCCACCCCGCAAGGACCCCGAGGCCCTACGGCGGTTCGCCGAGGCGGTGGCCGTCACATCCGTGACTCCGCCGCCGGCCGTGACCGGGCCGTGAGCGCGGTCGAGCATCGGTTCGGCCCCTATGGGGGCCAGTACGTGCCCGAGACGCTGATGCCCGCGCTCGCCGAGCTGGAGGCTGCCTGGGTGGCCGCCCGTCAGGACCCGGGGTTCGGCGCCGAGCTGCACTCGCTCTTGCACGACTATGTCGGGCGTCCCTCGCCGCTGTACCACGCCACCCGCCTGAGCGAGGCCGCCGGCCACCCCGTCTACCTCAAGCGCGAGGACCTCAACCACACCGGAGCCCACAAGATCAACAACGCGCTCGGCCAGGCGCTCTTGGCCAAGCGAATGGGCAAGCGGCGGATCATCGCCGAGACCGGCGCCGGGCAGCACGGGGTCGCCGCGGCCACCGCGTGCGCACTGCTGGACCTGGAGTGCATCGTCTACATGGGCACGGAGGACATGCGCCGCCAGAAGCCCAACGTCGACCGCATGGGCCTGCTCGGCGCCACCGTGCGACCGGTCGAGGCGGGCGCCCGGACCCTCAAGGAGGCCGTCTCGGCGGCGATCCGCGACTGGGTGGCCAGCGTGCAGAGCACCCACTACATCATCGGCTCGTGCGTCGGACCGGCGCCCTACCCGGCGCTCGTGCGCGACCTGCAGCGGGTGATCGGCGACGAGTCGCGTGCGCAGATCTCCGAGCAGGCCGGACGGCTGCCCGACCGGGTGGTCGCGTGTGTCGGCGGGGGCTCTAACTCGATCGGGATGTTCGCTGCGTTCATCGACGATCCCGGGGTGGAGCTGATCGGGGTCGAGGCGGCCGGGGAGGGCATCGACACCGGTCGCCACGGCGCCCCGCTGACGGTGGCCGGCCTGCCGGGCGTGCTGCACGGCGCCCTGTCGGCGATCATGCAGGACGAGGACGGTCAGATCCTCGAGGCGCACTCGATCTCGGCCGGGCTCGACTACCCGGGCAGCGGTCCCGAGCACGCGTGGCTTCGCGACCAGGGACGGGCTCGCTACGAGGCGGTCACCGATCGGCAGGCGCTGGCGGCGTTCGCCCGCACGGCGCGCCTGGAGGGGATCATCCCGGCGCTGGAGAGCGCTCACGCCCTGGCCTGGGCGCTTGACCACCCCCTCCTGCCCACCGGGCTCGACCTGGTCTGCCTGTCGGGGCGGGGAGACAAGGATCTGGCCGAGGCTCTGGCCGGGCTGCGTGAGCTGCGCTGATGACCGTCGAGGCATCCCGGTGATAGGTGCCGAGATCGGGAGCGAGCGGATCGCCGAGGCGTTCGCCCGCGCCCGCGCCAACGGTCGCCGGGCCGCCCTGATGCCCTACCTGATGGGCGGCTACCCAGATCTCGAGACCTCCCGGGCGATCGGGCTCGCCTACGCCGAGGCCGGCGCCGACCTGATCGAGCTCGGGATCCCGTTCTCCGATCCGCTGGCCGACGGACCGGTGATCCACGCCGCCGCCACGGCCGCGCTGGGCGCCGGGGCGACCCTGCCGGCGGTGCTGGAGATCGCCACCGCGCTCGCCCGCCGCGTGCCCGTGATCGTCATGTGTTACGCCAACGTCGTGCTGGCGCGGGGACTGCAGCGGTTCGCCGACGCGCTCGTCAGAGCCGGGGTCAGCGGGCTGATCGTGCCCGACCTGCCCCTGGAGGAGGCGCCGGAGGCGCGCTGCGCCTGCGAACAGCGCGGGCTGGCCCTGGTGCCCCTCGTGGCGCCCACCACGCCGGAGCTGCGGCTGGCCGAGATCGGGGCGCGGGCCCGGGGGTTTCTCTACACGGTGTCGCTGACCGGCACCACCGGCGAGCGCGACGGCGCCCCTGACCTGGAGTCGGTCATCGCCCGAGCAGCCGCACACACCGAAGTGCCGGTGGCCGTCGGATTCGGGATCGGCACGCCCGAACAGGCCGTCGGCGCCGCCGCGGCCGGAGCCGACGGAGTGATCGTGGGCAGCCGGCTGGTGCGCGCGGCCGGCGAGGCCCCGGATCCCGCGGCCGCGGTCGGCGAGCTGGTGGCAAGCTTCGCGGCGGCGCTGTCCGAACGCCCGGGGCGTTAGGATCATCGGCAATGGGCCTGGTTCTCACCGCTACCGCCGGTCTGTGCATCTGGATCGTGATCTGGGCGCTGAACGTCAGCGGATTGGACGCCATCTTCATCGCCGTCGGAATGGTGCTCGTGGCGATCGGGATCCGCAACCTGCTCCCGTACCTGCCTGGCCGGCGGGGCTAGCCCCCGAAGTCGATGCGCGGCGCCGGTCTCGTGCGGAGGCATGTCGTCTTCACGTGGGCGGTCTCCCTGACCGGGCTCGCGCTCGTGCTGGCCGGCTGCGGCACGCAGGCCGCCAGCAGCGGCTCGAGCATCTCGGGCACGACCCTGACCATCTACGCCAGTCAGCCGGCCGGCCCCGGCGATCAGGTGACGTCCGACGCTCTGGATGCCGAGCGGCTGGCCTTCCGGAGCTTTGCGCAGTCCGGCGGGAGGGTGGGCAAGTTCAAGGTCGATCTGTCGGTGCTGCACGGGCCCGAGCTGTCTGACAACGCCCGCACCGCGATCCAGGACAAGACCGCCGTGGCCTATGTGGGCGAGCTGTCGCCAGGGACGTCCGGAGTCTCGGTGCAGATCAACAACGAGCAGGGCCTGCTCACGGTCAGCCCTCTGGACACCGCCATCTACCTGACTCAGTCGACGCCCGCGGTCAGCGGGTCGCCGACGAGCTACTACCCCCTGCGCTCGACGTATCACAACACGTTCGCCAGGATCGTGCCCACCAGCGCTCGGGAGGCCAAGGCGCTGGTCGCGGAGATGCACGCACTCGGGCTCACCCGTCTCTACGTTTCGAGCGACGGCACGCCCTACGGCGCCTCGATCGCCCTGGAGGTTCGCCAGGAGGCGGGATCGCAGGGGCTGACCTCGGTCTCGAGCCCGGCGGGAGCAGACGCGGTGTTCTACGGTGCGGTGCCGTCCTCCTCGGCCGCCCGCGCGCTTGACCAACTCGCCGCGACCAGCCCCGGCGCCCGGCTGTTCGTCCCGTCTGCGCTGTACGACGAGACCTTCGTAGCCGGGCTGGGCACCGCCGCCCAGCGGAGCCTGTACATCTCATCGCCGGGCTTTGCGACCAGGGACCTGTCGGCCGCGGCGCGCCAGTTCGTGAGCCAGTTCACCACCGCCTACGGGCACGCGCCCGCGCCCCAGGCGATGTTCGGCTACGAGGCCATGAGCGCGGTCATCGCCGTGCTCGAGCAGGCTGGGCCCAATGCCGACAATCGGGCCGACGTGGTCAGTGACTTCCGGGCGCTCAAGGACCGCCAATCGGTGCTCGGAACCTACTCGATCGTCGGGGGAGACACGAACATCGCGCCGTTCATCTTCGCTCGCCCGGTGGGCGGACGGCTGGTCGCGCGCCCGCCGGCTTGAGGCGGCCCCGCCGCCCCGTCCGGCCGGTCGCGATGGCCCTCCGGGCCGCCGCCGGCATCCTGGTGGCCGCCGGCTGCCTGGCCGGCTGCGGCGCGCACGGGGGGCCGCCCGGAAACCGGATTCGGGGTCGGAGCCTGACGATCTACGCCAGCCTGCCGTTCAACGGCGCTTCGAGCGTCAGCGGCCGATCGATTCTGGGCGGCGTGGAGATGGCTCTGGACTCGGTGCACGCTCGGATCGGTCGCTTCAGGATCCGGCTCAGAGCGCTCGACGACTCGACCGTCAAGCGAGGTGGGTGGGACCCGGGGCAAACCACCGTCAACGCCCACCTGGCGGTCGCCGACCCCACCACGATCGGCTACATCGGCGACTACAACTCGGGGGCGACGGCGGTCTCGATTCCGTTGCTCAACCGCGCCGGGATCCCCCAGATCAGCCCGTCCAGCACCGCCGTCGGTCTGACCAGCGGGGGGCCGGCGGCAGACCCGGGGGAGCCCCAGAAGTACTACCCGACCCTGAAACGGACGTTCGCGCGCGTGGTCCCCAACGACAGCGTGCAGGCGGCCGTGCAGGTCAACCTGCAACGCGAGGCCGGCTGCCTCCGTACCTACGTGCTCAACGACGGCGAGGTCGATGGGCGCGACATGGCGATGAGCTTCGTCGCCGCCGCTCAGTCCGCGAAGCTGCGGGTGGTGGGAGACACTCAGTTCGAACCGGCTGCCGGCGACTACAGCGCGTTGGCGGCCGCGGTCGCCCAGACGGGCGCCGACTGCGTGCTGATCAGCGCTCTGACCGAGAGCCACGCCGCGCTTCTCACCGAGCAGATCGCCCACGCGCTCCCCGACGCGCGCCTGTTCGGCGACGCCGGGCTCGCCGAGACCACCTACACCGATCCCGCGTACGGCGGCATCCCGCTGACGCTGGATCCGCGGCTCGTGCTCACGGTGCCGACCCTGGATCCGCGGTACTACCCGCCGGCGGGGCGGCGCTTCTTCGCTCGCTACGGCGAGCGCTACGGCACCCCCCAGCCCTACGCGATCTACGGCTACGCGGCAATGAGCCTGATGCTCGACGCGATCTCGAGAGCGACCCTGGGCGGCAGCAACGATGCCGTGCGCTCCAAGGTGGTGGCGGCGATCCTGACCACGCGGAATCTCCGCGGCGTGCTCGGCACATACAGCATCGGTAGCTCCGGCGACACCTCGCAGCGCGTGTATGGCGTGTATCGGGTTCGGGACGGGCAGCTCGTGTTCTGGAAGGCGATGACCGCCTGATCGACGGCCAGCTTCGACATGTGTCGAAGCCGGACCCGCATCCAGTGGCCGATCCCCGTAATCCCCCCTGTCGGCAATGGGTTTTGCGGATTTAGGTTGTGTTAACGGCGGATGTCGCCGCCGCAAAATCAGGTCGTGCGCTTGCGGTCGGTCCGGGCCTCGCACTACTCTCCCGCCACCGGGTATCGACAGCCCGGCTCGACCTAGAGGAGGACGACACATGAGTATGCGCGCCAAGGCGATGAGGGGTTGCCTGGTGGCCCTGACGGTGCTTGCGGTGGGCGCCTGCGGCAGCAGCAGCAAGACCACCACCACTCACGCCGCTGCCGGTGGCTCATCCAGCTCGGGCGGCAAGACCGTCGACATCTACTCGAGCCTCCCGCTGCAGGGAGCGTCGACCGCCCAGACAGATCCGATGGTCAACGGGATGAAGCTCGCGCTCGCCGAGGCGGGCGGCAAGGCCGGCCAGTTCACGGTCAAGTACACGTCGCTCGACGACTCGACCGCAGCGGCGGGCAAGTGGGATCCCGGCCAGACCGCGGCCAACGCCCGAAAGGTGGCCGCCGATCCCAAGGCCGTGTACTACATGGGTGAGTTCAACTCGGGCGCCAGCGAGATCTCGATCCCGATCCTCAACACGGCCGGGATTCCGATGGTCAGCCCCGCCAACACCTACGTCGGCCTGACCACCAACCTCCCGGGGAGCGCCCCCGGCGAGCCTCAGAAGTATTACCCGACCGGCAAGCGCAATTACCTGCGGATCGTCCCGATCGACTCGATCCAGGCGGCGGCCGGCCTGATCGCGATGAAGCAGGCCGGATGCACCAAGGTGGCCGTGGCCAACGACAAGGAGGCCTACGGCGCCGGGCTGGCCACGCTGCTGGGTCTCACGAAGGGCTACTACGGGATCAACATCACCAGCAACACCGGGATTGATCCCACGGCGCCCAACTTCCGTTCCTACGCGAGCACGATCGCGGGCCAGGGAGCCAACTGCTTCTTCTTCTCGGGCATCGTGTCCAACGGAGCGGTGCAGATCACCAAGGACGTCCATTCGGCGCTTCCGAAGGCTAAGATCTTCGGCCCCGACGGCGTCTGCACGAGCTCGTACACCTCCCAGAAGGCGGGCGGTGTGCCGGCGGCCATCAACCCCTTGATGGAGTGCACGGTGGCCACGCAGAACCTCAGCGCCTACCCGGGCGGAAAGAGCTTCCTGGCCGCCTACAAGGCCAAGTACGGGGACGCGAACCCGGATCCGTATGCGATCTACGGCTATGAGGCGATGAAGCTCGGGCTGGACACGATCGCCAAGCTGGGCGCCCAGGGCGACAGCAAATCGGCCGTCCTCAGCGCGTTGTTCGCGACCCATAGCCGGAGCTCGGTGCTGGGCACCTACGGCTTCGACGCGGACGGAGACACGACGCTGCGAGCCTACGGCCTGTACAAGGTCGGACCGACCGGCGACCCGGTGTTCTTCAAGACGATCACGCCGACCAAGACGGTCGGCGCCGGCTAGCGAAGCTCACGTGGGGAGGGCGCTCGGCGCGCCCTCCCCATAGTCTTCTGTACGAATGGAAGCTCACTCCTTCGCGCCGAGGATGCCCGCTCCGGCGGTGGCGCCGCTCGCCGCAATCCGTCGGTTCTCGGGTCGCTGGGGGCTGATCATCGCGCTGGTGGCGCTCCCGCTCTACTACGGCATCCGCGATCTCACGCACGGATATCAGGCGGGCATCGTGGCGGGCCATCCAGTCATCCACCACGACCTCAGCCGATTGGGCTTCAACGTGGCCCAGGGGCTGTCCAACGGCGCGATCTGGGCGCTGATCGCGATCGGCTACACGCTCGTGTACGGGATCATCGAGCTGATCAACTTCGCCCACGGTGACGTGTTCATGATCGGCTCGTTCACGGCCGCCGGCTTCTGGGGAACTCTCGGGCTGGGGCTGGCCACCGGACCGGTGGGCCTGATCGGCGGGCTGCTGGTGACGCTGGTCGTCTCGATGATCGTCTGCGGATCGCTCAACGTGCTGATCGAGCGCGTCGCCTACCGCCCGCTTCGAGGAGCGCCCAAGCTGGCCCCCCTGATCACCGCGGTCGGCTTCTCGTTCATCCTCCAGAACGTCGGCCTGCTCTGGAACGGCGGGTCTCCGATCGGCGTCAACGACCTGATCCGCCAGAGCCAGACGGTGTTTCACATCTTCGGGGTCCCGATCGTCCGGGGATACTTCCTCGCGATCCTCGTCATGATCCCGCTCGTCTTCGGTCTGTCCTGGTTCATCACCAACACCCGGCCGGGACGCGCCATGCGCGCCACCGCCCAGGATCCCGAGGCGGCCCGGCTGATGGGCATCAACGTCAACCAGACGATCTCGCTGACGTTCCTGCTCGGCGGCATGCTCGCCGGAGCCGCCGGCCTGGTCTATGCCCTGTACGAGACCAACATCTGGTACTTCCAAGGCTTCCAGGCCGGCCTGATCGCCTTCACCGCCGCGGTCATGGGCGGGATCGGGAACGTCCGCGGCGCCGTCCTGGGAGGCTTGATAATCGGCGTGATCCAGGCGCTGTCGGACTCGCGCATGGGTCCCCAGTGGACCGAGGCCGTGGTGTTCGGCTATCTGATCCTGATCATGATCCTGCGCCCGCGCGGACTGCTGGGCGAGGAGGTACGAGAGGCCGGATGAACGAGCTTTGGGCCCAGCTGCGGGAATGGCGGGAGGCGATCGAGAGCCGCCTGCCTCCGTGGTGGCAACGCGCCCTGGCGGGTGCCCTGATCGTGATCGGGATCGTGCTCCCGTTCGGGTTCACGCAGGACAGCGGGTTCATGAACGCGACGATCATCGCCGTCGCGTTCGCCGTCATGTCGCTGGGGCTCAACGTGGTCGTGGGCTTCGCGGGCCTGCTCGATCTGGGATACGTCGCCTTCTACGCGCTCGGCGCCTACGCGCTGGGCTGGTTCGGCTCGGACTTCTTCTTCAAGGCACATGTTCACGTAGGCGTCTCCGGCGTGGCGTCGTCGGAGATCGGCATCCATCTCAACTTCATCCTGATCCTGATCGCGGCGGCGCTGATCTGCGCGATCGCCGGCATCATCATCGGGTTGCCCACGCTGCGGCTGCGCGGTGACTACATCGCAATCGTCACCCTCGCCTTCGGGGAGATCATCGGCACCGTGGCCGTCAACGGGCAGAGCGTCCACGTCGGGGGCGGGATGACGCTGACCGCGGGACAGCTCGGGATCAGCGCCGTGGACCCGCCCTACTTCCCGGGGCTCGGCCTCTTCAACCTGCTCGACCTGAGACCCTGGTATTGGCTGATCCTGGCGATTCTGCTGCTGGTCGTGTTCGTCAACCTGCGCCTGCGCGATTCGCGCCTGGGCCGCGCCTGGGTGGCCCTGCGCGAGGACGAGGTGGCGGCGGTCTCGATGGGAATCCCGTCGGTGCGCACCAAGCTTTCGGCGTACGCGCTCGGCGCCATGTTCGGCGGCATGTCAGGCGCGTTCCTGGGCACCTACTACACCGAGGTCAACGCTGAGCAGTTCCAGTTCGGCTTCTCGATCTTCGTGCTCGCGATGGTGATCATCGGGGGACTGGGGTCGATCTGGGGGGCGCTGATCGGCGGGCTGCTGCTCGGCTACATCAACAACTGGCTGATTCCCGACGTCCTCAACGGCCTGCCCGGCAAGCTCGGCCTCAACTTTCCGCTGACCGAGATCGAATACGGCATCTTCGGCTTCCTGCTGGTGCTGGTCATGGTGCTGCGGCCCCAGGGGCTGATCCCCGAACGGCGCCGGCGCCTGGAGATGACATCGGAGATCGCCGCGCAGGACTCCGAGCTGATGGAGGGAGGCGCGCCGTGAGCGCCGCAAGCCCCCCGAGTCCTCCGCTGCCCTCCGCCCAGGCGGCGGCCGCGGTCTCGATGACCGTCGATCACGTGACCAAGGAGTTCGGAGGGCTGGTCGCCGTCAACGACGTCTCGCTGGCCGTGCCGGAGCGCTCGATCGTGTCGCTGATCGGACCCAACGGCGCCGGCAAGACGACCGTCTTCAACATGCTCACCGGCCTTTACAAGCCGACCGCCGGGCGCATCCTGCTGGGCGACCGCGACATCAGCCGCATGCGCCCGGACCGGATCACCGGCCTCGGGGTGGCGCGCACGTTTCAGAACATCCGCCTGTTCGGCGCCATGACCGCGATCGAGAACGTGATGATCGGCCGCCATTCCCGGATGCGCGCCGGCGTGCTGGGCTCGATCGTGCGTCCGCCGGCGATCCGGCGCGAGGAGCGCGGTACGCGGGAGCGCGCGCGCGAGCTGCTCGCCTATGTGGGCCTGGGTCCGGGGATCTTCGAGCAGCTGGCCGCCCAGCTCTCCTACGGAGACCAGCGGCGCGTCGAGATCGCGCGCGCGCTCGCCTCCGAGCCGTCGCTGCTGTTGCTGGACGAGCCCACGGCGGGAATGAACCCCCAGGAGTCGGCGCGACTGACCGATTTCATGCGCAAGCTGCGCGACGACCTCAACCTGACGATCGTGCTCATCGAGCACGACATGAAGGTCGTGATGGGGGTCTCCGAGCGCGTCTGGGTGCTCGACCACGGCGAGAACATCGCCGCGGGCTCGCCGAGCGACGTGCGCGAGGACCCGCGGGTGATCGAGGCCTATCTGGGCAGGCAGGAGTAGTCGATGGCGCTGCTCGAGGTCGACGACATCCACGCCCACTACGGCACGATCGAGGCGCTGAAGGGGGTGTCGCTGACCGTGGAGGACGGCGAGGTCGTCACCCTGATCGGCTCCAACGGAGCGGGCAAGTCGACCACGCTGCGCTCGATCTCGGGCCTCACTCCGGCGAGCGCCGGCAAGATCAGCTTCGGCGGCCAGGAGATCACCCGGGTGCCGGCGCACGAGATCGTCAGCTACGGGATCGCCCTGGCGCCCGAGGGCCGTCATTGCTTCCCGCGGATGACCGTGCGCGAGAACCTCGATCTGGGGGCTCACCATCGGCGTGGACCGGACATCGACGAGGATCTCGAGCGGGTGTTCACGCTGTTTCCGCGCCTGAGCGAACGCGCCAAGCAGAAGGCCGGGACGATGTCCGGCGGCGAGCAGCAGATGCTGGCCATCGGCCGGGCCCTGATGGCGCGCCCCCGGCTGCTGATGCTCGACGAGCCGTCGATGGGGATCGCGCCCATCCTCGTGCAGCGCATCTACGAAACGATCGGGGAGATCAACCGCTCCGGAGTCGCGATCCTGCTGGTGGAGCAGAACGCCAACTACGCGCTGGAGGCCTCGCGGCGCGGCTACGTGCTGGAGACCGGCCGGGTCGTACTGGCCAATGAGTCGGCGGAGCTGCGCGACGACCCCGAAGTCCAGCGAGCCTATCTGGGGACCTGATGGCGGTCCTGGCGACGATCGGCTCGAAGGCGCTCTACCTCCTGTTCCTGTGGCTGCTCTCGGCTGCCATCGCCGCCTGGATGGCCGACCGCAAGGGCTATACCGAGCGAGTCGGGCTCACCTTCGGCCTCGTGCTCAGCGTCGTCGGGCTGGCGATCATCCTCCTGCTCCCCGGCCGCCCCGGATCGGCCTGGAAGGAGGACGGGCCGCTGCCCCGGCGCCGCGGTCGTGGACGACAGGCCGCTGGGCTGCCTGACCCGGCGGTTGGCGAAGGGCCGGCCGTGGCCGGCCCGGGTGGCGCGACGGGCACCGGTGGCCCGGCGGGCACGGACGACGGGGGCACCGACACTCGCGTCTAGCCGCGCCGGGCTTCCGGCGCGCGTGCGATCGCCGTCTAGGCGCGAGCGGCCTCATGCGCGGGGGTGAGCGCTTGGGCGAGCAGGGCGATGACCGCGTAGGGCTGGTCTTCGATCTGTCGCCAGGTGACGCGCATAGTCGCCAGTCCGGCCGCTCGCAGGGTCGCGTCCTTGCGCCGGTCGTGCTCGAACGCCCGGCGGGTGCAGTGATATTGGAAGCCGTCGACCTCGGCCACGAACCGGTGGCGGGGCCAGTGGAAGTCGACCTCGTAGCCGTGCACGCGCGTGTTCACGCGCGGGTGGGGAAGCTGCGCTGCCCGGATGAGGGCGAGCAGTCGCTCCTCGGCTTGGGAGCGGGTGAGGGCGGGGTCGGACTGGCGCTCGAGCAAGGCGCTGAGCAGGGGGGCTCCGGGGTGGCCGGGGATTCGCCGTAGCAGCTCGTCGACGTCCCGGGCTTGCAGGACGCGCTGGACGAGCCCTTGGTCGAAGGCCAGCTCGAGCTGGCGTTCAGAGACCGAGCCGGCGATGTCCAGGAGGGCCCGAGCCGGGGAGGTCACCGGGAGCCGCTTTTGGATGCGGACGTCTTCGGGATCGAGGCGGCGAGTGCGGTGAATGCGCACCCCGTGCCGGGTGCCGGCAGAGCCGCCCTGGACGAGCAGGTGGACGACGCCGTCGCCCTCTGCCGGGCGCAAGCCCCACAGCGCGCAAGCGCTGTGGTGACTGAGGACCGCCCCGTCACGGACGGCGAGCAGAGCAGCGGTCTCGCGCCCCAGCGGCGTCTGCGAAACATGGCCGACCGCGTACACGCCGCGGTGGCGCGCAATGAGATAGCCGGACTGCACGCGCCGTTCGATCGCGCTCGAGCCGATGGCGGCCGCGAGCAGCTGCCGGCGAGACACACGACCTCGCTGGGCCTCGGCGATGGTCGCGATCCGCTCCCCGATGGAGCCCGACACGGGGATTTCAGAGCGCGCGCCGAGCACTTTGAACGCGGCGACACGAAGTCGTGACCCGAATCGACGGCCCCGATCGTCCCGCCCGCGCCGCCGATGGCGCTGGCCACCTTGCCGAGCATCCCCGGGAGGTGATCGATCTCACCCGCAGGGTGAGGCTGTACTGCGCGCTCGGGGTGGGGGCCATGGTCGCGCCATCTTATGACTCTCCGGCCCCTCCGATCCGCAAGATAGGCTCAGATCACATGGCCGACGAGCTCTTTCTGATCGATGGCAACAGCCTCGCCTACCGCGCCTTCTTCGCGCTGCCCGAGTCGATCGCCACCTCGACCGGGATGCCCACGAACGCGATCTTCGGCTTCGCCTCGATGCTGGTCAAGATCCTCACCGACTACGGGCCCAAGGCCACGATCGTGGTCTGGGACGCCGGATCCTCGGGGCGCAAGGAGGTCTACACCGAGTACAAGGCCCAGCGGTCGACGCGGCCGGACCTGCTCAAGGAGCAGTGGCCCCACCTCGAGCCCCTGGTGGCCGCCTTCGGCTACCGCAACCTCAAGGTCGACGGCTACGAAGCCGACGACGTGATCGCCTCGATCGCCGAGGCGGCCAAGACCGCCGATCCGCCGATCGAGGTCATGGTCGTCACCGGCGACCGGGACGCCTACCAGCTGGTCGACGACGGGGTCTCGATCATGACCACTTCCCGCGGGATCACCGATACGCGCGTGTACGACCGTGAGGGGGTGCTCGAGCGCTATGGGATCCCTCCGGAGCTGGTCCCCGACTTCATCGGCCTCAAGGGCGACACCTCCGACAACATCCCGGGCGTGCCGGGAATCGGCGACAAGACAGCGGCCGATCTGCTGCAGCGATTCGGGTCGCTCGAGGACGTCCTGGGCAGCATCGACCAGATCAGCGGCGCCAAGCGCAAGGAAAACCTCGTCGAGCACGCCGACGACGCCCGCGTCTCCAAGCACCTGGCCACCGCCAAGCGCGACATCCCGTTCGACCTCGATGTCGCCGAGGTTGCCTCCGCCCCGCCCGATCGGTCCCGGCTGCGCGAGGTGTTCAGGGAATTCGAGCTGCGGGAGCCGCTCAGACGCCTCGAAGAGGCGCTGGGCTCGGCCGACGCCGCGGCGCCGGCCCCGGTCAGCGAGCGCGCGGTCGGAGCTCGCCTGCGCCACGTGACGCTGGCGGACCTCGAACGGCTTGCGGACGCGGAGGTGGCGCTGGCCGTGCGAGTGCCCGAGACCCCGGAGGGTGCGCTCTTCGGCGAGAACCCGGAGTGGGGGTTCGGCGCCTACCAGGATTCCACCGAGGAGGTCGCGGTCGGCGCTTGCGCGCGCCCTGAGGATCTGGTGGCCGCGATCGGGTCTCGCCCCGTGATCGCTCACGACGCCAAGTCGCTGGGCGAGGTTCCCCAGACGCTGGCCCACGACACCGAGGTGGCGGCCTACCTGCTCGAGCCGGCCCGCCGCGCCTACCCGTTCCGGGAGCTCTGCGAGGAGCGGGGCCTGGCCGCCGCGATCGATGACGAGGCGGGGGCCGACGCAGTGCTGGCGCAGGCGCTCGCCGCCTGGCAGCGCGAGGAGATCCGCGGCCGGGGGCTGACCGATCTGCTCAACGAGGTCGAGCTCCCGATCGTGCGGATCCTGCGGGACATGGAGAAGGTGGGCGTCAAGCTCGACACCGAGCGACTCCGGGAGATCTCCATGCGCGTGAAGACCGAGGCCGACGCGCTCGAGCGTGAGATCTATGAGCTGGCCGGGGACGAGTTCACGCTCGGCTCGCCCCGGCAGCTGGAGGAGGTCCTGTTCGGCAAGCTCGGGCTGTCGCGCAAGCGCCGGGGCAAGACGGGCTACTCGACCGATGCCCGGGTCCTGCAGGCGATCCGCTCAGAGCACGAGATCATCCCCAAGATCGAGCGCTGGCGGGAGCTGACCAAGCTCGCCCAGACCTACCTCGACGCGCTGCCCCTGCTGGTCGACAGCGGGAGCCGGCTGCACACGACCTTCAACCAGACCGCGGCCACCACCGGCCGGCTGTCCTCCAACAATCCCAACCTCCAGAACATCCCGATCAGAACTCCGCTGGGGCGGGAGATCAGAGCCTGCTTCGTCGCGGGCAGCGCCGGCGAAGTCGGTGGTCCCGGCCATCTGCTGGTGTCCGCCGACTACTCGCAGGTCGAGCTCAGGCTGCTGGCCCACATCGCCGGCGAGGAGGTGCTCAAGGAGATCTTCCGGCGCGGCGAGGACGTGCACACCGCCACCGCCTGCCGGGTGTTCAACGTGGAGCCCGTCCAGATCGACCCCGGCATGCGCTCAAAATCCAAGATGATCAACTACGGGATCGTCTATGGGCTGTCGGCGTACGGCATGGCCGACCGGCTGGACATCCCGCAATCCGAGGCCGACGAGTTCATCCAGCGTTACATGGCGGGCTTTCCGGCGGTGCAGAGGTTCATCGAGCAGACGATCGAGCAGGGGACCGAGCACGGCTACGTCTCGACGCTGTTCGGTCGCCGGCGCCAGGTCCCGGAGCTCCGGGCCCGGCGGTGGGAGCTGCGCAAGCAGGGCGAGCGGTTCGCCGTCAACATGGTCATCCAGGGCACTGCCGCCGACATCATGAAGATCGCGATGGTGCGCTGCGACCGGGCGCTGCACGAGGCGGGGCTCCAGACCCGGCTGGTGCTCCAGATCCACGACGAGCTGCTGTTCGAAGCCCCCGCCGACGAGGCCGAGCGCGTCAAGGAGATCGCCGTGCGCGAGATGGCGGCCGCCTATGAGCTCGACCCTCCGCTGGCCGTGGAGGCGGGGATCGGCACCGACTGGCTGTCGGCCAAGTGACGGGCGGACCGCGGGCCGCCGGCTTGATGGGCCCGCTGGGCGCCCCCGGCGAAGCCGAGCGCCTTTCCGCAGCCGGCGGGCAGCGTCTTCGCGTAGCCGATGTTGTTCCCGAACGCGAGCACCGCGGCCGCGGCGATGACGACGGCCAGCAGCAGCCATTGCAACAGCTGCTTGCGGGTGACTCGCCTGCGCACGGCTCTCCCTCGTTCGCGGACCGCTGGCACCGGATCCTACGCGGCGGCGCGAGCCGGTGTCCGGGCCGAGAGCCCTCCAGCCGAGACGAAATCGGGATGAGCGACGTCCAGGTAGTGACCGAAGGCCCAGTCGACGAACCGCTTGTTCTGAGTCGCGCGCAACGTGGGGGCGAGCAGCCGGGGAGCGATCCGGGGCACCAGCCGCTGGACGCGCAGCATCCAGCGAAACGGCATCGCGTGGGCGTCCGAGAACTGGCGGTAGCGGGCCAGAGCCTGGTCTCGTGTCTGCTCGCCGCGCACCACCCGCCGCAGCTCCCGACCGCAGGCCAGGCCGAAGTACAGGGCGGTCCGGATGCCCTCGGCGGTCAGCGGCAGGCAGTGGCCGGCCGAGTCGCCGGCGAAGAAGATCCCGTCGTCGGTGGCCGAGCGCAGGGCGTGGGGGATCCAGTTTCCCTGATACCGGACGGCATCCGCGCCGAGGTCCTGGGCGAGCCTGACGGTCGGCTCGCGGACGTGGTGGCGAGGATCGAACGAGCCCACGCCGATCCGCAGCTCGTCGCCGGCCGGAAAGCTCCAGCCGTATCCCGCCGGGACGTAGCCGCGGTCGATCCACACCTCCAGGTCGGCGCCCGATCCGCGCGGGTGCACCTCCAGGCCCCGGGACAGCAGCGCCTCGGGAGGCTGGACGTTGGCGCCTGAGCCGAGTACCCGCCGCCAGCCGAGCGCGTCTATGACCAGCGGAGCGCGAATGGCGCCGCGGTCGGTGATCACCGCGTCGCCGTCGCGGCCCTCGACCTTCGCGGTCTCGAACGTGAACGCTCCCTGCTGGGCCAGCAGCTCGCACAGCGTCCGGTAGTCGAACGTGGAGAAGGTCCACGGGAGCTCGTAGCGGACCGTGGTGTGCGGAGTGTGGAGCACCAGCTCCCCGAACCGCTGGCGGCCGGCCTCCTGAAGCTCGAGGGCGGTGAGCCACCCGGTCGGGATGCCGCAGGCAGACGTCTGGCGCTCGCCGATCTCGTACCGGTCGATCAGCAGCACGTCGGCGCCGCTGCCGGCAAGCTCGCGCGCGACCGCGAGCCCGGCGAAGCTGGCGCCGCAGACCAGGACGTCGCAATCTTGACTGAGCGGGGTCCGCTCGTCGCCGCGCTTGGTGGCTCGCCGGGGCATCGGCCGCCTGATGATAGGGCCGAGCGGCCGGCGGGACTCGCGCAGGGCGGCCAGCACGGGCCACACCAAGGCCACAGGGTGGCTATCCTCCGGTGACCCATGTCTTCAACCTCAACCCTGACGCCTCCCACCGATCAATCCGAAGCGAAGGTCGTCGAAGGCTCCAACGGCCTTCTGCTCGAGATCGACGGTCGGATCGTCCCCAACTACGACGCGACGTTGCACCCCTTCCAGGAGGGTGACGTCGTGACCGGCCACGTCGTCCGGATCGATAACGACGAAGTCCTGGTCGACATCGGCTACAAGTCCGAGGGGGTCATCCCCTCCGGCGAGCTGTCGATCCGCAAGTCTGTCGATCCCGCCGACGAAGTGCAGCTCGGCGAGGAGGTCGACGCGCTGGTCCTGACCAAGGAGGACCAGGACGGCCGCCTCATCCTCTCCAAGAAGCGGGCCCGGTTCGAGAAGGCCTGGCGGCGAATCGAGGCCGCCGCGGAGTCCGGCGAGCCCGTCGAGGGCGCCGTCATCGAGGTCGTCAAGGGCGGCCTGATCATCGACTTGGGCGTGCGCGGCTTCCTTCCCGCCTCGCTGGTCGACATCCGCCGTGTGCCCAATCTCGACGAGTACATGGGCCAGGCCATCGAGTGCAAGGTGATCGAGCTCAACCGCAGTCGCAACAACGTCGTGCTCTCCCGCCGTGCCGTGCTCGAGGAGCAGCGCAAGGAGGATCGCGAGCGGATCCTGGACCGGCTCCAGCCCAGCCAGGTGGTGGAGGGAACGATCTCCAACATCGTGGACTTCGGCGCGTTCGTCGACCTGGATGGGATCGACGGCCTGATCCACATCTCCGAGCTCTCGTGGTCGCACGTCAACCACCCGTCGGAGATCCTCTCCATCGGCGATCAGGTGAAAGTCAAGGTGCTCGACATCGACCGCCAGCGCCAGCGGATCTCGCTGGGTCTCAAGCAGACCCAGGAGGATCCCTGGCAGCGCGTCGTCGACACCTACAACATCGGCGACGAGCTCGAGGGCACCGTCACCAAGGTGGTCACCTTCGGCGCCTTCGTGGAGATCCTCGACGGTGTCGAGGGACTGGTCCACATCTCCGAGCTCGCCCAGCACCACGTGGACAATCCCCGTGAGATCATCCAGCCCGGCGATCCGGTGCGAGTCAAGATCCTCGAGATCGATTCCGAGCGGCGCCGGCTGTCGCTGTCGATCAAGCGCGTGGAGGGCCAGGTTCTGCCGGTCCGGCCGATCGAGCCGCCCACCGAGTCCGATGTCGCCGACCTGGACGACGTTCCCGAGCTCGGTCTCTCCGAGGACGTGTTCTCGGGCGCCGAGGCCGAGGGCGAGCTGACGGTCGAGCAGGTGCCTCCCGGCCAGGAGGACGCGCTGTCCGAGGAGCCTTTCCCGGCGGAGGAGCCTCCGCTCGGCGAGCAGGCACTCCCCCCCCAGGACGAGCCCGCCGCCGAGGTGGCGCCCGCGGTCGAGGACGAGCCCGCTGCCGAGGTGGCGCCCGCGGTCGAGGACGAGCCCGCTGCCGAGGTGGCGCCCGCGGTCGAGGACGAGCCCGCCGCCGAGGTGGCGCCCGCGGTCGAGGACGAGCCCGCTGCCGAGGTGGCGCCCGCAATCGAGGACGAGCCCGCTGCCGATGAGCCCGTTGCCGATGAGCCCGCTGCTGAGGAGCCCGCCCGCGACGAGCCGCCGCTGGGCGAGCCGGCCGACGCGGTCTCGACCGATACACGTGCGGCCCCGAACGGCGCCGGGGCCGGCGAGCTGGAGCATCAGCCCGAAGCGCCCAGCTCCTGAGCGACAAGCGGCCGGGCGTGATCCCCTTCGTCGGCCTCACCGGGGGCATCGGCGCCGGGAAGTCAACCGCGCTGGCCGCGCTGGAGCGACTGGGCGCCGCCTCCCTGTCGACCGATCGCGTCGTGCGCCAGCTGTATGAGCTGGCCGAGGTCCGCGACGCAGTGAGCCGGCGCTTTGGGTCCCGTCTGGTGTCCGCCGAGGGGGTCGATCGCGCGGCGCTGGCCAGGGTGGCGTTCGCCACGGACGAGAGCCGGCAGTGGCTCGAGCAGCTGCTCTGGCCCCGGGTCGGAGAGCGCATCGTGGCCTGGCGCGAGAGCCTGGAGGAAGCGCATCCGCCGCCCCGCGCCGCCGTCGTCGAGGTGCCGCTGCTGTTCGAATCGGGACTCGACCACGGCTTCGACGCCACGATCGCCGTGACCGCGCCCGAGGACCTCCGCCACCAGCGGGCGTCGGGTCGCGGGCACGAAGCGCTCTCCGAGCGCACCTCACGCCAGCTCACCCAGCGAGAAAAATCGCAGCGTGCGACCTACACGGTGGTCAACGACGGCTCGGAGGGGGAGCTGGAGCACAGGCTGTCGGCGATCCTTGACATGCTGGCGCGATGAGCCCATCGACCGCGACGGCTGCCGCGCGGCGGTCGCCCCACGGGTCCGAGGTGGCCCGGCGCCGCGCCCGGGCGCGCCGGCGCCGGCGTCTGGTGGTGGCGCTGGTCACCCTCGCGGCCCTGGGCGTGGGGCTGGTGCTGGCCATGCCGCTGGCCAAGAAGGCCATCAACGAGTTCGGTCTACCACTGCGGTATCAGGACATCATTCGCCAGCAGGCGGCCGAGAAGCACCTCGATCCGGCCCTGGTGGCAGCCGTCATCTACGCCGAGACCAAGTTCGACCCCCGGACCTCGTCGGCCGGAGCGATGGGGCCGATGCAGATCGAGCCTCAGACGGCAGCCTTCCTGGCCCGCCGCTCGGGCGCCCAGAGCTTCACGACCTCCGACCTCGACGCCCCACAGGTCAACATCGCCTACGGCACCTACTACCTGCGGTACCTGCTCGACGAATATCACGGCAACATCGTGCTGGCGCTCGCCGCCTACAACGCAGGAGAGACCAACGTCGACCGCTGGCTGGCGGGGGCGCGCGCGGCGGGCAGCAACTTCCGGATCGACGACATCCCGTTCCCCGAGACCCGTGACTACGTCAGCCGGGTGCTGGGCGCACGCGCCGACTATCGCCGCACCTACGCCAGCCAGCTGGGCTACGGGTAGGGGTCTAGGCGCCGCGCGCCGGCGCCGCTCGCGTAGGCGCCACCCGCACCGGTGCCGTACGAGGATCGTGACGGCTCGCCCGGCCGGCGATCCACTGCAGCACCAACAGCATCGCCAGACCGGCCACTGCAGTGGCGACGAGGTACCAGGGCCACGGCCCCAGCAGGCTGAGCAGCGAGCCGTGCCCGGGCTTGTCTCGCAGGTACATGTAGTTGCCGCCGGTGGCGAGATCTGCGGCGCCGGCGACTGCGGCGAAGCCCAGAGTCGCCGCGAACGCGCGCCAGGCCGCGCCCGGCCGGGGATACTGGCCGCACCCGAAGACCAGCATGCAGGCTCCGACGATGGCGCCAACGTGGTAGTCGAAGTAGGTGAAGTAGTAGATGCTCGGAAAGCTCTGAGCCAGGTCCGGAGTGAGCGTCGCCTGCAGGGACGCGGTCAGGGCCCAGAAGTACAGGAGCTCGACCAGGGCCTGGCGTCGCGTCCAGAGGGCGAGGACGGCGGTCAGCGAGACCGCGTCGGTCAGCTGCAGCGGAAGGTCGTACTTCACCGTCCAGGTTCCATTCGCGAGGTCGACGATGGACTCGGCCGCCCATCCGGCGGCGACGAGCACCGCGAGCGCCCGCGCCAGCGCGACGACGACCGGTCCCCGGGCCTGGCGCGCCACCGCCACGGCGGCGCCGGTGGCGGCGATGAGGACGGCCAGAGCCGCCAGGTGAGGGACCGAGAACTGGCGCATGACGTCCCCAATCTTCGCCGGACGGTGCACTAGCCTCAAGAGGTAACCGATGCCCAGGTTCGAGCTCGACAGCGCCTTCTCACCGACCGCGGATCAGCCGGAGGCCGTGCGGTCGCTGGGGGAGGGAATCGCGGCCGGCGAGCGCTACCAGACCCTGCTGGGCGCCACCGGGACCGGCAAGACGATGACGATGGCGGCGACCATCGAGGCCGTGCAGAAGCCATCGCTGGTGATCGCCCACAACAAGACACTCGCCGCCCAGCTGTGCAACGAGTTTCGCACCTACTTCCCGTCCAACTCGGTCGAGTATTTCGTCTCCTACTACGACTACTACCAGCCCGAGGCCTACGTCCCGAGCAAGGACCTCTACATCGAGAAGGACTCGGCGATCAACCAGGAGATCGACCGCCTGCGCCACTCGGCGACCGCCGCGCTGTTCGCGCGCCGCGACGTGGTGATCGTGGCCAGCGTGTCCTGCATCTTCGGGCTGGGCTCGCCCGAGGTCTACGACGAGAACCTCCAGACGCTGAGCAAGGGCGAGATGATCGACCGCGACGCGCTGCTCCGAAAGCTCGTCTCGATCCAGTACTCCCGCAACGACACGGCGCTCGCGCGGGGGACCTTCCGGGTGCGCGGCGAGACGCTGGAGATCTTCCCCGCCTACGCCGAGACGGCGTTTCGGATCGTGCTCTTCGGCGACGAGGTCGAGCACCTGCAGCACTTCGATCCGGTCACCGGCGAGCTGATCGAGGACGATCTGGAGCACGTCGGGATCTGGCCTGCATCGCACTACAACGTGCGGGAGGGGATGATCGAAGACGCGGTCGCCGAGATCGGCGCAGAGCTCAATGCGCGCTGCGAGGAGCTCGAGCGCTCGGGCAAGCTGCTGGAGTCCCACCGCCTGCGCCAGCGAACGCAGTACGACATGGAGATGCTGCGCGAGCTGGGGTTCTGCTCGGGGATCGAGAACTACTCGCGGATCCTCGACGGTCGCCGGCCCGGCGACCGCCCATACTGCCTGCTCGATTACTTCCCCGACGACTTCGTCTGCTTCATCGACGAGTCCCACCAGACCGTGCCCCAGATCGGCGGCATGCACGAGGGCGACCGCTCCCGCAAGCAGACCCTGGTCGACTACGGATTCCGGCTGCCGAGCGCGCTCGACAACCGTCCCCAGACGTTCGCCGAGTTTCTGTCGATCACTCCCCAGATGGTGTTCGTCTCGGCGACGCCCGGCGAGTACGAGCGATCTCACTCGCCGCGCATCGTCGAGCAGATCGTTCGGCCCACGGGAATCGTGGACCCCGAGGTGGAGGTACGCGAGACGCGCAACCAGATCGACGATCTGATGAACGAGATCCGGGCCCGCACCGACCGCGACGAGCGCACGCTGGTGACGACCCTGACCAAGAAGATGTCCGAGGATCTGACCGACTACCTGCTCGAGATGGGGTTCCGCGTCCGCTACCTGCACTCCGAGATCGACACCCTGGAGCGGATCCAGATCATCCGCGAGCTCCGCCTGGGCGAGTACGACGTGCTCGTCGGCGTCAACCTCCTGCGCGAGGGACTCGACCTGCCCGAGGTATCCCTGGTGGCCATCCTGGATGCCGACAAGGAGGGCTTCCTGCGCGGTGAGACCTCGCTGATCCAGACGATCGGCCGGGCAGCGCGCAACGTCGGCGGGACGGTTCTGATGTACGCCGACAAGGACACGGCCGCGATGCGGGCGGCGATCGGCGAGACCGACCGCCGGCGGGCGATCCAGGTCGCCTACAACGAGCAGCACGGCATCACCCCGGAGACGATCGTCAAGGGGATCTCGGACATCGCGGAGTTCCTGATGTCGGACTCCAAGGTGCCGCGATCGCGCCGGCGCCGCCAGCGCGCGGCCTCCAGCATGGAGCCGGCCGAGATGGAGCGCACGATCGTCGAGCTGGAGGAGGAGATGCTCGCCGCCGCCGAGGACCTGCGCTTCGAGTACGCGGCCAAGCTGCGCGACGAGATCCGCGACCTCAAGCGCGAGCTCGACCAGGCCGTGGCCGCGGGAGACGCGCCGGTTTCCTAAGCCGGGCCGTCGCTGCTCGGCGAGGTGCGATCAAAGCCAGCGTTCGGTAGGGTGGCGCTTGTTAACCCCCTTTTTTGGAGAATGGAGGTAGTGGCGTGGCGCTGGACAGGCAGAGAATCGAGAGACGAGACTTTCCGATCGGGCGCCGGGGCTATGACACTGCGGCCGTCGACGCCCACCTCTCGTCGCTCGCCGAGCAGGTCGGCGAGCTGGAGCGGTTTACTCGCCGTCGCTCGGACACGCTCGCGGCGCCCGCCTCGGAGCGGGTGCGGGCGATCCTGGAGGCCGCCGAGACGAGCGCGGCCGAGATCAACCGGGACGCCGAGACGAGCGCGGCCGAGCTCCGGCGGGACGCCGAGACGAGCGCGGCCGAGCTCCGGCGGGACGCCGAGAACGATGCTCACGCGCTCCGCGACCAGGCCGACAGCGAGCTGAAGGCCACCCGCGCGCGGGCTGCCGAGGAGGCCCGGGCATACATCGCCAGGGTCTCGGAGTCCACCAGCAACATGATGCAGCGGCTCGACTCGATCGAGAGCGAGCTCGGCTCCCTGATCGGCACCCTGCGCGCCAGCACCGATCGGCTGAGCGCGGATCTGCAGCTGCTGGAGACCAACCTGGGCGAGGTGGACGGAGTGATGGCGCCGCGGGGGTTCGGGACCGGGCCAGGGCTCGCGGTGGGCGACTTCGACGACGGCGTCGAGGCAACCGAGACCGAGCCGGCGCGCGAGCTCGGGGAACCCGCACAGGGCGCGGGGCGCGCCATCGGCACAGGCGGCGCGGACATTCCCCGGGGGGGCGAGGAACACCCCGGCGAGAGCGATGCCGAAGCCGAGCGCCACACCGAAGGTGCGGGCGACACCGCACCCGCGGCGCTCGACGACGCCGAGGGCGCCAGGCTGGTCGCGCTCAATATGGCGCTCAACGGGACCACGCGCGATGAGACCTGGCGGTACCTGCTGGAGAACTTCCAGCTGTCTGACGCCAGCGGGTTGCTGGACGAGGTCTACGCCAGCGTCGAGGGCTAGGGGAAGCTCCGGGCCACAGGCTCACCGGCCCACCCGGAGGCTCACCGGCCCAGCCGGTCGCGCCGCCGGGAGGGATGGTCACGATGCTGTGAGCGCCGCTCGTGCCGGGCCTCCAGCCGGGCCTCGGCGGCGTCGAGGTCGGCATCCGGCCCGTACAGAGACCAACCCGTGCGCACCAGGCTGAGCACGGTCAGAAGCAGGACCCATACCGGCCAGAACTGGCCATTGGCGCCCGAGACCAGCCAGATCACGGTGCAGACGACGAACAGCCCGAACGAGCCGCCGGTCTCCTGGAGCATGCGCCGGGTCAGGTGGGCACGCCGTGCGGCGTGGGTGAGCGCCCTCTGGCGGGGGGTGACCGGAAGGTCGCGGCGCAGCCCCTCGAGCTCGGCCGTGGTCCGTGCCGCGTAGGTGGCCTGGAGGCGCTGCTCGAGCTCCTCGGTGCTGAGGCGCCCGGCGGCCGCGTGGTCCCGGAGATCTTCGACCAGCTGCTCGCGGTCCTCGTCGGAGGCGCGAAGCGCGTCTGAACGGGGTCCAGGGCTGCGAAGGTCGGGCGGAGACGCCGCCGGCTCAGGAGGTTCCTCGCTCATTGCGGGAACTCTAGGTGACGACGGGGCTCCGACCAATGGGAACGTCTGTTCGGCCGACTAAACTCGACTGGGAATGGACAGGCTCATCGTCTCGGGCGCCCGGGAACACAATCTCAAGGATGTGACCGTCGCGATTCCGAGGGATTCGCTGACCGTCATCACCGGGCTGTCTGGGTCGGGGAAGTCGTCGCTGGCCTTCGACACGATCTACGCGGAGGGACAGCGGCGTTACGTCGAGTCGTTGTCGGCCTACGCGCGCCAGTTCCTGGGCCAGATGGACAAGCCCGACGTGGACTCGATCGAGGGCCTGTCCCCGGCGATCTCGATCGATCAGAAGACCACCTCGCGCAACCCGCGCTCGACGGTGGGCACGGTGACCGAGATCTACGACTACCTGCGCCTCCTGTGGTCACGAGTCGGTCATCCCCACTGCCACGTCTGTGGGCGGCCGATCAGCGGCCAGTCGGCCGAGCAGATCATCGATCAGGTGATGGAGCTCCCCGAGGGGACCCGGTTCATGGTGCTGGCTCCGATCGTCCGCGGACGCAAGGGTGAGTACGGCAAGCAGTTCGAAGAGCTGCGGGCCGAGGGCTTTGGCCGGGTGAAGGTCAACGGAGAGCTGCGCCGGCTGGAAGAGGAGATCGTGCTCGACAAGAAGTACAAGCACGACATCGCCGTGGTCGTCGACCGGCTGGTGATGAAGGCCGAGCTGCGCAAGCGGCTGGCCGACTCGATCGAGACCGCGGTCGCCCTCGCGGACGGCCTGGTCGAGATCGAGCTGGTCGACGAGTCCAAGACGCTCACGTTCTCGGAGCGGTTCGCCTGTCCGGTCCACGGGCCGAGCCTGGTCGAGCTCGAGCCCCGGATCTTCTCGTTCAACGCTCCTCACGGCGCCTGTCCGCGCTGCACGGGGTTGGGCTCGCAAATGGAGATCGATCCCGAGCTGGTGGTGCCCGATCCCACCCTGTCGATCGGCGAAGGGGCGATTGCCCCCTGGACGGTCAGCGCCTCCAACTATTACGACCAGCTGACCCAGGCGATCGCCGAGCGCTACGACGTCGAGCTCGACACTCCCTGGCAGGATCTCCCGCGGGAGTCTCGGGAGTTCTTCCTGTATGGCACCAACGGCGACCGCGTCCAGGTCTCCTACCGCAACCGGTTCGGGCGGCGACGCTCCTACGCCACCCGGTTCGAGGGGATCGTGCCCAACCTCGAGCGCCGCTACCGGGAGACCGACTCCGACTTCGCCCGGGAGAAGATCGAGGAGTACATGACCCTGCGGCCGTGCCCGGACTGCAAGGGGGCGCGGCTGCGTCCCGAGTCCCGCGCGGTGCTCGTCGCCGGGACCGCGATCCACGAGTTCACGGCGCTTCCGGCGCGGACGGCTCTGGCCTGGGTTCGTGACCTGAAGCTGGGAGAGCACGAGCGCCGGATCGCGCGGCTCGTCCTGCGCGAGATCGAGGAACGCCTCAGGTTCCTGGACAACGTCGGCATCGGCTACCTGTCGATGAATCGCGCGTCCGCGACCCTGTCGGGCGGCGAGGCCCAGCGAATCCGGCTGGCCACCCAGATCGGCTCCTCGCTGGTGGGGGTTCTCTACATCCTCGACGAGCCGTCGATCGGGCTGCATCAGCGTGACAACGAGAAGCTGATCGCGACCCTGGATCGGCTGCGCAACCTGGGCAACACGGTGCTCGTGGTCGAGCACGACGAGGGCACCATGCGGGCCGCCGATCACATCGTGGACATGGGTCCGGGCGCCGGCGAGCACGGTGGGCACGTCGTGGCCGAGGGCACCGCTCCCGAGGTCGCTGCCGTGGCTGGCTCGCTCACCGGGCAGTTCCTGGCGGGCACGCGCCGGATCGAGGTGCCCAAGCGCCGGCGCAAGCCGGGGGGATACATCAAGATCGAGGGCGCCGCGGAGCACAACCTGCGCAACATCGACGTCAAGTTCCCGCTCGGCGTCCTCTGCTGCGTCACCGGGGTATCCGGATCGGGCAAGTCGACGCTGGTCAACGAGGTGCTGCTCAAGGCGGTCTCGAATCACCTGAACCGGACCCGTCCGCCCGGAGCGGGTGGCCGCCAGCGGGCGGGCGCCCATAAACGGATCAACGGCATCGACCAGCTTGACAAGATCATCTCGGTCGACCAGTCGCCGATCGGGCGCACGCCGCGGTCCAACCCCGCCACCTACATCGGGTTGTTCGATCAGATCCGGGAGCTCTTCTCCAAGACCCAGGAGGCGCGGGCCCGGGGCTACAAGCCGGGACGTTTCTCGTTCAACGTCAAGGGCGGGCGCTGCGAGGTGTGCCGAGGCGACGGCCAGATCAAGATCGAGATGCACTTCCTGCCGGACGTGTACGTGCCCTGCGAGCAGTGCCACGGCAAGCGCTACAACCGGGAGACCCTGGAGGTCCGCTTCAAGGGCAAGACGATCGCCGAGGTGCTCGAGATGCCGATCGGGGAGGCGCTGGACTTCTTCGCCCACATTCCCAAGATCCGTCGCCGGGTGCAGGCGCTGGTCGACGTGGGCTTGGGCTACATGCGACTCGGACAGCCCGCCACCACGCTCTCCGGTGGCGAGGCCCAGCGCGTCAAGCTCGCCGCGGAGCTGAGCAAGATCGCCACCGGACGGACCATGTACATCCTGGACGAGCCGACGACCGGCCTGCACTTCGCCGACATCCAGCGGCTGCTCGAGGTCCTCGAGCGGTTGGTCCAATCGGGTAACTCGGTGGTGGTGATCGAGCACAACCTCGACGTGATCAAGGTCTGCGACCATCTGATCGATCTCGGTCCCGAGGGCGGAGACGAGGGCGGCCAGCTGGTCGCCGCGGGCACGCCGGAGCAGGTGGCCCAGGCCGCCCGCTCGCACACGGGCGAGTTCCTGGCCCGGCTGCCGGGAGTCAGGCCCAAGCGCGCTCGGCGCGCATCGGCCACCCGAACGACCGCCCAGTCAAACGGGTCAGCCGCCGGCAACGGGTCGGCGGGCCGGGAGGATGGATCGCAGACCAGGAAGGCTGGGCGCGCGAGAGGCGCGGCTGCCTGAGACGTTACAGATGCAGCTGCGCCGCGCGCGCCGGGGCACGCGGACCGTGGGCGCGCTGCAGCCGATCGGGCAGGAGAGCGTGAGACAATCTGGGCGTGGCCGACCACTTCAACGCTCCGGGGTGGTTCACCCGTCACATCTTCAACCCGGCCGTGGCCGGACTGACTCGGGTGGGAGTCGGGGTCTCCGGCTCTCGGGTCCTGGAGGTGCAAGGACGTAGGTCGGGCCAGTGGCGGCGCACTCCGGTGAACCCGCTGACGTTCGAGGGCGATCGGTATCTGGTGGCGCCCCGCGGGCACACCCAGTGGGTCCGCAACATCCGGGCCAGCGGTGGCGGGCGACTGGTGCTGGGCCGGCGCAGCGAGGAGATCACCGTGCGCGAGCTGCCCGACGAGCGCAAGCCGCCGGTTCTGCGCGCCTACCTCAAGCGGTGGGCATGGGAGGTCGGAGTCTTCTTCGACGGCGTCGATGCCGGCTCGAATGACGAGCAACTGCTCGCCATCGCGCCCGATCATCCCGTGTTCTTGGTGGAGCGCCCCTGAGCTCGCCCAGCCGTGCCGAGCTGAAGCTGTGGGTACAGAAGTGGCGTTGGTATGAGCGCAACACGCTGCCCTGGAACCGGGCCCGGATCCACTGGGAGATGATGCGCCGCGGGGCGTTCGCGCGCTGGCCGGTGCATGGCAACGTGCTCGAGGCGCTACGCGAGGACCGGCTCCAGATCGGCGCCCACACGCTGCTGGAGCCGGGCGTCTGGATCACCGCGCCCGGTACGGCCCGGGTGCGGATCGGCAGCGGATCGTTCTTGAACCTCGGCGTGATGGTGGCCGCGCTGGAGCTCGTGGAGATCGGCGACCACTGCATGTTCGCCAACGGGTGCTTCATCACCGACGCCAACCACCGGTACGACGACCCCGACCGGCCGATCACCTGGCAGAGCTTCACCACCAGGGGACCGACCCGGGTGGGCGACAACGTGTGGTGCGGGGCCAACGTGGTCATCACCAGCGGCGTCACCGTCGGGGAGCGCTGCGTTATCGGGGCCAACTCGGTGGTCACCAGCGACATTCCGCCGTTCTCGATCGCCGCGGGAGCTCCGGCGCGCGTCCTCAAGCCGATTGAGCACCTCCCACCGGGTGGGTCGGGGGCGCAGCAATCGGAGTGAGTACCTCTGACCGGTGGGTAGGGGGCCACCAGATCCCGAGCAGCGGTCCGGGTCGCTACCGTGCGCGTGGACCGACGACCATCGGACGCTGAGCAACGTCGACCTCCCGAGGAGATCCAAATCGTGCCGACCGACAAGCCAATGCAACTGGGAATGATCGGACTGGGGCGGATGGGCGCCAACCTGGTCCGCCGGCTGCTCCGAGACGGTCATCGCTGCGTCGTGTATGACGTGAGCCCGGATGCGGTGAGGCGGCTGCAAGGCGAAGGCGCGGACGGCGCAACGTCGCTTCAGGAGTTCGTGGGCAAGCTGACGGCGCCGCGCGCGATGTGGATCATGGTCCCCGCCGGGATCGTGCAGGAGACCCTGGATCAGCTCACGGGCCTGCTCGACAACGGCGACATCGTGATCGACGGCGGCAACTCCTACTACCGGGACGACATCGTCCGCAGCCGGCAGCTGGCCGAGATGGGAATCCACTACATCGACTGCGGGACCAGCGGTGGGGTGTGGGGGCTTGACCGGGGCTACTGCCTGATGATCGGGGGCGAGTCGGGTCCGGTGGAGCATCTCGATCCGATCTTCAAGACGATCGCCCCGGGCGAGGCAAGCGCGCCTGCCACCCCCGGTCGCACCCAGCAGGGCGGAACCGCGCCGCACGGCTACCTGCATTGCGGGCCCAGCGGAGCCGGGCACTTCGTGAAGATGATCCACAACGGCGTGGAGTACGGAATGATGGCCGCGATCGCCGAGGGGCTGAGCATCATCGAGCAGGCGGACGCGGGCAAGAAGACGCCGGCCGAGTTCGACGCGGAGACCACTCCGTTGCGGGACCCGGAGGCGTATCAATACGAGATCGACGTCCCCGAGGTGGCCGAGGTGTGGCGGCGCGGCTCGGTCATCGGATCCTGGCTGATGGACCTGACGGCGGACGCTCTGGCCCGCTCTCCGCGGCTCGATGACTTCGCCGGCCGGGTGTCCGATTCAGGAGAGGGCCGCTGGACGGTGGAGGCCGCGATCGAGACCGGCGTCCCGGCCGCGGTCATCACCTCGGCCCTTTACGAGCGGTTTCAGTCCCGGGGCAACGGCGAGTTCACCGACAAGGTCCTCTCGGCGATGCGCTCCGAGTTCGGCGGCCACGCCGAGAAGCCCGGCGAGCCGCCCGCGCAGCAACCCGCGGCGCAGCCCGCGACCGGGCAGGAGACTCATCCGGACGGGTGACCGACCCGCAGCAGGCCAGGGAGTGGCAGGCCCGGGAGTGGCAGGTCCGGCAGCGTGTGAGTCAGGTGGCTCACGAGTTCTTGATCACGATGCCTTCGAGGATGTTCGCCACCCGCTCGGCGGCGTCGATCGCCGCCTCGAGCCGTTCGAAGATGTCCTTCCAGCGGATCACGACCATCGGGTCGATGCCGCCGTCGAACAGGGAGGCCACGGCCTCCCGGGTGATCCGGTCGCCTTCGTTCTCGAGCCGGTTGATCTCGACCGTATAGCGGGAGATGTCGCGAAAGCTGCGCAACAGCGGCATCGCCTCGGCGATCTGGGCCGAGGCCGCCTTGAGCACGCGGGCCAGCTTGATCGCCTGGTCCATCGGGGCTTCGATCTTGTAGAGCCCCAGGTAGTCGGCCACCTCCTCGGTGAAGTCGACGATGTCGTCTAGCGCCGAAGCCAGGGCGAGGATGTCCTCACGGTCGATGGGAGTGACGAAGGTGTGGTTGAGGCGGTCGATGATGTCGTGAGTGATCCGGTCGCCCTCGTGCTCGAGATCCAGGATCTCGCCGGCCAGCTGCCGGTTGTCCGGGTATTCGTCGAGCAGCTCGGCAAGCAGCGACGAGGCCCGCAAGATGTTCTGTCCCGCCTCCTCGAACAGCTCGAAGTAGATCCGGTCCCGAGGGGCGAAGAGTTGCGCGAAGCGCGCCATGACCGCCGGTCATCCTATTGGTCTGAGCCGGCCCGGCCGCCGGGCCCACGCAGCGGCGCCGGCTACTTCAGACCGGCCTCGAACCGAGACAGCTCGTCGTCGTCGATCGAGTAGAAGTGCTCGGGGCTCGGGAAGGCGCGCGAGCGAACCTCCGCGGCGTATTCGGCCACGCCCGCGATCATGTGCGACCTCACATCGCCGTAGCGCTTGGCGAAGCGCGCCACGTGTCCGTCGTAGATCCCGAGCAGGTCGTGGAACACGAGCACCTGGCCGTCGGTGGCGTCGCCGGCGCCGATCCCGATCACGGGGATCTCGAGCCGTGGCACCAGGGCGGCGGCCACGGCGGCCGGAATCGCCTCGAGCACGATCGCGAAGCAGCCCGCCTGCTCGAGGGCGAGCGCATCGCGGGCCACGCCCAGCGCCTGCTCGGCGGTCCGACCCTGCGCCCGGTAGCCGCCGAGCGCGGTCGCCGTCTGGGGGGTCAGGCCGACGTGCCCCATGACCGGAATGCCGGCCTCCACGATCGCCCTGGCGCGCTGGACGCTGGTGCCGCCGCGCTCGAGCTTGACGGCGTCGCAGCCGGCCTCCTTGATGAACCGCTGCGCGGTGGCAACCGCCTGCTCGTCGGAGGCCTCATAGGAGCCGAATGGCAGGTCGCCGACCAGCAGGGGGGTGCGCAGGCCTCGCCGCACGGCGGAAGCCAGCATCAGCATCTCGTCGGTGGAGACGGGAATCGTCGACGGATAGCCGAGCACCGTCATGGCGCCCGAGTCGCCCACGAGGACCACATCCACGCCCGCCTCCTGCGCCACCTGGGCGGACGGGTAGTCGTAGGCCGTGACCATCACGATCGGCTCGCCCAGGCGCTTGTACTCGGCCAGCCGGGGCAGGGTCATCGGCAGCGGGGCATCGAGGCTGTGCGGGACTGGGCTGCGGGGTGCTGCGGACATGGGTTCCTCCTATGCGGTTGGCGCCCTGAGCAGGGTCGCCACCTGGTCGTCGATGGTGCAGATCTCGGTGCCGGAGGCGTCTCGATCAATTCGGGCGGCCCCGGAGATGAGCGTGTTGTCGATCAGCCTGATGCTCCCGAGGCGCGCGGCCACGAGCGCCAGGGCGTCACCCTCGATCGAGACCATCGGCAGCATCGTCTCGGGGTCGACGATCGTCAGGTACTCGGGCTCGATGCCGGCGACAGCCAGCAGCTCGAGGCCCGTGCGCAGGGCGGCCGCGGCCTCGCGTTCTCCGGTCCGCACCGTGTTCTCGACGGCCTGGAGCGCTCGGTGCAGCGCGGGGGCGCGATCGCGGTCGGCCGCCGTCAGCAGGACGTTGCGGCTCGACAGGGCGAGACCGTCGGCTGCCCGCACGGTGCCCACAGCCTCGATCCTGACCGGGATGTCGAGATCTGCGACCAGGCGCCGAACCACGGCAAGCTGCTGGGCGTCCTTCTGGCCGAAGTAGGCCACGTCGGGCGCGACCAGGTGCAGCAGCTTGGTCACCACGGTCGCCACCCCGTCGAAGTGACCCCGGCCGCGATGCTCGCCCTCCAGCGGCTCGCTCACCCCGCTCACCGACACGGTGGTGGCAAAGCCGCGCGGGTAGATCTCGTCGGCCCGCGGGGAGAACAGGAGGTCGACACCGAGCTCATCGGCGAGCCTTAGATCGCGGCGTTCGTCGCGCGGGTAGGCCTGGAGATCGGCGCCGTCGGTGAACTGCGCGGGGTTCACGAACAGCGACACGACCACGAGATCGTTGTCCTCCCGGGCGCGACGCATCAGGGCGAGATGTCCGTCGTGGAAGGCGCCCATCGTGGGGACGAGCCCGATCCGAGCGCCCGCGCGGCGCGGCCCTTCGAGCGCCGAGCGCAGCTCGGCGATGGTGCATGCCTGCCTCATGAACTCGCGGCCTCCGGGGCCGGCGGATCGCCGGCGGTCGCCGTCTCCCGGGCGGCCAGGGAGCGGGTGGCGTCCACGAGCGCGTCGAACAATCCGAGCAGCTCGGGCGTGCGCCCGTGCACGGCCGCGCGCTGGCGAGCGACCGTCTGCTCGTCGCCACGAGCCACCGGGCCGGTCAGCGCCCGCTCGGGGCCGAGCACGGCCCAGTTCTCGACCGCCGCTCGCACCAGCGGGACGAGCAGCGCGCGGTCGACTCCCGCGGTGCCAGCCAGTCGCTCGGCGCCCGCCTCGAGCGTGGTCAGGAAGTTCGCGGCCATCGATGCCGCCGCGTGGTAGGCGACGCGATCGCCATCGGTGACCTGGACGGGCGACATTCCCAGCGTGCGGGCCAACCACTCGGCGAGGGCCAGGGCGCGAGCAGTGCCGCCGGCGATCGCGGCTCCCGCGCCCTGTAGACGAACCGGATCGTCGCCGGCGGTGACCGTCATCAGCGGGTGGATGGAGAACGCCTCATGGGGAGAGAGCACCGAGAGCGAGGTGGCTCCGGAGCAGTGGCCGACCGGCGCGCCCGGGGAGAGCGCCGTGGCGGCGGCGGCGATCTGAGCGTCGGGCACGCAGAGCAGCACGGCCTCGGCTCCGGCCGGATCGGCACCCCGGAACAGCGGCCCGATGACGTGGACGCCCTTGTGCTCCAGCCCGGCGGACAGCGTGGTCCCGAGCCGTCCGGCGCCCATGATGGCCACCGATCGAGGCGGCGTGAAGGCGGGCGTGAGCGAGCTGTGGTGGTTCCGTTCCAGTTCCCGCATGAGATACCGGTCGGTTGGGGGGTGAGGCGTGCTTGTGGGTCAGACGTCCGCTCCTATCGTCAGGTAGCGGCGTTCTGGATCCAGAGATTACCCCGTCTGGCCACGCGGCTAGCATGATCGTCCGTGACAAGCGCCACAGAGCGCCGTGAGCTGCTGAAGGCCGTCTACGACGAGGCTCGGGTATGCGTTCGCTGTCCGTTGCATCAGACCCGGACTCAGGTCGTGTTCGGATCGGGCAATGCCGACGCCGCGCTGATGTTCGTCGGCGAGGCGCCCGGAGCCAATGAGGATCGACTGGGGCTGCCGTTCGTAGGTCAGGCTGGAAAGCTGCTCGACAAGCTGCTCGAGGAGATCGGGCTGAGCCGTCCTGACGTGTTCATCTGCAACGTGCTCAAGTGCCGCCCGCCCAACAACCGAGACCCCCAGCCCAACGAGATCCACTCCTGCGAGAGCTATCTCCGCAGTCAGGTGGAGCTGATCGAGCCGACGATGATCTGCACGCTGGGCAACTTCTCGACCAAGCTTTTACGCGGCGACAGCACCGGGATCTCGCGCCTGCACGGCCGCGAGCAGGAGCTGACGATCGGTGCCCGGACGGTGCGCCTGTATCCGCTGTATCACCCGGCGGCCGCGCTCTACACGCCGGCCACGCTCGAGGCCCTGCGCGCCGATTTTCACCGCATTCCGGCGCTGCTGGCGCTCGGCGCGCCCGAGCAGCCAGAGCAGCCAGAGCAGCTCGAGCCTGTGCCCGAGCCAGCCGCGTCCGAGACTGCGCAGCCTGAGGCTGCCGAGCCCGAGATTGCGGAACCCGAGCCCGATCGCGACTCAGCGGACGCCGCCGCCGACCAGCTGGGCCTGTTCTAGCTCGGGGACCGACGACTTCTGGCCAGGCGGCGCGGTGTCGCGCCGGAGCGCGAAGCCGAACGCCAGCACCGCCCCGGCGGCCTGGATGGCCAGCACGACCGCGGCAAATCCGGCCGGCCTGCGCGAGGCGTTGAGCAACAGGATCGGCTCGGCCACCGCCACGGCGGCGATCACGATCAAGAACCACGTCCGCCGCAGGGCGAGCATGTACTGGATGGCCAGATACGTGGATGCCAGCACCGTGAACGCCAGTCCTAGCACGAACAGGGAGTTGGACGCCAGCAGGCGCTTGGGCCCGAACGCGAGCCGAAGCAGCAGTCGCGCCTCGAAGCCGAAGATCAGCAGTACCGGGATGGCGCACACGGCGATGATGCCGAGCGCCCGTGCCAGGACCGGGCGGGTGTCCTCGCCGGCGGCGCGCCGGCGCGAGACCTCCGGCACCAGGTAGTAGCCGGCTCCGATCGCCACCCAGATCAGGACCTTGGCGGCCACGGCGGTCGCGCCGTAGGAGCTGGCCATCGTCGAGCTGAAGCGGTGCTTGGCGGCGATGATGTCGATGTTCTGCAGGACGGCGATGACGATCAGGCCGGCGATCGGCGCCCACGCCCGCTTGACGTGGCTCCACAGGGTCAGGGCCGCCGCGGGCACCTCGACCATCGGCACCGCCTCGCCGGTCACCTGCTCGACGTGTCGGCGCAGGCGCACCGCGCAGTACGCGCCCATGGCGATGAACGAGAGCGGCGTTCCCAGGTAGGCGCCGGTGACGCCGAGGCCGGCGGCCGCCAGCGTGGCGCCGAAGATCAGCCGCGTTCCCTGCTCGCCGATCAGGCTCAGGCCCACGCCCTTGTAGTCGCCCAGCCCCTGAAGGACGCCGCGCAGGATCGAGAGCTCGAGCCACAGCGCGGCCGCCGGCAGGCCCAGCGCCGCGGCCCATTGGTCGTGCTTGACGCCGACGGCGTCGGCGATCGGCGCGCGAAGCAGCACGGAGACGATCGCGATCGCGACCGTGAACACCGCCATCGCCCGGGTCCAGCTCTTGACCGTCGCCAGCAGCCCGGCGCCCACGCCGAGGTGGCCGAGCACCCCTTCGCGGGCGGTCGCCACCTGGAGGGCCTGGCCGACCACCGACAGGATCAGGAAGTAGCTGACCAGGGCCGCGAGCGACCCGTAGTCGCTGAGCAACCGCGCGAACACCACGGTCGAGCCGAGCGCGATCACGTTGTTGGCGATCATCGCGGCCGCCAGCCCGGCCGCCTTCAGGGTCTCCGAGCCCCTCAGCCCGTCGAGCGATGAGGGAATCCGGACGCGCCCGCCGGACACGCGCCCGGTGAGCCTCGCCATGCGTCCCGGCTCCTTGTCGGCCGCGGGAGTGGTCATGACCGACTGACGGTAGCGAAACCACGGGGTCGAGCCAGTTCTACAGTGTCGGGCTGTGCGGGGCCGGTTTGACTCACACAGCGCGGCCGAGACCGAGGCTCTCGGGGCGCGGCTGGCGGCGGCGTTGGTCGCCGGCGATGTGGTGTTGCTCGAAGGCGAGCTGGGGACCGGCAAGACGACGTTCGTCCGAGGCGCCTGCCGGCGGCTCGGAGTCACCGTGCCCGTGACCAGTCCGACGTTCACGATCGGGCAGCGATACCCGGCGCCGGTGCCGGTCTCTCACCTCGATCTCTACCGGCTGCGCTCGCTCGCCGATGAAGACCCGGAGCTGCTGGCCGACTACCTGGGGCCGGACAGGATCGTGTTCGTGGAGTGGCCCCAGGCGGGCGCCGACGCGCTCGGCGACCTGGCGCCGATCGTGGCCCGCGTCTGTCTGGCACACGCCGGCGGCGACCGCCGGGTCGTGAACGTCACATGAGGATCCTCGGCCTCGACACCGCCACCCGCGCCACCTCGGTCGCGCTCCTGGACACCGACAGCGGCCTGGCCACCGCGCAGCGCGACGACCCGCCGCCCGGGCATCGCCCCCGGCACACCACCCGGCTGATGAGCTTGATCTCGGACGTGCTCGACGCCCGGGCTCCGGGCTGGGACGGTGTGGACCGGATCGCCGTGGGGGTGGGGCCGGGGACGTTCACCGGGCTGCGGATCGGTGTGGCGACGGCCCGAGCGCTGGCCCAGGCGCGAGAGATCGGGCTGGTGGGCATTTCGACGCTCCATTCGCTGGCCCGGGGCGCCGCCTCCGAGGCCGGCGATCAGGAGGCCATCCTCGGGGTCCTGGACGCCCGCCGGGGCGAGGTGTTCGCCGCCGGGTGGTCGGCGCAGCGCGCCGGCCGGGCCGCCGGGGAGCCGCTGATTCCCACCCGAGCGCGGGCGCCCCAAGCGCTGGCCCGGGACGCGGCGCGCCTGGGCCGGCCCTGGCTGGCAGTGGGCGAGGGGGCGGTAGAGTTCAGGGCGATTCTCGAGCGCTCGGGAGCCCGGATTCCTGAGGACGACTCGGTCTTGCACCGAGTTTCAGCTGTCGAGCACTGCCGGTTGGCCGCGGGCCTCCGTCCACAGCCACCCGACGGCGTCCGGCCGGATTATCTGCGGCTCCCCGATGCCGAGCTCTCCCTCCGAGCATCCTCAAAGCGATGAGCCAACCTCCAGGTTTCACGATCCGGCCGCTGGGCTATTCCGATCTTCCGCAGGTGATCTCGATCGAGCGGCGTGCCTTCTCTGCGCCCTGGTCGCTGGCGATGTTCGTGCTGGAGCTCTCAAAGCCCTCGGGCGTGCGGCTGGCCGCCGTCGACGAGGCCACCGGCAAGCTCGTGGCCTACCTGATCTGCGCCCGTTATCACACGGTCTGGCATCTGATGAACGTGGCCGTCGATCCCGCCCTGCGCCGCCGGGGGATCGGGCTCGCGCTGCTCGAGCAGATGATCGAGCGCGCCGGGCCCGAGGAGCAGTTCACGCTCGAGGTGCGCACCTCCAACGCCCCGGCAATCGCGCTCTACGAGCGTCTGCACTTTCGCAGCGCCGGGACCCGGCCGCGTTACTACCGTGACACCGGTGAGGACGCGATGATCATGTGGCGAACCACCGAGACGATCTCCAAGTCCGGAGCCCCACGGTGATCCTGGCGCTCGAGACCAGCTGCGACGACACGTGCGCGGCGGTCATAAGCGCAGATGGCGAGATCCTCTCCAACGTGATCTCCTCCCAGGGGATCCACGACCGCTACGGCGGCGTCGTGCCGGAGATCGCCTCCCGACATCATCTGGAGCTGATCGGCGACGCGGTGCGCGACGCGCTGACGCGAGCCGGAGCGCTGCTGTCCGACATCGAGCTGGTGGGGGTCACCCAGGGTCCTGGCCTGGTCGCGGCGCTGCTCGTCGGCCTGGCCACGGCCAAGGGCCTGGCCGGCGCCCGTGAGCTCCCCCTGGCCGCGGTAGACCACCTCCACGGCCACATCGCCGCCAGCTTCCTGGCCCCGTCGGACCTGGAGCCGCCGTTCGTCAGCCTCGTGGCCAGCGGCGGTCATACCTTCGTCGCCCGCGTGCAGGACCGGGGACCCGACTTCCACGTCCTCGGCCAGACGCTCGACGACGCCGCCGGCGAGGCCTTCGACAAGGGAGCGCGCCTGCTCGGATTGGGATATCCCGGAGGCGCGGCGCTCGAGGTCCTGGCGCGCGATGGCGATCCCGAGGCGTTCCCGTTCCCGACCGCCGCCGGCGTCCGGGGGCTCGACTTCTCGTTCGCGGGATTGAAGACCTCGTTGCTGTACCGGGTGCGCGATCTGGGCCCCGAGGAGACCCGGCGCCGCCGCGCCGATCTCGCGGCCTCCTATCAGGCGGCGATCGTCGAGTCGCTGTGCCTGCGAGCGCGGCGGGCCCTGTCGAGCACGGGCCTGCGCCGGCTCGCCGTGGGTGGGGGGGTGGCAGCGAACGGCCCCCTGCGTGAGCGCCTGGCTGCAGCTCGGAGTCGAGCTCGACATCCCGCCCGCGCAGCTGTGCACCGACAACGCGGCCATGATCGCCAGCGCCGCCCGGTACGTGCGGCCGCTGCCCTTCCCTCGGTATCTGGAGCTCGACGTGTACGCCACGGGCGAGCGCGCGCTGGCTGCATGAGCCGCGAGGTGGTCCTCTACGGGCGCCCTGGCTGCTGCCTGTGCGATGACGCTCGCGCACTGCTCCTGCGGGTCAGGGCCGAGCACCCTTTCCGGTTCGCCGAGCGCGACATAGAAGGCGACGAGACTCTGCTGCGCGTCTATCTCGAGCGGATTCCAGTCGTTACGATCGACGGTGTGGAGGCGTTTGAGCTATTCGTCGATCAAGCCGAGCTGGAGCGTCGGCTGAGTTAGCGGGTCACTAGAGTGAGTCACCGATGAGTTACACCGTGGGCCGTGGTACGGACTCGGCTTCACCGGATTTCGACAAGCCCGGCGAGAAGCTCTCGCTCGGGATCGCCGCCCGGCTGTCGCGATACCTGCAGGTCCTGACGCAAGCGCGAAAGATCGGCAAGGAAACCATCTCGTCCCAGGAGCTGGCCGATTACACGCATGTCAACTCGACCCAGATCCGCCGCGATCTGTCCGGCTTCGGGAAGTTCGGCAAGCGGGGCGTGGGCTACAACGTCGAGTCGCTGGTCAGCCAGATCCGCAAGATCCTGCGCACCGCGGGCCAGCACAACATCGCACTCTTCGGCGCCGGCCATCTGGGCACGGCGATCGCCACCTCGGACATCTTCGCCGACCACGGATTCCGCGTCGTGGCCGTGTTCGACATCGACCGCGAGCGCGTGGGCAGCCAGATCGGAGCCCTGCAGGTGCGCCACAACGCCGAGCTGCGGTCGGTGGTCGAGGACCAGGACATCGTCGTGGCCGTCCTGGCGGTTCCATCCGCAGCGGCCCAGCAGCTCGCCGACGAGCTCGCGGACGCCGGCGTCAAGATCATCTTCAACTACTCCGACGCGCTGCTCCAGGTGCCCCCCGAGGTGACCGTCCACACCTCGAGTCCAGCCGTGGATCTGCTCTACGCGCTGTACTTCTACTTGACCTGACACGTCGCCTGAGTCGTGGAGCTCGACCTCGACACCGCGCGTGCGATCTTCGACGCCTCGACCGATTTCACGGTCGGGCTCGAGGAGGAGTTCGCGCTCCTGGACCCAGACGGACTCGGCCTGATCCAGGCCTTCGATCAGCTCAGCGGCGCGGCCGGGGGCGATCCGACGCTGGCGAGATCGATCTCCGGCGAGCTCATCTCGTCGGAGATCGAGATCCGGTCGGGCCGCGGTGAGGATCTGGCCGCGGCCAGGCTCGCCCAAGCCGACCGCCGCCGAAGGCTGTTCGGACTGGCCGCCGAGCAGGGCATCGAGCTGGGCGCGACCGGGACCCACCCGTGGGCCGACTACCGCGAGCAGCAGATCATCCAGACCGACCACTACCGCCGCGTCGAGGAGGGCCTGCAGTACGTGGCCTGGCGCAACAACACGTTCTCGTTGCACGTCCACGTCGGGGTGCGGGGCGCGGACCGGGCGGTGCTGGTCTGCGACCGGCTGCGGCCGGTGCTGCCCGTGCTGCTGGCCATCTCGGCCAACTCGCCGTTTCTGGACGGCCGGAGCTCCGGGCTGCACAGCGCCCGCACCCAGATCTTCACCAAGAGCTTTCCGCGCTGCGGCGTCCCCGACGCCTTCGGGAACTGGTCCAGCTTCGCCGACTACGTGCAATTCCTGGTCGACACGAGATCGATCGTCGAGTACACCCAGGTCTGGTGGTCGATCCGGCCCCACCTCGCCTTCGGCACGGTCGAGGTCCGGATCTGCGACGCCCAGGCGACCGCTCCCGAGTCCGACGCCCTGGCGGGGCTGATCCTGGCCTGCGTCGCCCAGGCGGCCCGAGACATCGACGAGCGGGTCCCGTTCGTCGAGCTGCCCAACCGGATGGTCGAGGAGAACGTGTGGCGAGCCCTGCGCTACGGGCTGGATGGCGATCTGCTGGACCTGGAGCGGCGCGAGCCCTACCCGGCGGCGGCCGCGAGCGAACGGCTGCTGGAGTGGACGGCGCCGGTGCGCGCCGAGTTGGGAATCGACGTCGCGCTGCCCGCCCACAACGGCGCCCAGCGCCAG
Source organism: uncultured Solirubrobacteraceae bacterium (assembly GCA_963830595.1). Taxonomy (GTDB): domain Bacteria; phylum Actinomycetota; class Thermoleophilia; order Solirubrobacterales; family Solirubrobacteraceae; genus Palsa-465. The sequence continues at coordinate 149,055 of CAWHMQ010000007.1, forward strand.
CGGAAGATGCTCTCCTCGGGCCTGGGCCTGGCCGAGGTCTACGCGGCGGTGCAGGCTCAAACCCGTGAGACGTACTCTGGAGTGCTGGAGACACCCCGAAGATGACGCTGATGGCGAGCGCGAGGAGATCCGATGAGCACTGATCAACCTTCAGAAGAGCAACTGCGGGCCGCCTACGAGGCCGAGATCAAGAAGATCCGGGTCGAGCAGATCCTGCTCGAGCAGATCGTCTCGCTCGTCAACCTTGGGATGCGCCGGACCGGGCTGGCGCCGGGCACCGAGGACGAGCGCGACATCGGCCAGGTCCGGATCGCGATCGAGGCCGTGCGCGCGCTGCTGCCGCTGGCCGAGCCGGCGGCGGGGGCGCAGGCGGGCGCGATCCGGGACGCGCTGTCCCAGCTTCAGCTGGCCTTCGTCCGGCTCGGGGGATCGCCCGAGTCCGTCTCCGAGCCGGGTGGGCCGGCGGCCCAGGCGCCGGACACGCCGTCCGAGGCGCCCGGCGATCAGCCTCCGGGACGGCCCCCGCCCCAGGGGCCGGCGCAGCCGGGCGCGTCCGAGCCCGAGGCCAAGCCCGGCGAGGCCGGCCCCGCGCAGCGCAGCGGCCGTCTCTGGGTGCCCGGTCAGTAGCCGGCCGAGCGCCCGCGGGCCCGGTTCGGTAGCGGCGACACGCGCGACGTTCGACGCGCCGGCCCGGTAGACTCGCGCCCGGCTTGTGCCGGGGCCTCCGCACTGCTCCTTCAGCGCGGCGGCCCTTTTGATGTTTGTGAAGGCGCACTCTCGCGCCCCTAACTGAGACTTCTGCCGGAGGACCTTCTTGTCTAGCTTCCTGACGCACCATGGCGTCGTCGTCGCGCTCGTGTGCGCAGCCGCCGCCATCGTCTACGGCGCCGTGACCTCGCGGGCGCTGCTTGCGCTGTCGCCTGGCAACGAGCGCATGCAATCGATTTCGGCGGCCGTCCAGGAGGGCGCCTCCGCCTACCTGAATCGCCAGTACACGACGATCGCCGGGGTCGGCGTGGTCCTGTTCATCCTCCTGATCCCGCTCCAGAACATCCGCGTAGCGATCGGCTTCCTGATCGGTGGCGCGCTCTCGGCCTCGGCCGGCTATGTCGGCATGAACGTGTCGGTGCGGGCCAACGCCCGCGTGGCCGAGTCCGCCCGCGGCGGGGTCTCCAGGGCGCTCGACGTCGCCTTTCGCGGCGGCGCCGTGACCGGCATGCTGGTCGTCGGACTCGCCCTCATCGGCGTGGCCGGCTACTACGGGGTCCTCACCTGGATCGCCGGAGAGAGCACTCACGAGGCCGTCAACGCACTGATCGGCCTGGGCTTCGGCGGCTCGCTGATCTCGGTGTTCGCCCGCCTGGGGGGCGGCATCTTCACCAAGGGCGCCGACGTGGGCGCGGATCTGGTGGGCAAGATCGAAGCCGGCATCCCCGAGGACGACCCGCGCAACCCGGCGGTGATCGCCGACAACGTCGGCGACAACGTCGGCGACTGCGCCGGGATGGCGGCTGACCTGTTCGAGACCTACGCCGTGACGGCGGTGGCCGTGATGCTGCTGGGCGTGCTCACGTTCAGCCAGCAGACGTCGGTCGCGCTCTATCCGCTGGTGCTGGGCGGGGTCTCGATCATCGCCTCGATCATCGGCACGTTCGCCGTCAGGTCGCGCACCGGCAACGTCGAACGCGCGCTGTACCAGGGCCTGATCCTGTCCGGTGGGCTGGCCGCGCTGATCTTGATCCCCGTGACGTACTGGCTGATGCACGGGCTCACCATCCACGGCGCCGTGGCGGCTCCCAAATGGTGGCACTTCTACCTGTGCGCGCTGATCGGTCTGGGCGTGACCGCCTGCCTGTTCGTCACCACCGACTACTACACGTCCACCCGGTTCGCGCCCGTGAAGTCGACCGCCCGCGCCTCACAGACAGGTCACGCGACCAACATCATCCAGGGGCTCGCCCAGGGCTACCAGGCCACGGCGGTCCCGGCGATCGTGATCGCCCTCGGGATCTTCGGAGCCTGGAAGCTCGGCCACGGCATCTACGGGATCGGCGTCGCGGTGATGGCGCAGCTGTCGCTGACCGGGCTGATCGTCGCGCTGGACGCGTTTGGGCCGATCACCGACAACGCCGGCGGAATCGCCGAGATGGCCGATCTGCCCGAAGAGGTCCGCAACGTCACCGATCCACTCGACGCGGTCGGCAACACGACCAAGGCCGTGACCAAGGGGTACGCGATCGGCTCTGCCGCTCTGGCGGCACTGGTGCTCTTCAACGCGTTTCAGCAGGAGCTCGCCGGCAAGGGCGTCGTCGTCAACTTCGAGATCGGCAATCCGCCGGTGCTGATCGGTCTGCTCATCGGAGGGCTGATGGTCTACCTGTTCGTGGCCCTGTCGATGGAGGCCGTGGGCCGTGCCGGCGGCGCCGTCGTCGAGGAGGTTCGCCGCCAGTTCCGCGAGAAGCCCGGGATCATGGAGGGAACCGAGCAGCCGGAGTACGGAAGGGCGGTCGACATCGTCACCAGGTCAGCCCAGCGAGAGATGATCCTCCCGGCGCTGATCCCGATCGTAGTCACCACGCTCGTCGGGATCATCTCCGTCGAGGTACTCGGCGGCCTGCTGATCGGCGTGATCGTCGTCGGCCTGTTCATGGCGATCTCGATGACCGCCGGCGGGGGCGCCTGGGACAACGCCAAGAAGCTGATCGAAGACGGGGCGTTCGGCGGCAAGGGATCGGAGGCCCACGCCGCCGCGGTCACCGGCGACACGGTCGGCGACCCCTACAAGGACACGGCCGGGCCGGCGATCAACCCGATGATCAAGGTCGCGAACATAGTGGCGCTGCTGATCATCCCGCTCATCACCTGACGCCGCGGCGAGCGCGAGTCGAAGCGCTGTCGGCGTTTCGGGTCGCCGGTCGCTAGCTATCGATCGGTGGACAGCCGGGCGTGGAGGTGCATGTCGTGCCAGCCGTCGGCGTGGCGCGCCTCTTGACGCTTGACGCCCTCGAGCTCGTATGACGCGAGCACGGCCACGCGGCAGGAGGCGTGGTTCTGGACCGAGTGCGTGAGCTCGAGCCGGTGAAAGCCGACGTCGAACGCCCAGGCGCTCAGGGCGCACAGCGCTCGGGACGCCACCCGACGTCCCCGCGCCTCCGGGAGCATCCAATAGCCGACCTCGCCCAGGCCATCCCGCCGGTCGATCCGATTCAGCCCCATTCGTCCCAGCACCTCTGAGCCGTCGGTCACGGCCCAGCCCGCGGCCGTCTCTTGCTCCCAGCGTTCGGCCCATGAGTCGATCCAGTCAGCCGCTTCCCCGTCGGTCATGGATCGAGCGTGCCAGCGCTGAATGTCCGGATCGGCGTAGGCCGCGACCACCGCGTCACGATCAGCTCGCCGCCAGGGCCGCAGGATTAGCTCATCGACGCCGAGCACGGGCTGACCGGAGGCGCTCAGGCGTCCCGGAGCGAGCATCGCTTCGACCAGAAGCGGCATGCCGCCATTATTAGCTCGAAGATGCCGAATCGCATCCTGACGACTCACGGGGGCAGCCTGCCGCGTCCGGCCGAGCTGCTCGAGCTCTACGTCACCGGCGCGGCCGCCGACGCGATCGGCCCGCGGCTGGCGACGGCCGTCGCCGACGTCGTCGACAGGCAGCTCGAGGTGGGGCTTGACATCGTCAACGACGGCGAGTTCGGCAAGCCCGTGGAGACGTCCAAGCCGGGCTACGGGCACGGGACCTGGGCCCTCTACGTTCGCGAGCGACTGGGCGGGTCCGAGTGGGTCGAGCGCGACGAGCCGCTGGGATACAGCAAGGATCGCTCGGCGTTCAGCTCGTTCTTCGGCGGCAATGAGGTTCGACTGCCCGGCCATGGAGGACATCGGCTGAAGCAGTGGACATGCACGGGCCCGATCACCTACACCGGCCAGGCGGCGGTGCGGCGCGACATCGAGAACCTGAGCCACGCTCTGGATCGACGCCCCGGGACGGCGGCGTTTCTGCCCGCGGCCTCGCCCAACTCGATCGCGACGCTGCTGCCAAATCTCCACTACCGGTCGATGGAGGAGTACACGGCGGCCATCGCCGAGGCGATGTCCGAGGAGTACAGGACGATCGCCGAGGCTGGCCTGCAGGTCCAGATCGATGATCCGGCGCTCGTGGTGATGTGGGACTGGTGGTTTGCCGATCGCCCGTTTGCCGAGTGGCGAAAGCTGGCTGCCACGCACGTCGACATGCTCAACCAGGCCCTGTCCGGCGTGTCCGAGGCCAGCATCCGGTACCACATGTGCTGGGGGAGCTGGCAAGGTCCTCACAGCTCGGATGTTCCGCTCGCCGATGTCGTGGACCTGCTGCTCGGGATCCGGGCCGGCGCCTATTCGCTGGAGGCGGCCAATCCTCGCCACGAGCACGAGTGGAGGGTGTGGAAGGACCGTGCACTGCCCGCGGGCAAGGTGCTGATTCCGGGCGTGGTGACCCACAAGACGAACGTGCTGGAGCATCACGAGGTCGTCGCGGACCGGATCGGCCGCTACGCCGACGCCGTCGGCCGGGAGAACGTCATCGCCGGCACCGACTGCGGCATGGGCGGACGGATCGACCCCGACCTGGCGTGGGCCAAGCTCGGCGCGCTGGTCAAGGGAGCGGAGCTCGCCAGCCAGCGGCTCTGGACGTGAGCTATATGGCCGCCCGGGGGCTGAGGCGGGGAACCGGTACCTTCACCGGGCGGCGCACTAGAGTGCGCGTCATGTTCATTCTGATCGTTGGGGCGGGCCGAGTGGGGTCGGCCGTCGCCAGGCGCGCGCTCGAGGCCGGCCACGACGTTTCGGTGCTCGACTCAGACCCGCTCTCGCACGAGCGTCTGGACAAGGATCAGTCGACGACCTGGGAGGACGCCGGCGGGCGGTTCACGGTCGGTGCCGCACTCGAGACCGACGGCCTGATCGAGGCCGGGATCGAGCAGGCGAACGTTTTCATGGCCGCCACCCGGGGCGACAACACCAACCTGGTCATCGCCCAGCTCGCGCAGCGCAGGTTCAATGTTCCACGCGTCGTCGTCCGGGTCGCCGATCCGGCTCGCGCCGCCTGGTACGCGGAGCAGGGACTGCTGACGATCTGTCCCACGCAGCACGCTATCGACTTGGCCGAGCGGGTAGTACTCGAGGCGTGAGGGGAGGTTCGCGCCGATGTACGTGATCATTGCCGGGGCGGGCAAGGTGGGGTGGAACCTGGCTCGTGAGCTGATCGCCCGCGACCGTGAGGTCACGCTGATCGAATCCGATCACCGCAAGTTCCGGATCGTGGAGGCGGAGCTCGAACACGCCGTCCAGTACGGAGATGCGACCGAGCTGTGGGTGCTCGAGCGCGCCGGGATCCAGCGGGCCGACCTCGTCATCGCCGTGACCGGCGACGACGAGGACAACATCCTGCTCTGTCAGGTGGCCAAGGAGAAGTACGGGTGCGACCGGATCGTGGCCCGCGTCAACAACCCCCGCAACCTGGACCACTTCAAGCTGCTCGGGGTGCAGCCCGCCGTGTCGGCCACCGATCTGATCCTGCGCCTGATCGAGCACGAGGTCCCCGAGTACGGTCTCGTCCAGCTGCTGGCGCTCGAAGAGGAGCATCTGGAGATCATCGAGCTCGAGGTGGGGGCGGGTTCGCGGGCTGCCGGCAACCGTGTACAGGACGTGGCACTCCCCGACGGTTCGCTCATCATCTCCGTGCTGCGGGGCGGGACGGGCTTCGTGCCCAAGGCCGACTCCGTGATCGAGGCCGGCGATCAGGTGCTGCTGATCCTGGATCCCGGGCTCGAAGGCGACATCACCCCGCGCTTTGCCCCCAACGGCTCCGAGGCTCGGGCCGGCGCCTAGCCCCCGGTCCCGATGGCCGACCGCGACGTCGAATACCTGCTGATCGGCGGCGGCCTGGCCGCCGGCAACTGCGCCCGGTGGCTGCGCGACTCGGGCGCCGACGGATCGATCCTGCTCGTGGGGCGTGAGCCCGACCCTCCGTATGACCGACCGCCCCTGTCCAAGGGCTACCTGCGCGGCAGCGAGGGCCGCCCCGACGCGCTGCTTCACGAACCCGCCTGGTACGACGAGCACCAGATCGAGGTGCTGACGCGTACCTCGGCGATGAAGCTCGACCTGGGGCAGCGGACGGTGGCGCTCTCCAACCGCGAGGAGATCGGCTTCGGTCAGGCGCTGGTGGCCACCGGCGCCAACGTGAGCCGGCTCAACGTCGACGGAGCCCAGCTGGAGGGCATTCACTACCTGCGCACGTTCGCCAACAGCGACGCGATCCGTGAGGATACGGCCGGCAAGCGGGTGGTGCTGATCGGCGGCTCGTACATCGCCAGCGAGGTGGCCGCGTCACTGACCGAGCTGGGCAGCCACTGCGCGATGGTGATGATGGAGCCGCTCGCGCTGATCCGCAGCTTCGGCTCGGAGGCCGCCCGGTTCTTCCACGAGCTGCTCGTCGAACACGGAATCGAGGTCTACGGTGAGGAGGAGCTCGACCGCTTCGAGGGCGCCGACGGCCGGGTGACCCGCGCGGTCTGCAGGTCCGGCCGGGAGCTCGCCGCCGATGCCGTGGTCATCGGAGCCGGAGTGAGGCCCGACGTGATGCTCGCCCGGGGGGCGGGTCTGGAGCTCGGGGAGACCGGGGGGGTGCGCGTCGATGCCCACCTGCAGTCGGCCACCCCCGGCGTGTTCGCGGCGGGGGACGTCGCCGAGTATCAAAGCGTCATCCACGACGGTCGCCGGATTCGGGTCGAGCACTGGGATGTGGCCTTCAACCAGGGCAAGACAGCGGCGCTCAACATGCTGGGCAAGTCCGTCGTCCACGACGCCGTGCCCTACTTCTTCTCAGATCTGTCCGACTGGGCCGCGATCGAGTACGTGGGACCCGCCTACGAGTGGGACCGCGAGGTCATCCGCGGCTCGCTGGAGGAGGGAAAGTTCACGGTCTTCTACCTGTCCGAGGGCCGGGTCGCGGGCGCGCTCACGGTCGGGCGCTCGGCCGATCTGCAGTCCGCTCGCCGGCTGATCGCCGAACGCACGGAGGTGGGCGAGCGGGCCGCGGCGCTGGGCGATCTCTCGACGGACTTGGAGGCGATTTAGCTGACCGTTCCGTTGGTTTGTAGGGCGCCCGGCTCGCTCAGCGAACGGCGCGCCTTCCGGCGAACATGTCGGTCTGGCTGTGACAGTTCGGGCATAGGAGCTGGAGGTTCTCCAGCCGATTGTCGTCACGCACACCATTTACGTGATGAAGAGCGAGCGTCAACGCTTGGCCACGCCAGTCGGGCTCGGTGAGTCTTCTCAGGTGGTAGTCCACCGTCGTCGATGCGAGCCCGAGCCGGCGCGCGATCTGCGGACCTGTCAGCCCGGTGGCATGGAGCTCGCTGACGAGTTGACGGACGACCGACGGCACGAACACATGTTCGCATAGCCGCCGGACGAACCAGGCCCTCGGGCGACTCTATACTCGCCCACGAGAATTGAAACAGCGAATACACTGGGGAATGGTGTAATGGCAGCACGCAACGCTCTGGACGTTGAAGTTGGGGTTCAAATCCCTATTCCCCAGTTATATGGAGTAATGAACCTAGCAGGGCACCGGGGCCTCGGGCCGGGATCGCATCGGTACTGAATACGTCGGCGGCGGTGCCTCGGCATTCATCTCGGGATGCCACGCTCCAGCATCGGGTTGTCCCGGTGCGTCGGACGGATCTATGGATCGACGAAGTCCGCCGGCTCCCGGGTGAGCCCGGCGGCAACCGCCGCCAACTGATTCGGGGAGCCGATCAGGTCGAGCTGCAGGCCGGCCTCGAGCGCGAGCGTCTCGGAGGGCGGGCCCGTCCACGATTCGTCGTAGAGGCGCTTGGCGGACCTGACAGCATCGGGCGAGCGCGAGGCGATCTCCGCGGCCAGGTCACGAGCGACCGTCAGCGGGTCCTCGGCCACCCGGGTCACCACCCCGAGCCGGTGGGCCTCGAGGCCGTCGAACACCCGTCCGGTGAAGGTCAGCTCCTTGGCCACGTCGACCCCCACCAGGCGGGGCAGCGTTCGGGTGATCGACATGTCGGGGATCAGACCCCACTTGACCTCCATGACCGACAGCCGCGCGTCGGGGGCCGCGATCCGGATGTCGGCGCCCAGCGCGATCTGCAGCCCGCCGCCCAGGCAGTTTCCGTGCAGCGCCGCGATCACCGGCACGGGCAGAGCCGTCCAGTCGAAGGCGGCCCGCTGAAACCAATTGGGAACCTCCCCTCGGACCCGGTCGGTCAGGCCCGCGGGGCCGCCGCCCGCCGCCATGATGCTGACCACGTCGAGGCCCGAGCAGAAGCTCGGTCCTTCTCCGCGCAGGACCACGGCACGCAGACCGGGCTCGCCGGCCAGCCTCCGGGCGGCGGCGATGATCGCGTCGAACATGGGCACGTCCAGCGCGTTGTGCTTGTCGGCGCGCGTCAGCGTCACCACGGCCACGTGGTCGGCGACGTCGATGCGCACACGCTCCTGCGAGCCCACCGGACCAGACCCTACCCCTCCAGCGCGACCGCGTCCCCGACGCTCACGAAACCCGGCTCCAGCACCTGGCCGTAGATCCCGAACGGCACCGGCTCGGTGCTGACCACGTGATCTCGATAGCTGCGCAGGAGATCCAGGGTCGGCAGGTCGACCTCGCCGCTGTCGGGATCGCGGCTGGTGACCAGGCAGCGTCCCACGTGGCCGTGCAGGGCGAGCAGCGCCGCTCCCACCCGAGCCCGCTCCCCCACCCAGCCGTCCTCCTCATGGGCGGCCACCCCGTCGATCTCTATCAGCATCCGAAAGCGGCGCGCGTCCACGGAGTCGCGGCCGGCCACCTCGGCCAGGCGGTCCAGCGACGCGCGGGATATGAGCGACGCCGCTCCCCGGCGGCCGCGGTCCACGGCGATCTCAGGCGCCACCAGGCGCAACCGCCGTCCGGCGAACTCCGACAGGGCCTCCGACCAGGGACCGCGCACCAGCCGCGCCTCGGCTTGACGGGAGAAGAAGCGGATCTGCACGGCGCCGTCGTACTCCACCGCCGCTCGCACGGCCCGGTCGCCGGGAAACGTCAGGGACAGCTCGCCGGCGCCGGGCTCGTAGTCGGCGAGCACGGCCTGGAGCTCCCCGAGCTGCTTGCCGTTGAGCATCCGCGCGCGCTCGTCGATCACGCAGAAGCTGCGATTGCCGCGCGCGCCGAGCTCGCCGAGCTCGATCCGGGCCACCGAGCGCAACCGCGTGCCCTTGACGGCCGCGGTGGCCAGGCCGGTGACACGTGCCCGCCCCGAGGTCGCGACAGGGCGTGCCACAGGGCGTGCCAGAGGAGGACGCGCCAAGTGCTAGGCCGCCGCCTGCTCGGCCCAGTCGCGATACAGCTGCCAATAGCGCCCGCCGGCCGCCAGCAGCTCCTCGTGCGTGCCCTGCTCGACGATCTCCCCATACTCCATCACCAGGATCCGCGAAGCATGGCGGATCGTGGACAGGCGGTGGGCGATCACGATCGCGGTGCGGCCGGCCACCAGCCGCCGCAGCCCCTGCTCGATCAGCCCCTCGGTGTGCACGTCCACGTTGGCGGTCGCCTCGTCGAGGACCAGGATCCTCGGGTCGGCGACGAGTGCCCGGGCGAACGCGATCAGCTGACGCTGCCCTGCGGAGAGCTGGACCCCCCGCTCGCCGACCTGGGTGTCGTAGCCCTGCTCCAGCGCCATGATGAAGTCGTCGGCGCCGACCGCGCGGGCCCCCTCGCGGATCTCCTGCTCGGTCGCGCCCGGGCGCCCGAACGAGATGTTCTCGCGCACCGTGCCGCTGAACAGGAATCCCTCCTGGGGCACCATTCCCATCTGTGAGCGCAGCGACTGCGCGGTGACCTCGCGCAGGTCGTGCCCGTCGACGAGCACGCTGCCCCGGGTGGGGTCGTAGAAGCGCGCCACGAGCTTGGCGAACGTGGACTTGCCGGCGCCGGTCTCCCCGACCAGGGCCACCGTCTGCCCAGGGGGGATCACGAGATCGATGTCGCGCAGCGCCCAGGCGCCATCATCGTCGTCGCCATAGCGAAACGAGACGTCCGCGAACGTGACCTCACCGCGGATCGGTCCCAGCGCCGGGGCGCCGGGAGCGTCGACGAGCTCGGGCTGCTCGTCGAGCAGGCCGAAGATCTTGTCGAGCGCGGCCATGCCGGACTGGTAGGTGGTGTAGAGCTGAGAGAGCTGCTGGATCGGATCGAAGAAGTTGTTGAGCGCCGCGATGAACGCGAACACCACCCCGGTCGAGGCGTGGCCGTTGATCGCCTCCAGGCCGCCCACCACCAGGATCTCCACCGTGACCAGCGCCGACAGGAGCTCGACGCCGGGGAAGTAGGCGGCGTTGAGCCGCACCGTGGTCATGTTGGCTCTGCGGTTCTCCTCGTTGAGCGCCTTGAAGTGCTCGATGTGCCGGCGCTCCTGGCCAAACGCGCGCACGACGCGAATCCCCGACAGGGTCTCCTGCAGGTAACCGGTGATCGTGGCGATCTTCTCCCGCGTCAGCCGGTAGGCGTCGGCCGACGCGATCCGGAAGGCCAGCGCGCCGAGCGCCAGCACCGGCAACGCGATGAAGGTCAGCAACGCCAGGTGGAAGTCCAGGACCATCAGGATGACCACGACCCCGATCAGCGTCAGGCTGGACTGGATCAGGGTCGCCAGGCCGTCCTCGACCAGCTGGTCGAGCGCCTCGACGTCGTTGGTCATGCGCGAGATGAGCACCCCCGCGCGGTTACGCGAGTAGAAGCCGACCGACAGCGACTGCAGATGCACGAACAGCTTCAGCCGCAGGTCCTGCAGGGCGCGCTGCCCGACCCAGCCCACCAGGTAGGTCTGCGCCCAGGTGGCCAGCCCGTAGACGACCACCGAGATCAGGAACACGACCACGACGACGTACAAAGCAGTCAGGTCGTGGCGATCGATTCCCCGGTCGATCGCCACCTTGGCCAGAGGCGCGGGCGCCAGCGCGGCGGCAGTCGCCGCCACCAGCGAGAGGAACATCGCGATCACGCGCCAGCGGTAGGGGGCCAGCAGCTCGGCCAGCCCGCGCAGCTTCCGCCCGCGGCCACCCGTCTCCTGGAGGCGCCGGCGCAGCTCCGAGCGCGACATCACGTTCATAGTCCCGCCACCTCCTTCATCGCTCCGCGGGTCATGAACACCTGGTCGGGCATGCCCTTCTCGACGATCTCGCGGTAGAGCTCGGATTGCTGCAGCAGCTCGGCATGCGAGCCGTCGGCGGCGACGCGCCCCTGCTCGAGTACCACGATCCGGTCGGCGAGCGCGATCGTCGACAGCCGGTGGGCGATCACGAACGTCGTCCGGCCGGCCATCACGTCCTCGAGCGCCAGCTTGATCTCCTGCTCGGTCGAGGCGTCGACCGAGGAGGTGGCGTCGTCGAGGATCAGGATCCGAGGGTCGGCGAGGATGGCGCGGGCGATCGCTATCCGCTGGCGCTGGCCGCCGGACAGGGTGAGCCCGCGCTCTCCGATCATCGTGTCGTAGCCGTCGGGCAGACGGCCGATGAACCCGTCGGCCTGCGCGGCGGCGGCGGCGCGCTCCACCTCTTCGCGCGGGGCGTCGCCGCGGGCGTAGGCGATGTTGTCGTGGACGGTCGCGGAGAACAGGAACGGGTCGTCGTTGACCACCGCGAGCGCCCGGCGCAGGCTGTCAAGCGACACCGAGCGCACGTCGGCGCCGTCGATCGACACCGATCCGGCGCTGACATCGTACAAGCGGGGAAGCAGAGAGACGAGCGCCGATTTGCCCGAGCCCATCGCCCCGACCAGCGCCACCGTCTGGCCTCCCGGGACGTCGAGGTCGATGTCCCGAAGTGCCGGGTGCGTGGTGCCCTCGAACGTGAGGCCGACGCCGCGCAGGCTGACGTGCCCGTTGCCGTCGGGCAGTCTCGGCGCATCGGCCGGGGTCACGATCCGTGGCTCGCGATCGAGGACCTGGAAGATGCGGGCGCCGGAGGCGGTCGAGCGCTGTGCGGCGCCGAGCATGTATCCCAGCGTTCGCATGGGGGAGATGAGCATCAGCAGGTAGGCGTAGAAGGCCGTGAACGCGCCCACGCTGAGCGACCCGTCGATCACCTCGCGTCCGCCGAAGAGCAGGATCGCGGCCAGCCCGAGGTTGGGCAGAAAGCTGATCACCGGGTTGTAGAAAGCCTGGATCCGAGTCGCGTACAGCTGCTGATCGAACACCCGCTGGACGGAGTGCCGGAAGCGGTCCAGCTGGCGGGGCTCCTGGGCGAACGCCTTGACCACGCGCACGCCCGAGACGTTCTCCTCGGTGTCGGCGGTCAGTTCGGCGATCCGCTGCTGGGCCTCCTGCATCGCGGGGCGGGATTTGTGGCCGTAGCGCATGGCGATCAGGACCACGAACGGGACCGGGGCCAGCGAGATCGCGGCCAGGCTGGGCTGGAGCACGAACATGGCGACGGCCGCGAGCAGGATCGTGACCACCGACTGTGCGATGAAGATCAGCCCGTAGCCGAGGAAGAAGCGCACCGACTGCAGGTCCACGGTCGCCCGCGACATCAGCTGACCGGTCTGCTGGCGGTCGAAGAACGACAGCTCGAGCCGCTGCAGATGACCGTAGAGCGCCTCGCGCAGGTCCACCTCGACCCCGAGCGAGACTTGGCCCGCGATCAGCCGGCGCAGTACGCTGAGCACGAGCCGGACCAGCCCGGCGCCGGTGATCGCCAGCGCCAGCAGCATCAGCTCGTGATGGTGGTGGGCGCGGATGGCGTTGATCGCCACCCCGGTGAGGTAGGGGATCAGCACGGTCCCGCCGAGCGCGCCGAAGGCGAGCACGAACGACCAGATCACGGCACGCCGATATGGACGCAGGAAGCCGAGCAGTCGCCAGAACGTGGACATACTTCATAAAGTATAGTAAGTAGTGTGTTGTCGCCTCCGGGCCCCTGACCTGCCGACTCGAGGGACGAACAACATGCCGTCAGCCGTGACCTCAGTAACCCGCCGGGGCTTCGTCGCCGGCACGATGGCCGCCGGCGTGAGCGCCGGGCTGCCGGCCGGCGCCGGCGCGCAGAACCCCCGCTTCAGCCGGCGGCCGGCCCCCCCGGGTCCCGGCAGCCAGAGCCGGGCCGACGTCGTGGTCGTTGGGGCGGGACTCGCGGGTCTGATGGCGGCTCGCCAGGTGGTGATGGCCGGACGATCGGCGATCGTGCTCGAGGCGCGCGACCGCGTGGGCGGGCGGGTCTGGAACCACGATCTCGGCCACGGCCATGTCTCCGAGCGCGGCGGAACCTTCATCGGGCCCACCCAGGATCACCTGGCCCGTCTCGCCCGTGAGCTCCGGGTGGGCACGTTCCCGGTCTACGACACCGGCGATGACGTGTACGTGGCCGGGGGCGAGCGCCTCACCTACTCAGACCGGGGGCCGTTCGGCACCGCGCCACCCGATCCGGCGGTCGCCGCCGAGCTGGCGGCGACCGTCCTCGAGCTGGATCAGATGTCGGCCAAGGTGCCGGTCGCCGCTCCCTGGAAGGCTCCGGATGCGACCGCCCTCGACGGCCAGACGCTCCAGAGCTTCCTGGACGGGCGCTCCGCGACGCCGCGCCTGCGCGAGCTGACCGCCGCCGCGCTGCGCAGCATCTTCGGGGCCGAGGCGCGCGAGCTGTCGCTGCTGTTCGCGCTCTTCTACGTCGCGGCATCGGGCGATCCCCGGCACCCGGGAACGTTCCAGCGCAACTTCGACACGCGCGGCGGCGCCCAGGCGGCGCGCTTCGCCGGCGGATCGCAGACGCTGGCCCTGAAGCTCGCGGCCGAGCTCGGCGATCGAGTCCACCTGGGCTGCCCGGTGCGCTCTGTCGCCCAATCCGGCAGCGGTGTCCGGGTCGCCTCCGATCGGGCCACGATCACGGCCCGGCGGGCGATCGTCGCCGTCCCCCCGGCGCTCGCCGGGCGCATCGACTACGACCCGATCCTGCCCTTCATGCGCGACCAGCTGACCCAGCGCTACGGACAGGGGACGCTGACCAAGGTCGCCGCCGTCTATGACCGGCCGTTCTGGCGCGAGCGTGGCCTCACCGGGTCGGCCGTCGCCACCGGGTTCCCGATCAGCGTGTCGTTTGACGACTCGCCTCCCGGGGGCAGGCCGGGGGTGGTGTTCGGCTTTGTGGGCGGCGACAACGCCCGCCGGTTCTCGGGGCTCTCGGGGGCGGACAAGCGCGCGGCCGTGCTCTCCCAGCTGGAGGTCTTCTTCGGCCCGGAGGCCAGGCGCCCCCGGGAGCTGATCGAGACCAGCTGGAGCCAGCAGCCGTGGACACGAGGCTGTCCGGTGGGGATTCCGGCGGTCGGCTCGTTCGCGGCTTACGGGCCGTGGCTGCGCGAGCCGGTGGGTCGCCTTCACTGGGCCGGCACCGAGACCGCCGGCTACTGGAACGGCTACATGGACGGGGCGGTCAGCTCCGGCGCACGAGCCGCCGCCGAGGTGCTGGCCGAGCTGTGATGGGCCGGCTCGGCACCCGCGCGGGCGCCGCCGTCCCAATAATGTTCAGGCCCGAGAACGAGGAGGAAGCCGATGGCGAGTGTCCGGGAGGCCACTTTCGAGTTGCTGCGAGCCCACGGGATGACGACCATCTTCGGCAATCCCGGCTCGACCGAGCTGCCGATGCTGGCCGGTTTCCCCGATGACTTCGACTACGTGCTCGGCCTTCAGGAGCTGGTGGTGGTCGGGATGGCCGACGGCTTTGCCCAGGCCAGCGGGCGCCCGACGCATGTCAACCTGCACACCGCCCCGGGCGTCGGCAACGCCGTGGGCGGGATCTTCAATGCCCAGGCCAACAAGTCGCCGCTGGTGATCACCGCCGGCCAGCAGGTCCGTCCGCAGATCACGATCGAGGCCAACCTGACCAACCGTGAGGCCACGATCGGTCCCCAGCCCTACGTCAAGTGGAGCCACGAGCCGCCTCGGGCTCAGGACGTGCCCGGGGCCCTGGCGCGGGCCATCCACCACGCCTCGCTGCCGCCCCGAGGTCCCGCGTTCGTGTCGATCCCGATGGATGACTGGAACGCCGAGGCCGACGACGATCGCGCGGTTGCCGCGACGGCTCGCCGCGTCAGTGGCCGTGCCGCCCCCGACGACGAGGCGCTGACCGCGCTCGCGGCGCGCCTGGCGCAAGCCGAGAACCCGGTGCTGGTGGCCGGCCCCGAGATCGACTCGAGCGGCGGCTGGGACGCCGCCGTCACGCTGGCCGAGCGCCAGCGGCTTCCGGTCTGGGCCAGCCCCGCCACCGGAGGCTCCCGGCTCGGCTTCCCCGAGAGCCATCCCAACTTCGCCGGCGTGCTGGCGCCGGCGATCGGCGCGATCTCCGAGACGCTGAAGGGCCACGACCTGGTCCTGGTGGTCGGCTCTTCGGTGTTCCCGTACTACCCGTACATCCCGGGACCGCTGCTGGCGCCCGGCACCGAGCTGGTGGCGCTGACCAGCGATCCGGGTGAGGCGGCGCGGGCTCCGATGGGCGAGGCGATCGTCGGTGACGTGGCCGCGGGCCTCGCCCGGTTGGTGGCGCTGGCGCCCGAGGCCGACCGGACGGCGCCCGATCCCCGGCCGGCTCCCGGAGAGCCCGCTCACGCCGAGCCGCTGAGCGGCTCCGAGGCGATGGCCGCGCTCGCCGCCGCCTGGCCGCCGGACGGGATCGCCGTCCTGGAGGCGCCCTCCTCGACGCTGGCCTTTCGCAACCGGCTGCGCCTGTCGCGGCCGGGCAGCTACTACTTCTGCGCCAGTGGCGGCCTGGGCTTCGGGATCGCCGCCGCCGTCGGCGTCCAGCTGGCCCAGCCCGGCCGCCCCGTCGTGTGCGTGCTCGGCGAGGGCTCGGCGCAGTACGGGATCACCGCGCTGTGGAGCGCGGTCGCCTATCGGGTGCCGGTCACCTTCCTGGTCCTGCGCAACGACGAGTACGCGATCCTGAAGTGGTTCTCCGCGCTCGAGCAGGTGTCGGGCGCCCCCGGACTCGATCTTCCCGGGCTGGACGTGGCCGCGGTGGCGCGGGCCTATGGGATGACCGCCCGGGACGTGAGCGGTCAGGAGGAGCTGACCGAGGCCCTGCGGGAGGCCACGGGCGCGCAGGGCCCGCGCCTCGTGCAGGTCCCGGTGGCCTCGGGAATGTGGTTGGAGTAGCGACCGACGCGAGCGGGCCCGACCGGGGCTCGGTGAATCTATGCGACCGCTGCCGCCATCAGCAGATCGTGCGCAATACCCGCGGATCGGTGTTCTCGCTGTGCCGGCGCTCGCGCACCGAGCCCGAGCGCTTTCCGCGCTATCCCCGGCTTCCGGTGCTGCGATGCGACGGCTACGAGCCGGTCACCGAGCTGGAAGCGGATCCAGGACGATGAGCGGCCTACGGCATCAGATGGAGCACCTGAAAGCCGTACTCGTCGGCCAGGCGCCCGGCCAGCAGCGAGCGATGGCAGGCGATCGCGTCGCACTCCACGCAGAACAGGGCGGCGCGGGAGGCGGCCGAGATCTCGGTCACGAGGTCGTCGAGCGGCGCCGGGTCCAGGATCTCGGCGATGTAGCGCTCCACGTAGGCGGGAGCGAGCCGCTCCCGCGAGCGCTTGCCGACGCCTTGGCGGTCGTCCTCGCGGTACTGGAGGTGGCGGAGCTCGGTTGTCGGGGCCAGCTCCCGGTGGTGGCTGTAGGAGATCCCGGCGCCGGCCAGCAGCGCCTGCAGGCGTTGTGAGTTGGCCCAGGAGAACTGCGGTCCGCGCACGCCGCGGCGCTGACGGACGTCGACGAGCAGCGTGACCCCGGCGCCGCGCAATCTGGCGGTGAAGCTGCCGGCGTCAAAGCAGTAGACGCCGATCGTGGCCAGCACGGGCGAGCCTCGGGACACGCCCAGAATGCTAAGCGGCGTCGGGACTCGGCCGCTTCGCATATGATGCCGCGGCCGCGGGGTCATTCAGTCGTCAGTCCGGATGGGAGATGTGCATGCAGATTCGTCGTAGAGCTCGAACGCTTGCTGGGGTGGGCGCCTTCACGGCCATGTTGGCGATTGCGGCGCCCGCCGGCGCCTCGACCCCCCCGAGGGTGCAGTTGCGCGACTCGCAGTCGCCCGCGGCCGCCCGCACCCCGCGCACCGGGTCGGTCCCCGACACCACGCGGATGCACTTCGAGATCAACCTCAAGCTGCCTGACCAGCAGGGCGCCGAATCCTTCGCCCAGGCCGTGTCCACGCCCGGCAGCGTGTCGTACGGCCACTACCTGACCCCGGCGCAGTGGGAATCGCGCTTCTCACCGACGACGGCATCGGTGAACGACGTCAAGTCGTTTCTGACGGGCAACGGCTTCACGGTCGGACAGGTCTCGTCGGACCGGATGGCCGTCGAGGCCTCGGGCACCGCCGCCCAGGTCCAGCGGGCGTTCGGGACCTCCCTCTCCTACCACCGGGTGCAGGGTGACACGCTCTTGCTCGCCGACAAGGACCTCTCGATCCCGTCGGACATCGCCGACGTGGTCGGCGGGGTCAGCGGAGTGAGCGACACCGTCGCGCGTCCCGACAACACGTTGGGTGCCCCACACGGTCGCCCCGCGGCCGCGCCCGGCTATCAGCAGCCCGCCGGGTTCCGCGTCGCCCCGCCCTGCGGCGCGTACTACAACCAGAAGCTCGACACGGCGCTGCCCCCGTTTCCGGGCTACCCGGCGGACCCGCCGTGGGCGGTGTGCGGCTACACCGGTCCGCAGCTGCGCTCGGCCTACAACGTCTCCGGCAGCCCCGCCGGCTCCGGGGTCACCGTCGCGATCGTCGATGCCTACGCGTCGCCGACGCTGTTCTCCGACGCCCATGAGTTCGCGGCGCTCAACGATCCCGCCAACCCGCTGCGGTCATCGCAGTTCTCCGAGCTGCTGGCCAAGAAGTTCAACGACGGGGGCCCCAACCAGTGCGGGGCCAGCGGCTGGTTCGGCGAGCAGACGCTCGACGTCGAGGCGGTTCACGACATGGCTCCCGGCGCCAACATCCTGTTCGCCGGCGCCAAGAACTGCAACAACGGACCGCTGTACGGGACCGTGCGCAAGATCGTCGACGGGCATCTGGCCGACGTGATCAGCGACTCCTGGGGCGATGACGGCGGCGACGTGCTCGACACCGCCGCCGACCGCCAGTCGATGGACAACATCCTCGTGATGGCCGCCGCTACCGGGGTCAGCGTGCTCTTCTCCAGCGGAGACGACGGCGACGAGTACACGACGATCGGCCAGGTCGCCGCCGACTACCCGCCGTCCAGCCCCTGGGCGACCGCGGTCGGCGGGACCACGCTGGAGATCGGCGCCTCGGGCCAGCGGACCGGCGAGTACGGCTGGTCGACCGCCCGCAGCTTCTATTGCAACGCGGCCGAGGTGGCCGCCCAGGGCTGCACCTCGGCGCAGCTCGGCACCTGGCTGCCGATCGACGAGACGCTGGATGGCGGCTCGGGCGGCGGCACGAGCGTCGTCTATCCGGAGCCCTTCTACCAGTACGGGGTGGTTCCGGCTTCGCTGTCGGAGCGCAACGGATCCCAGCCGATGCGGGTCGAGCCCGACATCTCGCTGGAGGCCGATCCGGCCACCGGCATGCTCGTCGGCGAAACCCAGCAGTTCCCCGACGGCACCTATTACGACCAGTACCGGATCGGGGGCACGAGCGTGGCCTCGCCGTTGCTGGCCGGGGTCGTCGCCAGGGCCGACGCGGCCCGAGGGTTCTCGCTCGGATTCCTGAACCCGGAGCTGTACTCGCTCTACGGTCAGCCCGGCCCGCTCGACGACATCGTCGCCACGCACCAGGATCAGTCCCGGGCCGACTACGCGAACTCGATCGACAACTCCGACGGGATCCTGTACTCCACCCGGATCATCGACTATCAGGGCGAGGAGGAGTACTGCGACGCCAACAACGTGTGCACCACGCGCGGCGTCGCGCTGAGCGCCACCCCGGGCTTCGACAGCATGACCGGGCTGGGCTCGCCGGGTTCGAGCTTCATCCAGGCTCTCGGCAGGCGCTGAGAGGGGAGAGGACGGGACGCCGGGCACGCTGTCGGCGTGTCCGGCGCTCGTCTCGGCG
This sequence comes from uncultured Solirubrobacteraceae bacterium, assembly GCA_963830595.1. Classification (GTDB taxonomy): domain Bacteria; phylum Actinomycetota; class Thermoleophilia; order Solirubrobacterales; family Solirubrobacteraceae; genus Palsa-465. Next base: position 168,156 of record CAWHMQ010000007.1, read on the forward strand.
TCAGGCCACCTAGCCTTCGTCGAGCACCAGGAACACGGGCACGCGGGCGCGACGACGCACGCGCTGGGGCTCCTGGGCCCAGAGCATGTCGCCGACCAGGCGGTTGCGATTCGGGTCGGCTGCCATCACGATCGCCTCACAGCCCTGCCTCGTCGCCTCATCGCAGATCTGCCTCGCGAGTCTGCGAGTGGCCAGCACATCGCCATCGACCTCCACGCCCCGGTTTCTCAGCCGCCTGACGGCGTCGGCCACGATCGTGCGCTGCCGTTCCCAGTCATGCCTGTTCGGCAACACCCCCGAGTAGCCGTAGATCCGAACGAACGAGAAAACACACACGCTCGCGCCCCACCAGGGGACGAGCTCGAGCACACGGGCGATCGTCGAGTCCGGGATCGCCCGTCCTTCGGTCGCGAGCAGGATCCGCGCGAACCGGCGGTTGGTAGGTTCGGGCTCGCTCACCGTGCGGTTGGGCCGGCCGGCTGCGTCTCGACGCTCCTTCGAGATCCGTGTCAGAGGTTGACGCGAGTAAGGAAGCGGCGCAAAGTCGGACACACGAGTACGTGGTATAGCGCGTTACGCGATTGCCGACAGACATAGCGCTGGCCATGGACTGCTTGCCCTTGGTGGTGACCTCCGCCTTGGCCAGCTCGAGCTCTTGGCGGATCAGGGTTACGGTCCGATCAGACGCCTGCTTGAGCAAGTCAGCTACCGAGCGATCGCTCGACGCCGGTCCCGACCGGTCTCTGCCATTGGCCCCTCCCTGCCTAGACGGGATTCGTTGGGTCGCCTATGGATGGGTTGATCTCGTCGTCTGTGCTCTTTTGGCCTGCCAGCCCTTGAACTCGCGCCCTCATGTCCTTGTTGGTGATCAGCCAGGCTCCGGCCGCCACCACCGCGAGCAAGGCCACTCGCCGGGGCCACGGAGACTTCGGCTCAGGCGCGGATTCGCTGACCGCGCCGAACAGCTTCCCGGTGGCGGCTACGGCCGTGGTCACGCGGCGGCGCAGCTTTCGGTCCGTGACCGCCTCTCGGACGTCTTGTCCGCGAGCCCGCCGATACGCCGCACGGGTCGCGTCCGCGGCTTGACGCGCCGTTTTCTGCACGTCCTGGTTGTCGAGAACCTGCTGCGCGTAAGGCCAGACAGCAGCTGCTCGATCGCTCAAAGCCATCGCATCCTCCTTGTGTGTGGATCTAACCGGATAGCCTCAGATTCGCGGATCACTGGCGCCGTCGCCGCCAGTCAGGGTGCGCCAGGAGCCGTTAGAACAATCCGGGCACGGTGGCAGGCTCTTGGTCGAGGCGACCGAGAGCTCATAGCCGCATTCAGTGCAGCGATAGGTACCGGCGGATACGTCACTTCCGGCGGGAACGGGATCTGCCATGCGTTCATCTCAGCTTTCGGGTTCAGCGGGTTCGGAAGTGTGCGCGAGCGCCGTCTAGAGACGTTCGAGCAACAGCAGGACTTCGGGGGTGCAGGAGACGAATGGTGTGGGAGGGCTCTACGCGGTCTGCGAACGCTGCTTGGGCTTGGGCTCTGAGCGTTCAGGCAGCTGGATTTCGCGTTCGGCGCCGGGAGTTCCGTCGCGGAGCTGACGTGACCGTTCCCGCTCGGCGTTGATCTCGACGCCGAGGAGAATCGCGACGTTGGTGATCCACATCCAGACCAGGAAGATGATGATCCCGCCTAGCGTCCCGTAGGTCTTGTTGTAGGACCCGAAGTTCGCGACGTAGAACGCAAATCCCGCGGAGGCCACCAGCCACACCACGACCGCCAGCACCGCGCCCGGAAAGATCGACTTCAGGCTCCGGAGCTTGGCGTTGGGGGACGCGTAGTAGAGCAGCGCGATCATGAACATGACCACGACCAGCAGCACCGGCCACTTAGCGATATTCCAGACGGTCACCGCGCTGGTACCGATCCCGACCGCCGAACCGACCTTGCTGGCCAGAGGACCGGTCAACACCAGCGCCACCAGCACGAGCGCCAGCAGGATGACGAGGACCAGCGTGACCAGCATCTGCAACGGGCGCAGCTTGATGAACGAGCGACCCTCCTCGACCTCGTAGATCACGTTGGAGGCGCGCATGAACGCGCCGACATAGCCAGACGCCGTCGAGAGCGCCGAGGCGATACCAACGATCAGCAGTATCCCGGCGGTGCCGCTGCTCTTGGTCAGCTCTTGGATGGGACCCTTGAAGGTCTGGGCGGCGGACGCCGGCCCGATCGAGGTGACCAGCGTGGTCATCTCCTTGGTGACCGTATGCGGATTACCCACGAGTCCCACGATGGCCACCAGCGCCAGCAACGCGGGGAAGATCGAGAGCACCGCGTAATAGGTCAGCGCCGCCGCCGAGTCCGTGAGGTTGTCTTCGGAGAACTCACTCAGCGTCCGCTTTGCCGTCTGGAACACCGAGCCCTTGCGAGCATGGGCGGGCCCCTCCGGTCGGCGTCCAGAACGCTTCTGATCGCTACGATCGCCGGCTGTCCGGTCAGGAAGACCTGCTGCGGGACCATCGGCCTGGCCGGTCTCGGCCGGCCCGGAGTCGCCCGCCGTCGTTCGCTGCGAATCGCCCGCCTCGACCCGCTCGGCGCCCCGCCCGGTTGTCGGCTCGGGGCGACCGGGCGCCGCATGTGTGCTCTTGTCTGGGTTCGGCTCGGCCGCGGTTGGCTCGCCGTTGTCTGGGGCGGTACTGGACATGTCTATTCCTCTCGATCTCAGTGTTTGGCGCGCCGTGTGGAGCGTTGCCTCACCGAGGGGCTCCACTGCGGCGCGGCTGTCCGGTGGCGCGTTGCTGGAGTTCGGCGAGGTCAAGTTCGCCGCGAAAAAAGGCGGTGGCGGCGTAGAAGACGCCCCCTCCGATCAGGCAGAGCACGGCGTCGCCGAGCCCGAAGGCGATCCAGGCAGCGACGAACAAAAAGCCGAGCAGCCCGGCGAGCTGTTGGGGGTTCATGAGAGTTCCCTCCTGGTTTGACGGTCATATCCAGTCAAGGTCACGTTGACCGGAAGGCTGGGCAATTCATGGCGCGCCAGCTCGGCACGTACGCGTTCGTGGACGTCATGCAGCGTCGCCGCGACCGCGCTCGGACGTCTGGCGTCAATCCCGACGCTCAGCTCTTCATCCCCGAGCCGTCCCCTGGCCGACGTGACGTCGGGGTTACCACATGCGGCGAGCTCGGCGACGCGTTCCACCGCTCGCGGCTGGATGACGGTGCTGCCGTGTTGGCTCTCGTCAAGCGTGACGTCACCCCGGGCGAGAAACGGACGCGGCCAGGATTTGAACGCGAGATAGACGAAGATCAGAAAGACGAGCAGCCCCGCCAGGCCCGCGATCAGCCGCCGCACGGTCGTGAAGTCGCTCGCCTTGAGGCCAATCGCGTCGTTGTAGAGCGTGCGATAGCCGCTGAGCGAGTTGACGGTATGCGGCGAGACCTTGACCGCCAGCAGGACGACCATCAGCCCGTACCACAGCAGCCCGGCGGCGAGCACGACCGTCAGCAGGAAGACGATGTAGCCCAGCGCCGGGGTGCGCAGGTTGACGCGTTGCCGGATCATTGCGTTCGCTTGCCTGGTTCGCCGAGGCGCACCCGCACGCGGGGTTTGAGCTTGAACGGGTCGCTGATCGGGGCCACCGCCTCGCGAACCGTGTTCCTGAGCTCTTGCGAGTCGGTGCTCCGGGCCCGGGTGACGCTAACGGTCAGCCGTCCCCGCGTCCCGCGACGCGACAAAGCCAGCTTGGGACGCTTCACGCTCGCCGCTCCCTTCGCCTGCTCAGCGAGCACCCGCGCCATCTCGCGCAACGGCCTGGTTCTTGCCGCCACCGCCCCGGTCTCGCGGTCCTGCTCGAGGACAGCCAGGCGCTGCTTACGACCTCTGAGCACCCCGATGAGCAGCAGCACGCCGAGCAGCATCGCCCCCAGTCCGCATAGCAACGCCAGACTGGCGGTCGGGCCGGGCGCCGCGATCTGATCCAGGAAGCGACCGACCTGACGACGCACGGTGGGCAAGGAGAGCAGCCGGTCAGGCCGCGCGGACCCCAGGCTCACAACGGCGTCAAAGCAGTACATCGCCACCCCCAACCCGAACAGCGCGAGTACGAGCATCCAAACCACGCCGATGAGCCGCGCCAGCGGCCGCAGGAGCACCATCAGATCTCTCCGTCCACGGCCAAGTCGGCGAAGTGCACGCTCACGCTCCGCACTTCGATGCCGCCCGCGCCGGCCGCCCCCGTGACCGCCGCGCGCACCGCATCGCCTAACGGGTGCAGCGCGACCAGACCGCACACCAGTCGCAACGACACGTCATAGCCGCCCGCCGGTGCCGCGGCACAGCTCACCCCGACCAGCCGCTCGCCATCAGCTGTCTCGGTCATGAACGTTCCCGACCGCCCGGCCTCGGCTCCCCGGACCCCAGGCACCAGCAGCGCCGCGGTGCGCGCGGCACGAGCCAACCCTAGCCGCTCGGATTCGCCGCGCACGCCTCCCACCAGACCCGAAGATTGCCCATTCATCGCCGAAGACCGCATCGTTATTGGACGCGGGCGGCCTCGTCGTCAGACTGCTCGTCGCCGGGGAAGTGCAGGTCATTGACGGCCACGTTGACCTCGGTCACGGCCAGGCCGGTGATCCCCTCGATCCGACGGGTCACGTTGTCTCGGATCTGCTGGCTGAGCTTCGGAATCGACTCGCCGTACTCAACGACGATCGTCAGATCCACCGCCGCCTGGCTCTCGCCAACCTCAACCGACACCCCCTGGCCGCGCTGATCGCCAATCCCGACCCGCTGCGCGACCGACCCGACCGCCCGCGCCGTCCCACCACCCAACTCGTACACGCCGCCCACCTCGCGGGTCGCGATGCTCGCCACCTTCGTCACCACCGTGTCAGCGATCGTCGTCGCGCCCTTCTCAGTCTGCAGGCCACCCGCGCCCTCGCCCCGCCGCGCCACCGCACTCCCCGACGAGGCCGGCGAGCCCGACGAGCCCCCGGTCCCCTGACGCGCGGTCCCGGTCCCGGGTTCTGTTCCTGTCGATGATTCCATGGTTGCTTCCTCCTTGTGTGGGGGTGCTTTGCGCCGTCTCGAGTGAGCCGGATCCTTGGGCCCGGACTCGTCCTGTTCGCGTTTGCTCGCGGTGGAATCCTCGAGCCTTATCGTGATCCGCCAGTCTCGCCGCGGCCGGCGGTCGGGTCGTCAATTTCGATTTGCTCCTTGCGGACCTCTTCTGAGACCTCGCGGTCCTCGCCGACTGACTCCTTGCCCATCCGCACCCGCTCCTTGGGAACGACGTTCTTGTCGACCACGACCTCGTCCTCGTGCAGGACGACCTCGTGCTCATCGTCGGTCAGCTCACCGCCGGCCATGGCCGCGTCGCGGTTCTCGTCGGTGATCGGCTCACGCTCGATCCGGACCTCTTCGCGCTGCACCGGAACCGTCTTGGTGACGTTCTCGGTCACGATGTGCTTGCGCAGCCGCGCCCGACCGGCCTCGCGCTGACGCGTGCCGACATGCAGCTCCTCCTCCGAACGCGTCATCGCGTCGTCGGTCGCCGAGCCGCTCGTGTCGCGACCGACCACGTCCGGCTCACCGGCCCGTTCGCGGCGCTGTCCGGTCTTCATGTTCTGCTCACCGGCATCGGGCGGGCCCTGCGCGGTGGTCGATCCCGCGCTCGTGTACGGGACGCCGTAATACTCAAACAAGCGACGCTCGTCCTGCTCAGAGAGCTCCCCATCGTTCTCCACGCCGGGGGCGTCCTTGACCTGATCCTTGGTCACATTGGCGCGCACGTCCTCCCCCTCGGAAGAGGCGCCCGCGAGGGGCACGAAATTCGACTTGGTGCCAAACAGGCCGCTTGACACCGTCGCCCACTCGGGCTTGCCGGTATCCGGATCCTCGTAGATCTCGTGGATCTTGCCGATCTTCTCGCCGTCGCTGCCCACCATCGTGCGGCCCTGCCACTCATACGCTTCGGTCATCTCAGGCATCTGCGATCTCCTTTTGAGACTGGTAGTCACGTGTTCTGGTGCGGGCGGCGGGGACCGTTGCGGATAGCTGTCGACCGGGCCGCACCCGGGGCGCCAACCTCTCCTGGCGGCAAGCCCTCGAGCTGAAAATCGACGCTCTTATCCGTGTTGACCCGGCCTCGGGCGTTTTAGTTACAAACTTCTTTTGGGCGCCACCGCGATCAACGCCGCCTCGGGCCCAGGGCTGGTAGCGAGACGACGCTCGCACACCGGGTTTGGCCGCCGTCCAGCCCGGTACTCGACGACCTGACGAGCATGCTCGCTGTCGATCAGCGCGAGCAGGCGATCGACTTGTCCGGAGCTATGGACGACGAGCAGCCGTCCACTGGATCAGACGGACGCGACAGTCAGCCGCCAGAACCAGCTGCAGCCGGGTTTATGGCGCTCCCTTACTACCTGTCAGAGGTTGACGGCGACGTACTTGGTCTCGAGGTACTCCTCGATCCCCTCCGGACCGCCTTCGCGCCCGAAGCCCGACTGCTTGATGCCCCCGAAGGGAGCCTGGGCGTTTGACACCATGCCCTGGTTGAGGCCGATCATGCCCGTCTCGAGCCGCTCGCAGACCCGCAGGGCCCGCTTGAGATCGTTGGTGAACACGTAGGCCACGAGGCCGTACTCGGTGTCGTTGGCGGCCGCGATCGCCTCGTCCTCGTCGGCAAAGCCCTTGACGGGCGCCACCGGACCGAAGATCTCCTCGTGCAGCAGGCTGGCGTCATCGGGGACGTCGGTGAGGACCGTCGGGTTGTAGAAGTAGCCGGCGCCGTCGCGCGCCTGGCCCCCGACGACGGCCTGGGCGCCCCGCCCAAGTGCGTCCTGGACCAGGTCCGAGACCTTGCTGCGCTGATCCTGATCGATCAGCGGGCCCACGTCGACGTCCTCGTCGACTCCGCGTCCGAGCTTCATGGCGCCCATCTTGTCGGCCAGCTTCTCGGCGAACTGGTCGGCGACCGCGCCGGCGACGTGGAAGCGGTTGGCCGACGTGCAGGCCTCTCCGATGTTGCGCATCTTGGCGATCATCGCCCCCTGCACGGCGACGTCGATGTCGGCATCCTCGAAGACCAGGAAGGGGGCGTTGCCGCCCAGCTCCATGGACAGGCGCAGCAGGTTGTCCGAAGCCTGCGCCATCAGCTTGCGCCCCACCTCGGTGGAGCCCGTGAACGAGAGCTTGCGCAGCCGTGAGTCAGCGATCAGCGGCCCCGTGGTCTCGCTTGACGAGGAGGCGGTGATCAGATTGAGAACACCGCCGGGGAGTCCCGCCTCCTCCAGGATCTTGCCGAGCATGAGCATCGACAGCGGGGTCTGCTGGGCTGGCTTGACGACCATCGTGGCGCCGGCGGCGATCGCCGGCCCGACCTTGCGAGTGCCCATCGCCAGCGGGAAGTTCCACGGGGTGATCATCAGACAGGGTCCGACCGGCTGCTTCATGGTCAGCACCCGCCCCTGCCCGTTGGCGGCCACCACGTAGCGGCCGTCGATGCGCACGGCCTGCTCGGAGTACCAGCGAAAGAACTCCGCCGCGTAGGTGATCTCGGCCAGGGATTCGGGCACCGTCTTGCCCATCTCCAGGGTCATCAGGAGCGCCAGGTCCTGCTTGCGCTCGCTGATCGTCTCGAAGGCCCGGCGGAGGATCTCGCCTCGGTCACGGGGGGCCATGGCGGCGAACTCGGGTCCGGCGCCGACGGCCGCATCCAGCGCGGCCTTGGCGTCGTCGACGGAGGCGTCGGCGACGTCGCACAGCGTCTGCTCGGTGGAGGGGTCCTCGACGGCCAGCGTGCCCTTGGCGCCGTCGCGCCACTCCCCGCCGATGTACAGCTGCTTGGGAACCTGCTCGACTACTTGCTGCTCTTGGGAGGCGGTGATCGTGGTCATGCCTAGAACTTACCCCGCCGCGTGGGCCAGACCCAAGTGTTCCCGCCTGAGAGCGCCCGGATTGCGTTAAAGCGCTCGCGCCGGCGACCTTTCGGCCACCGGCGCGAGCGGGGAGGGGAGGGGAGGGGTTGGCTAGGCCGCGGTCGGCGCAACCGGCGCCGGCTCCAGAGCGACGCCCAGCACCTCGTCGATCGTCATCGCGGGGTGGAACGTCATCTGCTCGCGCACCTCAGCGGGCACGTCGTCCAGATCGCCGCGGTTGCGCTCGGGCAGGACCACGTCCGTGAGCCCGGCCGCGTGGGCCGCCAGGACCTTCTGCTTGACGCCGCCGATCGGGAGCACGCGACCCTGGAGGGTCACCTCGCCGGTCATTCCGATGGTGTGCCTGACCGGCCGCTGGCTGAGCAGCGAGGTCAGCGCGGTCACCATCGTCACCCCGGCGCTGGGGCCGTCCTTGGGGATCGCTCCCGCCGGGACGTGGACGTGGAACGAGCGGTCCTCGAATTGAGCCGGATCGATGTCCAGATCCGCCGCGTGGCCGCGGACGTAGGAGAGGGCGATCTGCGCCGACTCCTTCATCACGTCGCCCAGCTGTCCGGTCAGCGTCAGCCCGGGCTTGCCCGGCATCGACGTGGCCTCGACGAACAGCACGTCGCCGCCGGCCCCCGTGACCGCCAATCCGGTGGCCACACCCGGCACCGCGGTGCGGATCGCCGACTCCTGGAAGTGACGCTGGCGCCCGAGCGCGTCCCTGATCTTCTCGGTGTCGATCGTCACCGGCGCGGTGATCTTCTCCGAGGCGATCTGGGTCGCGGTCTTGCGCAGCAGCGTGCCGAGGTCACGCTCCAGCTGGCGGACGCCGGCCTCACGCGTGTACTCGGTGGTCACGGTCTCCAGCATCTCGTCGGAGATCTCGACCTCCTCGGGTCGCAGCCCGTTGCGCTCCAGCTGCCGTGGCCACAGGTATCCGCGGGCGATCGCCACCTTCTCCGAGGTGGTGTAGCCGTCGAACCGGATGACCTCCATCCGATCCAGCAACGGGCCCGGGATGGTGTCCGCCACATTGGCGGTGGCGATGAACATCACGCCGCTGAGGTCGAGCTCCAGGTCGAGGTAGTGGTCACGGAACGAGTGGTTCTGAGCGGGGTCCAGGACCTCGAGCAGAGCCGCACTCGGGTCGCCGCGCCAGTCCGCGCCGACCTTGTCGACCTCGTCGAGCATGATCACGGGATTCATCGTCCCGGCGTCCCGGAGAGCCCTCACGAGCCGGCCGGGGAGGGCCCCGATGTAGGTGCGCCGGTGACCGCGGATCTCCGCCTCGTCACGAACGCCTCCCAGCGACATCCTCACGAACTTCCGGCCCGTGGCCCGCGCGATCGACTCGCCGATCGAGGTCTTGCCGGTGCCGGGCGGCCCGATCAGGGTGAGGATCGCGCCGGAGCGCTTGTCCTCGGTGATCCCGCGCTCGACCCGCAGCTTCTTGACCGCGATGTACTCCACGATCCGGTCCTTGACGTCCTCCAGGCCGGCGTGGTCCTCGTCGAGGACGGCGCGGGCGTGGGCGGGGTCCAGCTTCTCCTCGGAGTTCTCGGACCAGGGCACGGCGATCAGCCAGTCCAGATAGGAGCGGATCATGCCGGACTCGGCGCTCTGCTCGCCCATGCGCTCCAGCCGGCCGAGCTCCTTGTCGGCCTGCTCGCGGGCGTGCTCAGGCATACCGGCCTCTTCGATCTTGGTCCGGTACTCCTCCACGATCGAGGCGTCGTCTTCGTCGAGCTCCTTGCGAATCGACTCCATCTGCTTGCGCAGGAAGTACTCGCGCTGCTGCTTCTCGGCGCCGGACTCGACGTCGTCGCGAATGCGCTTGCGCACCTGCAGCTCGGCCAGGCGCTCACGCTGGTAGCCGAGCGCCAGCTCGAGCCGCTCGCTGACATCGACCGTCTGCAGGAGCTTGACCTTCTGCTCGTAGCTGATGTCGGGGCTGTAGCCGCTGGTGTCGGCCAGCGTGCCCGGCTCAGAGATCGAGCGCAGGAAGGCGGAGATGCGGCCATCATCGCCCCGGACCTCGAGGATCTCCTCGACCACCGCGCGGTACTCGCGCTCGAGGTTGCGGGTCTTGCCGTCGACCGGGACCGAATCGGGGTGCTCCTCCACCTCGACGAACAGCCGGCCGTCGGGCATCGTCTGGGCGGCGCCGGCGACGCCGCGGTGCAGGCCCTGGAGCGCGGAGGCGCGCCCGCCACCGGGCAGACGCACCTTGTCGGTGACCTCCGCGACGGTGCCGACCGCCGCGAACTCCGACTCGTGCCTGGGGACGAGCAGGACGCGCTCTTCGTCGCCGGCCTCGATGGCCAGCGTGAGCGACATGCCCGGGAAGACGACGACGTCGTCCAGCGGGACCAAAAGAAGGCGACTCATCAAGTCTTCACTTTCGCTAGGTACTTACAAAGGATAAGTGAAGGATACCACCCCGGCCCCGCCAACGTTCTCAGGATCTCAGTCGAGAAGACTGAGATTATCAAGGGCGCCCGGTGTGGCCCGGGCGGTTCGGGAGGGGGGCCGACCGCGCGCCGGTGGTGCCTGCCCGCCAGTTTTGAGATGATCACGGGCGATGTCCCCCGAGCCCACGTCCGATCACGAGCTCGCCCACGACGTGCTCGCCGCCGAGGAGTTCGTGGTGCCCGCCCCCGACCCGGCGCTGCACCACGGGCCGGTGCAGCTGCCCGACGACCCGACGGGGATCGCCGAGGCGCACGACGTGCTCGCGGCCGAGGAGTTCGCGCTGCCCGCTCCGCCGCCCGGAGCGGGCGCAGACGATCAGCCCCGGGCCGAAGACTGGCGACGTCGCGCTGCGACGGCGCTGGCGGGGGCGGGGCTGGCGCTGCTGGCCGCCCGCCGGCTGCGCAGGCGTCGCGCCGCCTGAGCCACAACCGCTCTGTTCAGCGCCGGGCGCGAGCCGCGGCCGGCGAGAGCAGATCGGTGATCGTGCCCGCGGCCAGCTCGGCGGAGAACCCGACCGTCTCGGACAGGGTCGGATGCGGGTGAACGGTCAGGGCCAGGTCCTCGGCGTTGGCGCCCATCTCCAGCGCGTGCACGGTCTCGGCGATCAGGTCGCCGGCGTCCACCCCGACGATGCCACAGCCCAGGACCCGGCGCGAGCCGGGCTCCACCAGCAGCTTGGTGAGACCATCGTCGCGGGCCAGGGCCAGCGCCCGGCCCGAGGCCCCCCACGGGAACACGGCCTTCTCGTATTCGATCCCGTCGGCTCGCGCCGCCGTCTCGGTCAGACCCATCCACGCCACCTCCGGGTCGGTATAGGCCACCGAGGGAATCGCCTTGGCATCGAACTCGACGTCCATCCCCGCGATCACCTCGGCTGCGACCTTGCCCTCATGCGTCGCCTTGTGGGCGAGCATGGGATCCCCGACGATGTCGCCGATGGCGTAGATGCCGTCCACGTTCGTGCGCATCTGGCGGTCCACCGCGATGAAGCCCCGCTCGTCCACCGCGACCCCGGCGGCCTGGGCATCGATCGCGTGGCCGTTGGGGACCCGTCCCACGGCCACCAGGATCTGGTCGAAGATCCGAGCACCCACGCCGGAGATCTCGACCTTCAGCCCGTTCTTCTGAGCCCGCACGCCCTCGACTCGGGACCCGAGCAGGACATCCTCGTAGCGGGCGCCGATCCGCTTGGCCAGGGGGCGGACGAGATCGCTGTCGGCGCCGGTCAGCAGCTGATCGAGCATCTCGACTACGGTCACCTTGACGCCCAGCGCGTCGTACACGCACGCCATCTCCAGGCCGATGATCCCGCCGCCGATCACCAGCAGCCGCCCGGGCAGCGCCGACGGTGACAGGGCGCCCGTGGAGTCGATGACCCGCGGGTCGTCGGGCAACCCGGGAATGGAAGCCGCCTGCGAGCCCGCGGCGATGATGCAGTTCTCAAACGTGATCTCGCGGTCTCCGACCACGAGCGAGTTCGGCGACGCCAGCCGGCCCGAGCCGTGCACCACCTCCACCTGGCGGCGCTGAGCCAGGCCGGCCAGCCCGTCGGTCAGCCGGTTGACGACCGAGGTCTTCCATTCGAGCAGCTTCTGAAGGTCGACCGACGGCGCCCCGAACGAGATTCCGCGGGCCGTCATCTCCTCGGTCTCGGCGACCACCCGCGCGGCGTGCAGCAGGGACTTGGAGGGGATGCAGCCGACGTTCAGGCAGACGCCACCCAGCCGTTCGTAGCGCTCCACCAGGATCGTCCTCAGGCCCAGGTCGGCGGCCCGGAAGGCGGCCGTGTAGCCGCCCGGCCCCGAGCCCAGCACCACGACCTGGGCGTCGCGGTCGCCCCCGTCCCGCGAGGCGGGAGGCGGCTCCTCGGCGACGGCCACGGCCGGCGTGGCGGCCTCCTCGGATTCGCGCTCCTCGGACGCGGGCTCCTCGGATTCGCGCTCCTCGGACGCGGGCTCCTCGGGTCCGGGCTCCTCGGACGCGGGCTCCTCGGATTCGCCGGCGGCGGACGGGGCGGGTTGCTCTGAGTCGCCGGGGCCAGACGGACCGGCTCCGTCTGACTCGAGCGTCATCAGCATGCTGCCCTCGGAGACCCGGTCGCCGATCGAGACCTGCAGCGCCTTGACGACCCCCCCCGAGGGAGCCGGAACGTCCATCGTGGCCTTGTCGGATTCCAGCGTGACCAGCGGGTCCTCGGGCTCGACCGAGTCCCCCACCGAGACCAGGATCTCGATCACCGGGACATCGCTGAAGTCCCCGATGTCCGGGACTCGCACCTCGGTCACGGGCCGCTCACCCTCACAGCAGCGCCCGGCGAAGATCCGAGAGCACGCCGACCAGGTGGGAGACGAAGCGAGCGGCCGCTGCCCCGTCGATCACCCGGTGGTCGTAGGAGAGCGACAGCGGGACCATCAAGCGGGGCACGAACTCGCTGCGCGCCGGGTTCCACACCGGCTTCATCGCCGACCGGGTGACGCCAAGGATGGCCACCTCCGGCGCGTTGATGATCGGCGTGAAGCTGGTCCCGCCGATCCCGCCGAGCGAGGAGATCGTGAACGTGGAGCCACTCATGTCGCCTGGAGAGAGCTTGCCCTCGCGCGCCTTGGCCGACAGCGCGGCGAGCTCCCGGGCGATGTCGGCAAGGCCCTTGCGGTCGGCGTCCTTGATCACCGGGACCACCAAGCCCCCCGGGGTGTCGGCGGCAAAGCCGATGTTGTAGTAGCGCTTGAGCACCAGCTCCTCGCCGTCCAGAGAGGAGTTGAAGATGGGGAACTCCTTGAGCGTGGCCACCGACGCGGCGATCAGAAACGAGACCATCGTGAACTTGACGCCGTCGCGCGCGTGCTCCTCGTTGAGCTGCTTGCGCCAGGCCTCCAGATCGGTGATGTCGGCCTCGTCGTTCTGGGTGACGTGCGGGATCATCGCCCAGTTGCGGGCCAGGTTGGGGGCCGAGATCCTCTGGATCCGCGAACGGGTCACGCGCTCGACGGGGCCGAACTTCTCGAAGTCGACCTTCGGCCAGGGTGCCAGCTCCAGGCCCGGAGCCACCGGAGTCGTCGGTTCCGCGCGGCCGGCCGGCGCCTGCGCCGAGGCCGGCTTGCCGTCCGCCTGGGCCGGCTTGCCGTCCGCGGCGTGCTGGACGTCGTCACGCGTGATCCGGCCCTGGCGGCCGCTCCCGCTCACCGCGGCCAGGTCGACGCCGAGCTCGCGGGCCAGGCGGCGCGCCGACGGGCTGGCGTAGATCGGGCCACCGCCGTTGGTGTCGGCCGACGGGGGCGCGGAAGCGTCTGAGGCGGGGGATTCTGAGGCGGGCGCCTCGGAGGGGGGCGGCTCGGCTCGGCCCGTCTCCTCGGGTCGGCCCGGATCCTCGGGTCGGCCCGCGGCGGTCGCGTCAGGTTGCTGCCGGGCCGTCGCCTCGGACTGCTCCGACGACTCCTCGGGCCGTTCGGGCGCCTCCGCTGCCTCCGATGGCGGCGAGGTCTGCTCGGCCGCCTGGTCGGCGGCGGCCGCTTGCTCGGCGGGTTCGCCGGCGCCGGCGTCGCCGTCGGCCCCCTCGAGCGCGAGCAGCTCGCTGCCCTCCGACACCCGGTCGCCGACCTGGACGGCGATCTCCTTGACGACTCCGCCGAACGGGGCGGGCACGTCCATCGTCGCCTTGTCGGATTCGAGCGTGACCAGCGGATCCTCGGCCTGCACCGAATCGCCGACCGAGACCAGGATCTCGATCACCGGTACGTCTTCGAAGTCTCCGATATCGGGGACCTGGACCTTGGGGGCCGTCGCGCTCATACGCTCGTGGCGGCGCTCGTAGCGCTCATACCGTGGTTGGCAGCGGCGCGTCGGGGTCGAGCTCGTACCTGGCGATCGCCTCCGCGACGACGCCGGCATCGATAGTGCCCGCGTCGGCCAGCTCCCGGAGAGCCGCCACCGCGACGTAGTGACGGTCGACCTCGAAGAAGCGACGCAGCGCACGCCGGGAGTCGCTGCGCCCGTAGCCGTCGGTGCCCAGCACCCGGTAGGACCGGTCCCGCCCACCCACCCATTGCCGGATCTGATCGGGAACGGCGCGCAGGTAGTCGGTGGAGGCGACGACCGGTCCCCGGCGCCGTGACAGCTGCTCGGAGACATACGCCCGTCGCGGCTTGTCGCCGGGGTGCAACATGTTGAAGCGTTCGACCTCGATCCCGTCCCGGCGCAGTTCGCTGAACGAGGTCACGCTCCACACATCTGAGAGCACGTCGAAGTCCTCGGCGAGAAGATCGGCGGCGGCGAGCACTTCGCGCAGGATCGTCCCGGAGCCCATCAGCTGGACGACTGGCTTGCGGGTGCGCTTGGGCGCCTCGCGCAGCGGATACATGCCGCGCAGGATGCCTTCCTGCGCCCCCTCGGGCATGGGCGGGTGCACGTAGTTCTCGTTCATCAGCGTCACGTAATAGAAGACGTCCTCCTGCTCGGCCAGCATCCGGCGCAGCCCCTCGTGGACGATCACGGCCAGCTCGTAGCCGAACGCCGGGTCATAGGCGAGGCAGTTGGGCACGACCGAGAACAGCAGGTGGCTGTGGCCGTCCTCGTGCTGGAGGCCCTCGCCGTTGAGCGTCGTTCGGCCCGCGGTCCCGCCCAGCATGAAGCCTCGCGTGCGGCTGTCGCCGGCCGCCCAGATGAGGTCGCCGACCCGCTGGTAGCCGAACATCGAGTAGTAGATGTAGAACGGGATCATGGGCACACCGTGAGCGCTGTAGGAGGTGCCGGCGGCCATGAAGGACGACACCGATCCCGCCTCGGTGATCCCCTCCTCGAGGATCTGGCCCTCCTGGTCCTCCTTGTAGAACATGAGCTGCTCGGAGTCCTGGGGCTGATAGAGCTGGCCCACCGGCGAGTAGATCCCGACCTGGCGGAACAGTCCCTCCATCCCGAAGGTGCGCGACTCGTCCGGGACGATCGGGACGACGTGAGGTCCCAGCCGCTTGTCGCGCAACAGCGCGGCCAGGACGCGGACGAACGCCATCGTGGTCGAGATCTCGCGGTCGCCGGTGCCCTGAAGCTGGGAGGAGAAGAGGTCGAGATCGGGGACGGGCAGCGGCTCGGCGTGCCGGCGGCGCTGGGGCATGGAGCCGCCGAGAGCCGCGCGACGCTCGCGCAGGAGCTGCATCTCAGGAGCATCGTCGGGCGGCTTGTAGTACTCGGCGTCGCGCACCTGCTGATCGGTGAGCGGCAACTCGAAGCGATCGCGGAAGGCAAGCATCGCCGCCTCGGTCATCTTCTTGGCCTGGTGGGTGATCATCTGCCCTTCGCCCGATACGCCCATGCCGTAGCCCTTGATCGTCTTGGCCAGGACGACCGTCGGCGAGCCGGTGTGCTTGACGGCGGCGTCATAGGCCGCATACACCTTGCGCTGGTCGTGGCCACCTCGGTTCAGCAGCCAGATCTCCTCGTCTGACATCTGGGCCACGCGCTCCAGCAGGCGGGGGTCGCGCCCGAAGAAATGCTCCCGCACGTAGGCGCCGTCGCGTGACTTGAACGTCTGGTAGTCGCCGTCGACGCAATCCTCCATCACCTTGACCAGGGCTCCGTCGCGATCGGCCGCCAAGAGCGGATCCCAGCGGCTTCCCCAGATCACCTTGATCACGTTCCAGCCGGCGCCGCGGAAGTCTGACTCCAGCTCCTGGATGATCTTGCCGTTGCCGCGGACCGGACCGTCGAGGCGCTGGAGGTTGCAGTTGACCACCCAGATCAGGTTGTCGAGATGCTCCCGCCCCGCGAACCCGATCGAGCCCATCGACTCGGGCTCGTCCATTTCGCCGTCGCCGAGAAACGCCCACACCTTGCGTCCTTCGGTATCGGCCAGGCCGCGCGCCTGCAGGTACTTCATGAAGCGCGCCTGGTAGATCGAGGTGATGGCGCCGATTCCCAGCGACACGGTCGGGAACTGCCAGAAGTCCGGCATCAGCCACGGGTGCGGGTAGGACGACAGCCCATCCCGGGAAACCTCCTGGCGAAAGCCGTCGAGCTGCTCGGCGCTCAACCGGCCTTCCAGGAAGGCGCGCGCGTAGTTGCCCGGCGAGGAGTGGCCTTGGAAGTAGACGAGGTCGCCCCCGTGGTCCGCGCTGCCGGCGTGCCAGAAGTGATTGAAGCCGACCTCCATCAGCGTGGCCAGCGACTGGAAGGTGGCGATGTGGCCGCCCAGCTCCGACGAGATCTTGTTGGCGCGCACCACCGTGACGATCGCGTTCCAGCGCACGATCGAGCGCAGTCGCCGCTCCACGTCGGGGTCGCCGGGGAAGGGAGGCTCGCGATCCCGCGGGATCGTGTTCACGTAGGCGGTGTTCAGGCTCGCGATCGGTCCCGTGCCGGCGTGCTGGGCACGTTCGATGACGCGCGTCAGGAGATCGCGGGCCCGGTCGGGCCCGTCGTGGGAGACGACCGCATCCAGCGCCTCCAGCCACTCGGTGGTCTCGATCGCGTCGAGGTCCGCGCCGGCCCCGTTCGTGCTCGGCGGCTGCATCTTGGCTTGATCAGTCATGGCGCGTGCGAAAGGGGACTCCGGATCGACTATACCCCGGGGATCGTGGTCCTACCGACGCGGTCCTCGCGGATCGTTTCCGGGTAGCTTGCGGCCATGAGCTTGCACGAAGTGGGCGGCTTGGCGGGGGCGCCATGGGAGCGCCCGCTGGCGGGTGTCCTGGACCGGATCGTCGTGCAGTCAGAACTGCTGGAGGGCAACCCGCTGGGTGATCCGACACGCCGGCCGCTCTACGTCTACCAACCACCGGGCCTGGCCCAGGGCGGCGGTCGGGTCCCTTCGATCTACGTGATCCAGGGGTTCATCGGGCAGCTCGACATGTGGTTTGCGCGCGCGGAGTTCGCGCCCAACATCTTCGAGCGGCTCGACGAGATGTTCGACGACGGCGATTGCCCGGACGCGGTGATCGTGTTCGTGGACGCGTGGACGTCGGTCGGGGGATCGCAGTTTCTGAACTCGGCCAGCACCGGCCGCTACATGGACTACCTGTGCGATGAGGTCGTCCCGTTCGTCGACGAGCGATATCCGACGCTCGCCGACCGCGCCCACCGCGGGCTGACCGGGAAGTCGTCGGGCGGCTACGGCGCGATGGTCGTGCCGATGCTGCGCCCCGATGTGTTCGGCGGCCTCGCCTCGCACGCCGGCGACGCGCTGTTCGAGTGCTGCTACCTCCCGTCCTTCCCGGGAGTGGCCCGCCAGCTGCGCGATCACTTCGACGGCTCGTTCGAGGTCTTCCTGGAACGCCTCGCCGAGGCCGAGACGTTTGACTTCTCGAGGTTCGGAGAGCCACTGTCGGTTTGGGGCTATGCATGCGCCTACTCGCCTGATCCAGACCGACCGGGCAAGGCGCTGATCCCGTTCGACGTCTCGACCGGACGTCTGAACGAGGTCGTGTGGGAGCAGTGGCTGGCACTGGATCCGGTCCGGATGGCGCCCGAGCACGCGCAGGCGCTGGGCAGCCTGCGCCGTATCTACCTGGATGCCGGACGCAGCGACGAGTGGTTCCTCGATCTCGGGGCCCAAGCGTTCTCGGACGAGCTGACCCGCCTGGGCGTAGAGCACACGCTCGACCTGTTCGACGGCCGTCACGGCGGCATCTCCCACCGCTACCCGGGTGCCGTCCGGGAGCTCGTCAGGGCACTCAGGTAGGACGCATGACCGCCGGCGCCGATCTCGAGCTCGCCTTCGCCGGGCCGGCCGCGCTCGCCGAGCTGGTGCGCGCGCGCGAACTGAAGCCGCGTGAGCTCGTGGAGCTGTTCCTGGCGCGCATCCGGGCGCTCGACCCCCAGTGCAACTCGTTTCGCACGACGATGCCCGAGCAGGCGCTGCGCGAGGCCGAGGCCGCCTCCTTCGGCGGGCCGCTGGCCGGCGTGCCGATCGCGGTCAAGGACGACCTCCCGGTGGCCGGCCAGGCGGTGACCCGGGGCAGCCGCAGCTATGGGCCGCCGGCCGCCGCCGACGCGGAGGCCGTGCGCCGGCTTCGGGCGGCGGGGGCGATTCCGATCGGGATCACCAATGTCCCGGAGCTGATGGTGTTTCCCTGGACCGCCAGCGCCGCCAACGGCATCACCCGCAACCCGTGGGACCCGCGACGCACGCCGGGCGGGTCCTCGGGCGGGTCCGCGGCGGCGGTGGCCGCGGGCCTGGTGCCGGCGGCCACGGGGTCAGACGGGGGAGGGTCGCTGCGCATCCCGGCGGCCAGCTGTGGGCTGGTGGGAATGAAGCCCACGCGCGGGCGGGTGTCCGCGCAGCCCGGCCGGGGCGGCTGGCTGGGCCTATCGGTCTACGGAGCGCTCGCCCGGACGGTGCGCGACAGCGCGCTGATGCTCGACGTCATGCACGGCGCCCTGCCCCAGGACCCGGCGCCGGCGCCACCGTTTGCCGGCAGCTACCTCCAGGCCGCCACGACGACCCCGGAGCGGCTCCGGATCGCGATCTCCAGCAAGCTTCCGCCCGGCGTGGTGGCCCGGGTCGCGCCCGACCAGCGGAGGGCCTGGGAGCGGACCGCAGACCTCTTGTCAGAGCTCGGGCACGACGTCGTGGCGGCTGACCCCGACTACGGGCTGGCGCAGGTCGAGTTCCTGCAGACGTGGCTGCGCGGGGTCTACGAGGAATCGCTGACGGTGCCCGATCGGTCGCTGCTGGAGCGCAGCACCCGCCAGATGGCGGCCGCCGGTCGCTACCTGGTGCCGCCGTGGCGCCGGCGCCGCCTGCTGGAGGCACGCGCCGGGACCACGGCGCGGATCACCAGGTTGTGGAGCGAGTTCGACGTGCTGATGACGCCGGGGCTGGCCCAGACGGCGATTGGCGCCGAGGGCGGCTTCGGGCGGGCAGCGCCGATCGCGGTCAACGTCTCGGCGCGCTTCTCGCCCTTCACCCCGGTCTTCAACATCACCGGACAGCCCGCGGTGGCGCTGCCCGCCGGCCTGGGCTCCGACGGCCTGCCGTTGAGCGTGCAGCTCGTCGGCAGGGTGGGCGCCGAGGATATGCTGTACGCGCTGGCCGGGCAGATCGAGTCGGCTGCGCCCTGGGCGCAGCTGCGTCCCCAAGTCTCGGAGGGAGTGCCGTGAACCACCATCGCATCGCCCGTTCGGTCCTGCTGGCGCTGGTGATCGGGGTGGTGGCCGGCACCGCGTCGCAGGGCGCGTCGGCCAAGGTCGTCTGGCTCTGCCAGCCCGGCCATCGCCCGGACCCGTGCGCGCCCGGGCTGTCGACGACCGTCTACTCGCCCACGCTGCACGCGATCAAGGTCGTCCACCCCCGTCCGGTCAAGCACCCGGCGATCGACTGCTTCTACGTCTATCCGACGGTCAGCGACCAGAAGACGACGCTCGCCAACCTGCAGATCGACCCCGAGGAGCGCTCGATCGCGCTCTACCAGGCGGGGCGCTATTCCCAGTACTGCCGCGTGTTCGCGCCCATGTACCGGCAGGTCACCGTGCCCGCGCTGCAATCCGGCGACCACGAGTCCCCGGCGCAGCTGGCGATTCCGCTGGCCGACGTGCGCAACGCGTTTCGCACCTATCTGGACAAGTACAACCACGGCCGGGGATTCGTGCTCATCGGTCACTCGCAGGGGTCGTTCGTGCTCGAGCAGCTGATCGCCAGGGACGTCGACTCCAAGCCGGCGGTCCGGCGGCGGATGCTGTCGGCGATCCTGCTCGGGGGCAACGTGCTGGTCAGGCGCGGCAAGCACGTCGGGGGCACCTTCAAGCACATCCCCGCCTGCCGCTCGGCCACCCAGCTGGGATGCGTGATCGCCTACTCCAGCTTCGACCAGACGCCGCCGCTCAACAGCCTGTTCGGGCGCACAGCCGTGAAGGGCGATCAGGTCCTGTGCACCAATCCCGCTTCACTGGGGGGAGGCTCGGCCAAGCTCGACCCGATCTTCCCTTCGGCGCCGTTCGCGCCCGGAACGCTGATCGCCCAGGGAAACGCGCTGCTACACCTGACCCAACCGAGGCCACCTACGGTCTGGAGCAGCGAGCCGGGGGGCTACCGGGCGCAGTGCTCGTCGAGCGACGGCGCCAACGTGCTGGAGATCCGCCCACTGGGCGGCGCGCAGACGCCGACGCCCAGCCCCGATGCCACCTGGGGACTGCACCTGCTTGACGCGAACATCGGTCTCGGCAACCTGGTCTCCGTGGTCAGAGAGGAGGCAGCGGCGTTCGCGGCCGGCCGGCCGGTCCGCTGACGCTCAGAACCTGGACAGCGAACCGCGTCATCGGTACACTTGCGTACCGGTGGCCACGACCGTCGCTCCAACTGCCGCCTCCGAGACCGACCTCGAGGCGCCTCGCTCCCCCGCTGGTCCTGTGGACTCCGGCACGCCGGTCCGGCTGCCCCCGGGACCCGAGCTGCCACGAGCGCTCCAGGGCATTCGCTTCGCCGCCCGGCCGATGGCGTTCAACCTCGGCAATCAGCGCCGCTTCGGCGATGTGTGGAGGATCGAGCTGCCGACGCGCCGCGGAGGGTTCGTGGTCACCAGCCATCCCGATCACCTCGAGTCGCTGCTCAAGGCGAGGCCAGACGACGCCCCCTCGCTGACCGGCGAGACGCCGCTGCGCCCCATCCTCGGGCCCAACTCGATCCTGACGTCGGTGGGCGAGCGGCACATGCGTCAGCGCAAGCTGCTGCTGCCTCCGTTCCACGGTGAGGCGGTATCACGCTATGTGCGGATGATCGAGGAGGTCGCCGAGCGCGAGATCGATGGCTGGCCGATCGACGTGCCGTTCGCCTTGGCGCCCCGGATGCAGGCGGTCACGCTTGCCGTGATCATGCGGGGGATCTTCGGTTTCGAGGGAGATCCGGCTCCCGGAACCACCGAGCACCAACTGGGCGAGACAATCCGCCGGTTGCTCGCCGCCTCCACTCACCCCCTGTATCAGGTGGTGGAGATGCGCAATGCCGGACGACGGGAGCCGCGGGGCGTGCTCGCGCGCCTGCTGGCGATCGTCGATCGCCGGATGTACGCGGTGATCGCCGAGCGGCGGGCGCGGGAAAGCGACGGGGGCGACGACGTGCTCTCGCTGCTGCTGGCGGCCCGTGACGACGAGGGGCGGGCGCTCACCGATCACGAGCTGCGCGACGAGCTGATGTCGCTGGTGCTGGCCGGGCACGAGACGACGGCCAACTCGCTGGCCTGGGCGTTCGAACGGCTGCTGCGCACGCCGCGAGCCTATGACCGCCTGCGCGAGCTCGTGCGCGCAGACGAGGCGGCCGGCGGCGATTACATCGAGGCCACGATCCACGAGGCGATGCGCAACCGCCCCGTGATCCCGATGATCGTTCGGATGGTGAAGCGGCCCTGGCGCTTTGGCGAGTACGTGCTTCCGGCTTGCACGCCGGTCGCGGTCAGCATCATCGCCCTGCACCATCGCGAAGACGTCTACCGGCAGCCCGCAGAGTTTCGCCCCGAGAGGTTCCTGGGCCCCAAGCCGGGGACCTACACGTGGATCCCCTTCGGCGGCGGGATCCGCCGTTGCCTGGGGGCGTCGCTGGCGATGGCCGAGCAGCGCGTGGTCCTCGAGGCGATCGCCCGCCGAACCGACATGGTCACTCCCGACCCGAGGCCCGAGGCGCCCAGGATGCGAAACGTGACCATGATCCCGCGGCGCGGCGCCCGAGTGGTCGTGACCCGCAAGCGCGCCACCTGATCGTCGCCTATGGTGGTCAGCGTGTCAGCTCCGCAAGCAGGGAGCTTCCCCGCGCAGCTTCCGGCGCCCGGTGGCCACCGCGATCGCCTGATCGCCGCCATGGCGGCGTCGATCGAGCAGCGGGGCTACCGCGACACCACGGTGGCCGACGTGGTCCGAATCGCGCGGACGTCCAGGCGCGCCTTCTACGAGCATTTCGAGGATCGCGACGCCTGCTTCCTGGCGCTGTTCGACGCCACCAACGATGCTCTGATGGCCCAGATCACGGCCGCCGTCGACCCCGACGACAGCCTGGACGAGCAGGTCGACACCGCCGTCGATGCCTACATCGACAACGTCACCCGCCTGCCAGCGCTCTACAGCAGTTTCGTTCGCGAGCTCCCCGGCCTCGGTCAGGCCGGCGCCGCTCGCGCCCTGGCGACGCTGGAGCGCTTTGCCGAGATGCTGATCAGCCTGGTCGACACCGGCCGCCGCGAGCACCCGGAGCTCGCCGCCCGTCCGTTGACGATGGACACCGCGATCATCATCGTGGGCGGTCTACGCGAGCTGATCGTGATCTCGGTGCAGCGCGGGCGCGACATGCGCGAGATGCGCGTCAGCGCCGGCGAGACCGTCAAGGCGATCCTCACCGGCACGCTGCTCTAGGGCGAAAGAACGAGGTAATCATGCGACGCAGGCAGACACCCGTGGACGGACGTACGGCGTTCGTGTCAGGAGCGGCCTCCGGCATCGGGCGCGCCGTGGCCGTGCGGTTGGCCGGCCACGGCTGCCCGCTGGCGATCGTCGATCAGGACGAGGTGGGCCTGAACCGGACCGCGGAGCTGATCTCCGGTCCGGTCCTGGCGCGAGCGCTCGACGTCCGTGACCGCCAGGGGCAGATGGCGTTTGCGGCCGAGGTCGCCGGCTGGGCTCCATCGCCGGTGGGCATGGTGTTCAACAACGCCGGCGTGGCCACCTCGCAGAGCGTGGCGGACGCTTCGGTCGAGGACGACGAGTGGGTGGTCGACATCAACCTCGGCGGAGTCGTCAACGGCGTGCGCGCCTTCCTTCCGATCCTGCTCGGTCAGGACTCAGGCGTGATCGTCAACACCTCGAGCGTGTTCGGGCTGGTCGGGATGCCCTATCAGAGTGCCTACTGCGCGTCCAAGTTCGCGGTCCGGGGGTTCACGGATTCGCTGCGCCAGGAGCTGCGTGAGACCGGGGTGAGCGCTGTCACCGTGCATCCCGGCGGCATCAAGACGAACATCGCGCGCAACGCGCGGTACCACGCTCACCCGCTGCGCCCCGATGTCTCTCACGACGAAGCCGCCCGCGACTTCGAGACGATGGCCCTGACCACGCCTGAGAAGGCCGCGAAGATCATCCACGACGGCGTCAAGGCGGGCAAGAGCCGGATCCTCGTCGGCCCCGACGCCTACGCCTTCGACCTCCTGGGCCGGGCGCTGCCGACTCATTACTTCGACGTCCTCGCTGCCCTGGAGCCGGTTCTGGCCCGCCGCGGGTCCTGACGGGGCCCCGCCGGTCAGGTGACCGTCAGGGTCCCGTGCATCCCGGCCTGACGGTGGCCCGGGACGCTGCAGAAGAACGTGTACGTGCCGGCCGCGAGCTTGACCGTCAGGGTCTTGGTGCCGCCGTGGAAGGTGGGGGTGGCGGCGACGATCGCGCCAGTCGCGCTATCCGTGCTCCTCTGGATCGTGAAGTTGTGATCGAGGGGCGAGTCGTTCGTGAACTTGATCGTGATCGTTCCCGCCTTCGCGGACAGGCTCGACTTGGTGAACATGAGCTTTCCGCTCGGATTGGCGGCAATCGTCAGGACGGTCGAATGCAAGACGGAGTGAGGCGCCGCCGAGGACGTGGTCACTGAGCTCGAGGTCCCGGCGCTCGACGAGGTCGAGGTGCCGGCGCTCGACGAGCTGCTCGAACCGCCGCAGGCGGCAACTGCGACCGCAATTGCGCCGGCGCTCAGGAGGGCGATGAGAGATCTGGTCATGGGCAAGCCTCCTTTTGGCTGTCCATGTGCCGTTACCCGCTATGGCTGATTAGATCCATACCGCCGTCGAGTCCGCAGCGAGTCCGCAAAGGAGCCGAGCCGATGACCGTCACATCCCCGCCCCCGATCCGTCCCCTGGACTTCATGCGCATCGACGACCTGCTCTCCGACGAGGAGCTGATGGTCCGTGACACGGTCCGCTCGTTCGTCGGCGACCAGGTCCTGCCCCATGTCGGGGACTGGTTCGAGGAGGCACGAATCCCGCTGGAGCTGGCGCCCGCCCTGGGAAAGATCGGACTTCTCGGCATGCATCTGTCAGGTTACGGGTGCGCCGGGGCGAGCGCCACCGCCTACGGCCTGGCCTGCATGGAGCTCGAGGCCGGCGACAGCGGGCTCCGCAGCCTGGTCTCGGTTCAGGGGTCGCTGGCCATGTTCGCGATCCATCGCTGGGGCTCTGAGGAGCAGAAGCTCGAGTGGCTGGGGCGGATGGCGGCCGGCGAGGCGATCGGGTGCTTCGGACTGACCGAGCCTGACGCCGGCTCCGATCCCGCCTCAATGCGTACCCGGGCTCGTCGGGACGGAGCTGACTGGATCCTGCACGGGCAGAAGATGTGGATCACCAACGGATCCGTGGCCGACGTGGCGGTCGTGTGGGCACGCACCGACGACGGCGTCCGGGGGTTCCTGGTCCCCCGCGGCACCAAGGGGTTCGCGACTCAGGACATCCACCGCAAGCTGTCGCTGAGAGCGTCGGTGACCTCGGAGCTGCTGCTCGACGACGTGCGGCTGCCGGCCTCGGCGCAGCTCCCGGAGGCGACATCGCTGCGGGGTCCTCTGTCGTGCCTCAACGAAGCGCGCTATGGGATCGTCTGGGGCGCGATCGGAGCCGCGCGTGCCTGCTTTGAGGCGGCGCTCCAGTACGGCAAGGAGCGCATTGCGTTTGGCCGTCCGATCGCCGCCACGCAGCTGCAGCAGCAGAAGCTGGCCTTCATGGCGCTCGAGGTCAACCGGGGAGCCCTGCTGGCGTTGCATCTCGGGCGGATGAAGGACGAGGGCACACTCGCGTCCGAGCAGGTGAGCATGGGCAAGCTCGCGAACGTCAACGCCGCGCTGGAGGTGGCGCGCAGCGCTCGGCAGGTGCTCGGCGCCAACGGGGTGACGCTCGAGTATCCGGTCATCCGCCACATGAACAACCTCGAATCGGTGGTCACCTACGAGGGGACGGCCGACGTGCACGCGCTCGTGGTCGGCGGGGCGCTGACCGGCATCGACGCGTTCCGCTGACCCTTTCCGGAGGGGCGCGACCGTCGTCGGCCCGGGGGATCGTGCTCAGCGGTCGACGAACGCGTCGGCCAGGTGGTGCACGACCCCGGAGAGCCCAGCGCCCTGCTTGGCGACGCGCAGCTGTTCGGCGGCGCCGTTCTCGGCAAGCAGCTCACTAACACCCTCCAGGGCATCTCGACAGCCGAGCTCGTCGGCGTGAGGGCGGGCCGCCCGCATCAGGTCGGCAACCAGCTCGGCTACGGGCACGCGGGTCTCGCGCGCCCCATCGATGAGGCGAGCCGCCAAGCCGTCCCGAGAGGCGAGGAACCGGTTCTCGGCGAGCATCTCCGGGCTGCCGATCTGCCTGGCCGACAGGTAGCCCTCCTCGAGCTCGAGGTGGGCAAGCGACTGCAGGAGCGCGACCAGGGCCATCGTGGAGGACGAGCGGATCTGCGCATCCATGATCCGCACCTCCACCGTCCCGAACCTCGGCTGCGGCCGAAGGTCCCACCACAGAAAGGTCGGCTCCGCGAACGCCTCGCTGCGCAGCAGCAGATCCACGGTCTCCACCCAGTCCTGGTAGCCGGCGAAGTCACGCGGGACTCCGACCCGAGGAAACGCCTGGAAGATCGGGACCCGGGTCGACGCCAGCCCGGTGTCGCGCCCCTGCCAGAAGGGCGAGTTTGCCGACAGGGCCAGCAGCGGTGCCAGGTGACCCCTAAGCCGGTTGAAGAGCGTGATCGCCGCCTCGGGATCGCCGACGCCGATGTGGACGTGCAGCGCAAACGTCGGTTCCCGCCGAGCCAGTTCGCGCATCGACCCGTAGACGGCCTGGTGGCGGGCGCCATTGGCGATCCTGACCTCGTTCCAGATCGCGCACGGGTGCGTGCCGGCGCTCGCGGTCCGCAGACCGAGCGGCGCCAGCTCGCGCGCCAGACGTTCGCGCAGCTCGTGGATCTCACCGGCGGCCGACGGCACGCCCGGGTGGGGGACGGTGGCCAGCTCCAGCGCCGACCCATGCGTCTCGGCTGCCACCCGTGCTCCGAGCTCTTTGGAGAGCGCGGGCAGGACATCGTCGATGCGCTCCGCCAGGGACCAGCCTCGCTTGGCATCCAGGAGCATGACCTCCTCCTCGATCCCAAGCGTGTAGGACTCCGACGACGCCCAGTCAGACCAATGACGGCGCCGCGGCTCGCCCACCTGTGACTTGGCCTGGGTCACCACGGTCTGATTATTCCCGGTCGCGGCGAGCTTGGCTTGGGCCCGGTGGCCAGGATTCGGGCCCGGCGCGCCTCCTGTAGGCGAACTGTCGCGGTCAGCCGGGGGGTGGCGTGCCCTCGGCGGGAGGTGCGTCGGTCTGGCGGTCGGGGATCTGACTGCGGTCCACCGCTCCTCGGTCATCGGCGATTTCACCGCGGTCACCGGCGACGGCTCCTCGGTCATCGGCGATTTCGCCGCGGTCACCGGCGACGGCTCCTCGGTCATCGGCGATTTCACCGCGGTCACCGGCAACCGCTCCTCGGTCATCCTCAACCGCCGAGGTGCCGGCGAACTTCTCGCGCTCGTCCTCGCGGACGAGCTCGTGGTCAGCGAGACCGCGCTCGTGCAGGGTGGCACGTTCCTCATGCAGGTTCGCCGCGGCGCGTTCCTGGGCGGCTTCCTGCTCCGCGATGCGGGCCCGCTGCTCGGCGACCTCGGCCTGCTGCTCTCGGGTGCCGGCCTCCCGTCGGTGCTCATCTGCGACCTGATCGCGACGCTGGCCCAGTTCGCGTTCCCGAGCCTTGAGTCGCGCCTGCTCACGCATCCGCGGGAGCGTCAGCGCAAGCGCGATGAGGATCAGCACCACTACGACGATCACGATGATGAGGGCTGTTGACATCTCTTCTCCTCTGTTGCGGAGCCAAGGTTGACGTGTGGCACGAACCGGCCTCTACAGCGGACCACGCAGACGCCGCCGCTCGGGTGGTCTACCTATGCTGCCGATCGATTCAGGCGTCTCCTCGCACAGGTCCGTCTCGCGTCGGACGCATCTGTGTGTCTGATTACCCGATCCGTGTCGACCCTAGACAACCGGCGGTCCGTCGGTCGCCGCCCGCCCGCCCCTCGGCCCCGATCGGGGCCCACAGGCGCCGGCACCTCGAGTGGCGGCGGTGGGCCTGCGTCTGTCACCCGTGGCGTGCGTAGCGCAGCAACAGGTGTGAGTCCTGCTCGAGCGCCCACACCAGGCGCACGGGCAACTGAGCCCCGAGCGCGATACCCGACGTGATCGTCCGCTCCCCGCCGCCCACCAGGGCAGGGGCGAGCGTCAGGAAGAGCTCATCGACGAGATCCTCTGCGAGCAGGGCCTCGAACATGACGGGACCGCCCTCGCACAGCACCGAGCCGACTCCATGTTCCTGACGCAGCGACCGAAGCACCTCACCGAGCTGACCTGGGCCCGCTGGGAGCTCGTGTGCGATCAGCTGGGCCCGGGTGGCTGGCAGCGCGATACCAGGGGGTGTATAGACGGCCACTCGCGAGTCCGGATCGGCGAACAGCGGGATGTCGAAGGGGATGTCACCGCTGCGGCTGATCACGATCGCCAGCGGCTGGGCCTCCCGGCCTTCGCCGAGCCTGATCTGCGCCAGCGACGGCTCACGCACGAGTCCGCCATAGCGCTCCACGCGCAACGTGCCGGTCCCGGCGAGGATCGCGTCCACCTGGGTGCGCAGCAGATGGAAAGCAGCCCGGTCGCCCGCCCCCCCGAGCTTTGCCGTGCGTCCGTCGACGGTCGCCTTCCCGTCGGCGCTGAGGACGAAGTTGCACACCAGGTAGGGACGCTCGGGCGGCGCGAGCTCGGCCAGCCCCAGTCCGGTGTAGAGGCTCTCGGGCGAGGCCGGCGGACCGGGGGGAACCGCTTGTTGGAACAGCATCAGGCGGCCAAGCCTAGCCAGCGCTGTTCGGCTCTGAGCCCGGAGAGCGGATCGACAAGTTCACCCGCTGCCGCTGACGGATCGGTCCGGGTGGGCTGCCGATCTCGAGGCGTGCGGTCGCTGGTTCGCGGGGGGGGCCTGGGAACGAAGGCGGCTCGATGATCACCTCGAGCCGTCGTAGTGGTTCAGGTGCCGAGCGCGCGGAGCATCAGCACGTGCTCGGGGTTGATGCCGATCCGCTCTCCGGTGTCGGCCTCGGTCATCCAGGCCAGCTCCATGATCGAGCCACGGGCGGCCGAGAGGATCAGCGACTCGACGTCCTTCGCGTCTCCGTCAACCCTGAATCGCTCGCCGCCGACGATGGTTATCTCCGTAGTCAGGCTCATGCGGCGAACTCGACGACTGAGTATGCATTGCAGCCGACGACTTCGTAGGTGCGCCCGCCCGGCGCCTCGCCGCTCACTCCCTCGCGCGCTTGGTACCAGATGACGAACGGCTGGTGCGAGCCCATGTCGAAGATGGCGCCCACCGTCTCGCCGCAGATCGGGTCGGCGGTACCGACCTCGGTTACGCAATCCCTGCTTCCTCGGCGCGTCCACAGCTCCTGGATCCGGCGATCGCTGGGGAGGCGGCCCAGGGATACCGCAAGTTGCTCGCGCATGCGTCGATACACGTCTTCGGCTGCCGAGTTGCCCTCAAACCCTGGGATGAAGAACGAGGCCACCGCGGTTCTAGAGTCCGCGCTCGCGGGCGTCCTTGCTCAAGGAGGCAGCGATCGCGGCCGGGTCGAGCCTGGCCTCGAGATCCGCGAGGCGCTGGTTCTCGCGCTGGGCCTCCCGGTAGACGGAATCCTGCAGCCCTTCGATGAGCCCCTCCAGGTGGGTGACGCGCGCCTCCAGCGCCTGCACCCGGGCCGAACCCTCCGGCATCTCGGCCACCGGCAGAGCGGGCTCGGGGCTCGACGCGCCGCGGATCTGTCGGATCCGAGCGATCAGCCCGGCGCGCCCGCGTGAGCTCACCGGGGTCCTGGGCGCCTGCGCCCGGTACGCGGGCTGGTGGGAGGGGGATACCGGAGACGCTCTTCGTCGGTCATCTGCCGGACGACCAAAGAGCCGTTTTCGATCTGCTCACGGACCGCTTCGAGCTTGGCTTGACGCTTCTCCTCTGCCCGCTCCCAAGCGGTCTTCATGCGCGGACCGGGCGATCAATTGCGAACATCGGGCTCCTCGAGGCGCCGGCGCGTCCTTAGGTCCGAGAGGAAACTCGCTGCGTCGGCCAGCAGAGTCTCACGGGCGAAGCACACCCGTACAGGCAACTTAGCACTCCAAAGCCTGCGTGAAACGGCGTTCGCGCTACAGTGTCCTGGTTCGGCCGAGCGTAATAGCTTGGCAAAGTGTGTCCCGCGTGTGCGCAGTTGCCGCTTACAGCGTCCTCCGTGTTTCGCAGTGCACCACAACCGGAGGGAAGTAAGCATGGCTACAGGAACCGTCAAGTGGTTCAGCGACGACAAGGGCTTTGGATTCATCACGCCCGATGACGCGGGCAAGGACTTGTTCGTCCATCACAGCGCGATCCAGGGCGATGGCTACAAGTCGCTCACCGAAGGAGCGAAGGTCAGCTACGACGCCGAGCAGGGCCCCAAGGGCCCGGCCGCTGCCAACGTCCTAGCGCTCTAATCCGCTCAGCGCCAGCCGCGGAGGGCCAAGGCTCTCCGCCGGCTGGTCTGCGTCCCGTTCTCGAACACGCGCTCTGCGGCGGCTTTGGGCGCCTCGCCAGCGGGTGTGGCGCATCGCGCTCAAACTCCGACGAAAGGATGGGCACTATGGCCTCACACGGCAAGAAGAAGATCACGATGGCGAAGCTCAATCGCGAGGCCAGGCTTCGCGAACGCCGCTTGGAGAAGGCCGCCCGCAAGGTACAAAGAAGGCAGCTGGCAGAGCGCGGACCCGAGGCAGGTGAGGCGTCGCCGGGGGCGGGCGAGGAACTCGCCTCCGACCCGGACGCGGTAGTCCAGGCTGATCGCGACCTGCCTGATCCAGAGACGGTCAGCGCCGGCCAGGAGCCGAGCGGGCGTGGCAGCGTCTACTAGAGTCGGGCGCGGTGTCACGAGCGTTGAACGATTTCAAGCAGCTCTCCAGCGTCCGTCAGGCGGCGATCGTCGCGATCACCGTCTGGAACCTCTGGCTGTCGGTGTCCGCGGAGCGCGACATCCAGCGCCGGCCCGCGGATGAGGTGCGCGGCAGTAAGGCGCTCTGGCGTCTGGCCTGCCTGACCAACACCGTCGGCCCGCTGATCTACTTCCGCTGGGGTCAGAAGCGCGCCGGCTAGGTTCGCGGACTCGGGAGCGCTGCCGCGCGGAAGCGCGCTCCGGTGATCCCGGTGATCATCCTGACCCCGACCCGGGCGAGCTGAACAGACCGTTACGCGGCTCCCATCGCCGTCCCGGGCCGGCCCACCGGTTCCGCATACGATGGCGGCTGTGGCGCAGACCGAGCCTCATCGTCAGCTGATGGTTCAGGCGATCCAGTGTGACGCTGACGCGCAGCGGGCGCTGATCGCCGGGAACGTCGAGGACGCCCGCGCGGCGTTTGCGGCGGCCGCCGAGCTGTACCGCCAGTCGTGGGAGGCGGCTCCGCCGGGCAGCTACGGCCGCCTCGTGGGCATGCTGAAATCGGCAGCCCTCGCGGGCGACGGTCCGGACGCGGCCGGCTATGTCCGCCGCGTGCTCACAGGCGAGGACGCCGACTCGCCGACCGCCGCCTACGCGCTTGCGCTGGCCGCCCTGATCGTCGGTGACGACGCCACCGCCGTGGCCCGGGCTGCAGGGATGCGCTGCGGCTCGGGCGCGTTTGAGCGCACCGCCGACGCGCTCCGAGGACTGGCCGAGTCAGATCAGTCCGCCTACGCCGAGGCGCTTCGGACGATCGTCTCAGACTTCGAGCAGCGTGCCGACCACCTGACCGGCGTGGCTATTGCCGACACAGCCCTGATGCTCGAGCGGCTCGCCTCGTCTCGTGGCATCACCGCCGGCGTGGAGAGCCCGCTTCTCCCGAGAGCCAGCACCTAGCGACCATCGGCACCTGTGCTCTTGGTGCCACCGCGCCGTCTCCGGCCAAGCGCCCCTGCTCGGAACACCGACCGAGCGAGCAGGCTGGCCGCGCCACTTCACTGGCGCCGCACTGGCGCCCTTGTCTCCTTGACATGGCGTCAAGCTGATGCCAAAATGGTGCCATGGAGTTGGAACCGCATGTAAATCGTCTCCGCGAGCAGCTGGCGGTCGCTGCCGAGGCCGGCGGCGAGGAGGCCCGTGCGCTCGCGCAGCGGCTCACCGCGCCACTTGACTCGGCGGTCCGGCTGACGCTCCTGGACGTGCTCGAGGCCGCGGCGGCGGAGATCACCCGAGAGCTCGCGCCCGGATCGGTGGAGCTGCGCCTACGCGGAGGAGACCCCGAGTTCGTGGTCATGGCTCCGGCCGCCGATCCAGACGAGGCGGCCGGGGGCGGGGTCCGTGACGGCCTGGGCGCCGGTGAGGCCTGGGCTGCCGGTGGGTCGCTTCGCTCGCCTGCCGGGACGGGCGAAGGGGGAGTCTCTCGGGTCAATCTGCGCCTTCCCGATCAGCTCAAGAGCCGGGTCGAGCAGGCCGCAGACCGGGAGGGTCTGTCGATCAACGGCTGGCTGGTGCGAGCCGCGGCCGCTGCTGCCGAGCGCGGCGAGACCGGTGGCCGAGCCGAGCACGGCATCCCCAAGGGCGGTCAGCGCTACACGGGGTGGGGGCGATAGCCATGCCTGGGTTCCACACGCCTGAGCCCATTTCCGCGGTAATCGAGCTCGTCGCCGGAGATGCTCGGATCGTGGCCGGCGACCGGACCGACACGGTCGTCGAGGTGCAGCCGAGCGACGGCACCAGGCGAGCTGACGTGAATGCCGCCGAGCAGACGCGCGTGGAGTACTCGACCGGCCGGCTGTTGGTCAAGGCCACGGGGCGCTGGAGGTCCTGGAGCCCGTTCGGCTACGGCGGATCGGTGGATGTGAGGGTCGAGCTGCCGGCGGGCTCACGGGTGACCGGGGCAACGTCCCTCGGGGCATTTCATTGCACCGGGGCGCTCGGCGAATGCCGGATAAAGACACTCGGCGAGATCCAGCTCGAGCAAGCTGGAGCGGTGCGGCTGACGACCGCCGCCGGGGACATCAGCCTGGAGCAGGCGGTGGGCGAGGCCGAGCTGATCACGGCTTCTGGCGATGTACGCGTCGGCGAGATCGATGGTCCGGCGGTGATCAAGAGCTCCAACGGCGACAGTCACGTCGGCGAGATCACCGGCGGGCTGAGCGTCAAGGCGGCCAACGGCGACATCGTGATCGACGCCGCCCACGCCTCGGTGACGGCCAAGACCGCCAACGGCGACATCCGCATCGGCGCCGCGAGGCGAGGATCGGTCGTGGCCGAGACCGGCCTCGGCGCCATTGAGATCGGCGTTCCTGACGGGACCGCCGCCTGGCTCGATGTGGTCACGAGCTACGGCCACCTCCACAACGCGCTTGACGTCGCCGCGCCCCCCGGGCCAGGCGACGACACCGTCGAGGTGCGTGCCCGGACCGGCTACGGCGACATCACCATCCGTCGCAGCTATGGGCTTGCGCGCGTCGACTCCGAGCCGACGCGACCATGACGATCACCCCGGCCGCCCGCGCGGCGTCAAGTCAGAAAGGAGCACAGCGATGAGCGTCGCGTTGGCGATCGAGGCGCATGGGCTCAGCAAGCGGTTCGGCGAAGTGGTTGCCCTCGATCGCCTGGACCTCGGGATCGAGCCGGGCACCGTATTCGGATTGCTCGGGCCCAACGGAGCGGGCAAGACCACGCTCGTGCGCGTCCTGGCGACGCTGCTTGCGCCAACGGCCGGCCGAGCAGCGGTGCTGGGACACGATGTTGTCTCCCAGCCGCTGGCGGTGCGCCGGCGGATCGGGCTGGCCGGTCAATTCGCGGCCGTCGACGAGGAGCTCACCGGAGCCGAGAACCTGGAGATGATCGGACGGCTCTGCCGCCAGCCGGGCGCCGAGGCGCGAACCCGCGCCGGCGAGCTGCTGGAGCGGTTCGGCCTCGTCGGCGCGGCCAACCGTCGGGTGGCCACTTACTCCGGTGGCATGCGCCGGCGGCTCGATCTCGCCGCGGGTTTGATCGGCCGCCCGGCGGTGGTGCTGCTCGACGAGCCCACCACCGGCCTTGATCCCCGCTCGCGCCAGGAGCTGTGGCAGATCGTCGACGAGCTGCGCTGGGAGGGCACCACCGTCCTGCTCACCAGCCAATACCTCGAGGAGGCCGATCGCCTGGCGGACCAGATCGCGGTGGTCGACCAGGGGCGGATCGCCGCCCAGGGAACCGCCGCCCAGCTCAAGGCGACGATCGGAGGCAACGTCCTGAGCGTCCGCGTCGCCGATCCCAGCACCCTGCGCGACGCGTCGGCCGCGCTGGCCGATCTCGGCGCCGCACAGCCGTCGGGCACGGACTCCGAGCGCGAGCGCGCGAACGACGAGATCCGCCTCGTCGTGGCTGATCCTGCCGCCTCGGCCGAGGCGCTGCGCCGGCTGGATGCTCGGCAGCTGGCAGTCGCCGCGATCGAGCTTCATCAGCCGAGCCTCGATGACGTATTTCTCACCCTGACCGGACATCCCGCCGAAACCCAAACCACCGAGCAGGCGAGCGCACAGGAGGCAGCATGACGACGGCCACCATCCCGATCCCGGACCGCGGTCGTCTCACGCTGGGCGAGACGCTCGCCGACAGCCGCGTGATGGCGGTCCGCCAACTGCGCAAGATTCTGCGCAGACCGATGTACGTCGTCTACCTGTTCGTCCAGCCGGTGATCTTCGTGCTCCTGTTCCGCTACGTGTTCGGTGGGGCGATCAACACCGGTCAGGTGAGCTATGTCGACTATCTGATGCCCGGGATCATCGTCATGACCGCGATCTTCGGCTCGCTGACCACCGGCTTGGGGCTCACCGAGGACATGGCAGCCGGAGTCGTGGACCGCTTCCGGTCGCTCCCGATCGCTCGCTCGGCGGTGCTGATCGGCCGCACCGCGGCGGACCTGGCTACCAACGTCGTCAGCCTGATCGTGATGCTGCTGATCGGTGTCGCGGTCGGCTTCAGACCCAGCCAGCCCGTCTACGAGGTCGTGCTCGCGTTCGGGCTCGTCCTGGCCTTCGCATACGTGTTCTCGTGGATCAGCGCCTTTGTCGGTGTGTCGGTCAAGAACCCCGAGACCGCCCAGTCGGTCGGATTCATCTGGGTCTTCCCGCTCGTGTTCGCCTCCTCGGCGTTCGTTCCCACCTCGCACATGCCCGGAGTCGTGCACACCTTCGCCGACGTCAACCCGGTCACGCTGGTCGTCAACGCGGCCCGCGCCCTGACCATCGGGCACGGGCCCGCGCTCGTCCCGACGCTCGAGACCCTCGCCTGGCTGGCCGGGCTGTTGCTGGTGTTCGTGCCGCTGGCGGTACGAGGTTTTCGTCAGGCATAGAGGTGGAGCCGAGTTGCCGCCGACCAGCGCAAAACTGAGCGTGGGGCGGCCAAGAGCACGGCTGTGGTGCAGAAGGTGTGCGGGCCCGGCCGGAATTGTCTTCCGGGCGCCCGCTGGGAGGCCAGGAAGCGGAAAATCTCACTCGCGGGTGGGAGCTTTCCGCGTTCGAGCACCGCAAGCCGGGCGGTGGCCGGGCCGCGTTCGGGCGCGCAGCCTGGCGTCCTGATCGCGCTCCCGGCGTCCAGCGCAGCTCGTGAAGGCTGGAGTGTCGTGAGCTCGTTGCTCAGCCCGCGATCCGAGCTTCTGTCGACCCGGTACGTGATCAAGGGGTGACATGGGCCTTATGCGTGTGGTTTTCAGAGTCCTACCGCATGTATGTCGCAGGTGCCTGATCCATCGCGAGCAGCTGGTCACCGGCCGGAACGTAGGTCTCCGGTAGGCCGTTCTCCCTGCGCACGAGGTTGGCTCCGATGGCCAGAGCGGCGGCCTTGAAGAAGGCGTGCCCGCGCCCGAGCCCCTCGCGTCCAAAGCCACAGTCTGAGGAGACGACGAGCTTGTCGAGATCGATGTACTTGGATGCGGTGCGGATCTGTTCGGCGACTTCGGCGGGACGCTCGACCTGGAGCTGGCGGTGACTGACAGCCCCAATGGCGATCTTCTTGGCGAGCGTTTCACGCCAGTTGGCAAAAAGCTCGAGGTCGGTGCCACCGCGATCCTTCATCTCAACCGTCCAAACATCACAGTTGACGCGATCGAGATAGAGCTCGATCGCGTCGCGATAGGAGGTCTTGTCAAAGACTCGCTGCATCATCGGGTTGCCCCAGCAGGTGTGAATCCAGATTTCGCAGTCCTCCAGTCCCGAGATCTCATGATTGAGCGCCTCCACCAGGAACTCCAGGGTGTCGCGGTCCTCAGGTGTGTAGGCCGACGTGAAGTGGATGGTGGGCTCTTCGACCTGGATCACCTTGCATCCGGAGCCGGCCAGCTCACGAAGCTCGACATTGATCGCGGTGGCCATGTCCCAGATCATCTGCCGGGCGCCGTCCTCTTTGGGGTACTCAGACGTGTGCGAATCGAGGAAGAGCGCCATCACCTGCGCCGAGACCGTGCCGAACTTCACCGGCTTCACGGCTCGAGCCTGCGCCATCCGCCAGATCTTGGCGTACTCGAGCGGATTGCGCGGATTGGCGGCGATCTTGCCCGTCACGATCGGCCATCGCCAGGACGTGTAGATCTCCTGCAGAAGTGTCCCTTGTTCGGCCCCCAGCAGCGGCGAGCGGGTGTCGGCGGGCTGAAGCTCGTCGTGCTCGAGGCCAAGCCAGCGCTGCAGCGGGTAGTGATGCCAGGAGCGCCCGGCGAAGTCCGCGTCCAGGAAGTAGTCGCCGTTGGTGACGATATCCAGGCCGGCTCGCTGCTGTTCTGAGATGACGACCGCTAATGCGTCCTGGAACTGCTCACGAAATTTCGAATCCATCATGGCGGTATCCAAGGGCCGGCCCCACATGCTCTCCGTAAACCACGACGGGCGTGGCCAGGAGCCGATGACCGTTGTCGGCAACGTCAGATCGGCTGTGGCGGTGAAAGTCATGCTCTCTCCTCGTGCAGTTGACGCCGGCGTTCCGAGCTACTTCGCCAAAGCGTGGCTCGGCCGGGCAATCACGTCACCCGGCGCACGTTTCGGTACGTTATCCGAGCCACGCCACAGTATGGCTCCGGTTGCGCCTTCAGCGCCTGGTCGCGCAGCTGCTCTGAATCCGAGGCCGGCACGGCAGCCTTATGCGGCGGCTGCAGGGGCGGTGGCACACCGGGGGCAGAGGATCCGGACGTGTCCACCAGCTTCCACGGGCATGCGCCCGCCCGGATGTGGTGGTCTGCGCTCGACTGTGTGGTCGATACACAAGCCCATCCCGCAGGCGTGGCACACGGCCACTGCGTCCTTCTCAGTACCGGATTGGGCGTCCATGTAGCACTTCATCGTTGCTCCTTATCACCGGATCGGACTCTGACGGATCCGCGGGGAGGGGATTCACGTGACCCCGGCGCTCGATGGTTTGCTCGCGTTGCAATCAGGACCGGACGGTGGTGTGGTCCGCAGGTCGGGGGGGATCCGCGATCTGCGAGGTGTTGCCACCGGGATGGTTGCGCCCTGGTTCAAACTCGCGGTATCGAGGATCGGTGGGATCCATGATCCGAGGTGGGTCGCTCGGGTGCTCGCGGATCTGTCGCGCCGTTTGTCCAGCGGTGGGATCGAAGGTCTGCATTCTCCCGTCCTCCATTCGATGTCGCTCCAGCTATCGTAATACGATATCGTATCACGACATGAATCTCAAGCAGTCGGACTTCGAGCACCTGCTGGAGCTGCGGACCGGCCTGCGGCGTTTCTTGCGCTGGAGCGAGCGCCAGGCCGAGGCCGCCGGACTGACGGGCACTCAGCACCAGCTACTGCTCGCGATCAAAGGACACCCCGATCCGGCCGGGCCCACAATCGGCGCCGTGGCCGATTACCTGGCTGTGCGCCACCACAGCGCAGTCGGTCTGATCGACCGGGCGGAGGCTGCAGGCCTAGTCCAGCGTGGCCCCGACCCGGCGAACCACAGCACCGTGCGCGTGACCCTCACCCCGTCAGGGATCGACAAGCTCGACGACTTGGCCGAGACTCACCTCGAGGAACTCGCCCACCTAGCCCCGACCATGCTGACGCTCTGGCAAGTCCTCGAACAAGCTGACCATCCCACCCCACACCCCGCCGCCCGGCGGCCCGGAAGAGCAGCGGCTGGTCCGTAGACTGGAGTGGACTGGGCCTCGCCCGGGTCGCCGAAAGCGTGGCCGGAGGCGGCGGCGCTGTCGAGCCAAGCGCCACGATCGATCACGTCGCCCGTCCGGGTTTGATCGCGCCCGACTGAGGTGCGGGTGGTTCGGGTTATCGATCGACCACAAACGCGAACACTGCCCCGAACGCGACGTTGTCGGCGAGTTGGGGAACGAGCGGTAGCGCCGCAATCGCCGGGAACCGCCGTCCAATCAGCCCGACATTGATCCCGCCGACCGCGAGTCCGGCACCGGCGCCCCAGATCACCGAGTGGCGCTCAGGCAGCGTTCGCGCCAGTCCCTCGCCGCACAGGAGCGAGATACCGACGTGGACGAGTGCACCGCGGATCAATCCAGGCCGCCCCGGCGGGACTAGCGTGCCAACAGCGCATGTTGCGTCCCGCACGTAAGCCACCACCGGCCGAAACCCTCGCCGACGACGAAACGCGTCTAGCGCCGAAGGCGCCCCGCTAAGCGCCGCGGCCACAGCTGTCGCCTGCATGACTCGCCGACGAGCTCGCACCGCTGCGCAACATAGCCGAGCACACCGGCCGGGTTCGAGCGGGCGGTGCCGGTCAGGATCGCGCCATCGTCGAGCAGCATGGCCGCCGCACCGTGATGATCGTCGTCATGGAACCGGTCACGAATCACTGACCCACACGCGTCGACCACGGCGCCAAGCTCGACCCGATCCACAACCGCGATCATAAGGGCGGGACTCACGCGAGTCAGGCAGCGATCCGGCCGCACCGGACGCTTTCTCCAACCGAAAGCACGAGCCAACTTGGCGCTCCGTCCCCCGTCCCTCAGACCCGGGGTCACGCGCCTATGACTGATCCGCCGCTCATGCCGGAGGAGGGACTCGAACCCCCGACACGCGGATTATGATTCCGGACGTCCAGAGACGCGAAACCTCGTGTCTATGGGCGATTAGGGCGGATTGGCGGGTCCGGTGCAAACAAGAGTGCAAACATTCGCACCGAATATTGTTCAAGCCGCGCGTCGCGGTTAGTTGCGGTCAGTTGCGGTGGGCACGACTCGGCGGGTGGGTCGGTCGCGAGTCTGAGGCACCGATACGCCGGCGTCGAGGCGTCTGGTGTTGACGATCGGCAAGCTGGGCGCTGGCCGGGCTCAGCTTCAGTACTACGAGCAGCAGGTGGCGGGCGGGATCGAGGATTATTACGCGGGCCGCGGTGAGGTCGCCGGGGTGTGGTGTGGGGCGGGCGCCGAGGCGCTGGGACTCGGGGTTGGTGGGCGGGTCGAGCACGACGGGTTCTTGGCGCTGATGCAGGGCCGCAGCCCGGTCGACGACAGCGTGTTGCGGCCGGTGGCGGGCTGTTCGACCGTGGCGGCGCTGGATCTGACGTTCTCGGCGCCCAAGAGCGTGTCGGTGCTGTTCGCGATCGCTGACGATCAGGTCGGCGGCGCGCTTTTGGCGGCGCATGAGCGCGCGGTTGCCGAGGCGGTGGGGTATCTGGAGCGGGAGGCGTGCTTTACCCGCCGCGGGCACGGAGGCGTTGAGTCGGTGCGCGGGGAGGGATTTGTGGCGGCTGGGTATCGGCATCGGATGTCGCGGGCGGGGGATCCTCAGCTGCACACCCACGTTCTGGTGGCGAACTTGACGCGCGCGGAGGGGCGGTACACGGCGCTGGATGCTCATGCGGTGTATGAGCACAAGTCGGCGGCGGGCGCGGTGTATCGGGCGGTGCTGCGCGCTGAGGCGCGCGAGGCGCTGCCGTGGGTGGCCTGGCGGGCGGTGGGCCGGGGGTTGTTTGAGCTCGATGGGGTGCCCGACGCGGTGCTCGAGCATTTCTCGACGCGGCGTGCGGAGATCGAGCAGCGTGCCCTGGAGCTGACCGGGGTGGCGGAGGCATTGTCGCGGGAGCGGATGCAGGGGATCGCTCTGGCCACCCGGCGCGCCAAGCGGTATGGGGTAGAGGGCTCGGGTTGGCGTGAGCAGGCGCGGGCGCGCGCCGCAGAGCACGGCTTCGGGCAGTCCGACCTCACCGGGTTGCAAGGCCGTCCGGTCGCCGAGGTAGAGCCTGAGGATCTGGGGGAGCTGGCGGTGAGGTTGTCGGGGCCGGAGGGGTTGACCGTGAACCACAACACGTTCGTGCGCCGGCACGTTCTGGCCGAGATCGCCGGCGCCTATGCGCAGGGGGCGAGTGTGCGACAGCTTGAACAGACGACCACCGGCTATCTCGCCGACTCTTCGGTGCTCGCTGTGGGTGCGCCCGAGCGTGGCGTGCAGAGGTACACGACGGTCGGTCTGCTGGCCTGCGAGCAGCAGATCATCACCAGCGCCGCGCGCCGGACCGCCGACGCGACCGGGATCGTCGACCAAGCCCTGGTCGAGGCGGTGCTCGCCGGCTATGCGACGGCGCTGACCACCGAGCAGGCCGACGCGGTCCGGGCGCTCACCGCGAGCGGACGCGGAGATGGAGGCGGTCCAGGCGCTGGCCGGCGCCGGCAAGACAACCCTGCTCGGCGCGGTCGCCGCCGTGTATGAGCAGGCGGGCTGGCGGGCCATCGGGACCGCGCCCACCGGCCGGGCGGCCCGCGAGCTGCGCGACAGCGCAAACATTCCCGCTGGCACCATGCATGCGCTGGCGGGCGAGCTTGACCGCTCTGGCGGGTTCGCGCCGCACACGGTGCTCTTGGTCGACGAGGCCGGCATGGCGCCCACGAGGCTCACGGCCCGGCTGCTGGCGCACGCCGAGCAGGGCCAGGTCAAGGTGA
The DNA here is from genome assembly GCA_963830595.1 of uncultured Solirubrobacteraceae bacterium. Lineage (GTDB taxonomy): Bacteria > Actinomycetota > Thermoleophilia > Solirubrobacterales > Solirubrobacteraceae > Palsa-465. The sequence goes on from CAWHMQ010000007.1 coordinate 208,449, forward strand.
TCGCGGTCGGCGACCCCGGGCAGCTGCCTTCAGTCCAGGCCGGCGGCTGGCTGGCCGCGCTCTCACGCCAGCAGCCCAGTCCGACGCTGCGCCAGGTAGTGCGCCAACACGACCCCGCTGAGCGCCGCGCGCTGCACGCCCTCCATGATGGCCACCCTGGCGCCTACCTGGAGCACAAGCAGCCCGACCTCACCATCCACGAGACCGAAGCCGACGCTCTGAACGCTGTTGTGACGCAATGGCATGACGCCCAACGCGAGCACGGAGCCGCGGGCGCGGTGATGATCGCCCGCGACAACCAGACCCGCGGACAGCTCAACCACACCGCTCGGCAGCAGCTTAAACACGACGGCAGCCTCCCCACTCGAGGCATCGCCGTTGGTGGGCGAGAGTTCGCTCTCGGCGACCGCATCATCGCCCGGCGCAACGACCGCCGCGCCGACGTGGACAACGGCACCCTGGGCACCGTCCTGGCGATCGACGACCGCGCGCACCGGATGATCATCAAAACCGACCGCGGCCACCGCCGCGAGCTTGACCTCGCTTACGTGCACCGCCACGTCGAGCACGCCTACGCGCTCACCGGCCACGGCGCCCAAGGCGCCACCGTCGATTGGGCGGCCGTCATCGGCCGCCCAGACGAGTTCACCCGCGAATGGGCTTACACAGCGCTGTCCCGTGCCCGCAAGAGCACCCGTCTGCACGTGATCAGCCAGGCCTCCGCTCCGGACCAGGATCGCCACCAGTACGGTCCCGGACCCCCTGTCCGAGTCCCCGCCGAGGCCATGGCCGCGTTGCACCGCGCGATGGCCCGCTCGCAGACAGAACCCCTCGCCGTCGAGCACGACCACCAAGCTCTCGTCCAGGCGCTGCGTCATCGCTTCTCAACCTCGCGTGAGCCCGAACCGCACGTCGGTCAGCTTCGGCTGCGTTCCCCGAGCGCTGTGCCCGTGGTTTCTCGTCCCGGAGCACCCGGGCCGCCGTTCCACGCGAGCGACCGCGGCCTCCGCATCACCCGGTGACAGACACTGGCGATCAAAGACGCAGAGGAACCGCGAGGAGGCGAGACGCTCGCTCCAGGAAAGTTAGCGAGCGTCCGACAGCCACACAACGTGTCATTGCCTGCTTATCGTCAAAATCCAGGACTGAGGTGCTCGCTCCCCCAAAGGCGACAAACCCGAAGCGAAGCTCGCGTCGGCAAAGACGCTGATGATCTCGTGAGCCCTCTTCGCCGATGCGACGAGCGGTGGTCGGAGCGACACGACCCGGGAACGCTCGGCTCAGGGGTCTTCAAGGACGTCGTGCTTGCCGATCCGGCGCCAGATCACGTGCGGCTCTCCGGGATCATTTCGCCACCGTAGGTGAACGTCGCCCGTCCGTCTGGCGCGAACATGATCTCCCAGACCTCGCTCGTGCCCTGCACTCGTTTGACGCGCAAGCCCTGGCGGAAATGCCGGCGGATCGGTCCGCAACGCCGCTATGAAGGTCGGGAGCATCGTCAAAAAGGCGTGCTGCAGTTCACGCGGCAAGCGGCGAAACTCGCGGTCAAACCGCGCCAGCCGCTCAAACGTCGGCACGCTCTATTCGGAGCCGGGAAGGTCGTGCTGGGGGCGGCCGCGACGCGCTCGAGATGCGCGATGAACTCGTTGTCGCGAAAGACGACTCCTTCGGTTTCGTCTATCACGGGCGGAAAGGCGCTGCGCTCTGGCCGAAGCAGTAGCGAACCGTCGGCGCGACGTTCGACAACCTCATATGAGCCCGCCAAACCCGGCTCGGAGATGGTGATTCGCCTCAGCTCAACAGCCATGCCGAACATTCTCGCGTCCCCGAGACTGGACTCGCGACCAACCGATCGGGTTGCCGGCGCCGGGTCCCGCGCAGCTCCGTCAGGAAACTACGGGGCCCGCCGGCCAGCAAAATGTGGCGGGCACGTGGCTTCCCCCTCCCGAGCCCGAGCCTGGCGCGAGCCGGAGCGGTAGCAGCGCGCACACGCCCGGTCGGGCGACGAGATGGTATGCCAGGACCGCGCAACCGCAGACTTCCGACCGGATCGTTGCCCGGGATCTGCTAGCACCTGGGTGGACGCATGCTCGGTTTCCGCGCACGGGGAGCGCCGGCAACTGCGCGACTGTCAAGCAGGTTGAGAATTGACCCCGTGGCGCTGGTCTGAGCGCGGACAATCGCTCGCGTGGCCAAGGACTCACACGACCCCGGCCGCGCCGGCGCCTGCTACTGGGCGGATCCGCAAGCGCGCAATCGATGGGAGCTCGACAATCCAGACGCCTGCTTTCTGGGAGAGCACGCGTCCGGTATGCGTCACCGGCTCGACCGCAGAGCACGTCCGCCGCCGACGCGCGCTTCCACGCGAACGCACAAGCCAAGCGAAGGTCGGCCGCTCGGACAATGCCGGCTCTTGACTAGGCAAGTCGTGGCATTCCGGGCGCGCCCGAGGCTCCCCCCGTTGCGTGATTGCGGAAGTGTGCCCGCACCGTACGAGGTGCCGGATCTCCCTCAGATCCGGCAGGGAGTACATCAGTGCGAGTTTCAGCGCGCGAAGCAGGAGCATGCGTACCTCTGCGCACGGACGGTTGTCTCTCGTCCGTGCCTCGGTTGCCGGGACCTGGGCCCGTTGGTTCGCGCGGTGTGCTACGCGGTGCCGCAGAAAGCTGCTAGGTCGTCGGTGATGCCCACAACCCCGACCAGCTTGCCATCACGGTCAACGACGGGCACACGCCGCGCATCGCTCGATGCCGCCAGTTGGTGGGCGGCGCTGGCGCGCGCGTCCGGCGCGATCGTGGGGCCGCGCCGCGCGACCTCAGACGCCCTGCGGCCTGCGTCAAGATTGTCGGCCAGATCAGCTGGGGTGAGCGAGCCAACGTAATGTCCGTCCTCGGCGAGGAAGGCTACCCGGCGGTGCGAGCTCGCCGCCAGCCACTCGCGCACGTCTCCGATCGTAGCGCTGTGGGGTAGCGCTGTGAACCTCTTGTGGATGACGTCTGCTACGGCTAAGCCGGCAGTGTCGACGATCGTGGTTCGCGACACCACCGGACGGTACCAAGCGTTGGCGTTCCACGACTGTGGTTGGGTTTGCGAAGCCCGTCACCGGTCGTTGTCTGCTCGGTCTAGGGCAGCACCCAGAGCAGCGAGTTGGTCTGGTGAGAGCGCGTTCTCGATGACGGGGAAGAGCTCTCGCTCCTCCAGCCGGACATGAGCTGCCATCAGGCCTCCCAGCTCGTGCAACGCCTCCAGGATCGGGGTGCACTCGCAATCCATGACCGCGATCCGCTGGCGGATCGCGTCGTGGTCGCCCAGCACCCGGGCGACGAGCGCGTCGTGCGGATGAGCGTGCGGCGCGTAGGCGGGAAGCAGCAGCTCTTCCTCTAAGCGAAAGTGCGCTCGTCCGTGCCCCTCCCAGTAGGCAAGCCGCGCGTCGCACGCCTCGTCCGCAGTATTCGCGCTCGCGTGCCCCAGCTTCTGGGCGACGAACAGCGCCTGGTGGTGGTCGCGCGAGAGCGAGACCAGAGCAGGAACGCGCTTCATCTACACCGTTTCCCGCAGCCGCTGGCGGCCTTCGATCGCCAGTCCGCCGCGAAGCTCGATCAGGCATCCCCCCGGTAGGGATCGCGCCGGACAAAGCCCGCCAGCGTGGTGTCGGGTGCGCGCGTGTCGAGCAGGCCGCGGGTCATCCCTCAATGCAGTACACAGATGACCTCGGGATTTTCCTTCGCCGCATCGCGATATGGGCAGTTGTTGAGGCGGTAGGTCAGCCCGCCGGTTGGATCGGCGTCCCGTCGAGCTGAAAGCCCAGAGACGCGAGCGCCGCGTGCATCTTCTCCTCGGCCGCAGAATCGCCCTCAGGTACCAGCTCGCGTGCGATTTCCCGGCCGGCTCGCTCCACGGCACGCAGGCTAGACAATATGGATTGAGGTCCGTCCGGCCCTGGATGTAGAAGTGGCCGGTCCCCCCACGCCGGTCGTGGGTGGGATGTTCAGGCCGCGTGGGTGCAACCACGCGGCCGGTCCACAACCGAATAGGGAGGAGCCAGCCATGGCGAAGGCTAGAAGTCTCGTCGGTCTGGATGTGCACGCGACGAAGATCGTTGCGGCGGTGCTGGATGCTGAGACGGGACAGCTGCAGACGTTCGCGATGAGCGCTGAGAACACGACGACGGCCGCGTTCTGCGCGGGGCTGCCGCGGCCGGTGCGGGTCGCATATGAGGCCGGCCCGACCGGCTACGGACTGGCGCGCGAGCTCTCAAAGCGTCGCGTGGAGTGTGTGGTCGCGGCGCCTTCGAAGATCCCGCGCGCGAGCGGGGATCGGGTCAAGACGGACCGCCGCGATGCTGAGCATCTGGTCAGGCTGTTGCTCGCGGGCAAGCTGCACGCGGTCAGGGTTCCGGGCGATGAAGAGGAGGCGCTGCGCGACCTGGTCCGCGCCCGGGAAGCGGTTCGCGTTGACCTGATGCGTTGCCGGCACCGGCTCTCGAAGCTGCTGCTGCGACACGGGATCCGGTTCGACGACGGGCGTGCGTGGACCGACCGTCATCGCGACTGGCTGCAGAAGGTCACGCTGGACTGGCCGGCGGCGCAGGCGACGATGCTCGACGCCAGCGGCGCGATCGATGCGCTCACACATCGCCGCGAGCGGCTGGAGCGCGAGATCGTTGCGATGATCGCGGACTCGCCGTGGCGAGTCCAGGTCGGCCGGTTGCGCTGCCTACGCGGTGTCGACACGCTGACCGCCGTCGGGCTGTGCGCCGAGATCGGCGACTTTGAGCGGTTCGCCAAAGCCGAGCAGCTGATGAGTTACGTCGGGCTGGTGCCGTGCGAGAACACGACCGGGCAGCAGCGCCGGCTCGGGGCGATCACCAAGACCGGGTCCGGGCACGCCCGGCGGCTGCTGGTCGAGGCCGCCTGGCACTATCGCTCCCGCCCGACCATCGGCCGCAAGCTCAGCGACCGCCAACAGAGCCAGCCACCCGAGGCGATCGCGGTCTCCTGGAGCGCGCAGCGACGGCTGCATCGCACGTGGACACGGCTGGAGGCCCGCGCCAAGCGCCGAACGATCATCGCGGCCGCCGCCGCACGCGAGCTCGCCGGCTTCTGCTGGGCGATCACCCAAATCGAATGAACAGTCGTCCCCACCGATATCGCCAATCCCGTCGGCTGGGTCGGTGGCGGCCCGGCAACGCGCGGGGAATCCGCGACAAAACTATGAGCAACCAGCCCCCGGGCTGGCCACGCCCGACCCTAGACAGCGGCTCCCCACGACGAACCATGGTCCTGCGGTCCCAACCCGCGTATATCAGTCTGACCGCGCGTCGCGCACAGCCTGCCGGACCGCCACCCACCCAGCCGACCACAACGACGACCCAAGCAGCGCAAACGCGAGAAATCAACGACCCCGGGTTGACAAACGTCTCTCCATATCAGTTTTGCCCGGCGAGATCACCCGCGCAAGCCAGCGTCCAAGCAGCGCATAGCCGGTCGAGCTTGACCGCCGGGCCGGGCGTCGGAGGCGATCAGCCACACGTGGCGCGGCCGGCCCCGCGCCTGTCGGGCTCGCTCGCGGGTCACCAAGCCGGCATTTCGCAGCCGCTCGAGATGCACCCGCACCCCGTTGGGATGCAGATCCAGAAGATCGGCCAGCTCCTCGGTTCCCGCCGGCCTGCGTAGGGCACCTAGCAGGCTGAACAGCCCGCGCGCATCGGCTGGGCGAGCGTTTCGTCAGGCCGCGCGGGTAGGTCCATCGCGAAAGTTTTGCACAGCTCAAGTTGGAAAACTCCACCCACCTGGTATTTTCCCAATCAGACTGTGAAAAGACTCGAGCGGCGGAGGTTGCGAGTGGCTTACGTAATCGCTGAACCCTGTATCGGGACCAAGGACAACTCGTGCGTAGAGGTGTGTCCAGTGGACTGCATCCACCCCACTCCCTACGAGTCGGGCTACCAGCAGGCCGAGCAGCTCTACATCGATCCTGCGGAATGCATCGACTGCGATGCCTGCGTGGAGGCCTGCCCGGTCGACGCGATCTTCTCCGAGGACCAGGTACCCGATGAATGGCGTCACTTCACCGAGCTCAACGTCGCGTATTTCCGCAGCCAAGCGGCGTGAATGGCTCAGCGCCTCAAGCGAACACCAAGCCCCGTCGTTGTCAGCTGAGCGAATGACAGCCCGCTGGAGCCCACAGGATGATCACCTGCTCCGCGGCCTATACGCTGACCAGCTGCCGATCAACCAGATCGCGGTCCGCGTGGGCCGGTCTGCCGACGCCGTGACCGCGCGCCGTCATACGCTGGGCATCCCCGCCCGCCGACGGTCAAATCCCTGGTCGAGCAAGGACGACGCGCTGCTGCGGGCGGCGTGCACCGCTGGCGTCCCGGCATCTGCTCTCGCCCTCCGCCTCGGCCGCTCCACCGACCAGGTCCGCGCCCGGCGCCGCAAGCTCGTCACCCCGCAGCCCGCCGCACGCCGCTACCTGCCGCAGGAGGACGAGGCGATCCGGCTCTGCCTGCGAGAGCAGGGAGACCTCGCTGAGCTGGCTCGGCTTCTTCGGCGCTCGCCCGACGCCTTACGGTTGCATGCGCGGCACCTTGGCCTGTTTGACCCTTCGCCGCGACGGCGCTGGGCTCAGTGGGAAGACGCAGCGGTCCGCGACGGGTACACCAGTGCCCTGCCCTGCGCTGAGATCGCCCGTCAGCTGCCGCATCGCGGCCCCACGAGCGTCGCGGCCCGCGCGGGCAAGCTCGGCCTGGTCACCTACGCCCGCTGCTGGAGTGCCCAAGACGACCAGCGTCTCAGGCTGCTCGCTGCCCGCGGAGCGTCACTGGAGCATGCGGCGCAGCGACTCGGCCGCACCCCAGAGGCGATACGCCGGCGGGCAGCGCGACTCGGGACCAGGTCGCCCGCAGCCGCGGTCGCCCCCCGGCGGGGCCGCCGCTGGACCGCCTACGAAGACGAGCTACTGAGGCTGCATCACGCCCTCAACCCAGCGCGGCTTGCCCAGCTGCTCGGCCGCTCAGACGCCGCGGTCTGTCGACGACTGTGCGCGCTGGGGCTACGTCGGCACGCTAACCGTTCCCCTCATCACCCAGTCACGCGATCGAAGGGTCAGCCGACCCCCGGTGAACAGCGGCTACTCGAGCGCGAGCCCGCAGCCGATGCGCCCCGACGACGCATCGCGCTCATCCGCCGGCTCGAGTACTTCCGCGGGGGGCCGTCACAGAGCGCCGAGCTCGTCAATGCCGCCGTTGGGTGAACTCAAACCGAGAGCATCGACATCCCGGCCGCAATGGACTATCTCGTCAGTCAGACAAGCAGGCCTGGTGTGCCCTTGGTCGACGTCGTCTCATCGCTGACCACGCCTGCAACGTTGCTGTGCTCAGAACCGGGCGCCCCCCGATGTTGCGACGAATCCGGCGAGGCGCTGATCCATGGATGACCTTGGCCCTGTTTTTCCACCTACTGGGAGTGCTGCTGTTTGTCGCTGGGTGAGTGCTCGCCGGCACGACGTTTGACGCCGCACGTCGACGACAGCAGTCGGCGGATATCGCGCTACTCCTCGGATTAGCACGCGTGGGCGTGCTACTGGTGGCCGTTGGTGGCCTGCTCCTCGGGATCTTCGGACTCTGGCTCGTCCAGCCCGGCCACTTCAGTTACGGAGCCGGCTGGGTTGACGCCGCGATCGCTTTATACATCGTCGCGGTCATCCTCGGCGCCGTCGGCGGACAGCGTCCAAAACAAGCTCGCCAGCTCGCGACCCGCCAGCTCAAAGAACAGTCGCCCGTGAACAACGAGCTGCGTGGCCTGCTCGACGACCGCCTCTCGCGCGCAGGCAACTACATCTCACTGCTGGTTGTCCTAGCCATCCTCGTGCTGATGGTCCTCAAGCCATAGAGCATCGCGTTGTCCCTCGCGAGCCGACCGAACCACCCCACCCTCCATCGGGCGTAAAGCAGCAAATCGCCACGGGTTCGCTGAAACGCTACTCGTCAATGAACCGCCGAATGACGAGGGCTCGTGGCGGTCTGCTGGAGGCTCGAGGCTTGAGAGCCTACGTGGCCGCACAGCTCGCGAGACCTGCCAGCGCTACGGGCGCGGGCTCTCGCCCGTGACTAGACCGCAGCCCGCCAAGGCGTCGTTTCGCTCTGCCGCCGGGCTGCATCCGGCGGATCTTCTCGAGCCGCTCGAGCGTCGCGACCTACCGGCAGGTGTCCAGCGCGAGCTCGACGAGACGCTCGGTGGGGGTGGCGTCCCGCGAAGCGTGACGAGGCAGCTGATCCCGAAGCCGACCTGCCAGCGCTCGGCGCACTGGACCTGGGCGATCCCGTGACGGACGCCGGGCAGGCGGCCGTCGGCCAGGAGGTCAAGTAGCGCGTCTTGACCGATCCCGAGGATCAGGCCCTCGAGGACGAGGTGGTAGAGACCGACGGCGTCCGCGAGCTCGATCTCGACGCGCGCGAGCGCGGAGACGGCCGCGGGCAGCTCCTCGCCGAAGAGGCGCACGAGCGCCGGGCGGCCCTGCCGGCAGGCTCAGATCCGCAAACCTCACTGGCTATCCCGGCGAAGAAGCGGGCGTGGCGGGCTTCGTCGCCCGGCTGCAGGCAAAGGAGCGTCGCCGCGGCCGCGTCGGACGCCGCGTTCGTCAAAGGCGCAAGGTGCTCGGCCACCGCGTCCCCGGCCACCCCCAAGCCGGCCACGGCACGCCGCCCTCGTCACCTGCAGCCGAGTAGGTCCTCGAGCTGTGAGCAGCGGACGCCGACGACGCGTTCGCTGGCCGGCAGTTGTGAGGCGCGCGTCGCGAGGTACTCGAGGATGTCTATGAGAAACTTTCCCGGTGGCTAGCTCAGCCCGTGAGGGTCCCGGCGATGCTCTCGTGCAGCCGACACGCGCTCGGTTGTTTGCGCGCCTCTCGAGTCTCGGCCGGCCCGCTGGCACCGAAGAACTTGCCGAAGAGCTGATGCTTCACCCGAGCGGTGTAAGGGTTCATCTCGAGCGTTTGGAAGAGGCCGGGCTCATCGCGCGCGAGCGCGTGCCCCAGCCGCGGGGGCGCCCGCGTGACATGTGGTCGGTTGCGCCCGATGCATTGCCCGGTGGGGAGCCTCCCGACGCCTATCGGCAGCTCGCTCGGTGGCTGGCGCGCAGTACGCCGGCCCGTCCTGGGCGCTTGCGCGAGATCGAACGCGCCGGACGAGAGCTCGGTCGAGAGCTCCTTCACGACCGCGCGTCATCGCGGGCGGAGGAGACGATGGGCCGGACCCTCACCGCCCTGGGGTTTGCACCCCAACGCGAGCGGCCCGAGGCCCGACGGGTCGGATTTCGGCTTGGTAACTGCCCGTATCGCGAGGCGGTGCACGAGAACCAGCCGGTGGTCTGCACACTGCACCGAGGGTTGACCCTGGGCCTGCTGGACGAGCTGCAGCCTGAGGCGCGGCTGGCCCGGTTCGTTGCCGAGGATCCCGACACGGCTGGATGCCTGATCGAGGTCGAGGGGTTCGAGCCGGCATGAGCGGCTTGTCGTGATCGGCCGGGGATCGGCACCGCGCTGCAAAGCGGGACTTCTTTTGCGAGGCGATCTATGAAAAACTTGCGGCCATGACTCCTGATCGCCGCTCTACCGGCAGCTCACCAGCCCGTCGCTGGGGTCAGCCGTGAACAGCTGGGACATTAGAGCCCTTGCCCTGCGCCCGCATGCGCCAGAGATTCTCGCCACCACCGATGACGCTCGCGCGATCGTGTTGGAGATCCCGGCTGGGGAGAGCCTGAGTGACCATCAGGTCCATGAACGGGCGTGGGTCACCGTCTTAGACGGCGAGGTGGAGATCACCACCACCGCCGGGGAAGCGATCGGCGGCGGGGCCGGGCTGATGGTGCAGTTCGAGCCTTCTGAACGCCACGCGGTCCGGGCCCGGTCAACAGCGCGGCTGCTGCTGCTGCTTACCCCGTGGCCCGGGCCGGGTCATCCCGGGCCCGTGACGGACGGGGAGAGAGCGGAGGTTCGCCAGCACGCCGCGGAGCACAGAGCGAGCGCGTGACCCTCACGCTCCCGAAGTGCTGCGAGGTCGTGCCCATCCGTCCGGGCGAGGTGCGGGCGAGCTCTGATCCCGATCAAGCCGGGCCAGCTCTGTGAGTAAGAGCACGCCGACCTCCTCCGGTCGTTCGGCGGGTTCGCGGTCGCGGAGCGCGTTGCTAGAGGCGCATCGGTTTTTGCGACGCGGGCCGGTGAACGCTGAAGGGTGGAGCCAACTGGTGGGCAAGGATCGTAATTGGGAGCGCTCGTATCGGGGTCGGTGGGCGCATGACAAGGTGGTGCGCTCGACGCACGGGGTGAATTGCACGGGCTCGTGCTCGTGGCAGGTGTTCGTCAAGGACGGGATCATCACGTGGGAGTCTCAGGCCGTTGACTATCCGTCGACGGGGTCAGAGATGCCGGAGTACGAGCCGCGGGGCTGTCCCCGGGGCGCGTCGTTCTCCTGGTATCAGTATTCGCCGCTGCGGCTGAAGTACCCGTACGTGCGCGGGAGCCTGCTGCAGATGTTCCGCGAAGCGCGCGACCAGCTCGGAGATCCGGTGCAGGCGTGGGCGGAGATCGTCGCTGATCCGGAGAAGGCCCGCTTGTACCGGCGTCACCGCGGTAAGGGCGGCTTCGTGCGCGCGTCGTGGGATGAGGCGGTAGAGATGATTGCCGCCGCGCACGTGCACACGATCAAGCGCTACGGCCCAGACCGGGTGGTGGGGTTCTCCCCGATCCCGGCGATGTCGATGGCTTCCTACGCGGCCGGCACCCGGTTTTTGTCGTTGATCGGCGGCACGATCCTGTCGTTCTATGACTGGTATGCGGATCTGCCGCCGGCCTCGCCGCAAGCGTTCGGTGATCAGACCGATGTGCCGGAGTCCGGAGACTGGTTTAACGCCGCCTACCTGCTGATCTGGGGAACCAACCTCCCGACGACCCGTACGCCGGATGCGCACTTCATGACCGAAGCGCGCTACCGCGGTCAGAAGGTGGTGGTCGTCTCGCCCGACTACGCCGAGCACACCAAGTTCGCCGACCACTGGCTGGCGGCACAGCCGGGCTCAGACGGAGCGCTCGCGATGGCAATGGGTCACGTGATCCTCAAGGAGTTCTACGTCGACCGTCAGGTGCCGTACTTTCGCGACTACGCGCGACGGTTCACCGACCTACCGCTGCTGGTCACCCTGCGCGAGCGCGAGGATGGATGGGTGGCTGACCGGCTGCTGCGCGCCTCTGATCTCGAAGGGGCGGGCGGGGAGCCCGAACACGCGGAGTGGAAGCCGGTGGTGCTGGATGAGGTGACCGGGGAGCCGGCGGTGCCGGCAGGCTCGGTCGGCCATCGGCACGGGGAGCCGGGGCGCTGGAACCTGCGCCTGGACGGCATCGAGCCGGCGCTGACGATGCTTGACCGGACGCAGGAGCGGGTGTCGGTCGATCTGCCGCGGTTTGACGAGGGGGGTGAGGGCGGGGCGGTGATGCGCCGCGGGGTCCCGGCGATCCGGGTCGGCGGGCGGCTGGTCACCACCGTGCTGGATCTGGTGCTCGCGCAGTACGGTGTCGCCCGGCCCGGGCTGCCGGGCGAGTGGCCGGCGGGCTATGACGATCCGGCGCCGCACACCCCGGCGTGGCAGGAGCAGATCACCTCGGTTGACCGTCACCTGGCCGCGCGGGTGGCGCGCGAGTTCGCGCGTACCGCGGAGGTCACCCAGGGTCGGTCGATGATCGCGATGGGCGCGGGCACCAACCATTGGTTTCACTCCGATCAGACCTACCGCACTTTCCTGGCGCTGGTGATGCTGTGCGGCTGCGAGGGCGTCAACGGCGGCGGCTGGGCGCACTATGTCGGCCAGGAGAAGGTCCGTCCCCTGTCGGGGTGGCAGACGGTCGCGTTCGCGACCGATTGGACGCGCCCGCCGCGCCAGCAGTCCGGCACCCCGTTCTTCTATCTCGCGACCGATCAGTGGCGCTATGAGCGCATCCAGCCCGCGGATCTCGCCTCGCCGCTGGGACGCGGACTGCTCGAGGGCAAGCACATCGCCGATGTCAACGCGCTCGGGGGGCGGCTGGGCTGGCTGCCGTCGTTTCCGAGCTTTGACCGCAACCCGCTCGAGCTCGTCGATGAGGCGCAGCGCGCCGGACGCGACCCCGCCGAGCACGTGGTGCAGGAGCTGCGCGCCGGCCGGCTGCGATTCGCCTGCGAGGATCCCGACGCGCCTGAGAATCACCCCAAGGTGATGACGGTGTGGCGGGCCAACATCCTCGGCTCCTCGGGCAAGGGGCACGAGTACTTCCTCAAGCACCTGCTCGGCACCACCGAGAACGCGGTCCGCGCCGAGGAGTCTCCGCCCGAGCTGCGTCCGAAGGATCTGGTCTGGCGCGATCAGGCGCCCGAGGGCAAGCTCGATCTGCTGACCACGATCGATTTCCGGATGACCAGCAACGCGTTGTTCTCAGACGTCGTGCTACCGGCGGCGACCTGGTATGAGAAGTACGACCTGTCCTCGACCGACCTGCACCCATTCGTGCACACGTTCAACCAGGCGGTGCCGCCGCCGTGGGAGGCCAAGTCTGACTGGGACGCGTTCGGACGCATCGCCCAGCGCTTCTCCGAGCTCGCCGAACATCATCTCGGGGTGCGCCACGACCTGATCGCCGCACCGCTCCTGCACGACACCGTCGACGAGATCGCCCAGCCGCTGGGCGAGGTGCGCGACTGGCGGGCGGGAGAGTGCGAGCCGATCCCCGGCCAGACGATGCCCAAGTTGATCGTTGTCGAACGCGACTATCCGCGGGTGGCCGAGAAGTGGCGTGCGCTCGGTCCGCTGGTCGAGACGCTCGGCACCGCGGTCAAGGGCGCTAACTGGATCCCCGCCGAGGAGGTCCGAGAGCTCGCGGCCGCCAACGGCACGATTCGCGGCGGAATCGCCCACGGCCGTCCGTCGCTGGAGACAGTGCAGAGGGCTTGTGAAGCGATCCTGATGCTTTCCGGCACCACCAATGGACGGCTGGCCACGGAGGGGTTCCGTTCATTGGAGCGCGCGACGGGGGTGGCGCTGGCCGATCTCTCCGGCACGCGGGAGGGCGACCGGATCACGTTCGCCGACGCCCAGGTTCAACCACGTACGGTGATCACCTCCCCGGAGTGGTCGGGGATCGAGGCCCACGGTCGCCGCTACGCGCCATTTACGATCAACGTCGAGCGCGACAAGCCGTGGCACACGCTGTCTGGCCGCCAACACTTCTACCTCGACCACGCCTGGATGCTCGAACTCGGCGAAGGACTCCCAGTGTTCCGGCCGCCTCTGCATCACCGCGCGATCTTCGGCGACCAAGGCGCCCACGATGACTCAGGCCGGCGAGAGCTGACCCTCAAGTACCTGACTCCGCACTCGAAGTGGTCGATCCACTCCGAGTATCAGGACAACCTGCACATGCTGACCCTGTTTCGCGGCGGCGGGATGCTGTGGATCAGCCAAGAGGACGCCGCAGCGCTCGAGATCGCCGACAACGACTGGGTCGAGGCCTACAACCGAAACGGGGTGGTGACCGCCCGGGCCGCCGTCTCGCACCGCATCCCGGAAGGGACGTGCCTGATGTACCACGCCAAGGACCGGCATCTCAACGTGCCCGTGACCGAGCTTCACGGCAAGCGCGGCGGGACCGACAACTCGCTGACGCGGATCGTGATGAAGCCCACGCACTTCATCGGCGGCTACGCGCAGCTCAGCTTCGGCTTTAACTACTACGGACCCACCGGCTCCCAACGCGACGAGGTGACGGTCATCCGCAAGCGGCAAGGGGAGGTAAAGTTCCAATGAAGATCCGGGCGCAGGTCGGGATGGTGATGAACCTCGATAAGTGCATCGGCTGCCACACCTGCTCGGTCACCTGCAAGCAGGTCTGGACCAACCGGCCGGGCGCGGAGTACATGTGGTTCAACGACGTCGAAACCAAGCCCGGACTGGGCTACCCGAAGCGCTGGGAGGACCAGGAGCACTGGCGCGGCGGCTGGGAGCTTGACAAGAAAGGCCGCCTGCGGCTAAAGGCCGGCGGCCGGGTCAAGAAGCTCTTATCGATCTTCTCCAACCCCGACTTGCCGCAGATCGATGACTACTACGAGCCGTGGACCTATGACTACGAGAAGCTGATCACCGCGCCGCTCTCAAAGCACGACCCGGTCGCCCGCGCCCGCTCACAGCTGACCGGCAAGGCGCTGCAGGAGATCCAGTGGGGTCCCAACTGGGACGACAACCTCGCCGGCGCGCCCGAGCGCATCCATCAAGACCCGCTCACCAAGGGCATCGAGGAGCAGGTCACCGCGACCTACGAACAGGCGTTCATGTTCTACCTGCCGCGAATCTGCGAGCACTGCCTGAACCCCTCCTGCGTCGCTTCCTGTCCGTCGGGCGCGATGTACAAGCGCGAGGAGGACGGGATCGTGCTCGTCGATCAGGCCAAGTGCCGGGGCTGGCGCTTCTGCGTCTCGGGCTGCCCGTATAAGAAGGTGTACTTCAACCACCAGACCGGCAAGGCCGAGAAGTGCACCCTGTGCTACCCGAGGATCGAGCAGGGCTTGCCGACGATCTGCTCTGAAACGTGCGTCGGGCGGATCCGCTACCTCGGACTCGTGCTCTACGACTCCGATCGCGTGGAGGCCGCCGCCTCCGTGCCCGACGAGCATGACCTCCTCGCCGCTCAACGCGACGTGTTCCTCGACCCCGAGGACCCGGCGGTGCGCGAGCAGGCGGTCCGCGACGGAATCCCAGAGGATTGGATCGACGCGGCGCGCCACTCCCCGGTCTACGCGCTCGCGCACCGCTACCGGGTGGCGTTGCCGTTGCATCCGGAGTTCCGCACGCTGCCGATGGTGTGGTACGTGCCGCCGCTGTCGCCGATCGTCAACGCGCTTGAGACCGACGGCTACGAAGCCGACCCCGATCAGGTGTTCCCCGCGATCGACGCGATGCGCATCCCCGTCGACTACCTCGCCAACCTGCTCAGCGCCGGCGACGGCGAGGTGATCCGCGGCGTGCTGCGGCGCTTGGCCGCGATGCGCGGACACATGCGAAAGCGCGAGGTCCTCGGCGAGCACGACGAGACGATCGCCGCCGCAGGAGGGATGACTATCCAGGAGGTCGAGGACATGTACCGGCTGCTGGCGATCGCCAAGTACGAGGACCGCTACGTGATCCCCCAAGCCCACACCGAGCTTGGCAATCGGCTGATGGAGCAGCAGGGCACCTGCGGCCTTGACTTCGAGGGCGGCCCCGGCAACTGCGGCATGGTCGTCCCCGAGGACAACGCGGACACCGAGGGGTTCATGCTCACCGACGCACCGGCGCAGCTCGACATCATCCAGATGCTCGCCGACCAGCGCCAGCAGGACGGGCCAGCGAGCTAATGGCGCTCCGGAACCGCCACCGCGCGAACGCTCCCACCGTCTACAAGCTCTGCTCGCTGCTGCTGCAGTACCCCGACGAGGAGCTACTCGACGGCCGCCCAGAGCTGACCGCTGCCGCCACTGATCTGCCCCCAGGTCCCGCGCCCGCGGCGATCGAGCGCTTCTGCGCGTGGTGGAGCGGTGAGGATCCGCTCGCGCTGCAGCAGCATTACGTGGAGACGTTTGACCTCAACAAGCGTTCCGGGCTCTACCTGACGTTCTACGGTGAGGGGGACAAGCGCGAACGCGGGATGGCGCTGCTGCGTCTCAAGCGCCTCTACCGCGCTGCGGGGCTACCGCTCGAGTCAGGAGAGCTGCCCGACTACCTGCCGGTGATGCTCGAGTTCGCCGCCGCCGCGCCCGCCGGGCAAGGAGACATCGTGCTGCGCGAGCATCGCGCTGCGCTCGAGCTGGTTCGCGCCAGCCTTCGCGAGCGCGAGACCCAGTACTCGCACCTGCTCGACGCGGTGTGCCTGACCGTCGGTGAGATCTCCGCTGCCGACCGCGCGCGGGCGATCAAGCTCGCCGCCAGCGGGCCACCCCAAGAACTCGTCGGCCTTGAGCCCTTCGCGCCGCCGGAGGTCATGCCCAGCAGCGGAGCGAGACGATGAGCGCCGGCAAGATCCTGCTCTGGATCATCATCCCGTACGTCGCCATGGCCGTGTTCGTGGTCGGGCACTGGTGGCGCTACCGCCGCGACCAGTTTGACTGGACCAGCCGCTCGACCCAGCTGCTTGACCGCCGCATCCTCGGCTGGGCCAGCCCGATGTTTCACTACGGAGCGCTCGCGGCGGTCGGCGGGCACATCCTCGGCCTGTGCATCCCCAGCTCGGTGACCCAGACGATCGGCATCACCGAATCCACCTACCGCTGGATCGCCGCGGTCGCCGGCGGGATCGCCGGCGCCGTGACGCTGATCGGCTTCATCGGCTTGGTCTACCGGCGGATCACCAGCGACCGGGTCAGGCGCAACACCACGCGCGTGGACTTCCTCACCTACCTGCTGCTGACGGTGCTGATCATCCTGGGCTGCTACATGACCTTCATCCACAACCTCGCCACCCACGCCCCCTACGACTACCGCCGTTCGATCGGCGTGTGGTGGCGCTCGCTCTTCTACCTGCAGCCGAACGTCGCAGCGGTGAGCGGCGCGCCGCTCGTCTACCAGCTGCACGCGATCATCGCCTGGCTGTTCTGGGCCTCGTTTCCCTTCAGCCGTCTCGTGCACGCCTGGAGCATCCCCTTCCAGTACATCGGACGCCCCTACATCCTCTACCGGCGTCGCTACTCCGCGGCGCGCTGATGAACAGCCGGCCCCCGGCTGTCGGCTTGGTCGATCGCATCCTCGACGCCATCCCGCCTGCTTCCGGAGCGGTGGTGATGGGCACGGGGATCATCTCGATCGGGCTCTCGCTCGACGGCCACGAAACGATCTCCCGCGTCCTGCTCACCCTCGACGCCGTCATCTGGGCAGCGCTCGCCGTGCTCCTTCCGGCACGCGCGACCCGCGACCGAGCGCGCTTCCTAGACGACGTGCAGACACCGGCGGCGTTGACTTCGGTCGCCGGCAGCGCCGTCCTGGGCACCCGGCTCGCCCTGCTCGGCTGGAACTGGGCAGGCATCGCACTGCTGGTGATCGCGCTCGGGCTATGGGCCACTCTCCTAACGCCCGTGCTTCGCAACTGGAGCACACCCACCGTCGGCTCCTCCCTGGTGCTCACGGTCTCCACCGAATCTCTCGCAGTCCTCGCCGCCACGCTCGCCGTGCGAGAGCACGCCCAATGGCTGCTGTTCGCTGCGCTCGCGCCGTTCGCGCTCGGACTCTGCTTCTACGGGTTCGTGATCGCGCACTTCGACCCGCGTCAGCTCGGCGTCGGGCGAGGCGATCATTGGATCACCGGCGGTGCGCTAGCGATCTCGACCCTAGCCGCCGGAAAGATCACCGCCAGCGCGAAGGCGCTCGCGGTGCTCGGCACCGGCGGCGGGATCCCAAAGGCGCTGTCACTTGGCCTGTGGGTGCTCACGATGCTCTGGCTGCCCGTGCTATTGCTCGCCGAGGCGATACGTCCGCGCCTGCGCTACGACGTGCGGCGCTGGTCGACGGTCTTTCCCGTCGGGATGTACGCCGCCTGCAGCTTCATCATCGGCACCGTCGCCCACGCGTCGGGAATCACCGATTTCGCCCGCACATGGGTATGGGTGTCGTTCGTCGTGTGGCTGATCGTGTTCACGGCGATGATCCGGCGCGGCTCTCAGATCGTCCGCGGCGACCAGTCCGCCATCAATCCTCGCCACACCGACGAGCTCACCAAGCCAGCCCGTTCGCCTCAAGAGCAGCGCCCTCGCCACCCAGCCACGCCGCGCCGAGGAGGTAACCCATTTCGATAGCAACACGAGAACCCGCCTGGCTTGACGCACGATCATCATCGCGTCCCATCGCGCTGCCTGCAGGGAGCGATGACCGCGTATGCGATTGCCGTGAGGTATGAAGCCGAACGGACCCTTCCCCAGGTTCGCCAAGACTTCATCGATGCACAATCCTCGCGGTCGATGGTCTGGATTCGTCTCCCCGGAGCGAGACCCTTCCAGCGCGAAATCGGCTTCCACGCGGCTACGGCAATTCTGCTGACGCCGTACGTGCATCAACTGATGCTGCAGTTACTCTCGAGCTGCCCAGGATCTGGGCCTTCTCGAGCGACCCGCCCCGATCGGGGCCCAACGTCGCCAGCGACAATTCATGACCAGCGAGACAACCGAACCCGTCGATCTGGGCTGCCAAGACGGCAAAGGGCCAGTCTGGGGCATCGCCAGCGAAGACCTCAACGCGCACTGCTCTCTTGGGCGTCAAGGAGACTCATCGACCGGATTCTCGCCGCGCTGTGTGACTGACGAGTGAACGCTGGCGCGTGCGGAGTCCGGGCGCGCCTGTGTGCTGTAGCCGTGGGATGCCTTTTTGATCTCGCCAGTCTTCAAGAGCTGGCTCAGGCGCTTTGAGACGCTCTCGGAATCGAGGTTCAGGCTTTTTGGCGAGATCGCCGCCGGTGCTCCCCGGATGCTTGGCGAGGAAGTCGATGGTGCTCGCCTCGCTGTCGCCCTGACGGCTGCGCGCGGTCGCGCGGCGATTGCTCGCGCGCCGCGCGGTCGCACGGCGTAGCGAGCGAGCCGGAGCGGCCACGGGGTCCCGTTCTGAGACTTCGGTTAGAACCTCAACTCCTCGCGGCAGCATGCGCTCCTCTGATCAATGCGGCATCGGTAGATCTTCTCTGTAGTCGCGCGACCTGGGTCAGGTACGCGAAGCGTGGCCGCGCGCGGATGCTTGGTCCTGAGCCCGATCCGCTGGCCGGGGTGTTCAGGCGTCGTCGGGCATCGATCGCCACCAAGAGTCGTCCGCGATCGCGCGCCGACTCGCTGCCTGGTCGCGTTCTGTCCGCGTCATGGCCCTTGCCGTCCCTCGATTGAGAGCCGCGCGGAGGAAGAGGGGTTAGAACCCCGAGCGCTCATCAGATAGGGACGAAGCCACCAGGACGGTGGGGTAACGCCTGTAGAAGAAACCCTCACACCAGCCCTGCAGTCAAAACCGGTAACCCCCGCCTCCCGCCTCGTGGCGCGGATCGCGCCGTTGGTGGCATTCGAGCTTGGGCTGAGAATTCTGGCCGCAGGGCCAGCACCACATCCGACAGTACTCCTATTACGGCGAGTGTGGGGCGCGAACACCAATTTCGTCGCGATTGCCATCAGCCAGCAAGGCTCAACCGAGGCGATACGACAGCTGACAGCCAAATTGGTGGGGTTTGCGCCTCAAAAAGGAGTATGGTCCGCGTAGGGCCGTTATCGGCCGCTACCGCTCGAATCTCTCGCGCAGGCCCCCGGCGGGCAACCCTGGCCTCTCGCTGACCTCACGGGCCGTTTCGTCCAAGGCGACAGAAACGCCGTTTACAAGCAGGACCCGCCCTCGTTTGCGGGGGTCTTGGTAGGAGGTCAGTCATGACGATCCTGCAAAAGCCGCCACAGAGCAGCGACCGACAAGCCGGTAAGGGCTGGCACAAGTTCCGCCATGCCGGTGGGGCTGTGCGCCGCACCGATGCATGGGAGCACGAAACCTTTGCCGAAGAACAGGCGCGATGGGAACGAAGCGATCCGGAGTACGCCCGGATTTGTGAAGAGGTCCGACAAGCAAAGAAGAGGGGTGAGGAAGCTTCACGGCGCGCTGATCAAACCAAGGCGGAATGGGACGCTCGCGTTGCTGAGCAGCGACAGGCGAACGATGATGCCCAGAGGGCAGACCATGCGTTGAGGGCCGATTACTTGGCCAGACGCCAAACGGCGGCCTCACGGGTGCGGGTGCTGCGGGCCCGACTGGATATCCAGAGACGGGCCGCGGACTGCGTTGAGGCTGATCCCCGGGGTGCGCTCGCACACCGCCAGGACGCGCGCCAGGCCCAAAGTCCCACACCGGTCGCCGGCGACGCACCGGCCACGACCCAGGCGCAACTCGACGCTGAGCGCTGGGTCGACGAGGGCGGCAGCCTCGACGCTGCGGCGACCGCCCCGTCCCCGACCGCCGCGAGGAGACGAAGGAAATGAGTTGTGATCGAGCTAGACAACAGCGGCCAGGTCCGACCGACCGAAGCGTCGTCGTGCCGGGAGGCTATTGCCGCGCGATCGAAGCCGACAGGATGAGCGCAAAGCCGCGCGCCCGAGTCGTGTGTCAGTCAGTTTTGCCGGGCGCCCGGATGGCGCCCAAGAGCATGTCGCGAAGGTTTGCGGTCCACCGCCGCAAGACCAACCCGCATCCAAACCCTCAGGAGGTGTATTGCGATGCTAATGCAGTTCGATCCGTTCCGCGAGTTTGACCGACTGGCCGAGCAGCTCGCGACGGGAGCGCGGAAGCCGCGACCGTTCCCGATGGACGCCTACCGGCGCGGCGATGAGTTCGTGGTTTCGTTTGACTTGCCGGGCATGGTCCCGGGCACGATCGACCTCACCGTCGAACAGAACGTGCTGACAATCAAGGCAGAGCGAAGATTTGACGGCCAAGAAGGCGATGAGGTGATCGCCGCCGAGCGCCCACATGGCGCGTTTACCCGCCAGCTGTTCCTGGGCGACACGCTCGACGCGGAGCGCCTCGTGGCCAGCTATGAGACCGGCGTGCTGATCCTGCGCATCCCCGTCGCCGAGTCAGCGAAGCCCCGCAAGGTGCAGATCAGCGAAGGCGCCGACGGGCGGACGATCGAGGCCCAAACCACCCCGGCCGTCAGGTAGCCCAAATCAAGAACCCGGCTTGACGGAAACCCGGCTGCAGCGCTTCCCGATGGGCAGCTCATCGACGAGCTGCCCATCGGCGGGGCCTCAGCGACCCATCTGTGGCTCCGGTCACGCTTTGGTGGGTCACGAACGCTGAAGGAGGTGTCGTGTAGGAGACATTGTTCATAGGCGGTGGTGTGTGAGAGATAAAGGATCGTTGGCCCTCCAGCGTCGGCCCACCGGGGCCGGGGTGAGCCGGCGCCTACCCGATCTCCACAACCGTGACCGTAGTGATGGAGCTGGATGGATGAACGTTCATCCAGGTACGACACGGGGTAGCGCCATTATCCGAGCGACCCACGCCAGGTTGGTCGGGCGCCGCGCCGATACCCCAGCGGCGCCACCGACCCCGCTCGAAGGCCCTCGCTCTCGGTCCCGGTCTCAGAGACCGCCCATTGCAGCCTGAGTCACGTTTTGCGCCATAAACGTGATCCTATAGCTGGGCACGGCGACGTCGTCGGCGCAACGTGACCCGGCGACCCGAGCGATCAGACGGCCGGCGACCACAGCCGGCTCGGCTCCGGCCTGAAGACGTCCCCAAAATCGCCGGACCGGCCGCGAGATCGCTGCTGCTGCTTCGGTACTTCGAGAACCCGGAGCGGAAGCCGCGGCCGGCGTTGCCGGCGACGCCGAGAAGACCGAAGTTGCGTGGATGGGGAAGTGATGGATGGGCACGCGACACGCCTGCTCATCCCGAGTGCACCTGGCCGAGACGCATGTGCGCCCTCCCGCCCTGCTCGCCTGTAAAGCACTTCGTGTGCGCACTCGCGCTCGGCATCAGACGGGTGCCTCCGATGCTCGCCGTCCTGCTCGCCAGGATAAGCCGCCACCGGAGACGCTCTCGGCGTGATCGCCTCGCACCGGCCGCTTCCTCAGCCGGCGGACATGCCCAGGTGGGGGCGAGCCACTCCTCCGACTGCGGGGTCAGCCGGCAATGAGCCAAGCCGACGTGCGTCACCTTCCGGGCAACCAGGCGACGATGCCCGACAGGATGGCGGTGGCCCAGGCCAGCACGCCGTGAGCGACCTCGACGACGAGGTGATACCGAAGCGCCTCCGGCCCGCCGGCTCGGCGGGACGGCCGGCCGGTCTGCTTAGCCAGGTGCCACGGGACGGCCAATGCGGTGCCGGCGGCGATGGCCGCCGCGAACTGGCCGAACGCCGCCCACGCCAGCGTCCGGACCCGCGCGCGCAGATACAGCAGCCACAAAGCACCTGCTGCCGTGCCCAGGCTGGCGTTGGCCACCAGTCCCGCGGGATAGGTGGTTTCGAGATGCTGATCGTGCATGCCCCCGCCACGGATGAACTTGCGCACCATGTGCGCGCCGGTCGCCTCGGTCGCCCCCCACAGGCCGAGCGCGACCCAGGCCAGGCGCCGCCAGCCGATTTCGCTGACCGACGGCGTCTTCAAACCACCGCCCCCGCTGACCGACGGCGTCTTCAAACCACCGCCCCCGCCTGGCCGTAACCGTCGCGCTGATCACGTTCGTTGGCGACGCGCACCCCGTAGCGGTAGGCGAGCTTGCCGCCCAGGTGGCCTGCCGTGGCGAGCAGGGCAAACGCCGTGGCAGACAAGCCGATGAGGGCCGGCGGAACCCCGCGGTCGTCTGCGGTGCGATGCCGGCGCAGCAGAAAACCGCCAAAGTACAGAGTCGTGGCGGTGACGTTGAGCGCCATGTGAACGAGGCCCAGACGCATCGTCCTCGTTCCCGCGGGAACTTGAATCAGGTCAAGGAAGCCGAGGACGAGGGCCGGGACGGCCCCGGTGAGGCCGACGCCGATAAGCCAGGAGGATCCGGTGGCCAACGCCTCGGGCGGTCCTCCCCCTCGCGATCCTATGTCCAGCACCAAGCTGCTTGTCCAAGCGCCAAGCGGCACCACCACGACCGCCGGATGGGCCGGCCTGCCATACGGGCCGGCCACCTTGACCAACGGTCGCTTCGCCCTGCGCCAAGTGGTGATCTTCTCGTCGTCCTGCCGCACTGGGCTGTGATACCCCCAGCGGTCACCGCTACACAGCACCCCTTCAGGTTCCCAGCGCAGGGAGCGAGCGCTCGCCTTCCATCCGCTGCTGCATCGTCGCCGGAGCAGCCACGGCTTCGGGGCTGCTGCTTCTGTTGGCCGGCGGCCCAGAGCAGAAGCGAGCTCGCGGTTCGATCGGGCCAGCGAGACGACCGGTGGTGGGTGGATGCAGAAGTGTGCGACGGGCGCCACGCGTGCCTGGTCGTCCTCAAGTACCTGGGGTCGAGCGGGACCGCGAGGAATCGTGAGGCTCCGCGCACCCGGGTGACCTCGGCAGGCATGCAGAGTGGGCCTGGAGTGATCGCCGGCGGCTGTGATGACCTCACCGCTGAGGAGATGGGAACGAACGGCCCTTCTTGAAGCCCGCGCCGCCGGCGGCGCTAAACCTGCGGTGTCAGTCTTGGTGCTCGGCTGCGTGGTTGCTCGGGTTGGCGATCGTAGCGGCGCTGATCTTCGAGTATCCACCGCCGTAGGCCATTTTGGAGAGGTGGGACGGCGATGAAATGGTCGGCGTAGGCCTCGGCCTGCTCGCCGGTTAGCATCTGCTGCGCGGCGTATTGCTCGAGATGACGGGGGATCTCGGTGCCGGGCTTGGCGTGGGCGAACGCGGCCTTGAGCGGGATGTAGATCTGCGGCTTGGCGAGCTGGTTGTGGACGTTTGAGTTGGTGAAGCTCTTTCCCATGCCAGCAGTCCTCCGGCGACCAGCAGGACGACTACGATCAGAGTCGGCGGCGCGGGCCAGAAGATCGAAGACCTGTGCGACGGATCGTTGCCTACGGCGCCTCTCTCTTGGCTTCTCGGACCCGGCCGCTCGTAGCATGTCAATATCAAAGATCAACCCCGTCGAGTCACGTTTGTGTTGGGAGTCGTGTCGCATATTTTGGATAGTCACGAAAGGTGCGGGAACGTGACTCCGCGCGCGTATGGCTGCTGAGGATCCGCCGCGGATCGAGGCATCTTCAAGTCCGCGGCGTCGTCCGCCTGAGGTGCTCACCGAGGCCGAGGCGCTCGCGCTGCTCAGGGCCTGCAGCCTTCACGCGCCGACGGGTATCCGCAACCGAGCGCTCATTGCTGTGCTGTGGCGCTGCGGATTGCGGCTCGCTGAGGCTTTGGCGCTTGAGCTGCGTGACGTCGACCTGCAGGCTGGGACGATCCACGTGCGCAGCGGTCCAGGCGCCAAGTCGCGGACGGTCGGGGTTGATGAGCAGACCGGGGCGCTGCTGGCCCACTGGCTTGATCGCCGTCGGGGCCTTCGCTCGGGCGCTCGCGCACCGGTCTTCTGCACCCTGCAGGGCGCCGCGATCGACAGCTCCTATGTCCGTCGGCTGCTACCCCGCCTGGCGCGCAAGGCCGGCATCACCCGCCGCGTGCACGCCCACGGTCTCAGGCACACCTACGCCTCCGAGCTCGCTCGCGAGCACACGCCAATCGATGTCATCCGCGCCGCGCTCGGGCACTCCACGTTGGCGGTCACCGACCGCTACCTCCGCGACGTCGCCCCAAGCCACGTGATCGACACGATGCGCGCCCGTCGATGGGAGGAGAGCTAGACGGCTATGTGAGAACGATTCGAAGGCCGCTCCGAAAGCTACCAAGCGTCTGCTTCATCGCTTCCAAGTCCCGGAAGTGTTTGCTCGACAGTGACTCCCACAGGGGTGCCTTCGCTCCGCGGCGACTCCGATAGTGCTTCAAGGAACGGGGTCAGATGTTTGCCAAAGACTTTGCCGGTGGTTCGCCACAGCGGCCGGTAGGCCGATGTCGGCCTGGCCGCCACATCGCCCAGCGGGCGTGGTGTGGCTCCGGTCATGAGCACGCCCTGGAGCTTGAGGGTCGCCGCGGTGGGAGCGGTTTTGACACCCGCTCGCGCAGCGATGTCGGCGGCCACCCCGTCGGCTTGTTGCGTCGCCAGCCCACCGAACTTGACCGGGTAGGCGATCGCGTCACCGGCTGCCCACACCGCTTGGCTTTCGCGCATCTGGCCGTGCTGGCCGACCAGGATGAATCCGTGAGCGTTCTGAGTGGTGCCGGGGATTGCCGGCCCCTCGATCCCCGGCAGGGCGACCACCCGATCGACCTCGAGCCGGCGCGCGCTCGGCTGAAGGATCAGCTCGAGGCGATGACCGCGTTCCGCGCGGGTCACGGTTGCTGTCTCGAGGCGGATACCGGCGGCCTGCAGTTCGTCTCCCATAGCCGTCGAGGCCTGGGCGCCAAACACGGCCAAGGGGACCGCCTCGGGCGTGATCACAGTCAGCTCGGCATCATCGATGCCCATCCCGGCGACCTGCCGGGCGGTCATCATCGCGATCTCATACAGCGGCAGCGGCCACACCGGTCCGGACGGGATCACGAATGCGACCCGCTTGGTGTAGCCCTCTTCCAGGTCGCGAAGCAGGCCCGAGAGCTCTTCGGAGTCCGAGCCGGGCCACCAGGTCGTGGCGTGCTCCACCCGGGCCACAGGCATCGCTCCAGTCGCGATAACCAGTGCATCGAACGACAAAGCGGTTCCGTCGTGAAGACGGATCTCTCGCTGTGGCTCATCAACGGCGCTCAGCGAGCCGGCAACGAGCTCGCCCTCGACCCGCGCCAGGAGATCGTCCAGCGGATAGCGCAGCGCGCCCCCCAACGCAAACGGCTCCGCGACCATAAGGGCCGGCAGAACAAGCTCGGTGGCGGGGCTGATCAGCGTCAGAGTCACCCGATCTCCAGCCAGCGCTCGCAGAGCGAGCATCACCTCCGCGCCGGCTATCCCTCCACCGACTACGACCACCCGCAGGGCTTCAGCGCCGTCCCCGGACTTGCTAACCATCTAGACCCCCAATGTCGCGTTGACCCGTCTGGCCGCCTCGGCTGCACACGCCTTGGCGCCTGGGGCTAAAGCAGAGCGTTTCTGCGCACCTTGGTCCATTGATTACGTGTGTGCTCGTTTGCTCTTGACCCTGGCTATAGGATCACGTTTTTTATCAAGAACGTGATCGGAGACGCCATGGGCGCGGTCTTTAATCTTGATCATCCCGCGAACACCGTGCATTGGCACTTCTTCCTGATGTCGGTCTCAAACGTGATCGTGATCGTGCTGATGCTGGTGGTGTTCGCGGCCGCGATCCTCTTACCGTTCCCCGGTCGCGACACCAAGGAGCGCTCGCCATGAGCTCAACGACGAGACGGACGTGGACGAGCGCGGCTCGCGAGCGGGCGGTCGGAGCGTTGCCGCCAGACAAGCTCCTACCCGATGATCAGCCGTCGTATATGGCGTCGTGGATCTACATCTTCGGGGTGCTGTCGCTCACTTCACTTGTGGTGATCATCGCTTCGGGCTCGATCTTGAGCCTCAAGGGGCCCGGCTGGTGGCATTTCACCGGTATCGGCCATTTCTTCAACAGCATCCACATGTGGTCCGTAGAGCTGTTCTTCTTCTTCATGGTCATCCACCTGTGGGGCAAATACTGGATGGCGGCATGGCGGGGCGGCCGCGCCCGCGTATGGATCACCGGCGCCGTGACGTTCGTGGTCGCGGTCCCCTGCGCGCTGACCGGCTACGTATCGCAACAGAACTTTGACTCGCAATGGATCTCGACGCAGGCCAAGGACGCGATGAACGCCGCCGGCATCGGCTCGTTCTTCAATCTGACGAACTTCGGTCAGATGTACAGCTACCACGTGTTCCTGCTACCGCTCGCCGTAGTCGGGCTCGTTGCCGCGCACATCCTGCTGGTGCGTAAACACGGGATCGTTCCGCCGTTCCACCGCACCGAAGCTCGCGCCCAGACTGGATCCCACGCCGAGCCGACGACCGGCGCTTCCATCAAGCCAACATCGTGAGCCGCGAGAGCCGCCAGCGCGAGGAAGAGTCCTACCGGGAGTGGAAGGGCGCATACCGCCCCTACGACATTCTCAGAGAGGCAACGATCGCGCTCGGAGTGGTCCTCGCCCTGGCGGTGTTGCTGACAATCCTGTTCTCCTCGCCGGACGACCCGCCGAGCACGATCAAGCAATGGTCGCGCACCGACCCGGTCGACTTCATCACCACCGCGACCACGGAACTCGACGCGTCAAGCACAACCGGGAGCTACGGGCCGCCCTACAACCACGCTTCCGATGGCCAGCACATCGCTTTCATCCACCTCGCGAAATGGCTGGGCGTCAGCCACCCGATCAACACCGCCCAAGACTTCGTGCTCGCTCCGCTGCGCTCGCTCACGAGCCAGCCCGCCCTCCAGAACGCCGTCTCCGCCTACCAGCGCGCACCCGCCAAGACCCAGGCGGGCTGGACGAGCGCGTATGAGACCGCGCTCGGAAAAGCCTCCGCCACCCCCAGTGGCTCAATCTCGGTCAAGCCGGGCAGCTACGGGCCGCTCCCGGCAATGATGGGCTCTCTGCTCACCTTCGCCCAGTCCGGTGGCCTTGACGGGGCGCTGCTGACCAGCCGGCAGTTCTACCAGACCGACTACACCAAGCCGCTCTTGTTCATGGCCGACGGCGGCGTGCTCACCGACCGCGCGGACGCCCAGCACCTGACGGGTGAGCAGTGGGGAATGATGAACGAGACCGGTAGCTACCCCGGCCAAGTGTGGCTATGGCTCTACACGTTCTGGTATCAGATCAAGCCATTCTCAACCTCCGCCAACGCCGACATTCTCGTGATGGCGGTGATGGGCGTGCTGAGCCTCGCGTTCATCCTGATCCCATTCCTCCCGGGCGTGCGCGACCTCCCGCGCCGGATCCCGATCTACAAGCTGATCTGGCGCGAGCACTACAGCTCGACTGAGTAGCAGCATCAGACCACAACCCGGCGCCGCTTTCGTAGGAGGGCAGGCCCTGGACTCGGCATGCCTACGACACCCGCCACGCAGGGCATTCCTCGCCGGTCGAAGCTATGGCTGTCGTGCTCGATCGAGAGGAGCCGCACCAACGTCGCGTTCGAGGTGCCTCGCTTTCGGTGCAAAGCGACAGCCTTAGGAAGCCACTCGATTCGAGAGACTGCCGGTGATCCATCGCGAAGCCCACACAAGAGTTCCGCTTTGTCGCCGGTGCGGCACTCTTTGCGCCGCCGGCCGAGACGCCATTTGCATATGCACCGGCAGACACCGGCTTGCCGATCGCCGACTTGTGCTTGGCGCGAAAACCGACTGCAGCCTGGACCGCCGTCAGGCACCGCGATCAAGGCGTCGACGTCGACGACGAGAGGCCGGCGGCGCCGGCGCATGCCTTCCGTTGATAGGCCCCCGGATGCCGCCGGTCACCCGGCCAAAGCGCAAGTCCCGTAGATCGGCGCCGCGGCGCGTCGGGACGAGCGGTTGGTCGCCATACCAATCGCGCGCCGACGGTTAGAGGGAGGTGAATGCGATCATCCGCGGGATGCGCGGTTTCCGCGCCAGGCGAGCCCAGAGAGGTGGCGGCAGCTTGGCGCTCCCGTCGGTGGCTCGAGCGTCCGGTCGCGCGGTCGATGCGCCCACGCGGTCATTGACGGGCGGTCGGCCGTCGGCATAGGATCGCTGTGCGAGCGGCTGCGGCTGCTTTAGGCCGGCGGGGTGCTTTGCTGTGTCGCCCCGCGGTCCGTCTGATGGTGGTTGCGTCGGCTTGGTACGAAATGGGTGTAACCGACGAAGGAGGCTAAACATGCGGGTGCTCATGAAGGTCCAGATCCCAACCGCGGCAGGAAACGCTGCGATCAAGGACGGCAGCCTGCCGCAGATCGTGGGGAAGGCACTTGACGCGCTGAAAGCGGAAGCCGCCTACTTCACCTCAGAGGAAGGAATGCGGACCGGTCTGATCTTCTTCGACATGGCCGATTCAAGCGGGATACCGCCGGCGGCGGAGCCGTTCTTTATGGGCCTTGACGCGAAAATCACGTTCGCGCCTGTGATGAACGCCGACGAGATGCGCGCCGGCGTCGGCAAGGCGATGGAAGCCATCTAGACGCTCGGGCTCCGCGACGGACAACGAGGCTCGGCAAAGAGTTTCAGCCATCGGCCAAAGCAAGCGAGGTCCACGGCGTGCCCGTCTCTTGCCTGCCGGCGCGTCACAGACGCACCAACGCGGGCGCGCACGTCGGTGCGGCGCAGCGACAGCAGAAGGGTCGCTCTCACAAACAGGAGCGCAGGCGTCGGCTCGGCTGGGAGCTCTCCCTCGTGTAAAGGCAAGCGTCCACTCCAGGCACGCGGCGCCTTGCTCATGCCGCTCGTTTTCGACGATCCAGACGGTCTCGCCGCCGCGACTGGTTTCCTCGTCTCGGTGGCTGGCGCGTGCGAGTGCATTGGCGGCGAAGCGCTGCTCGACGAGTCGTACGCAACGCCAGCTGAGCGAGCGAGCGTCTCGTCCTGTCCTGGTGGGTCGTGCGAGGACGACCCACCAGGCTGACGGGCAGAACGTTTACAACCCGTGGGTAGCCGGGATCATGGGCGCAGGCCGCTCGTGGACCGCGTGGACGATCTCGGTGTTGTCGATCCCGCGCAGGTACACCGAGGTGATGGCGAGGTCGGCGTGCCCGAGCTGGCGCTGGATGACCAGCAGCGGCACCCCCTCACGGGACATCTCAACCGCATGGGCGTGCCGGAGTTGATGGGGTGCGAACCGGCGTCGCACTCCCGCTCTCGCGGCCGCGTGGTGCAGCTGAGAGCGAACGCCGGCGGGAGCCCAGGGACGACCGGCGGTCGGGCCGCGCAGCACACAGAACAAGGCCCCGACCGGGAGCCCGGTGCGCAGCTGTAGCCATGAGGTCAGCTGCTCCCAGGCCCAGCGGTCCATCCCGACTTCGCGGCGCTTGCCGCCTTTGCCGCTGCGAACCAAGATCGCGCCGCGGTGCAGATCCAGGTCGCTCTCGTTGAGCGCCAGCGCTTCGCTGATGCGCAGCCCGGCTCGCCAGAGCACGACGATCAAGCCTCGCAGGCGGACTGCGTCGTGGTCGTCGCCGGCGGCGTGCATCACGGCGATGATCTCCTCGACCGTCGGCGGGTCGGCCGGAAAGCGCTGGCCCTTGTTACGCGGCGGGCGGCCTTGATGAAACCTCGACAGGGTCGCGGGCGATCGGCGTCGACCGCACGCGTCGAGCTGCGTGGGGGAGGGCATGCGTCCTCCCTGGGAGGATGGTTGACCCGCCGATCGTCCCGCCCGCACGTGCGTACGGCGTTCTCAATCCGGGCTGGTCTCCACAACCGCTTCTC